>CAYXMH010000002.1:0-246977 GCA_964466115.1 uncultured Rhodanobacteraceae bacterium | reverse complement strand
GCGCAAAACGAACCCCTCAGGGGACACGGTTCCCCTGTCAAAAATTGTGTCGGGAACGAAAATTCGCGATGAGATGTCGAAACCGCATGGATCAAGCTGAGCCTCATGCTTAGGCAATTAATGCGGTTAAAACGACTGAACTTGGCCGGTTCGTGCGACAATAGCCGCTTTGCCACGCCTATTATCAGCGCGGGCTTGGTTCATCAATGTGTACGGAACTCATGGAGCATATTCGTAATTTTTCGATCATCGCGCACGTGGATCACGGAAAATCCACTTTGGCCGACCGCATCATCCAAATTTGCGGAGGGCTTGAAGCGCGTGAGATGGAAGCCCAAGTGTTGGATTCCAACCCGATTGAACGTGAACGCGGCATCACGATCAAGGCCCAAAGCGTTTCGTTGCCGTATACCGCGTTGGACGGTAAAACCTATATGTTGAATTTCATCGACACGCCGGGACATGTCGATTTTTCGTATGAGGTCAGCCGTTCATTAGCGGCCTGCGAGGGTGCGTTGCTGGTGGTCGATGCGGCACAAGGTGTTGAGGCGCAAAGTGTGGCGAATTGCTATACGGCAGTCGAGCAAGGTTTGGAAGTGATTCCAGTGCTCAATAAGATTGATCTGCCGACTGCGGATCCGGAGAAAGTCAAAGAGGAGATCGAGGCGGTAATCGGTATCGATGCCACCGATGCGATCGAGATCAGTGCAAAAACCGGACAGAACATCCATGCCGTTCTCGAAGCCATTGTCGCACGAATTCCTCCGCCGAAGCCGCGCGATACCGATCGTTTGCAAGCGTTGATTATCGATTCGTGGTTCGACAATTACCTTGGCGTGGTGTCGCTGGTGCGCGTGATGCAGGGCGAAATCAAGCCGCGCGACAAAATTTTGGTGATGTCGACCGGTCGTGCCCATGAGGTGGACCAGGTCGGTGTATTTACGCCAAAGCGTAAAGTGCAGGCTCGCCTCGGGCCTGGTGAGGTCGGTTTTGTTTGTGCGGCGATTAAAGAAGTGCACGGCGCGCCGGTGGGGGACACGTTGACGCTAGCTGCGTTGCCAGCGCCGCATCCGTTACCGGGATTTCAGAAAGTGCAGCCGCGTGTGTTCGCGGGTTTGTTTCCCATCGCAGCGGAGGATTATCCGGCCTTGCGCGAAGCCTTGGATAAACTCACTTTAAACGACTCTTCTTTGCACTTTGAACCGGAAAGCTCCGAAGCGATGGGGTTTGGCTTTCGCTGTGGCTTTTTGGGCATGCTCCATATGGAGATTATCCAAGAGCGGCTGGAGCGCGAATACGACTTGAATTTGATTTCCACCGCGCCGACGGTGATTTACCAATTGGCGATGGTGAATGGCGAGATCGTCGACTTGGATAACCCGGCGAAAATGCCCAGCCTTTCGAGCATTGTGGAAATTCGCGAGCCGATTATCGTCGCCAATATCCTGACGCCCCCGGCTTATATTGGAAATGTCATTACCTTGTGCGAGGAAAAGCGCGGGGTGCAGCGTTCCATACAATATCTTGCCAGCCAAGTTCAGATTTCCTACGAACTGCCGTTGGCCGAAGTGGTGCTCGATTTCTTTGATCGACTAAAATCGGTAAGCCGCGGCTATGCGTCGTTGGACTATCATTTTGACCGCTTTCAAGCCGGCCCGTTTGTGCGGCTAGATGTATTGGTGAACGGGGAAAACGTGGATGCTTTGTCGTTTATTTTGCATCGCTCTCAAGCGGATCGGCGCGGGCGTGAGTTGGTCGAGCGCATGCGCGAGCTGATTCCGCGGCAAATGTTCGATGTTGCCATTCAAGCGGCTTTGGGTTCGCAGATCATTGCGCGCTCCACCGTTAAGGCGTTGCGTAAAAACGTATTGGCGAAATGCTACGGTGGCGATGTTAGTCGTAAAAGGAAACTTCTGGAAAAGCAGAAGGAAGGAAAGAAGCGCATGAAGCAAGTCGGGCAGGTGGAAATTCCACAAGAGGCCTTTCTTGCTGTTTTGCAGGTAAATAACAAGTAAGGTTGGCAGCGTTTGCGCTTAAGCGGAAAACGCATTGCGTGTTGAGGAGTTGACGAATGGATTTTAATTTTGCGGCGCTATTGGTGGCACTAACGTTTGGCACCGGCATTATCGCCGGAATCGATAAATTGTTTTTTGCGCGCGCGCGCCGCGATCGTGCGCTGGTGATGGCCGGTGCTGGAAATGCGGCCGATGTCGAAAAGGCGATACGCGAACCGCTGATAGTGGAATACGCGCGATCGTTTTTCCCGGTGATCTTGATTGTGCTTTTATTCCGGTCGTTTTTGGCTGAGCCATTTAAAATTCCATCAAGCTCCATGATGCCAACGTTGTTGGTCGGCGATTTCATTTTGGTGAATAAATTCACCTACGGCATTCGTTTGCCGGTGTTGGATAAAAAGATTTTTGCCATGGGCGAGCCCGCGCGTGGCGACGTCATCGTGTTTCGTTACCCCAAAGACCCGAAAGTCGATTACATCAAGCGTGTGATTGGTTTGCCGGGTGATGAAATCACCTATCACAATAAAACCGTATACGTTAACGGCAAAGAGATTGCCCAATCCCCGTTGGGGACGTATGTCGGTGTGGGCGAGGAGGGCCGTAGAAGCACGGGCGCCGACCTTCGCCAGGAGCATTTACCGAATGTCGACCATCAAATTTTGGCCATGCCGAATGTCGACCATGGCAATGAAGGTACCTACCGCGTGCCTGAAGGGCAATATTTCGTGATGGGGGATAATCGGGACAATAGCCTTGATAGCCGCTATTGGGGGTTTGTTCCGGAGCAAAACTTGGTTGGAAAGGCATTCGTCATCTGGATGAATTTCGATGGCGGTGTCGACTTCAATCGGATTGGCACTTTGATTAAATAGGGGTGATTTATGCGTGCTCTCAGTACACAGCGTGGCATCACATTGGTCGGGTTTGTGTTTGTGCTGGCGATCGCCGGTTTTTTTGCGCTGATCGTAATGCGCCTGCTTCCGGTTTATATCGAGTACTACGGCGTTGTTAAGTCGATGGAACAGGTCCGGGCCGAGCCCGGCTCCGCCAACAAATCGATGGACGATATTCGGCGCAGTTTAGGCCTAAAATTTAATTTGCAATATGTGGACGAGGGGACCATCGGCCCGCAAAACATTCACTTGAACCGACAGGGCGCTATGGCAACCTTGCGCATCGCCTGGGAAAAACGGGTGCCATTTCTATACAATGTGGATTTCGTCGCCAGTTTCGATAAATCGGTCGTTTTGAACAACAATGTGGCCAGCAATTAGGTCATATTCCAAGTGTCTGGCGCATCGTTATCGTACCGCTTTAAAAATCCACGCCTGCAGGAGCAGGCGTTAACGCATCGAAGTTTAGGCCGCGCCAATAACGAGCGTTTGGAGTTCCTAGGCGACGCCTTGGTTAATTTGCTGGTGGCGGAGTTGATATACGAGCGTTACCCATCGGCCACGGAAGGCGATTTAACCCGATTGCGAGCGCGCCTGGTGAACGGGCAGGCATTGGCCGGCATTGCCAGGTCTCTTGAATTGGGTGGGCAATTGCGTCTGGGCCCGGGGGAACTTAAAAGCGGTGGTCATCGACGCGATTCCATACTTGCCGACGCTTTTGAAGCATTGATTGCGGCGATTTATCTCGATGGCGGTTGGCAAGAGTGCCGGGTTGTGGTGCAACAATTATTCGCTGAGCTCCTAGCCAATAGCGATATTGGCGAAGACAAAGACCCGAAAACCCGGCTGCAGGAGCGTCTCCAAGCCAAGGGCTTGGCTTTACCCCATTATGAATTGATAGCCACCAGCGGAGAAGAGCACGCCAAGGTGTTTGAAGTGAATTGCGTGGTGGAGGCTCTGGGTTTGCGTACCAATGGAAGCGGCAACTCCCGCCGTTTGGCGGAACAGCTCGCCGCGGAATCGGCATTGTTGCAAATGGATGCGAAACTTGGACGAATTGGATAAATCAGTCGATGATTTGAATCACCGCTGCGGCCGGGTGGCGTTGCTTGGCCGCCCAAATGTCGGGAAATCCACATTGATCAACCGGCTTACCGGTTTTAAGGTAAGCATTGTTTCTCCCAAGCCGCAAACCACCCGGCACGCCATCATCGGCATCGTTACACATGAAGCGGCGCAAATCATTTACGTGGATACCCCCGGCTTGCATCACGCGTGTAAGCAAGCGCTAAATCGCCAGCTTAATCGCCTTGCGCGCCAAACCATCAGTGACGTGGATGTATTGGTGCATGTGATTGAGGCGGGGCAATGGCGTCAACAAGACGAAAATGTTTGGAATGCATTAGCCGAGACCGAATGCCCGCGGCTTTTGGTGATTAATAAAATTGATTTATTGAAAGATAAAAAAACTTTCTTACCATTTTTGGAAAAAATAAATAATTCATTTTCTTACACCGACGTCTATTTGGTTTCCGCCCGGCGTTCCGATGGGTTGCAGGATCTAGAGCAGGGGATTATTAAGCGACTGCCGATTGCCCCGGCGCTTTACGCAGCGGACGAAATCACGGACCGCAGTCAACGTTTTCTCGTTGCGGAGCTGGTGCGCGAGCAATTGATGCGTCAACTGCAACAAGAGCTGCCTTATGCCACCACCGTTGAGGTGGAGCAATATGCCGTTGACGGGAAATTACTGCGCATTGGGGCGGTGATCTGGGTGGAGCGTGAAGCGCAAAAAGCGATTGTTATTGGCAGCGCCGGCGAGCAGTTAAAAAGCATCGGCACCGCGGCACGGCGCGAAATCGAGAAATTGGTGCAAACAAGGGTCTTTTTGGGTTTATGGGTGCGAGTACGCAAGAGCTGGGCCGACGATGAATCGGCGCTACAGCAATTCGGTTATAACGATTGATGCCGCTTGCGCGATATGCGTGTTGAACAACAGCTTTCCTATGTATTACACGCCCGGCCATATCGTGAAACCAGCCTTCTCATTGAAGCGTTTACTCGAGACCATGGGCGGATAGGAATGATCGCGCGGGCGGTGCGCGGTGAGCGTAGCCGGTTCCCGCGCGCGTTATTGCAGCCGTTCCAGCCGCTTTCGTTAAGCTGGACTGGTCGCGGGGAGCTCGTGGTGTTGGTTGCAGCGGAAGGCGCGGGCGGTTCACGGCAGCTTTCCGGTGCGGCGCTTTTATGTGCAATGTATATTAATGAATTGATCATGCGGCTAACCGCGCGCAACGACGCCAATTCGGAAATTTATGTTGCTTACGAAACCTGCTTGGCGCGTTTAGCGACCGGGCAGGGCCTGGCCTGGACTTTGCGCCGTATGGAGCGCGATCTGTTGACGCTTCTAGGTTATGGTTTGATGCTTGATCGGGAATGCGATTCCGGGCGCGCGGTGGATCCCGAGGCCGATTATGCGTATCACCCCGACCTAGGGCCGCGCCGCTGGCAGATTGGCATGAGCGGGGTGCGTGTGCGCGGGTCCGGATTGCTTGCGCTGCATGCCGACAATGCCCCCGGCGCCGCGGATTTGGGTGCGCTGAAACGTTTATTACGGGCGGTGATTGCTCAGCACCTTGGTAACTTTCCTTTGCATGCGTGGGGTATGCTCCAAAACAGATCCGAGGGGGAACAGGATTGATTGGCATTTTCCATTTGCAATAGAAACTCAACCCCCGTTCACGCTGTACTTAGTCGGTGGGTGCTTCGACAAGCGCAGCACGAACGGCTTTCTAATTGGTGCAAATCGTATTGCAAATGGAAAATGCCAACAATCGCGTTCCTGGGCCAATCCTCAGCAAGATTCGTGAATACAAAAGCCTACGGCTCCACCACCCGCAGTGTTTCCGGTTTATTAGCCCCGATTCCGCGCAGTTCCGGTCGATACATATCATCCACCAATGACGGCGGTACGGCATAAGTGCCGGGCGATACCGCCCGCACTAAGTAAAATAAATGAACCTTTACTCCTTTTTCCAATTTTATTGATGCTATGTAGCGATCTTCCCGGTATTCCTCGTGGCGAAGGTTGTAACTGGTTTCACGCTCGTTCATATGAACGCCGTCGATTACGACGTTTTGCCATTGCTTGGCATCGCTTAAATTGAGATTTTCAATTTCCAAGCCTCCGGGCAGCAGGTCCGTTACCAACGCATCTGGCATTGCCTCGCGGGCTTCCAACGTAATTGCGGCGATTAAACTCTCGCCCTCGATTAGCGTATCGGCGTTGAAAGGCTCACCCGAGGTGGTGAACCACGAGCGCTTGATCGCGATTTTGCTCGCGTCCGCTGGCGGCGCCTTGATCGGGTAGCCGGCTACGTCTTGGGAGGCATAAATGGTTTTGGCGCTATTGGGGGCGATATGGATACCGTGAAGAATGTCCGCACCGTTAAACGTGCGCCCCCACATCTTTTCCGCCGCAAACTGCGAGGCATTGCCATTCACATTAAAGGTGCCGCCGAATGTGGACGATTCTGTTTGCAACAATTGCCGCCCAAGACGGAACAACGCAACCATTTCCTGGGTGCTGAGGTACGCTGGGCTGGCGTGTTTGCGGGCAATATAATTTCTCGCTAGAGAAAATATTTTTTCGTCAAAATCGGAATTGGCTATCCCGTGTTCGTGCGTAAGCGCCAACATCAATGCAAGATCGCGCAATTCAGAACCGTAATCGTCAAGATCGGAAGGCCGCTGCGGCCAATCTTTGCTGAAGGCCTCTTGTATCGCTTTTTCGCCGCGCGGCTTGTCGCCCTGTAGTGTGAGGGCAAGCCCTAAATGCAATAACGGCAATGGTGCGATCAGCTTGTCTCGGTCGTTGTCGTACAACACACGCAGCGTACCAAGCGGGGCGCGTTGCACCCGCGCCAGCACATAGCCGGCATAGGCATCGGTTGCCAACCTAAGATGATCCGCATGTTCATCCCCGTAGTGTGGATCACCGCCGCTGAGTAAATCCTCATTTAACCGCAGCAATGCTTTTTGTAACGTGGCTTCGGGAATGGGATAGCCGGCGTCGCGCGCATCGATCAGCAATTCCGCCACATACGGAGTCAATGCGGTATTGCTGTAGGAGTCGCCTCCCCACATCGAAAAATGGCCGTTGTCTTGCTGAAATGACGATAGACGGCTGAACGCAAGTTCAAGCTGCTTTTGGCGTTGATCGGTTTCTAATTCAGGCACGCCCAGTTTTTTTGCTGTAGTGGCGTCTAGCCAAATTAGAGGAAATGCTTTGCTGGTGGTCTGCTCCAGGCAGCCGTACGCGTAATCTCGCAATTGTTTTATCGCCGCGCCAAACGGCAATGGTGGCAGCGCGCTTAGAATGACCTGCGCGGTAACCGATTCGGGTATTAATCCCGCGATGGTGTCGCTGCCAATATTGAGCGTGTCGCCCGTGTTCAACACCTTTGGAGTGGAGTCGCGAGAAATGGGGTAGGCCGGACGCACCGCAATCTCAAATTGGCGTTCAATTTTTATGTCCCCACTTTGTGCCAGCACGCTGAACTTTCCGTTACCGAAGCCATTCAGCGCCTTAAGCGAAAAACTGGATGTGCTTTTCGCACCATTGGCGAGCTTCATTTTGCGTTCGCCATTGTCGATGGCCAAGGGCGGTTGCGCGCGTACTTGAACGGCGAACTCGCGTGCGCTGCCCGAGAAATTCTGCATGTCCAGCGTTAGCATCGCGGTATCACCGGGAGCCATAACCCGTGGCGTCGATACTTCGGCGACCAACGGCGCCTGCACCAGGGTTTCACCCTGTGCCGTGGCATATTGCGATTCGCCATAGACCAGCGCAGCGAGGCGTAACGTGCCGTTAAAATCCGGTATGTGCACGGTGAGCTTGGCCTCGCCCTTTGCGTCTAGCTGCACGGGACCGCTGAACAAATCGACAGTCAGCGCTTTCGCCGTTGGCCGTCGCGCTTGCGGCAAGGCGGTTATCAAGGCATCACCTCCGTAGCGCAGTTTTGCTTGCGTTCCGGAATAATTCTCGATAACACGGCCGTATAAATCGTAGGCGTCAACGCTCAGCGCGCGCTGGGCAAATAAGTACTGCGCCGCATCCGGAATGGGGAATCGGGTGATATTAATAATACCCAAATCCACGGCAGACAAAGTAACAAACGCGGGCTTTCCAGCCAGTGCGCTTGCCTTTACCGTAACCTCGAGATCTTGGTTCGGACGCAGTTTATCGATGGCGTTAAGCTCGGCGGTGATCATGCGCTTACGCCGATCCATTGGTACTTGTGCAACGCCAACGGCGCGGTTCGGTGTAATGTGCTGCAGTCCGCTGCTGGGGCGAAATACCAAGGCCGTGACATACACATCGTGGCGTTCGAATTCGCCCGTCACCGGAATCTCGTAATTAGCACCGGCCGTAGCGTCAATGTTCTTGGCATACAGTAGGTGATCGGATTCGACCAATAACACTCCGGGTCCCGGTTGTGGCGGGGTGATGGTTACTTTTAACGTATCGCCAGCGTGATAGCGCTCTTTGTCGAGTGCCAATTTCACCTTGTCGGGGCGTGCTTCCTTGCCGCGGTTTTGGTTGTCCATGCTCCAGCCGGCGACGAAGGGGTATTGCATGGTCAAGCCGCTTTGCGGATCGGTAATTTCCAATCGATACTCGCCCCAGGCAACGCGTACATTCACTTGTCCTGGAACGCCGGCGGCCAAGGTAAGATCTTCGGTGTTGGTGTTTTCCCATAGTTGGGTGTAATCAAAACGCCAACCGCTGTCGTGATCGTAAGCCCAATGGTATTCGCGCAGTTCGTGCTTTAATACCACGCGCATTTTTTCGCTTGGTAGCAGCTGGCCGCTTGGGTCGCTGCGGATTACCTCGAAGCTTGCGATGCTGTTGGAGTCGGCGCCATCCTTTGGATCAAACAACGGACGCACACCCACTAGCGCTGGCGCCGGCCATACGGTGCGCTTCAGTGTGCGGGTGACGGTTCGTCCACCGCTTTCAAACACACTTCCGGAAATGACCGCGCTGACCGGTGCGGTCAATTTCGTGTCAGGCAGCAAGGGAAGGTTTGCCGCGAGATAGCCATCATCATCGAGCGTGGTATCAAGGACATCGTCGGTATTTTTCGGCAACTCGATCAGCGGATCGCCGAAGAAGAATTCTTTGCGGGTAGCGATTGGATGTTGATCCGGGGTGACGATGAGCTTTGCGCTAAAACGATTGCGTGCTGCGGGGGTGCCGTAGAGGTAATCGGCCTGAACCGTGAGTGGGAACGGCTCGCCCGGCCGCAACAGCTCTTTCGGGCTATCGATGTCGAGCTTCAAACGCTCCGGCAAGAACTCCTCAACGCGGAAAGCAAACCGGTGCGCGGTGTCCTTTTGTGCGGGGTCTAAGCGGAATTCCAGCTGCCAGCGGCCGGTAGGGGCGTCCTCTGGTATCAGCCGGGTGAATTCGAAGTAACCAAGATCCTGTGGTTCAAGGTTGGCGGTTGCAAAATTTCGACCGTCGGGGGTTTTTAAGGTCGCGATCAACGGTTGCGGTTTGATGGGTTTACCATCGTAATCTCGCAGCAGTGCGCAAACGCGCACGGTTTCTCCGGGACGATACAAATCGCGTCCGGACCAGGAAAATACGTCATAGGAGTCCTGCTTACGACCAGTAACGGAAAAATCGGATAAATCCAGCGCTGGTTGATTGAACGGCAGCAGCGATACATCGCTGCCCAATTGCGCAACGACCACGTGCTCCGGTTTTAACTGGTACGCAAATTCCACATTGCCGTCTTCTCCAGTGTGAGTGCCTTTCACCGCAACGCTGTTGCCCGATTTATCCAAGATGCGGATGTCGACATCGTTTAAGGGGTTTCCGGTGCGCAACGAAGCGGTATGCACCCAAAGCCGATTCTTGTGCACACGCACGTGGACGCCGATATCGCTTACGAAAAAGAAGCACGTTTCGTATTGGCCGGCAAAATGCCCGGCGCGCTTCATGACCGCGAAATACAATCCCGGTTTCGTCAGTTCACTGATGCTTTGGACGGGCAAGTACGATAACGAGCGTTCGTTCGGCTTGGCTTCCAAAATGAAGCGGTTGGTGTAAATCGAATCGGCGATTTTCGTTAATCGATCCAGCGCCCAATACCCGCGTTGACTGTTTTTTTGATAATTTGAGAAAAACACCGACAGCTCTTTTTCTCTTACGCGGAAAAACTCCACGTCGGCCTCGTGAACGTTTAGAGTGACTACCGGAAGGCCTTGCGAGTCGTGCGCGGGCAGCACACTGCCTTGGCTGGCGAAACCAACCACCGGTTGCAATGGGCCGGAATAAATTTCTTTCTCTATCGGTTTGCTTAAGGTTTTTCCGTCAACGGCGCTCAGCTCCGCTTTGATGCGCAATTTGTAGTTTTGGTTTGCCTCAAGATACGGAAAACGCAGGTGCGTGCCGTCTTGGTCGAGAATCCAGCTGCCTTTGATGGTTTCGCCTTTTGCTCCGCGCAAATCCAGCAACTCGTCGAATTTTTGTGCACCGACCAGCTGTCTTGAAAACTCCAAAACAATCGTTGGTCGGGTTTCATCGGTATCCGCATTGGCGCTGATAAGCGCGAACCCCTCAACCCGGGGCGATGTAGAGACGTTATTGCTGGATCGTTGCGGGGAGGGGGATTCGGGTGTGTTGCAGGCGACCAAAAGCGATAACAATAAAAGTAGGATCGATGCTTTTAGAGCCGTGCGATGGGATAGCGCTAGCAAGTGCGGCATTCGGATTCCTTAAGGCTTGAACCGTGTTAAGTATAGTCGGCTAGCCCGGCCTGATTGAAGTTTGGCGGTTACTTTAGTGGACACACCTGGCGCAGACGCTTATCATTCTCGCTCGCCCGAGTTCCCTTTAATCAGCTTGCACGGATCGGTTTGTACGGATCATGCGTGTCGGCACACCTACGGTTTGGGTGAAGGTGAACTTGAAACCGACCGATCATGCACGATCAGCATCGAAACTTATAGATAAGGCGAAGCATTGTGAGCACCCCTGCATTACTGGCACTGGCCGATGGCAGTTTGTTTCACGGCGTTTCCATTGGTGCAGAGGGATTAAGTTGCGGGGAAGTCGTTTTCAACACCGCAATGACCGGGTATCAGGAGATATTAACCGACCCATCCTATGCGCAGCAGTTAATCACTTTAACCTATCCGCATATCGGCAACACCGGTTGTACCGCGATTGATGAAGAGTCCGATCGAGTGCACGCCACTGGATTGATCATCCGCAATTTACCGTTACGCGCCAGCAGTTGGCGCAGCACCGAAACATTGGATGGCTATTTGCGCAGGCACGGCATCGTGGCGATTGCCGATATTGATACCCGACGCCTTACGCGCATTCTGCGCGAGGGCGGGGCGCAGGGCGGCTGCATTGCCGCAGGTTCCGGCCTGTCGCAGGAGCAAGTACAGGAAGCGGCGCGTGCGTTTCCCGGTCTAAAGGGTATGGATTTGGCGAAAGTCGTTAGTACGAAGGAGAGCTATCGGTTCGATTCCGGCAGTTACGATCTTGACACCGCCGCTTTCCGGCGAACGCCGGGTAAATATCGGGTAGTTGCCTATGACTTCGGCATTAAGCGAAACATCTTGCGCCTATTGGTGGATCGCGGCTGCGACGTTACAGTGGTTCCGGCGCAGACGGCAGCGGATCGAGTATTGGCGCTTAAACCGGATGGCATTTTCTTATCCAACGGCCCCGGCGATCCAGAACCTTGCGATTATGCAATTACCGCCATTCGCGAGTTTATAAAGCAAAAAATTCCTGTTTTTGGCATTTGTCTTGGGCATCAATTGCTCGGGCTTGCGTGTGGTGCGCGCACCGTCAAAATGAAATTTGGCCATCACGGCGCTAACCATCCGGTGCAGGATGTCGCGTCCGGCTCGGTGATGATTTCGAGCCAAAATCACGGGTTTGCCGTTGACGAGGCGACCTTACCGAAGAATGTAACCGCGACGCATCGTTCGCTGTTCGATGGTTCGTTGCAGGGAATTCAGATGAACGATGCACCCGCGTTCGGTTTTCAAGGTCATCCTGAAGCAAGTCCCGGTCCCCATGACGTGGCGGCCTTATTCGATCGGTTTATCGTCTTGTTGGAAGGGCAGCGTCAGCCCTCGGCTCAGGCTGTAATACGCCAAGCCGTATGACGAACCGCCCGGTTTTAAGGAGCCTATCGTGAAGTACCGCTCATTGGGATTGTTTCTCTTATTACTAACGGCGGCCATCGCGTATTTTGAGGTCTATGCGCCGTTGCACGATGCCGTGCTTGGTCTGTCTGTGCGTCTTTCAATGAAAGGTGCGGTGGCGATACCGATTTTATTAATTGTCGGGCTTGGGTTTGTTATTGGTGGCGAGCATTTTCACGCGTTGATTCACAACGATGCGGAAACCGCCAAGCGCTATGGTAAATCGTCTTTATGGGGCTGGCTGTTCGTGATCGTTGGGTTCGCCGGCGGGGTTTGCCTGTATTTGTGGCTGAAACAGCATTTGGCAGCGCTTGGGTACGTGTTTTCCAATTGATATTTTAAAAAATTAAATAACATACATTATACCGATCATGCCAAAGCGCACTGACATTCGCAGCATTCTTCTTATCGGGGCAGGGCCGATCGTGATCGGGCAGGCTTGTGAGTTCGATTATTCCGGCGCGCAAGCTTGTAAAGCCTTGCGTGAAGAAGGATATCGGGTGATTTTGGTGAACTCCAATCCGGCCACGATCATGACCGATCCGGATATGGCCGATGCGGTGTATATCGAACCGATCAACTGGCAGACGATCGCGCGGATTATTGAAAAAGAGCGCCCCGATGCGATATTGCCGACGATGGGCGGGCAAACGGCGTTGAATACGGCGCTGGAGCTGGCCGATCACGGCATTTTGGAAAAGTTTAAAGTGGAATTGATTGGCGCTTCGCCCAAAGCGATTCGTATGGCCGAGGACCGGGAGCTGTTTCGTTTGGCGATGGCGGATATCGGGCTTGATACGCCCAAGGCCGAGGTTGCGCGCAGTTTGGAGCAAGCGCTTGAAACGCAGGTCAAGGTGGGGTATCCGACGATTATTCGCCCCTCGTTCACGTTGGGGGGAAGTGGTGGCGGCATCGCTTATAACCGCGAGGAATTCGTCGAAATCGTCGCCCGCGGTTTGGAGCTTTCACCGGTTGGGGAGGTGTTGATCGAAGAGTCGGTGCTTGGCTGGAAAGAGTTTGAAATGGAGGTGGTGCGCGACACCGCCGATAACTGCATTATCGTCTGCTCGATCGAGAATTTGGACCCCATGGGCGTGCACACCGGCGATTCAATCACGGTGGCGCCGGCGCAAACGCTCACCGATAAGGAATATCAACGTTTGCGCGATGCCTCGATCGCCGTGTTGCGAAAAATCGGTGTGGACACCGGGGGCTCCAATGTCCAGTTCGGGGTGAACAGCGAGAACGGACGCGTCGTTGTTATCGAGATGAATCCAAGGGTATCGCGTTCTTCCGCACTGGCTTCAAAAGCGACCGGTTTTCCCATCGCAAAGGTGGCCGCGAAGTTGGCGGTGGGGTATACGCTCAACGAGTTGCGCAATGAGATCACCGCCTCACGCACGCCGGCGTCGTTCGAGCCGAGCATCGATTATGTCGTGACTAAAATTCCGCGTTTTGCTTTTGAGAAATTCCCCACCGCCGACGCGCGGTTGACGACGCAGATGAAGTCGGTCGGCGAAGTGATGGCGATCGGTCGTACTTTCCAAGAATCCTTACAGAAGGCCTTGCGCGGATTGGAGATTGGTGTGGACGGACTAAACCCGACCAAGCTCGCTCTCACTAGCGAAGACGGTGTGATTGAGCTTAAGCGCGAATTGCGCGAACCGAGCCCCGAGCGGATGTTTTATTTAGGCGATGCGTTTCGCGCCGGGTTGACGTTGGACGCGGTGTTCGAGCAAACCCATATCGATCCTTGGTTTTTGGCGCAGATTGAAGATTTGATCGCGACCGAAAAGGAAGTGGCCGAGCAAGGCATGATGGCCGTCGATGCCAAACGCATGCGTGCCCTTAAACGCAAGGGGTTTTCCGACGCGCGGTTGGCCGCACTGCTCGGTACCGATGAAAACGCCGTGCGCCATTTGCGCCGCGCGTTTGATGTGCGTCCGGTTTATAAACGCGTGGATTCGTGCGCCGGCGAATTTTCCACCGGTACGGCGTATCTTTATTCCACGTATGAAGAAGAGTGCGAGGCCACTCCCAGCCAGCGCGACAAAATCATGGTGCTGGGCGGCGGGCCCAATCGGATTGGCCAAGGAATTGAATTCGACTATTGCTGCGTGCACGCGGCGCTGGCGCTGCGCGAGGATGGTTACGAAACCATTATGGTCAATTGCAATCCGGAGACCGTTTCGACCGATTACGACACATCGGATCGATTGTACTTCGAGCCGGTAACGTTGGAAGACGTTCTTGAAATTGTCGACAAGGAAAAACCGAAAGGCGTGATCGTTCAGTACGGCGGCCAAACGCCGTTAAAACTTGCGCGCGCATTGGAAGCCAATGGCGTTCCTGTGATCGGTACCTCGCCGGACTCGATCGATCTTGCCGAGGACCGCGAGCGGTTCCAGCAAATGATCGTTAAGCTCGGTTTACTGCAGCCACCCAACCGCACCGCGCGCAACCCGGATGAAGCGATTGCCTTGGCGCGTGAAATTGGCTATCCGTTGGTGGTGCGTCCAAGTTACGTACTGGGTGGGCGAGCGATGGAAATCGTCTACGACGATGCCGATTTGAAACGTTATATAACCGAAGCGGTGCGAGTTTCCAACGACTCCCCAGTGTTGTTGGACCGCTTTTTGGATAATGCGACCGAGGTCGATGTTGATATCGTTTGCGATGCCGAGGGTAATGTGCTGATTGGCGGCATCATGGAGCATATCGAGGAAGCCGGCGTGCATTCCGGCGACTCATCCTGTTCGTTGCCGCCTTATTCGTTGACCATTGAGATTCAAAACCGCATGCGGGTCCAAGCCACGCAAATGGCGCGCGAGTTGAAAGTCATTGGATTGATGAACACGCAATTTGCGATCCAGGGCGACACCATCTACATTTTAGAAGTCAATCCGCGCGCCTCGCGCACAGTGCCGTTTGTTTCCAAAGCGACCGGGGTGCCGCTGGCGAAAATCGCGGCTCGTGCGATGGTCGGCCAATCGCTCGTGAAACAAGGCACAACGAAGGAGGTCATTCCATCGTACTACTCAATAAAAGAAGCCATATTTCCTTTTTTGAAATTTCAAAACGTCGACCCCATTCTTGGTCCGGAAATGCGTTCCACCGGCGAGATCATGGGGGTGGGCCGCAGCTTTGGCACGGCGTTTGCGCGTGCCCATGAAGCCGCCAATATTGCTTCGCCAAAACAGGGCAAAGCGTTTTTAAGCGTTCGTGAGGGCGATAAGCCGCGTTTGTTGGCTGTCGCTAATGACCTAATCAAGCGCGGGTTTAATTTGGTTGCGACCGGAGGTACTTGCGCTTATTTGCTGCAGCACGGCGTGGTGTGCGAGCGGATCAATAAAGTGCTCGAGGGCCGTCCGCATATCGTGGATTTGATTAAGAACGGTGAAATAGTGTTTATCGTTAATACGACCGAAGGCAAACAAGCGATTGCCGATTCGTTTTCCATTCGCCGCGAGGCGTTGCAACAGCGTATTACTTATTCAACCACCATCGCCGGGGCGAGAGCATTGTTGCATTCGTTGGATTTTCGCGATAACGGGGTAGTGAATTCTTTGCAGGAATTGCACCAGGAGTTAAAAGCATGAAACGAGCCCCACTAACCCAACGCGGAGCCGATCGCTTACGTGCGGAATTGGATCGGCTAAAGTCGGTGGAGCGGCCGAGGATTATCAGTGCGATTGCCGAGGCGCGTGCCCATGGCGATTTAAAAGAGAATGCCGAATACCACGCTGCGCGCGAGCAACAGGGGTTTACCGAGGGGCGGATACAAGAGCTGGAAGCGGCTTTATCCTATGCCGAGGTGATCGATATCACGAAGCTCAGCGCCGGCTCACGCATCGTGTTCGGCGCGACGGTGGTATTGATGGACGAGGCGAGCGGGGACGAGGTCACCTACCAAATCGTGGGCGATTTGGAGGCCGATATAAAGCAAGCCCTAATTTCCGTTAGCTCTCCGTTTGCGCGCGCACTGATCGGCAAAAGCGAAGGCGATACGTTTGAGTTTCAGGCCGCAAACGGAACCAAGACGTTTGAGATTGTCGCGGTACGTTACGAAACGTAAAAACCTTAAAGTACCTGTATAGCGCATAATCATGCATTTTCGGCTTTTTTTATTTCACTCCCCCTTGATGGGGGAGTCAGCGCGCACAGCGCGCTGGTGGGGGTGGCTGCGATATCCCCTCTTATGCAATACATGATCACTCCGCTTCGAACCCACCCCCATCCCAGCCTTTCCCCCTCAAGGGGGAAGGAGCGCGCTTACCTGAAAACCGGGAAAACGTCCGTTCGCGCTCTTAGCCTGTTGCTTCCAACCAAATCCCATTTACATACCATCAGCGGAGTGCTGGCCGGCTGGGTGGCGCGCGGAAATCGCCAACCGGATGCAGCAGTGGGACGCGAGGCTGTCCTACGAGTGTTGTTTCAGTTTCCGGGTACCGGTTTTCCGAGTGCCGCGTTAGCGCGCGAGTTTGATGCGGGGGATGCAGGGAACGATGTTTGGTTGCGTGTCGCGCCGGCCTATTTTCATGCCGATATGATCACGGTGCGAATGCTTCGCTGTGGCAATTTCGCGCTGAGTGCCGATGAGACGGCTGAGTTAGTGAATAGCCTAAAGCCCCTATTTGGTGATGCTGGATTTATTCTGGAGGCGACAGCGCCTTTGCGCTGGTATTTGCGTTGTGAGGCCGGATTGCAGATGCCTGAGCTCACCTCCCCCGAGGCAGTGTTGGGTGATGATTTGGCCCGTCATCTCCCAACCGGTGATTCCGGTAAGCGCTGGCGTGCATTGCATAATGAAATGCAAATTATTTTGCATAACCATCCGCTGAATGCAAGACTGGTAAGACGCGGAGAGTTACCGATAAACGGGCTGTGGATCTGGGGTGGTGGGGCTTTACCGATGTGGGTGAAGAGCGATTATGATGCGGTTTTTAGCGAAGATTCCGTCCTGCGCGCTTTAGCAAAAAAGGCTAATATTTTGCAAAAAACACATTTGCATGATGCGCTTATCGGCGACGAGTTTGGTAATGGCGTGCTTGATCTGGTTAACGTTAACGCAACCGAGTTAGAGAGTGATTGGTTGCCATTGATTGATCATGCGTTACGCCGCAAACAGTACGCTGAAATCCGGCTGCTGTTTGAAAGCGGCGAGCGCTTTGTGGTCCGCGCCATCCATCGTTGGCGCATTTGGCGCCGGTTCGCGTGAAAGCGTTACGCATCCAACGCCGTGCGCGTGACGAAAGGGTTGCCGACTGGCCCGATTCGATACATCCAGTCTTGCGCCGCATATACAGCGCTCGTGGTGCCTTGACACCGACGTGCGTGAATCATCGATTGGCGGCGTTGCAAGCGCCAGGAACGTTATCGGGCATAACGCGTGCGTGTGAGTTATTGGAAACGGCATTGCGCGACGACGCCCACATCGTGGTGGTCGGAGACTTCGATACCGACGGCGCTACCGGTAGCGCCGTCGCCGTGCGTGGTTTGCGTGCGCTTGGCGCACGGCGGGTGAGTTATCAAGTTCCCAATCGCTTTTTGCACGGCTACGGGCTAAGCCCTGAATTGCTCGAAACGATCCTGCCGCTTAAACCGGACTTAATTGTCACCGTCGATAACGGCATTGCCAGCTTTGCCGGTGTGGCGGCTGCCAATTGCGCCGGAATTAAAGTCATCATCACCGACCATCATCTGCCGGGTGAGCACTTACCTACCGCGGCGGCCATCGTCAATCCCAATCTGCGCGGCGACGCTTTTGTCAGTAAAGCACTGTGTGGTGTGGGAGTGATGTTTTATCTGCTGTTGGCGTTGCGCGCCCATTTGCGCGACCGCGCTTGGTTTGTTGAGCGTGGTATTGCCGAGGCGAATTTGTCGTCGTTGCTGGATCTGGTGGCGCTTGGCACCGTCGCCGATTTAGTACCACTCGATTTTAATAACCGAGTGCTGGTTGAGGCAGGCATTAAGCGCATTCGCGCGGGGCAAGCCTGCGCTGGAGTCAATGCTTTGATTGAGGTCAGCAATCGGCGTTTCGCCGCCATTACTGCGGCCGATTTAGGCTTTGCATTGGCGCCACGGATCAATGCGGCAGGGCGATTGGAGGACATGGCGTTGGGCATTGAATGCCTGCTGACCGACGATCCCGTGCGTGCACGATTCTTGGCGGAGCAATTATCGGCGATCAATACCGAACGGCGCGAATTGCAGATAGACATGGTGGAGCAGGCTGAAACTGCCGTCGCGCAGGTGCTTAAAAATTACGGAGAAGATAAGTTTCCGGTCGGCGTTGTTCTATTTGAACCGAATTGGCATCCCGGCGTCGTTGGATTGGTGGCATCGAGGTTGAAGGAGAAATTGCATCGGCCGGTGGTGGCTTGCGCGTTGGCCGGTGAGGGTGGCGTCGAGATTAAAGCATCGGCACGTTCGGTGACCGGTTTCCATATTCGTGATGCCCTGGCGCAGATTGATGCCACTCATCCTGGCCTCTTATTGCGTTATGGCGGTCATGCCATGGCAGCCGGCCTAAGTTTGCGTGCTGACGCGTTGGATGCGTTCACCACCGCATTCGATGCGGTAGCGCGCCAGCATTTGCCTCCTGCGCTGCTGGAGGCGGTGCTGTTGACGGATGGTGCCTTGGATGTTTGCGAATTCACTCTGGATTTAGCCCAGCAGCTGCGTTACGCGGGTCCTTGGGGTCAGGCATTTCCGGAGCCGTTGTTTGACAACGAGTTTACCGTGGATTCCTGGCGGGTTGTCGGTGAACGGCACTTGCGCATGCGGCTGCGGCTTCACGAAACGGCACCGGTGTATGAGGCGATCATGTTCGATGGCTACCATGGACAGCCGCCGCCGAAGTGTTTGCATGCCGCGTATCAATTGGATATCGATGATTGGCGCGGCGGAGCGTCTCTGCGTTTGCTGGTGCGGCATTATCAGCCGATTTGATGCCGATTTTGCACAGGTTTGTTACGATGGCAGGTCTTTTGTAATGGTTTTATGGACCGGAAATGATTGAAACCAATCCCATCAGTGGCCGAATCAGCGATCTGAGCGAGCGGGTGGCTTTGCTTCGGAGGTATCTTTGACTACGAAACCAAACGTGAGCGCTTGGACGAAGTCAGCCGCGAGTTAGAGCAGCCTAATATTTGGGATAACCCGGCACGTGCGCAGGATCTTGGCAAAGAGCGCGCGCGCCTGGAAGAAGTGGTGGTTGGCATCGGCAAACTGACCGATGCGTTTACCGAAGCGTCTGATCTGCTGGAATTGGCGATCGCCGAGCAAGACGAGGCGACCGCCTATGCCGTCATTGCCGATTTGGACCGTTTGAGTAAGCAGGTTGAGACGTTGGAATTTCAGCGCATGTTTTCCGGCCAGATGGATGCGCACAACGCGTTTGTCGACGTTCAGGCCGGGGCCGGCGGCACGGAAGCCCAAGACTGGGCGGAAATGGTGTTGCGAATGTATCTGCGTTGGTGCGAAAACAAGGGGTGGAAAACCGAACTGATGGAAGTGTCTGCGGGTGAAGTGGCCGGTATTAAGAGTGCTACTTTTCGCGTCGAAGGTGAGTACGCGTATGGCTGGTTGAAAACCGAGATCGGTGTGCACCGCTTAGTGCGCAAGTCGCCATTTGATTCCGATAATCGGCGACACACGTCCTTCGCGTCAATTTTCGTAAGCCCTGAGATTGACGATGACATCGACATTGCGATCAATCCGGCGGATTTAAAAACCGATGTGTATCGCTCCTCCGGTGCCGGCGGACAGCATGTGAACAAAACCGAATCGGCGGTGCGCATCACGCATGTGCCAACTGGCGTGGTGGTGGCTTGCCAAACGGAGCGTTCGCAGCACGCCAACCGCGATCGCGCGATGAAACAGCTGAAAGCAAAGTTGTATGAGCTCGAAGTGCAAAAGCGCAACGTTGAGAAAGCGGCGGTTGAGGCGACGAAATCGGATATTGGCTGGGGCAGCCAGATTCGCTCGTACGTTCTCGATCAATCGCGCATCAAGGATTTGCGTACCGGTGTGGAGCGGACCGACACCCAAAAAGTGCTGGACGGGGATCTGGATGATTTTGTCGAAGCGAGTTTGAAGGCAGGATTGGTTGCGGGGCAGAAACGAACGGCTTGATTTATTGCAAATTGCCGCAGTTTCCGTTCACCCTGAGCAAAGTCGAAGGGTGCTTCGACTTTGCTCAGCACGAACGGGATCAGAATGAGGAACTATGCACAATAACGTAAGTGATGCAACGATGGATCAAGAGAGTGTGCCTGCAAGCAGCGGCAATTCATTGATCGAAGAACGCCGCGCAAAATTAAACAAACTGCGCGAAATTGGCGTCGCCTTCCCCAACGATTTTCGAATTGATGCATGGGCGGCCGATTTACTCGAAGAATTCAAAACGCAGTCGGCCGTTGAGATGGAGGCAGCCGCGCGCCGCGTCAAAGTGGCCGGTCGCATGATGGCCAAACGGGTGATGGGCAAAGCCAGTTTTGCCCAAATTCAGGACATGACCGGGCGCCTGCAGTTGTTTCTGCAATTAAGCGCATTGGGAGAAACCTATGAAGCGTTCAAGGGCTGGGATGTCGGCGATATTCTGGCCGCCGAAGGTACGCTTATGCGGACCAAAACCGGCGAGCTATCGGTGCGCTGCGACAACATCCGGCTGTTGACCAAATCGTTGCGTCCGCTGCCGGAAAAGTGGGCCGGCTTAACCGACACGGAAACGCGGTATCGGCAGCGTTATGTCGATTTAATCGTCACCCCAGAATCCCGGCGCGTCTTTGGATTGCGTTCGGCGGCGGTGCGTCATATACGCAACTATCTGGATGAGCGGCGCTTTCTGGAGGTCGAAACGCCGATGATGCAGCTAATTCCCGGTGGCGCCACGGCGCGGCCTTTCGTCACGCACCACAATGCCTTGGATATGGATTTGTATTTGCGCGTGGCGCCGGAGTTGTACCTTAAACGTTTAACCGTGGGAGGCTTTGATCGGGTTTACGAGATCAATCGCAATTTCCGCAACGAAGGCGTTTCGACCCGGCACAATCCCGAATTCACGATGTTGGAGTTGTATCAAGCGTACGCCAGCTATACCGAGGTGATGGATTTAACCGAGGAACTGTTGCGCCATACCGCGCAAAATTTGTTGCAGACAACGTCGCTTACCTGGGAAGGAAAGGCGATCGACCTTGGTCCGGCATTTCGCCGCTGGCGCCTGGACGAAGCGGTCATGTATCACAATCCTGAAATTGGCGTCGGCGATCTGCGTGAACGGGCGGCACTGGCGCGGCATTGTGAACGGTTGCACATCAAGGTTAAGCCTGATTATGGCTGGGGCAAGCTGCTACTGGAGATTTTCGAGAAAACGGTTGAAGAGAGCCTAGTTCAGCCTACGTTTATCACTGCCTATCCGACCGAGGTTTCGCCGTTGGCGCGTGCCAACGATGCCGATTCCGGCATTACCGATCGGTTTGAGCTGTTTATCGGCGGCAAGGAGATTGCGAATGGGTTCTCCGAGCTAAACGACCCGGAGGATCAAGCCGCCCGGTTTCATGCCCAGGTGGCGGCCAAGGATGCTGGTGACAATGAGGCGATGCACTTCGATGCCGATTACATCCGGGCCCTGGAATATGGCATGCCGCCTACCGGGGGGTTGGGGGTTGGGATTGATCGCTTGGTGATGCTATTGGCCGATGTCCCGTCAATCCGAGACGTATTGCTGTTTCCGTATATGCGGCCTGAGATATAAACGCTCTAACGCAAATAGAAAACACGGCGTTGGATGGAAACGGTTAAGGCTGGCGTTGATTCTGCCGATAATATTAAGAATGTGACTATTTACAAATTATCTACGCAGCCCCCAAGGCAGTTATGATAGCCTGTAACGGAGGCTTACTGGATATCGGATTGACCTGGCATGCTTAATGCTAGGTCTTTTGAGCTTACAGTTAGGGATATCAGATATGCACCGATTGGAATCGAGAAGGCTTGCAATACGGATTAGCGGAGAACGGCGTTGAATATTCTGGTCGTTGACGATCAACAATCAGCTCGCACCATGCTTCGCCATGTTATCGAGGGTATTGGGCCAGGCTTAAGTGTTTCCGATTTTGAGAATCCGGTAGAAGCATTGCGCTGGTCGGAAACCAACAGCCCAGATTTGTTGTTATTGGATTATCGTATGCCGGGCATGGATGGCCTTGAATTCGCGCGGCGCTTTCGGCGTGCGCCCGCCCATCGCGACATTCCAATTGTGTTAATCAGTGTGGTCGGCGATGAGCCGCTGCGTCAAGCGGCGCTCGATGCCGGAGTCATGGATTTTCTGGTAAAGCCGGTACGGCCGCGGGAATTGCGTTCGCGCTGTAAAAATTTGCTGTCCCTGCGCCAGCAGGGCGAGTCCGTAAAGGAGCGGGCACGGGCGCTGGACCGGCAGGTGTTTGAAGGTTTACGCGAGATTGAGGAGCGCGAGCGTGAAAGCCTCTATCGCTTAGTCCGGGCGGTTCATTACCGCGATTTGCGCAGTGGCGCGCATTTGTTGCATATGGCGCGTTATGCCGGATTGATTGCCGAGGGGCTTGGCATGTCGGATGACGAGTCGCGCATGATCGAGCTTGCCGCGCCGCTGAACGACATTGGCAAGATCGCGACACCGGATGCGATCCTGCTTAAGCGCGGCGCGCTTACCGCAGAAGAAATCACCATTATGCGTAAACACCCTCTGATCGGGTATGAAATTTTACGCGACAGCTCCAGCCGTTTCATGCAGATGGCGGCGACCATTGCGCTGAGACATCACGAACGCTACGACGGCAGCGGTTACCCCGATGGGTTAGCGGGTTTGGAAATCCCGCTGGTCGGGCGGATAGCGGCTTTGGCCGACGTGTTCGATGCGTTGACCACCGAGCGCTCTTATGCCGAGGTCATGAGTAACGACCAAGCGTTCGCTTATTTTCGCCAGCAACGCGGGGTTTTATTCGATCCAACCTGTGTTGATGTGCTGCTGGACAACAGTTCACGCATTCTTGAAATTCAGGAAATGCAATTTGAACCGTTTCAACTACCCGTTTAGGTGAACGCCTGCCGGTGAGCACGGCAATTATGTTGCCAGTACCGAAAAAAATCGCCAGCCGCTTTAGCAAGCGCCCGGATAGTGAGCACGAGCAGGCGTTGGTTCGTCTCGTGATTTGTGCGTTGTTTTTGGTGTACCTATTTGGCGTTGCGTCGGCATCCAATTTCGCCGGCAACGTGATGACCCACGCTTTGGCCTACCTGTCGATCGAGACCTTGATTGGGTTGGGCCTGGTAGTTGCAATCGCCATTTGGCCGGCCGTTTCCTATACACGGCGCTGCATCGGCATGGTTTCCGATTACTGGGCCATGGCGGCATTGATGCACTTGAACGGTGCGGCCTTGGCGCCTTTGTATGTGGTGTTGCTGTGGGTGACGATAGGCAATGGATTGCGTTACGGACCACGCTTTCTTGCGGCCGCAGAATGTTTGGCCGGAATATCGTTTCTGGGGGTGATGCTGACCACCGATTACTGGTTGGTGAATCTTCCGTTGGCGTGGGGCTTATTGATCGGCTTATTGGCGATTCCCGCCTATTTGACCAGTTTGCTTAAGGCATTGACGCTGGCCACCGAGGAAGCTCGGCACGCCAACGCCGCAAAAAGCCGTTTCCTGGCCAATATGAGCCACGAGTTACGCACACCACTCAACGGTGTGATCGGCATGTCCGAGTTGTTAGTGACCACTCGTTTGAGTGAGGAGCAACGCGAGTGCGCTGAAGTTATCCAAACCTCGGCCAGTTCTCTATTGTCCCTGGTCGAGAACGTTTTGGACATCTCGGCGATTGAGGCCGGCAAGCTTAAACTGCATAGCGCCGATTTTCGCTTGAGCGAGTTGGTGCGCAATATACAAGTCATGTTGCAGCCGATCGCGAGCAGCAAAAATTTGGCGTTTGATGTCCAAATTGACAATACTGTACCCGATGCGTTGCACGGGGATGCCAATCATCTGCGCCAGATTCTGGTGAATTTGCTCAACAACGCAATCAAATTTACCGAGCGCGGCAGTGTGATCTTGAGCGTAAAGCAGGCAAAGTCAGCCGAAAACTCAATACGGTTGCGTTTTACCGTGACCGATACGGGGATTGGTATTCCCGGGGAAGCTCAGCACCGCATTTTCGAGGCGTTTGAACAGGCCGATAATGGTCATGCTCGCCGTTACGGCGGTACCGGGCTTGGCACGACCATCGCTAAAACCCTTACTCAGTTGTTGGGCGGGGAAATCGGATTTGAAAGCACGTTTGGCAAGGGCTCGCAGTTTTGGTTGGAGCTGCCGCTGTTGCCTGCGCAAACCGTTGTGGCGCGCCCGCAAAAGGTCGGCTCAGAGGTTTCGGGGAACGTCAATGTCATCGCATTCGACGACCCTTTTGTGCGGCATCGGGCGCGGACGCGTTCGTTGCGTATTTTGGTCGCCGATGATCAAAAGGCCAACGTCGTGGTGTTGCGGCGCATTCTGGAAAAAGCCGGCCATCAACCTACCTTGCTGTATAGCGGTGATGAAGTGCTGCATGCCCTGGAACGGGATCGATACGACGCGGTAGTGATTGACGTGCACATGCCAAGCATCAGTGGCATTGATGTCATTAAACAAACGCGGGTAATGGAGGCGGGGCGGCGGCAGCGTACCCCGTTTATTACATTGAGTGCCGACGTCACGGTAGAGGCGATTCGCGAATGCGAGGAAGCCGGAGCCCTGGCTTTCTTAGCCAAGCCGGTGGTTGCTGCAAAATTGCTGGATCTGCTCAGCGAGATTGCGGGTAATCCGGCCGATGACAAGGCTAAACCCGCTGTAAAAGCGGTGCAGTCTAGTACAGAAAGTGCGATTTCGCTGAGCGTTCTGGAGGAGTTATTGGAACTGAACATGGGCGATGACTTCGTCGGTTTGTTTATTTCCGAATGCTTGCGCGATGCTCTGCGCTGCATTAGCGAGCTCGAAAAAGCGGGCGCCGGGGCGCAATGGGCGGCGTTTCGCGAACACAGCCATGCGTTAAAAGGCGTGGCGAGCAATGTAGGCGCGCTGAAAATGGCGGCGTTATGTTCCGACTTGATGAAACAGCCCAATTGGCAGCTGGTGCGGGAGTGGAAAACGCATCTAAAGACGCTGCGCACGCAGCTTGAACAGGTACGAGAAGAGCTAAAGGCGATATTGCACGCTGCAACCGGTAAACGCGCGGGAGAAAACCTGCCTGAATTGCGCTAAGCGATGAAATGGGCAGCGCTGCTGCGCGCTGCCCAAAGGCCCATAGGAAGATGTGTGTTTATACGGCTTCTTGCAGCGGATGTTGCGCCAAGGAAGGCAGTGCCAATTCGGCGGGGGAGGCCGTTTCGCGACGTTGCTGTGCCCGGACCAAACGCTCCATTGTGCGCAATGATTTCTCACCCAACTGCATGGCGGTGTCTACCCAAATTTCGGTAACGGCCATCAATTCCTCCAGGCGAATCGGCTCGCATATCGCGCGCACTCGGCTCATGGCCTGTCTGGCGTGGGCAATCCGTTGGTTCTTACGAATGAAATCATGCACCGCGCCGATTCCGTCGCCACGTGGCACCAGAATATCAACCACGCCCATGCGGTACAGATCGTCCGACGAGTACATCGATCCGTTCAGGATCATTTTTTCGGCAAGAGCCGGAGCCACGCGTTTGCATAAGAAAGAATAAGCGCCCATGCCCGGGAAAAGATCAAATATCACTTCCGGCAATCCCATGCTGACACCGCTTTCGGCGATGATCGTTTGGCAGCTCAGCGCCGCTTCAAACCCGCCGCCGAGGGCATCACCTTGCACCAAAGCGATGGTGTGCAAATTTTCATTTAGGTGCGTGTGAAACGCATACACGCCTTCCACGCATTGACGCGCGTATGCGAGCAATGCTTTGCGATCATTATTGCGAATCAGCCGGCTGAACAAATCGAGATCGCCGCCCAAATTAAAGACAGAGGCATCGGAGGCGAGTACCAAGTGCGCCATGGCAGGGGAGGCGGAGTCGCACACTGGGCGGCGCAATTGTTCCAAGATATTGCGCTGGAACTCGCGAATGTCCTTCAACATCAGCGGAGAAAAACACGGACGGTATTGCAGATCGGCGGCGAAGCGCTGCGCGTGCATGAAGCACCAGTGGGTATTTGCGGCAAGATCCGTTTGCGTGCGCAAAGTATGGTATCCAGGCATGCGGTTAATGGTATCAATAGCGATCATGGCATTTCCCCTATGGGCTGATGGGGCCACTCGATCTTTAAGTTATCGGAAGCGGCAGAACATTTCTGGACTCAGGTCTCAAGCGCGCAGCGGCACGCTTGATCATCGTTAAGTGTACAGGACAAACCGTTTAGTGGGAGGGCAAATTAAAACTTTTTTAATTAAATTTCGGACTTCTGCAGTTGGCAACAATGGTGCTTAATCTCACCCTTATACGGCCCTGCAACATGCGGCGAATGGGTTAGTGGGATAGCCGATGATGAAGCCACGAGATTCGCTGGAAAAGCTTAAGAAAATTGACAGATAAATCACGTAAATAGCCACTAAACTTACTTTTTTACCGCAATGCCTTTGTAATGAAAGCCGAGCTTGAAGGTAGGCCGCGGCACGTCGCGCACGTTGGGCTCGCGGGTACTTGTCCTTCTGCAGGGTTGCCCTAGCAAGACCGAATCTTACGAAAAGGTCGATGGATTTTGGGCGGTGTTAAACCGCTGCGCCAATGATATTTTATTTTAATTCAGCCAGTTATAAAAACCACTGGACTCAACCTTTGACAGGTCCCAGGGGATGCTTCGGATTGCTTTTCTTAGAAGGCTCGGCTACAACATGTGTCAACGAAACATTCGCTGATTGCTTATGGCTCAGTCTTTAACAAAGCGTCACGCGCGTATGCCGATGCGTTCGGCGGTGCTAATGATGCACGGTGACAGCGCTTGGTCATCCGAACTTGAAGACATCTCCGCCACCGGTGTGTTGGTGCGACGTCCGGAGGATTGGCATGGCATGAGCGGAGAGATCTATATCCTCGATATGCTGATTGGCGATGGGTTCACCATCCATGTTGAGGCCATGGTGATGCGTGTCACCGAACACCACCTCGGGTTCGCTTATGCGCGCATACCGGCTGAAAAAGAAGTGCCTTTGTGGAATTTGCTTGGCGGCTATGCCGATAAGCTGGAGCCGTTTGTGGATTAATTGATCCACGGGGTTTAATTCCCACTGCTTGGGGCGTCAACAAAAACGTCTCTTTTCCGTTCGCACTGAGCTTGTCGCAGGGTGAACGGAAAAGCCTCGGTGAGTCGACAGGCTCAGCATGAACGGGTTTCGTAAACTGCCAGCCTACTAACAAATAGCTCGCTGCTTGTGGCGGGTCGTTTATACAAGTCTAAGTATGGTTCGGTGATGCGCTAGCGGCTTCGCGCAGCTCTCGGCGCAAGATCTTGCCGACATTGCTTTTTGGCAAGGCGTCGCGAAATTCGATGTATTTCGGCAATTTATAGCCGGTTAGATTATTGCGGCAATGCTCCTTTAGATCATCCGCGCTTAAGTTGGGGTCTTTTTTCACCACGACGATCTTTACCGCCTCTCCGGATTTTTCATCCGCTACGCCGACGGCGGCCACTTCCAGCACCCCCGGGTGCTGCGCCACGACATCTTCAATTTCATTGGGATAAACGTTGAAGCCAGACACCAGGATCATGTCTTTTTTTCTATCTACAATGTAACAAAATCCTTTTTCATCCATTTTTGCAATATCGCCGGTGCGCAGCCAGCCATCCGCCATCAGTACTTTGGCGGTTTCCTCAGGGCGGTTCCAATAACCTTTCATCACCTGCGGACCGCGGATGCATAACTCGCCGATTTCGCCGTATTCAAGGTGATTGCCGTTGTCGTCTTGTATCGATGCTTCGGTGGAAGGAATCGGTAGTCCGATAGCACCATTGTATGCTGGCAGACTCAGCGGATTCATGCAGGCGGCAGGTGAGGTTTCAGTTAGACCATAGGCTTCAACCAGTGTGCAGCCAGTCACTTTTTTCCATCGATCGGCAACGCTGCGTTGCACGGCCATGCCACCGCCGAGCGACATGCGCAGATTGGAAAAATCCACGCTATCGAAGCCGGGGGTATTGAGTAAGCCATTGAACAAAGTGTTGACGCCGGTAATGGCAGTGAAGGGGATTTTCTTCAATGTTTTTACAAACGCCGGCATGTTGCGCGGATTGGTAATGAGATGGTTGAAGCCCCCGAATTTCATAAACACCAGGCAGTTCGCGGTCAATGCAAAGATATGGTAAAGCGGCAGCGCCGTGATAATGATTTCTTCGCCTTCGCGGGCGTTAGTTTGTAGCCAAATGGAACATTGTTGCATGTTAGCGACTAAGTTGCCGTGGCTCAGCATGGCTCCTTTGGCCACGCCGGTGGTGCCGCCGGTGTACTGCAAAAAAGCGATGTCGTCCGGGCCGATATCCATTTTTGGCAGCGCTTGCTGTGCACCGGCTCTTAATACTGCGTGGAAACGAATTGATTGCGGAAGATGGTACTTTGGCACCATCTTCTTTAAATATTTCATTGCGAAATTGATCAATGCCGATTTAGGAAAGTTCAGTAAATCGCCTGCGCCGGTGGTAATGACGTGGGTGCAGGATGTTTGCGGCAATACTTTGCTTAACGTGGCCGCGAAGTTGTCCAGAACAACGATAGCGCGGGCGCCGGAATCGTTAAGCTGATGCAGCAACTCGCGCGGGGTATACATTGGATTGGTATTTACAACGACCATTCCCGCGCGCAGCACCCCGAAAATCGCAATTGGGTACTGCAACAAATTCGGCAACATCAGCGCAACTCGATCACCTTTTTTAAGCTTTATCGTATTGAGTAAGTAAGAAGCGAATTGCGCACTCAGCCGATCCATGTCGGCGTAGGTCAGCGTCTTTCCCATATTGGCGAAGGCCGGGTGATGGCAAAAGCGCTCACACGCGGTTTCAAGCACGGCGGCGATTGAGGCGTATTCCCGCAAATCAATCGTAGCCGGTACCCCTTCCGGGTAGCTTGCCAGCCATGGATAGACGTTATTCATCGAATGGTCGGTTGTTTTACATCATGCGGCTTTAATCTGCGGCGTTTTAGGCTGTTGCGCCAATTGACGCAGGACGTAAGGCAATATTCCACCGTGGCGATAGTATTCAACCTCCTTCGGGGTCAACAGTAGCACTTGAACGATAAAGCGTTTTTCGCCGCCAATGCCATTGGCAATAACTTGAATTTGCTTGGCGTTTCCGTCTTGAAGTTCGCCAATCTCAAACTGCTCTTTTCCGGTCAACTCGAGGGTTTGCGCATTTTGCCCGTGCATGAACTGCAACGGTAAAATGCCCATGCCCACCAAGTTTGAGCGATGGATGCGCTCAAAGCTTTCCGCAATAACCGCCTTCACACCGAGCAGCATCGTGCCTTTGGCGGCCCAATCGCGTGACGAGCCAGTGCCGTATTCCTTCCCGGCAATCACAATGAGCGGAACGTTTTCGGTTTTGTAGCGCATTGCCGCATCGTAAATGCTAAGCGCCGTTCCGCTGGGGAAATGCAAAGTATTGCCACCTTCCTCACCGCCCAGCATGAGATTCTTGATACGAATATTGGCGAAGGTGCCGCGCACCATCACATCGTCGTTGCCGCGGCGTGAGCCATAGGAATTGAAATCGGCTTTCGCCACTCCGCGGCCGATCAGGTAGCGGCCGGCCGGGGAATCGGCTTTGATATCGCCGGCCGGGGAAATGTGGTCGGTCGTGATCGAGTCGCCAAACAAGCCAAGGCAACGCGCGCCATGGATGTCTTCGATTTTGCCCACATTTAGCGTCATCCCATCGAAATAGGGCGGGTTCTTGATGTAGGTGGAGTCGCTACCCCATTGGTAAATCTCGCCTTCCGGCGCGGCAATCTCGTTCCAGCGCGAATCACCGGCAAACACATTGGCGTAATTGTGCTTAAACATTTCCGGGCCAACCGTTTTGGCAATGAAATCGCCGATCTCTTTGTTCGAAGGCCAAATGTCTTTCAGATACACCGGTTTTCCATCGCTGCCGGTTCCTAGCGGCTCTACCGTGAGATCCATATCAACGCTGCCGGCGATGGCATACGCCACGACCAAAGGCGGTGAGGCAAGGTAATTCATCTTCACTTCCGGGTGCACGCGGCCTTCGAAATTGCGGTTACCGGAGAGCACCGAGGCGACCACCAAATCGGCTTCGGCGATGCCTTTGCTCACTTCAACCGGCAACGGGCCGGAGTTGCCAATGCACGTGGTGCAGCCGTAGCCGACAACGAAAAATCCCAATTTTTCCAAGTCAGTAAGCACGCCGGCTTTTTTCAAGTAATCGGTGACGACGAGTGAGCCGGGTGCCAGTGAGGTTTTGACCCACGGCTTCACCTTCAGGCCTTTCGCCACGGCATTGCGTGCCAGCAGGCCCGCTCCCAGCATTACTGCCGGGTTCGAGGTATTGGTGCAGGAGGTGATGGCGGCGATCACCACGGAACCTTCATTCAAATCCATATCTTCTTCGCTAATGCGGATACGCGACATGGCTTTCGGTTTTGCCGCTACTTTTACCCCAACGGCGGTACCGCCGCCTTCATTGGCAAAACGCTCGACCGTTTCCGGCTTAGGCTTGCGGTTAGCAATTAGGCCCTCGAGATTGGCATGAAAGTTCTTTTGCATGTCGCTTAGTAGCACGCGATCCTGCGGGCGCTTGGGGCCGGCCAGCGACGGCTTTACATCGGCCATATTGAGCTCCAGCAGCGCGCTGTAATCGGCATCCGCGGCACCGGTTTCGCGCCATAGGCCCTGGGCTTTGGCATAGGCCTCAACCAACGCAATCAAATCCTCGGGTCGCCCGGACAGGCGTAAGTAATTTAAAGCCTCAGCATCAATCGGGAAGATGCCGCAAGTAGCGCCGTATTCTGGCGCCATATTCGCAATCGTGGCGCGATCGGCCAGTGGTAAATGATTGAGACCGTCGCCAAAAAATTCGACAAATTTTCCTACCACGCCGTGCTTGCGCAGCATCTGGGTTACGGTCAGTACCAAGTCGGTCGCCGTCGCGCCCTCGGGGAGTTTTCCGTGGAGTTTAAAACCGACCACTTGCGGAATCAGCATCGACGAGGGCTGGCCGAGCATGGCTGCTTCCGCTTCAATGCCGCCAACGCCCCAACCCAGCACGCCGATGCCGTTGATCATGGTGGTGTGCGAATCGGTGCCAAAGACGGTGTCTGGAAACGCATGCCACACGCCGTCTATTTGCTTGGTCATCACCACACGCGCCAGGTGCTCCAAATTCACTTGATGCACAATGCCGGTATTCGGCGGCACGACTTTGAAATTGTTGAACGCCTTCTGCCCCCAGCGTAGAAAGCTGTAGCGTTCACGGTTGCGCGCGAACTCGATGCGGCCGTTCAAATCGAGCGATGTCGCTTTCCCGTATTCGTCCACTTGTACCGAGTGGTCGATGACCAGTTCGGCAGGTGAAAGCGGATTGATTCGTTTGGGGTCTCCACCCAACTTCACCATGGCATCGCGCATGGCGGCCAAATCAACCACGCATGGCACGCCGGTAAAATCCTGCAGCACCACACGTGCGGGCATAAATGCAATTTCAGTTTCCGACTCGACGGTTGCGTTCCAGTTGGCCACGGCTTCGATTTCTTTGGCATTCACGTCAATGCCGTTTTCGTGGCGTAGCAGGTTTTCGAGCAGGATCTTCATCGAATACGGCAAACGTTTTAGATTAAAACGCTCGCCAAGTTTCGCCAGGCTGCGAATTTGATACGACTTGCCGTTAACCTCGATCGAAGCACGGGTCGAGAATGAGTCGAGCATGGCGTTCTCCTGGCGTTTTTTGTGTGTTGAATCGGGGAATAAATTTAACGCGCTATTATGACGTATGTGCAGGCTTCAGTGAATGATGAATCGTGGAAAGGGCGAGTTTCATTGAGCGAATGAGATTCTAAAGGCCGTTCATGGTTCGACGTTGCTCACCACGAACGACCGGCCGTTCGCTCTGAGCGTAGCGCAGCGGAGTCGAAGGGTGAATGGCCTGTGAAGCACTCATTGTTTCTTAAATTTGCTCTGTAAGTAACGTCAAAGCACTAACCGGCATCCAAGGTACTCCGAGTCAAAAGCCCGCGCGCGATCATGCTGTATTCACGCCGATGCACAATCAACCGCCATTGGCGTCCGCCCATTTGGCGCCATAAAACGGCGGAGCGAATGGCGGCGAGCAAGGTGGCGCGAATTTGATTCACCATGCCTGTTTGCGACAAATACAGCGGATTGCCGTGCACCACAATGCGCGGGCGCAGGTGCGATAAGGTGTCGCTGTAGATCTCGGCGAGCCTTGCCAGCACAGTTGGGTGAGTGGCGCCAAAATGCTCGACTTGGCGTTCAAGACTGATCACCCCGTCACGAATGCGGTTTAGCATATCTGTGCGCCGTTCAAGACGGCGTTGCAATTGCAGTATGGCGATCATCATCCGGGTAAGATCAAGATCGCGCTCTGGGCTGTCGAGTTGCACGATCAGGGTTCGCAGCCCCAAACGAATGCCATCCAGTCCGCCGAAAACTGCGGCTGGGCTGTCCGCGTCGATGCGGAGCAGGCTTTCGATGCTGGCGTTGAATGCGGCCTCGTCGTCGATGCGGCCTTGAGTGGCCGTTTCACGGACCAGCGCGATGGCTTGGAATAGGCCGGCCAGGGCAATGACGCGCACTTCATTCATGGGATGGGCTTAAGTCCGCCGTAAGGAGCGTCGGTGGCCTCGATAATGCCGCCGCCAAGACATTCTTCATCGCGGTAAAATACCACCGATTGGCCGGGAGTGACTGCACGTTGCGGGGATGCGAAATGCACTTCGCAACTGGATGGCGTTAGCTTCACCGAACATTCTTGGTCGGATTGGCGATAACGGGTTTTCGCGCTGCAGGAAAATGCGTCCGAGGGTGGTTTTCCGGCTGTCCAAGTTAATTGGCTTGCGCTTAATCGAGTGCTCTGCAACCAACGATTTTCTTGGCTTTGAGCCACATACAATAGGTTTTCGGCGACATTTTTCCCGATCACGTACCAAGGTTCTGCAGCGGCATCACGACGTCCGCCAATGCCAAGCCCTTGGCGTTGGCCCAAGGTGTAATACATCACGCCTTGGTGCTGACCAACACATTGGTTATCCGGTGTGCGCATTTCACCCGGGCGCGCCGGTAAATAACGACCGAGAAACTCGCGGAAGTTGCGCTCACCGATAAAGCAAATGCCGGTGGAGTCTTTTTTTGCGTGCGTTATTAGGTTTGCTGCCTCAGCCATTTGTCGCACATCGGGTTTTAGTAGCTCACCAATCGGGAATTGCGTGCGGGAAAGTTCGGGTTGCCCTAAGGTGTAAAGAAAATAGCTTTGATCTTTATTGCCATCGCGTCCACGCAGCAATCGATATCGGCCATCCAGGCAATCGATGCGCGCGTAATGACCGGTGGCGATGGTGTCGGCGCCAAGATCTTGCGCATGCTCTAAGAAGGTTTTGAACTTGATTTCGCGGTTGCACAGCACATCCGGATTTGGCGTGCGTCCGGCGGCGTATTCGGCTAAGAATTCGGTAAAAACCTGATCCCAGTATTCGGTAGAAAAATTGCGGGTATAGAAGGGGATACCTAGCTTGAGACATACCGCTTGCGCATCTTGTGCGTCAATTTCTGCCGTGCAATTCGAGGCGCTGTCATCCTCCTCCCAGTTTTTCATGAATAAACCGGCGATGCGCTGGCCGCTTTGCTGCAACAGCAAGGCCGCAACCGAGGAGTCCACCCCGCCCGAAAGTCCCACCATAATGAGCGGCGCCGTCATTGAACTGACTTTAGCTTGGCAGCAAGTGGACCGCGGTCAGCGGTAAAAGACGGCCAGCCAGGTAATCATCCAGGCTTTTTAAGATAAAAGGGCTGCGCAGCTTCGGTGTTTGCGCTTCCATCTGTGCGCGGGTAAGCCACAGCGCCTGCACAATGCCCTCATCGAGTTGACGCTTAGGATCGTGGGTGAGGGCTTGCGCGGCGAAGGTAAACCGCACGAAATGTCGGCCCGATGGGGACGACCATTGATAAACCCCAACCAGCGCTACCAGATCGACCACCCAGCCCGTTTCCTCCAAGGTTTCCCGGCACGCGGCCTGATGCAACGATTCTCCCCGCTCTAAATGCCCGGCTGGCTGATTCAGCACCAAACGACCGTGCACGGTTTCTTCCACTAGCAGAAAGCGTTCCGCCTGCGGCACGATGGTTGCAACGGTTACATCGGGTCGCCAAATGGCGTTGCTTTTTTCCAAGTCGACTCCGTTAAGGGCGGTTCAGCGGGTAGGGACTAATTAGGGAGGCAGGATAGTACACAAGCCGTTTACTGGCATATCTTACGTTAACGCGGTGTGTTCTCGGCGTTATACTTGGATCAAGTAATTAACTTGACAGTATGGAACGGAATGGGTCAACAAACCGACAAACAACATCACCACGGGTTGGCGGTAGAGGAATCTCGCCCGCAAGTGCAACGTCCACCGCTTTTTCAAGTTGTACTGCTGAATGACGATTTCACCCCCATGGACTTTGTAATCGTAGTGTTGGAGACTTTTTTTAGCATGAACCGCGAGCAAGCCACCCAAATTATGTTACATGTGCATACGCGCGGCAAAGGCGTGTGTGGCGTGTTTAGCCGTGATGTGGCGGAGAGCAAGGTGGCTCAAGTCAATGATTTTTCACGGTCAAACCAACACCCGTTAATGTGCACGATGGAAAAGGCGTAAACGCCCATATATGAGTATGGATTCTTCCAATTATCAAAGGCTGTGCGACGATGTTCAGTAAAGACCTCGAGCTTACGATCGGCCATTGTTACAAAGAGGCGCGCGAGCAGCGCCACGAATTCATGACGGTCGAGCATTTGCTGCTGGCGCTGCTGGAAAACCCCTCGGCTGCGGCGGTCTTGCGCGCTTGCGGCGCGAATATCGCGCGCCTTAGCAAAGAGCTGAAGTCGATCATTATCGAATCGGTGCCGGTATTGCCGGTGCACGACGATCGCGACACGCAACCAACGTTGGGTTTCCAGCGCGTGTTGCAGCGGGCGGTTTATCACGTGCAGTCCTCAGGCCGCAAAGAGGTGACGGGCGCCAATGTGCTGGTGGCTATTTTTGGTGAAAAAGATTCGCATGCGGTGTATTTGTTGAACAGCCAGGAAATTACCCGGTTGGACGTGGTCAATTACATTTCGCACGGTATCGCCAAAATTGGCCAGGATCAGAGCGGACAACCTGGCAGCGTGGACGCGGGGCGTGAAGGCGAGGGTGGCGAAGAAGTACGCGGCAATCCGCTCAATGAATACGCGACCAATCTTAACGAGCTTGCCCGTCAAGGTAAGATCGATCCTTTGATTGGCCGGCAAGAGGAAATCGAACGCACTATCCAAGTGTTATGCCGGCGACGTAAAAACAACCCCTTGTATGTGGGTGAGGCCGGTGTTGGCAAAACAGCGTTGGCAGAGGGGCTGGCTAAACGCATCGTTGAGAATCAGGTGCCGGAAGTGCTGAGATCGGCCGTGATTTATGCGCTCGATTTGGGCTCTTTGGTCGCGGGGACCAAATATCGCGGCGATTTTGAAAAGCGTCTCAAAGGCGTGTTGACGCAACTTAAAAAAGAGCCGCACGCGATTTTGTTTATCGATGAAATTCACACGATCATCGGAGCAGGCTCTGCTTCGGGCGGTACGATGGACGCGTCTAACTTGATCAAACCGGTGCTCGGTTCCGGCGAGTTGCGCTGCATTGGCTCGACCACGTTTCAAGAGTTCCGCGCCATTTTCGAAAAAGACCACGCCTTGGCGCGTCGCTTTCAGAAAATCGACATCGTTGAGCCGTCGATCGCCGATAGCATTGAAATCTTGCGCGGTTTGAAATCGCGCTTTGAAACGCACCACAAAGTCGAATACACCGCGGATGCGTTAAAGGCTGCCGTTGATCTATCGGTCAAACACATTGCCGATCGCTTATTGCCCGATAAAGCCATCGATGTGATCGACGAGGCCGGTGCGCGGCAACGTTTGATGCCGGAGGATCAACGCAAGGAGGTGATTGATGTCGCCGACATCGAATACATCGTCGCGCGTATGGCGCGCATTCCACCAAAGCAAGTCTCGGTTTCTGATCGCGATGTGCTGCGCAATTTGGAGCGCAATCTCAAAATGGTGGTGTTCGGTCAAGACAAAGCGATCGAATCACTCGCCGCCAGCATCAAGATGGCGCGCTCCGGCCTAGGTAACCCTGGCCGGCCGATTGGTTGCTTCTTATTGGCAGGCCCGACTGGCGTCGGAAAAACCGAGGTCACACGCCAGTTGGCCATGCAGCTTGGCATTGAACTGGTGCGTTTTGATATGTCCGAATACATGGAATCGCATTCCGTTTCGCGTTTGATCGGTGCACCTCCCGGTTACGTCGGTTTTGATCAAGGCGGATTGCTGACCGAACAAATCACCAAACATCCGCATTGCGTACTATTGCTGGACGAGATCGAGAAAGCCCATCCGGACGTGTTCAATATCCTATTGCAAGTGATGGATCGCGGCGCATTGACCGATACCAACGGCCGCGAAGCGAATTTCAAAAACGTGATCGTGGTGATGACCACCAACGCCGGAGCAGCACAGGCAGCGCGCCGCTCGATGGGCTTTGTCGAACAAAGCCACGCCACCGATGCGATGGAAATCATCCGGCGCAGCTTCACTCCGGAATTCCGCAATCGCCTTGATGCAATCATCCAATTTGCGCCGTTGGAACTTGAACACATCTTGCGCGTGGTCGATAAGTTCTTGATTGAACTTGAAGCCCAACTCAACGAAAAACACGTGTCGTTGCATGTCGATCAAGAATCGCGTCGTTGGCTGGCCGAGCACGGTTTTGATGCGCAGATGGGCGCACGCCCCATGGCACGAGTGATCCAGGAAAACGTCAAGCGCGCCTTGGCCGACGAGCTTTTGTTTGGCAAATTGGCCGCGGGCGGTAAGGTGTTGTTGAGCGTCAACGAGGGTGAGTTGGTGGTCACCGCCGATGCGGCGGAAACATTACCCGCGGTGGTGAATTGAAATAACGTTTTGCCTCATTCTTGCGAATGGTGAGCAGTGGCACGGCCGTTACTGCTCCCGCGCAGTGCTATCGCTGAGTTGCGATGCTGTCAGTAACGCCCGTTTGATCTCGACGGGCGAATCCACTAGTCCTAATTTTTAGCTTATCCCGTTTTAAATGAAACGATGGGGTTTGTACTGCGTGCGAACGCATGGCATCCGACACAAAAATTCACATAAAAAAATGTCCGATTCACAATTCTTTGCTTTGAGAGCCCCAGTGGCTCATTCAAAATCCCCGCGCTTTATGGCCAGGTCCATTGGAACCAGGGGATTGAAAAAATGCGTATTCAGCAATTCGGCAGTCGTATCGCGTTGGCATGTTTGGTAGCGGCTTTGTTCCCTTTGACCGCCCCGGCGATGCCGGAAGCGGCGTCGACCGCGGCGGCGGCGCAGACGCCGTCGATTTCGGGTGAAGATCACGTCTCGGCGCAAGGGCAAGTGACGCAAAGTTATGCGTTCGCATTACCGCAAGCGCGTTTGATGCCGAGTTTGTCCTTGAGTTACTCGAGCGGCGCCGGCGATTCCGATGTCGGCTACGGCTGGACTTTGGTGGCCGCATCCAAAATTTCGCGCGACCTCCGTCGCGAGGATCCGGTGCTGGATGTGCAAGACGATCATTATGTGGCCGATGGCGTATCGTTATTGCGCCGTCCGGGGGAGTTCAGTACGCCGTTGCGCTTTGAGCGATGGGGTGACGCAACGCACACCGAATACGAATTTGACTCAACCAACAACACCTGGACGGAACATACTCATACCGGTTTGGTTCGTCGCTATCAACCGTTGGTGATGCAAGAAAGCACACAAGATGGCCCGGCACCGTTGCGGCGGCGTTTTGGATCCAAAGTCCAGGCCGATCGCAGTGCGGCCGATCGCACGATTGAGTGGGCGCTGACCGAAGAGGAAGATCAGTTCGGCAACCAAGTGTCCTATGCCTACGAAAAAGCGGTGTTCAATGCGACTTACTCGGGCATACCGAACGAACCGACCTTGATTGAGATTCGCTATGGCGGCAACGTGCGCTTGGGGACGCAGCCAATGTTTGTGGTGTCGATTGGACGCTATCTGCACCCAGCGCCGAGGCAGTTGCAAGATGTGAAGCCGGATCATGCGCTGCAGGGGCCGTGTCCGCAGCACAGCTTGATTGCGCAAGGGTTTTTAAAACATCGCTTCGGCGGGCCGTTCATCGGGCCGGAAGGCCAAGGCATTTGGGGTATTGGGGTGAGTGTCGGCAACGGAGCTAGTACCGATCCCTCGGTATTTGCGTTGCCCGGTGCATTGAGTACGTATTGGCGCTTGAATCACAGCCATGCTCGCATCGGCTGTATGAATGCCAATGAATTGCATGACAACTTGGAGAAGATCGAACCGTTCGGTCGTGATCCTAACAGCGGTGCGATGACACCCGGTGTGGCGACCACTTACGAGTATTACGGTTGGGACCGGCAATGGGCGGCAATCCCGCAAACTTTGCCGAGTGGTGTGGCGCAACCGTTTTTGGGTAATTCCGCCTTAATGCGCCAGACGCCGACCGAACCTTCGGTGATGGCGTCGGAAAGCTATAGCAGCGGCTTGGCCGGAGGGTATTTAGGGCACTGGCCAGCGACCCAGGCCGATTGCTCATCGGGGGAGTGCGTCTATTTTGATATCGCGGGTGCGGCATCCACGGTGCAGATGTTGTCGGATCAGAACGGCGATGGCATACCGGATTATGTGGATTTTTTCTCCGCGCAAAGTTGCAATAGAGCCGTTAGCGGTTTGATTCCGACGTTTGCCGCAGGGCACGGCGATGGCAGTTTCAGTGCGGCGACGCAGCCATTAAGCTGGGCCGCGGCGGTGATGAACCCGTGGACCGGGACAGCAAGCCCGATGCCGGCGTTTTGCGGCGCGGAGTTGTGGCGTTCCACGCTGGGGACGGCCTATCCCGTATCCGCGACCGCCGGCTCTTCCGGGCAGCGGGTGCCGTTTTTAGCAATTACCGGGAATGAATCGTTTCAAGTCGATACCGACGGGGATGGTTACGCGGACACGATGCGCTTAATTGGCAATCAGCGGTTGTATCACGAGATGCTGATCGATCCACCGGCCGGCGACGCGGATTTTCAATGGCGCATCTATCATCGGAATCCGGCCGATTTATCAACCGAGGCGCCACGGACCTTAGTCAACACGCCATGGTCAATTGGAATTGGCGGCATCGGGGCGATGGTGCTGAAAGCGCCGCAGCAAAATGTATCGGCAACGGTGCGCAATATCGATAGCGTGGGGATTGGTTACGGGTTTGACTGGTCCTCAACGGAATTAGGTTCATTGGCCGATATCACCGGCGATAACATTCCGGATCGGATTGCGGCGATGAAAGTGGGGTATTTGGCGAATCAACCGTTTCCGTATCACGACACCAACCACCCAGAGCACACGATTCCAGAGCAATACGCGTTAACGGTGTACCGCGGTAAGTTGGTGCCGGACGCCATGGGACGGTTGGAGTTGCAGTTTAACGAGAGCCCGGAGTTTTGGTGGACGCGGGCGGAAGGTGGTGAGGGGCTCGGCGCGGAGCTGGATGAAGAACGTTTAGCCCCCGCAACCAGTGCATCGATTCACAATCGCTGCTATGGACGTGGCGCCGCCGGGTGTTTTGATAGCGAGATGAACATCTCGCAGATCGTGGATCTCAACGGCGATGGGCTGCCCGATATCGTCACGACTCCGGCAAAGTTGCATGCCAATTTCCGCTATACCGAGCTGCGCGGCGGTGGGTCGTATCAATTGGAGCCGATGACGGCGCTTTACAACACCGGCCACGGGCTCACGCGGTTTTTGATTGGGTTGTCAACGCCGCCGGAGCTTGGTGGGTTGCCGAGTTATTTATCGAACACGGTCATAGACAATGACCCGGCCGGTTTTGATCTGGATTTGGTCGATAGCGGCCACCATTTTGTGCACAACGAACGGGTGCTGGAGCAGTTTGTTGATTTTAACGGCGATGGATTTCCCGACATGGTGCAACCTCATGGTGTGCGCATCGGTGGCAATGGGCAACTCAGTGCGCCGCTTTCGGTGACCGTGCCGCCACCGTCCATGTTGCCGAATGGTTTGATGGAATCTTCGCGGGTGGTGCGCTGGATGGCGCCATCCGGTATTCCAGGCGGAGCGAACGAATGGCAGGAAATTCGCGAGCAAACGACGCAGATGATCGACATGAATGGCGATGGTCGGCCGGATTGGATGGTGCTGAACCCGACAACGCGGCAAACAACCTTAATCACCGATGCCGACTTGTCGATCAAACCGGGTGCGTTGAAAACGGTCAAAGACGGGCTTGGCGGCAGCACGGAATATAAGTACCAGACGATTGCGCACGCGCTGAGCACCGATGCGCGCGGCGTGCCAAGTAAAGGCTTTGTCGTGGAATCGATCCGGCATACGCGTGGCACGAGTAGCGCGAGTGGTCCGGTGCAAGAGACCAAGATCGCGTTTTCGCAAGGGTATTTTGGGCGCCATAGCGAAGGCCGTGACGACGGCCAATTGGCGGTCAATGCGGCGGGGTTCTTGGGGTTTGGTGTGGTGACGACGACGTTGCCGACCGGGCAACGGATTGTCGAGCGGTACGATTCGGCGTTTGGACATGAGGGTTTGTTGCTGGGTCAAGATGTGTTCGCTGCCGGAGGCCAACTGTTGGAGCGCACCACGCATACCTACGTTGACGTCGCCGCGCATAACCGTTCCTGGAACGGCCAGATGATCCAACCCGCCGACGTGCATCTGCCGTTATCGGTAGTGACGGAGACATGGCATGAAAGCGCATCGGGTGGCTATGACCCGATTCCTATGCGCAGCGCGCTCAATTATGTCTATCGCGGTTATCCGCTGGCGAACTTCGGCGCCCCCAGCGAGATTGTTAATGAAGGCGACAGCGGCGATCCGCGCGACGACACCAAGATGGTAATGGGTTATCAATCCGGCGGGTTTAACGATGGCCGTGGACAATTTTATACATTCGTCCAAACTGATTCGCGTACGTTTGGCTATGACGAGGAGTCCGGCGGAACATTAACCAAGCTGCTGGCGCACACGCGCAACGATTATGATTGCGATCCGGACAGTTTGGGCGGGTACGGCTGTCCCAGCGCATTGCCGGGTGCGACAGTTACACAAGGATTATTGCGGCAAAGCGTGGTGTTCTTCGATATCTCGGCGCCCGATGACGACAGTCGCGCTTTACGCACCCGCTATTATTATGACAGCCGTGATGGCGTATTAACCCATGTCGCCGATGCAGCGGGAAGGGTGACCGGGTATTGCTACGATCCACACCATCTGCAGGTGGTTTTGGTACGTCAACCGGATGGCCGGCGCACCGAGTCGGTAATCGATTTGGCCAACGGCATTGTGGTTGAAAGGCGCGGCCCGGTGAATTTGTCGCCGCTGCCCTTAGCCGGCGGTCCGACACATCCGATGAATGCTACGGCGTGCCCTGCGGTTGATACCGGCATGCCCGGGTTTGGGGGAATGCCGGCGTCAATTCCAATGGTGGCTCAAAGCCAGTCCATCAATACGCCGATTGTGCCGCTCGCCGATCAACCGACACCAGCGCCCACTGCAGTCACGGTGCCGGGCGGCGATGGAACAGCCCCTACCGCCTCGAACCCGAAAATTCCGTACAGCTATTCCAACGATCCGATTACGGCGGCACTACGCGATCGACGCCAGGTGCCACCCGGTTTAGACCGGAATGCGGCGTTGCGCTTGTCCTGGGATCTCGTTGGAATCAATTATTCATTTACGGCGTTGAGTGGCGCGTGGGTGCCGGCGGCAATGCCCATCGATGGTCGGCGGCCGAACACGCCAACGGTGCATATCCAGAGCGATGGTTTGGGCCGGGCGATACGGACGCTGGCCACAACTCAGCGTGACAGTGATGGGTCTTATACATTCACTCAATTGGACCAAAATGCGCAATGGTTTAGCGATGGCGCATCCGGCGAACCGGCAGGGATATTCCATTTAACCGAGACCTTGGTGTCGGGAGATAGCTACAGCGCGGCGGATGCAAAGAAGCATTGGCGTGTGACTTGGGTGGACGGCGCCGGTCAAACGCTGTGGACGGAAAATCGCACAACGGCGACCGATGCTCCGCAGCAATTCGCCAATTATGGAATGGAAGGGTTGCCGAATCAGGTGCTTTCGCCCGATCCGCAAAATCCAGCGGCGTATGTATCGGCCGCGTGGTCGAGTTTTGACGATCGCAACCAGCCGCGGACGATAAGTCTGTCGGCGGGCCGCACGCTGCGTCATGAAGTCAACTTTGCTTGGCGTACCGACGGCCCGCACTTTGTTTCACGTGTGTATCGCGGCCTCGATGGTGCCGCCGCCACGCGGGTTGGCGAGACCGAAGCAATACCGCGTCAACGCACGCTGATTCAGCGGTCTTTCGTGAACGAGGGCAGCGACGATGCAATGGTGACCAAAGTCGTGCTGGATGAGTTGGGGCGCACTCGCTACGCCAGCAATCCGGAAGGGCAGGTCACCCGTTACGATTACGATTTGGCCGGGCGTCCAACGCTGATCGCTCGCTACAACAACGAACTGGACCGGGTGTCTGCGCATCCGATTGAAACCACGCAAATCGTGTATCCGGATTATGCCGACCGCACATCGCCGACCGAAGACACGCATTCAATCGGGACGTACTTCGCGGCCGATGGCAGCACAACGACCAGTGACGAGGTGATCCAAGTCGACCGCAGTACCGGTAAAGTCGTGCGCACGATTAAACAGCCCTCGAGTGATGCGTCGTTGATCGGCTATGGCGGAACGAACCTCACCTATGTCACCAATTCGGCATTGGATGGATATGGCGAGGTTGAAACCGAATCGAACCCAAACGAAACCAAAACCTTCACCTACAACGCGCAACAGCGAATTGCGAGCACGACGATGGATACCGTGGTGCGCTGGCCGGGAACCGCAACCACCCTGGTGGATCGCTTGGTGTATAACGCCGAGTACGAACCCAGCGGTAAGGTGCGACGCACCATTATCGATACCGATGGCTCATCCGCTGGGCGTTTGGCGACCCGTTATGAGTACGACGAAGCCGGTCATCTCAGCAAGATTTGGGACGAAACGCACCCCTCCACAACCCCGGTGGATGCGTACGACTACACGCCGTTGGGACAGCTATGGCAGCGCCTTGACAGCCGCCGCGGCACCAAGACGCTGTCGTACGATCACTATGGCTTGATTAAAGAGCTTAGTATCAGTGCACCGGAGTGGACGATGCCGTACACGCAGACGATCGGTCGCGATGACCAAACCGGATTGCCGATCTCGATTATGACAACGCGCCCCGATGGCGCATCGCTTTCGGCCGGCTACAAATACAACTTGGCCGGGCAACTGACCACGGCGACCGAAAGCGGTTATGTCGGCAGTGTGACCTATCGCTGCAACGCGGGTCTGTGCGACGAGCGCGTCGATACGTTGAATGAAGTAATACCCGGGGCTGGTCAACGGCACGTGCGTTATCAATACGCCGAGCCTTACGACGTCACGCAACTGACCGATCAGCTGAATCTAAAAGATTTATACCCGATTCGGCATTACAGCTACGATGCACCGGGCGCCCTGACCGGTGATGGAACGCACACCTACGGCAACGATCCGCTGGGACATCTTTATACCAACAACGGCGGCGGTTATGCCTACGACGCAAACGACAACCAAACCATCCAATACGTCAGGGCGGCCGGCAGCACCGCGCCAAGTGCGGCGTATTCGGCCATGCCGGGGTTGGAGATCGAATACCGATTGGATGCCAGCGGCCGTTTGGCGCGTCAAGCGCTGCGCCGGCACGTTGGTGAACAACGCACCGCGGTGATGGGAGCGGCGGACGAGGCGCTGATCGAGTCCGATGTGTTGGGCAATACCGCAATCGTGCGTCACAGCGGCAGTACCGCGTATGCGAACTACACGCCGTTTGGGCAATTGATTCAAAGCCGCAGCAGTGGATTTGGCAACGAATGGTTTGGTTACAAAGGTGGGCGCATCGACCAAACCGGCACCGGCTTGGTCCGCTTCGGCGCACGCAGTTACGATCCTGCCAGTGGCCGCTGGATCAGCCGTGACCCAATCCGCAACCGGTTGTTCAACACCGATGCGTATGGTGCATTTGGAAGTAATCCCATTGTGAATGACGACCCTGACGGGTTGCAGGTGATGCCGGGAAGCGCGGGTGCGGGAGTGAAACCCGGAGCCGGTGAACAAGACGCTTACAAAGATCGACTGTTGGCGCGGCGTTATTACGATCTGACCGGTGATACCACACTGCGTAGATTCGATTTGTATCGAGCCACCGGTCGCACGGATATCGGAAGTCCAATTTTATCTTCCCCAACTTCGATTGGAGCGGATAGTGGAGGACCGGGTGCGCCGGTTATCAGCGGTTCCAGTGGACCGCAGTTGTCACCGCACGATCCGGAATATGCGGTGAGAGAGAATCCCGTCGTTCAGGCTGCGGCTACCACGATTGTCGCTTCCGAAGGCGGTGCTGCCTTGGCGGCCAGAGCGGGCTTTCCTGTCGTCGCTCAAGTGTTAAGGCAAACTGCCGTGCGAGCGCTGCAAATTGGCGCGGCAGCTATGGGTGCTGGTCCCGTAGCGACGCCGAGTCGTGGAACAAGATCTCCTGGACGATTGCTGATCCGAACAGGGGTGCGCGCGGGAGGTGGAGGCGGCGGTAGTGGTTCATTGCCTCCAAGTGGAGGAGGCGCCTCCGGCGGAGCACCGCGTTATACCGTTGAGGATTTCTTTCCCCCCATTCCCGAAAACCTGCCATTGGCGGAACGCCAGCGGATCATTAGGGACCAATACCGGCACTTCTATGCAACGGTCGATGCTTTATATGACTCACCGGCTTTGACACCGGAAGATCAGGAACGTATCGGGAATATGTATTTTGAGCATCAGGGGCGGTTTAGCGACATTGCCACTGATGCTGAACTTAGAGGAGATATCGATGGACACCCCGGCGTTGCGCTGTTCCATGCTTGTGCAGGAAGTACGTGTGGCGTGGGTACGAGTACGGCCCCCAACGCAACCGTTGGTACGCCTGTAGAAAGATCCATGATTGGAAGATTGTGGGAGCATTTTGGACGGATACTGAATACCTATTCGCCGCCATGATCTCAGGTACCACCGGTTAACGGACGTGAACTGATCGGATGAAAGCCCAAACTCTTTATGAGAGCGGGCTTTGGTCCCCTTAAACGTTATTTGGTGTTATCCGATGTATTGATTCTGATTTGGTCTGGCAGTCGCCTTTAACACATCCGGCAACTGTCAGATCAAGTCAGGACTACTGCAGATAAAGGAAATGGAAAAATTGGCACCGCCTACCCGTTATTCCTCAATTTTAAACCGCTGCGTTTCATCAAAATCATCTACGACAGACCACCCTTCACTGCGTTTCAGCAGTTTAAGGCCGAAGGCATGAACAACCGGTGCAATATGATTCGGTTCACGAATCAAACACGGTTGTCCATTGCGGTCTTCAAATAGCCAAAGTCCGATACGAATCGTATCTTCGTCTTTAATAATCGCACCGCGTTTCAATTCGGCGATAAACGCCGCTTTGAATTCGTTGAGATCGGGTTTATCGGTTTGTTCGAGATAAGCGAGGGCGGCGTTGCGGATTTGTTCCAATTCACTATTGGTCGCATTAGCGACAATGTTGTGCAGAGTAGCGCAGGCCGGGAGTTCAGGTGCAGCGGCAAAACCCGCTATTGTAATGACGCAAATGGATTTGATTGCAGTTGAGCAGCGGCGGCCCAAGCGCGATGGTGCGATGACTATTGCCGATCGATAAAACGTTTTATACCGTACGCTAATGCTGCTACGCCGAGCACCACTAAACCACCGACTAAATAGCTTTCTGTGCCGGTAAATGCCCATTTGCCAAATCCTATTCCCGCTGCGCTTAAGAACGCAAATATGAGTATGGTAAGAGAATGCCCGGGCTGGGTTTTCACCGCGAGTAACCTATTTTGTGCGGTACGTAATCCGACCCTTGGTCAGGTCGTATGGCGTCATCTCGACCTTGACTTTGTCGCCGGTCAAAATGCGGATGTAGTTTTTGCGCATGCGGCCCGAGATATGGGCGGTGACCACGTGGCCGTTTTCGAGCTTCACGCGGAACATGGTGTTTGGCAGGGTTTCCAGAACCGTACCATCCATTTCAATTTGATCGTCTTTGGACATTGTTTCCTAAGTGTGGTGCGGGTTTATGCCGCGAACGGCGCGCGATTCTGCCATGTTCGGCGGAATACGGGAAGCGAAATATGCCCATTCAGGCCAAATTACGTGCGGAATTCAGCGGGAAAATCGCCTTCCAGCAGGGCGGGCTTGCCGGTTCCGCGCAATATTTTTGCAGGTATTGGCCAAATTGTGAGCGCGGCATTTCGTAAGCGCCCAGGGTGCGTAAATGATCGGAACTGGCTTGTGCATCCAATAATGGGAAGCCCCAAGCGTGCAATGCCCGGCACAACGCCAGTAAAGCGACTTTCGATCCATGGGTCACAACGCTGAACATCGACTCTCCAAAAAACATGCGGCCAATGGCGACGCCGTAGATCCCACCGACCAAGCGTTCGTTCTCGTATACCTCGACCGAGTGCGCATGCCCCTGTTCGTGCAATGCGCAATAAGCGGCCAAGATCTCATCGGTAATCCAGGTTTCCGCTTGTTGCCGGCGCGGTTGTGCGCAGGCCTTCATCACGGCGCGAAACGCGTGATCGGCGCGCACGGTCCAGTCGCAGTGCTTAAGCCAGTGCCGCAAGCGCTGCGGGATGTGCATATGGCCGGTGTCGAATACCATGCGTGGATCGGGCGACCACCATAGAATCGGTTCGCCGATCGAATACCACGGGAAAATTCCTCGGCGGTAACCTTCCAGCAACCGCGTGACCGACAAATCGCCGCCGGCCGCTAATAGGCCATTGGGTTCGCTCAATGCTTCCTCAACTGGCGGGAAGGCGTCGGCGGGGTTTGCTGTCAGGACCGGAATCCGATTCATCGCGAAGCGGGATGCGAGGCAGTCGTCATGGATAGATAATTACTGCTTTATACAAAAGGTGCAAGCAATAAACGGCAACGTAAAAGACGGTGGGGTTTTTGTAGGCTGGTGCTGAACGAAGTGAAGCCCAGCGTTAGCGACAACGCATCCGCTGGGCTTCACTTCGTTCAGCACCAGCCTACAACAGCTCTAAGCTTTAACCGGCAAGACCCACCTTGTCCAAATATTTCTCAGCGTCCAACGCCGCCATGCAGCCAAAACCGGCCGAAGTGACCGCTTGGCGATACACCTGATCGGCGACATCGCCGGCCGCGAACACACCGGGAACGCTGGTCGCGGTGGCGCCGCCTTCCAGCCCCGCCTTGATACGGATGTAACCGTTGCTCATATCGAGCTGACCGTCGAACAAGCTGGTATTGGGTGTGTGCCCAATCGCGACGAACAATCCGGTGATGGGTAAATCCTGTTGGCTGTTATCGACGGTACTGCGCAAACGCACACCAGTGACACCTTTATCGTCACCCAACACTTCATCCACGGTATGGTTCCAAACGATGCGGATCTTGCCGGCGCGTTCTTTGACGAATAGTTTGTCCTGCAGGATTTTTTCCGATTTCAATTTATCGCGCCGGTGCACCAAGGTGACGGTTTTGCAGATATTGGCGAGATACAGCGCTTCTTCGACCGCGGTGTTGCCGCCGCCGATAACGGCGACATCTTGGTCGCGGAAGAAAAATCCATCGCACGTGGCGCAAGCCGAAACGCCTTGACCTTTGAATTTGTCCTCGGAGGGCAGCCCCATGTATTTCGCGGTGGCGCCGGTGGCGATGATCAAGGCATCGCAGGTATAAGTGCCGCTATCTCCGATCAGGCGCAACGGGCGCTGATCAAGCTCGGCCGTATGAATATGGTCGAATACCAGCTCGGTGTTAAAGCGTGCGGCATGTTGCTGCATGCGCTCCATCAACGCCGGTCCTTGCAAGCCTTCGACATCGCCCGGCCAATTGTCGACATCGGTGGTCGTCATCAGCTGACCGCCTTGTTGCAGGCCGGTGATCAACGTGGGTTTGAGATTGGCGCGCGCGGCGTAGACGGCGGCGGTGTAACCGGCCGGGCCTGAGCCTAAAATCAACAGACGCGAATGCTTGAGGGTGCTCATGTATAATCCTTTTCGATAATTTACGGTCCCTCCAGCTCCTGCATTATCAAACCGCGTGATAACCGATGAATGGTTAAACGCGCAAGACCTGGGCTTTCACCAATGAGCTGCGCTTCGTGCGCGACACTGGGTGGACAGATGCGAGAGAATGGGGGGAGTTTCACAACGAATCAAGCCATCGTTTCGAGTTTTTCTGCGAAACCTTAGATTTATTCTTCTGGCGTAGGCGCCAGAGGGGACTGAATTTGTATTGTCATTCATTTAGGAGTGTGTTGCATGCGTATCGGGATTCCTTCCGAAACCAAGACCCTTGAAGGGCGCGTTGCCTTAGTTCCCGCCGCTTGCGCCGATTTGGTGCGCCGTGGGCATGAAGTCTATGTCCAGGCCGGAGCCGGCAAGAAGAGCGGCTTTTCGGATGAAGAGTATTCGCGCGTTGGGGTAAAGATTGCGGCCGATGCGGCCAAACTGTACGAAGTGGGCCAGTTGATCGTTAAGGTCAAAGAGCCGATCGCCGGTGATTTGGCGTTGTTGCGCAAAGATCATCTGCTGTTTTGCTATTTGCATCTGGCGCCAGAGCCGGAGCTGACCAAGCGTTTGTTGTCGATCGGCTTGACCGGCATTGCATTCGAAAGCGTGGAAGAGGAAGACGGCTCGCTACCCCTGCTGGCGCCGATGTCGATCATCGCCGGACGTATCGCCGTGCAGATCGGCACGCATTTGCTGCACCAACCGGCCGGTGGCAAGGGCAAATTGCTGGGCGGATTGCCGTCCACGGAGCGCGGCAAGGTGGTGGTATTGGGTGCGGGCGCGGCGGGCGGCAATTCGGCCTCGTTGGCTGCGGCCGGTGGTGCGAATGTCGTGGTGTTCGATAAACGCCCCGATCGTTTGGCGCAGATGATGGCGTTGGGCACCAACGTTACCGCGTTGTATCCGTATGAAGAGTATGTGGCGCGGGAAGTGGCCACGGCCGATTTGGTCATTGGTGCCGTGCTGATCCCCAGTGCCAAAGCACCGCACGTGGTGACGAAGGCAATGGTTAAAACCATGGAGCCGGGTAGTGTGATGGTCGATATTTCGGTGGATCAAGGCGGTTGCTTTGAAACCACGCGTCCGACCACTTATGCCGATCCCACCTATGTGGTCGATGGTGTAACGCATTTTGCCGTGACCAATATGCCGGGCGCGGTACCGCAGACATCGTCGCAAGCGATTTGCGCGGCGATTTTGCCGTACGTGCAGCGCATTGCTTCGGGACAATGGCGCGATCATGCGGCCTTGGCCAGCGGCATAAATGTCGAAGGCGGTGAACTCATTCATCCAGCCTTAAAATCGATGAAATAATTATTTATAAACAATGCTTTATAAACAAAACTTAAGGTAAAATAACGCGGTGGCGCGCGAACTCAAACCTAATCCACCAAAAACATTATCTGCGAACGTGCAGCGTCTGCTGCGCGAAACGGGATTCTTGCTGTTGTTACCGTTGGTGGTGTATTTGGGTGCGTGCTTGGTTAGCTACAGCCCGCAGGATCCCGGCTGGTCTTACGTCGGCCAGGCCGGTCCAGTGCGCAATTTTGGTGGGGCCTTTGGCGCGCATTTCGCTGATCTCGCGTTTTATTTTTTCGGCATTTTGGCGTATGCGTTTCCGTTGTTATTGCTGGCGGTTGGCGCCACTTTGCTGCGCAACCGCACCGTTCCCGGCCAAGTTTCGACGTGGGAGCCCACCTTGCGCTTAATCGGTGGTGCCGCGTTTTTTGTCGGTGGCACCGGATTGGCGCATTTGCACTTTACCGGTCCCTTATTTTTACCCGCCAAAGCCGGTGGCATTCTGGGCCAGCTGATTGGCGGCGTGTTGATGAAGGGGTTTGGGTTTCTCGGCGCCACGCTGTTTTTGCTGGGATTGTTTTTAGTTGCCGTGACCTTGGCCACCGGTTTGTCCTGGTTCCGGCTGATGGATGCGATCGGCCGATCGGCTTATGCGCTGTTCGGCTGGTTTGGCACCAGCGTGCGCAAGGCCGATGACTGGAAAACCGCGCACAGCGCCCGCGTCGAGCGCGAAGTGGTGCGCAAAACCGAGACGGTCAAGCAATCGCGGCGCGATCCGGTTCGAATCGAGCCGGTATTGGCACCGGTCGAGAAAAGCGAGCGCGCCGAACGCGAAGCGCAGATTCCGTTGTTTACCGGCATTGGTACCAGTGGCGATCTGCCACCGCTGTCGCTGCTGGATGAGCCCAAGCCGCAGGGCAAAGGCTATTCCGAAGAAACCCTGGAAGCGCTGTCGCGCCAGGTGGAATTCAAACTCAAAGATTTCCGTATTGATGCTCAGGTGGTTGGCGTTTATCCCGGCCCAGTCATTACCCGTTTTGAATTGCAGCCGGCGCCTGGCATCAAGGGCAGCCAGATTTCCAACCTCGACAAAGACATTGCGCGCGGGCTGTCGGTGCCGAGCGTGCGTGTGGTCGATGTAATTCCGGGCAAATCGGTGATTGGCTTGGAAATCCCGAACGTCAATCGCGAAATCGTTTACCTGTCGGAAATTCTACGTTCGAAAGAATACGATCGCCTGGCGTCGCCATTGTCCTTGGCGCTAGGCAAAGACATCGGCGGACGCCCCACCGTTGTGGATTTAGCAAAAATGCCGCATTTGCTGGTCGCCGGCACCACGGGTTCCGGCAAATCGGTGGCGCTGAACGCGATGGTGCTTAGCCTTTTGTACAAGGCCAGCGCGCGCGATGTGCGCATGATCATGATCGATCCAAAAATGCTGGAGCTGTCGGTATACGAAGGCATTCCGCATTTGCTCGCACCCGTCGTCACCGATATGAAAGAGGCCGCCAACGCCTTGCGCTGGTGCGTGGCCGAGATGGAGCGTCGCTATAAATTGATGGCCGCGATCGGTGTGCGCAACTTAGGTGGGTTCAACCGCAAGGTGAAAGATGCGCTCGACGTTGGCCAGCCGCTGCTCGATCCGTTGTTCGTCACCAAACCGGACCGCCCCATCGCCACGGCGCAACCGTTGGAGCCGTTGCCGTACATCGTGATCATCATCGACGAATTCGCCGATATGATGATGATCGTCGGCAAAAAAGTCGAAGAATTGATCGCGCGCCTCGCGCAAAAAGCGCGCGCCGCCGGCGTGCATTTGATCTTGGCCACGCAGCGGCCGTCGGTCGATGTGATTACCGGCTTGATCAAGGCGAATATCCCAACGCGCATCGCGTTCCAGGTATCAAGCAAAATCGATTCACGCACGATCCTCGATCAATCCGGCGCTGAAGCCTTGCTCGGTCACGGCGATATGCTGTATCTACCGCCCGGCACCGCAACGCCCGAGCGCGTGCACGGCGCGTTTGTCGACGATCACGAGGTGCATAAGGTGGTCAGCCACCTGCGCCTGCAGGGCCGCCCGGAATACATCGGCGGTGTGCTGGAAGAGATTCAATCGTTGGGCGATGGCCGTGTGGTCGGTGAAAGCGGTTTGCCCGAAGATGAAATCGGTGCGACCGGTGGCGATTATGACGAGCTGTACGATCAAGCCGTGCGCATCGTCACTGAATCTCGGCGCGCCTCGATCTCCGGTGTGCAGCGGCGTTTGAAAGTCGGCTACAACCGCGCCGCGCGCTTGATCGAGCAAATGGAAGCCGATGGCGTGGTCAGCGCGCCGCAGCACAACGGCAATCGCGAAGTGCTGGCGCCAGAGCCGCCGCAGATGTAACTTCGTTCTTTATTTCCGCATCACCAAGCCCATGGGTTTCTTAAAGGTACATAAGTGCGCAAACTCCATTTATTGATTGCTCTTTTCATTTCCATCGACGCGTATGGCGCCGAAAGTGCGCGCGCGCGCATGGAGGCGTTTTCGAAAGGGTTGGATGCCGTCACCGCCGCGTTCTCGCAGCAGGTGTTCGATGCCTCCGATAAACCGAAAGACCCCACGCGCGGCACGTTGGCCTTGAAAGCCCCACGGCAATTCCGCTGGGAAACCTTAACGCCGTACAAGCAATCGATTGTCGCCGATGGCGATCACGTCTGGATTTACGATCCGGATCTGGAACAAGTCTCGGTGCGCAATCAAAGCCAAGAGGAAGCGCACAGCCCGTTGACCGTGTTGACCGATCTTAGCCAGATCGATCGGGAATTTACCGCCTCCGAACAAGGCGAGCACGACGGCATGCTGTGGCTGCGATTAAAGCCGAAAGAGAAAGAAGCCGCGTTCGAATACGCCGATTTGGGTTTCGACGCGCAGCAGCTTAAGCGCATGCAGTTTAAGGATACCTTGGGCAACCGCACCGAAATTCGTTTCGAGAATTGGCAGCGCAACCCAATACTCGCAGTGGGCGAATTTAAGTTCACGCCGCCCAAAGGGGTAGATGTGATTGGCGATGTGAAACCCGGTGCTGACGTGTTTCCGATCAAGGATTAATGCGGGCAATGGCGCGGAAAACCAAATCCGCAGGACCCGAGCTGTTCCCCGAGCCGCAAGGGTTGAAACCGCTGGCCGAACGCATGCGCCCGCAGACGCTCGATGAGATCGTCGGGCAACAACGCTTGATGGCACCCGATTCAGCACTGCGCCGCGCGATCGAATCCGGCCATGTGCACTCGATGGTGCTGTGGGGGCCGCCGGGCTGCGGCAAGACTACATTGGCCTTGCTGTTGGCCAAATACAGCCAAGCCGAATTCCGCGCGATTTCCGCTGTGTTGTCCGGTTTGGCCGATGTGCGCGAAGCGCTGAGCGAGGCGCAAGTCAATTTTGCGCAAGGCAAGCGCACGGTGTTGTTTGTTGATGAAGTGCATCGGTTTAACAAAGCCCAACAGGATGCGTTTCTGCCGCATATTGAGAAGGGCATTATCTTATTTATCGGCGCGACCACCGAGAATCCATCGTTCGAGTTGAACTCCGCTTTGCTGTCACGTTGCCGCGTGCACGTGATGGACGCACTCACACCGCCCGACATCGTCATCGCCTTGCAACGCGCTTTAGCCGATAGCGAACGCGGCCTCGGTGCATTGAACCTTAAAATCGGCAATCCGGAATTGGAGTTGATTGCGCGCGCCAGCGACGGCGATGTTCGCCGGGCATTAACCCTGCTCGAAATCGCCGCCGACGTCGCCAATGACGGCGTCATCGATGCGCGCACGTTGGAGCAAGTGCTGGCCGACCGCACACGCCGCTTCGACAAAGGCGGCGAGCAGTTCTACGACCAAATCTCCGCCTTGCACAAATCGGTACGCAGCTCCGACCCGGATGCCGCGCTGTACTGGTTCGCGCGCATGCTCGACGGTGGCTGCGATCCACATTATCTGGCGCGGCGCTTATTGCGCATGGCCGCCGAAGACATTGGCCTGGCCGATCCAAAAGCGTTGTCGCAAGCCTTGGACGCGTGGCAAACGTTTGAGCGCCTGGGTAGTCCCGAAGGCGAATTGGCGCTGGCACAAACGGTGGTCTATCTTGCTTTGGCGCCGAAAAGCAATGCGGTGTACAGCGCGATGAACGCAGTGCGCGCCGACGTGCGCGAATTCGGCACGCTGGACGTTCCCCTGCATTTGCGCAATGCGCCGACCAAACTCATGAAGCAATTGGATTACGGCAAAGCCTATCAATACGATCACGATGCCGTCGGTGGCGTCGCACTCGACCAGCAGTGTTTGCCCGATGCGCTGGCTCAGCGCGAATACTACCAACCAACTGAGCGTGGCTTGGAATTGCGCATAAAGGAAAGATTGGATTCGTTGCGCAGCGCGCGCAACCAGGCCAGAAGCAATTCGCGCGGGCGCAAAACTTAAGTGTTCGCCGCGATTCTTAAACTCCCCCGCACCATCTGGCTCCTAGGCCTCATCAGCCTATGCAACGACGCCGCCAGCGAAATGATTTACCCGCTGATCCCGTTGTACCTATCCAGCGTGCTGATGGCCGGTCCAAAAGCACTGGGCCTAATCGAAGGCATCGCCGAAGCCGTCAGCAGCCTGATGAAACTCGTCGTCGGTGTTCTGGCTGATCGCTCGCGCACAATCAAAATCTGGGTGCTGGCCGGTTATGGTTTAGCGGGATTCGCGCGGCCATTGATTGGTTTGGCCAGTGCTTGGCCTTGGTTGCTGTTGTGCCGATTCGCCGATCGTCTCGGCAAAGGCCTACGCAGCGCCCCGCGCGATGCGATGCTGAATTTAAGCGTCGATCCAAAGCAACGCGGCATGGCGTTCGGTTTTCACCGCAGCATGGATAATGCCGGTGCCGTGATTGGCCCCTTACTGGCCGCGCTGATGCTCGCCTGCGGTGTTCCGCTGCGTACGATCTTCTTCGTTGCCGTGATCCCGGCCGTTATCGTAATTGCCTTAAGCCTAAGCCTGCGCGATCCGCCGCGAACCGATTCGTTAGCGCCACCGCGTTTCAGCTGGAAACTCGACGGCTTTCCACCCGCGTTCAAACGCTATCTGCTGGTATTGGCGTTGTTCACGCTCGGAAATTCATCGAATATGTTCTTGTTGCTGCGTGCGCGTGAGTTGGGGTTACCCGAGTATCAAGTACCGATGCTATGGGCATTGGTCTCCTTAATCGCCACGGTGTTTTCAACACCGCTGTCGGCGTTATCCGATCGCCTAGGCCGCACCCAATTGATTATCGCGGGCTGGGCCGTTTACGCCGTTTTTTATCTAACCCTTGGCCTTATGCACGACCACACCTGGACCTTATGGCTGCTGTTCGCCGGCTACGGCTTGTTCCTGGCCGCAACCGAGGGCGCTGAAAAAGCCCTGGTGGCAGACATCGTCCCGCGCGAACAATCCGGCACCGCGTTTGGCTGGTACAACATGGTGGTTGGGATCATGTTGCTGCCCGCGTCGTTGCTATTCGGTTGGTTATGGCAAGGATTTGCGCCGCTGACCGCGTTTGCGTTTGGCGGTGGGTGTGCCTTCGTGGCTGCGCTGTTGTTGCGGTTTTGGGTTAGGGAAGATTGGAAAAGCCGGTAAGTCATTTGATTTAGATCCGACTGGGTAGACGCGGGTCCGATCCCAATTCGCGGAGAATTTCTTCTTTTCCGTTCGCCCTGAGCTTGTCGAAGGGTGAGCGGAAAAGCCGCAGTGCTTCGACTTAGCTCAGCATGAACGGTTTTCTAAAATTGTAAATAAACCTATGAGTTAACGACTAAACCTCAGGTTTACATCAACCCACCCCAACCGCGATAATCCTCACCTTCGATCGCACTTAAAGGATTCCCCATGCTCGATCCTGCCTTGTTGCGCGGGCAACTGGACGATGTCGCCGCCCGTTTGGAACAGCGCGGCTACACGCTCGACAAATCCACATTGGAGAAACTTGAAACCGAGCGCAAACGCGTGCAAACCGAAACCCAGGATTTGCAGAACCTGCGCAACACGCGTTCCAAAGCGATTGGTATGGCAAAAGGGAAGGGCGAAGACACCACAGCATTGATGGCAGAAGTCGCCGGCATTGGCGATAAATTAAAAGCCGGTGAGCAGAAGTTGGCCGAACTCCAAGAGCAATTAAAAACCATCGCGCTGCACATTCCGAACCTGGCGCACGAATCGGTACCGCAAGGCCGCGACGAAAGCGCAAATGTGGAAATGCGCCGCTGGGGCACGCCGAAGACGTTTGATTTCGCGGTAAAGGATCACGTTGAACTCGGTGCGCGCAACGGCTGGCTCGATGGCGAAACCGGCGCCAAATTGTCCGGCGCGCGCTTTACCGTTTTGCGTGGCGACTTGGCGCGCCTGCATCGCGCGTTGGCGCAATTTATGCTCGATCTGCACACCGGCATGCACGGTTATTTGGAATGCAATGTGCCGCTATTGGTGAATCCGGAGACGATGACCGGTACCGGTCAGTTACCGAAATTCGAAGAAGACCTGTTCGCCACGCAAGGTGAACCCAAACGCTATTTGATTCCCACCGCCGAAGTGTCGCTCACCAACCTCGTCGCCGGCGAAATCATCGACGCCGAAAAATTCCCGATGCGTTTAACTGCGCACACCCCATGCTTCCGCGCCGAAGCCGGCTCCTACGGCAAAGACGTGCGCGGCATGATCCGCCAGCACCAATTTGAAAAAGTGGAATTGGTCAGCATCGCGCGCCCGGATGAATCCGACGCCGAACACGAACGCATGACCGTCTGCGCCGAAAAAGTGCTGGAACTGCTCGAACTGCCGTACCGCCGCATGCTGCTGTGCACTGGCGACATGGGCTTCTCCGCAGCCAAAACCTTCGATCTTGAAGTCTGGCTCCCCGGCCAAAACGCTTACCGCGAGATCTCCTCCTGCAGCAACTGCACCGATTTCCAAGCCCGCCGCCTACAAGCCCGCTGGCGCAATCCCGCCACCGGCAAGCCGGAGCTCGTGCACACCTTAAACGGATCGGGTGTTGCGATTGGCCGCGCGTTGGTCGCTGTTATGGAAAATTATCAGCAGAAGGATGGCAGCATTGCGGTGCCGAAGGTGCTGCAGTCGTATATGGGTGGCGCTGAGGTCATTCAATAAGTTTGGGCGATTGGCAGCTTTAAGCTAAACTTCGCAATTCAGTCACGCAGAGAAGGTCGGGCGGTTTAAGGCACCGGTCTTGACTGCGCGGCAGGAGCCGCGCGTACAGCGCAGCTGACCCGAAGGGCGGAGGGCAGGATGCCTGGAGTAAAACCGGCGTTACGCTGGGATGGAAACGAATACGGAGAGATGGCCGAGCGGTTTAAGGCACCGGTCTTGAAAACCGGCGTGGTAGCAATACCACCGTGGGTTCGAATCCCACTCTCTCCGCCACGGTTGCGGTATTTTCGCTATTCGGGCTCTTGTGCAAATCAACCGACGCTGTGGGCGTCGGTGATAAGGCCTGGTGCTGGTGGAAGGCGTGGTTTAGTGACCGCCGCGCAGGCACTCAGCATAAAGCGGATTGGGAATTGGAACTTCTACTTTTTCCCCACCGATGTGTTCGATGATGGTGATGGTGGGGCTTATGAAAACGCAACGCGCTATGCGCGAGATATCAAAGCCGCCAGTTGACCCTATCGGGATCAGTGAGGCGCTGCCACCACCACCACCAATAATAACGGGTGCGGTTCCGCCAGCAGCCACGCCGGAGCCTGGATTAGGTCCGACCACAATCGGTGGATCTTTGGCTTGCGCCATCAGCGCAAACCCGAACAAAGTCGCCGCTACACAGCTTTTCACTAACGCGTTTTTCATAATCGTGCTTTTCATGATCGCTTCTCCATAGTGGTTGTCGATGCAAAGACGGCTACGTTTTGTTGCGTTGTCTTAAAGCGTGGCCTCAGCTTCGATACTATGAAAAAATTTTTGGCTTGCAACGGCGAAACAGACGAATTAACAGTTATTCACAGTCATGCGAAATGTTGTAACGGTTGTTTACAGTTTGATCGACTACATCTTTTCGAACTGCTTGATTTCGCTGAGCACGGCTTGGGCACGGTTAACGCTGCGACCGACCGAGGTTTTGTCGAGGTACGCGGCGAGCTTCGTGCGATTCGGATGGCGCGACCAGCGAATGAAGCCATAAATTATTGCGATGCAGGCGATGCTGTTGGCGATAAACCAATAAACCACCGTAGGCGCGTGGAGCCAGATATCGGCACCGAGCCAATAAAAGACCATTAGCGTCAATGGAACCCATATCACGCAGCCGCTAAAGGCGAAGATCGGCCCCATCCGCAAATGCCAGCTGCGCAGCTCAGCTATTTGCTTTTGGATGGTGAGTACCGGCGCCGAATAATCCATACCAGCGATCATATGCAGATCGCGCGCCGCGAAAATGACCAACATCAGCGCGTAAAGGTGCAATGACAAACCGTAAATAAGCAAATGCGGTGTAGCGATGTGTTCCACCCAAAATGGCGCGGACAGCAGCATCATTAATACGCCGATGATGAGTTGAATCCCTTGTCCGAACAACAGCGGACGTAGGCCGGATTTGACCTTGGTTAAGTTGGTCTCCTTGAATTGATACAGGTTCATAGCATTTTGCTGTTCCAAGCGGCGATCCAGCGTTTGCCAAGCGAGTTTTAAATCATCGAGTTCCATAAGCATTCCTTAAGCTAAATCAGTAGGCGCCATCTGTTGGCGGATGCGTTGCTTTAGTCGATTGATCTTGGTGGCGACATTGGTTTCGGTAATGCCGAGAACATCGGCAATTTCGCGATAACTGCGTTCTTCGAGATACAGCAGGAGCAGGGCGCGATTCAGCGGATCGAGCTGTGCGATAAACTGATCCAGTGCGCGAACGCGCTCGTCGCTTTCATAGTTAACGCCGGAGTCACCGATTATTTCAGTATGGCTTTCGCTTAAGGGTACCGTGTGGCTATCGCGATGCTGGTGGCGGCGCAAGAATGAAATGGCTACATTCAGTGCAACGCGATACATCCAAGTTGAGAACAAGCGGCCCTGGTCATAGTTGGGGAACGCATGCCATAACGCGGTAGTGATCTCCTGAACCAGATCGGCACGGTCTTCCGCATGCCAGCTGTAGGTATTGGCAACTTTGAACACAATTTTGCGATGCTGTTCGAGCAATGTTTGGAATTGCTTACGCAGATCGACGTCGATTGTCGCGGTTTGCGTTCCCATGTGAATCAGGCCCTGTTTTCGTTATTGAACCTATGATTCGCAGCATGGGGAAGATAATCACAGTCCGGTTAGGGCGACATATGAAAATTTATGCGCTTCATAAGCGTTGCCGTTCCCGCGTTCGCGGGAATGGCAATTATTGGTGGGTCTAAAAACCTTGTTGTGCGCCTGCGCGGGAATGACGATGAATGTCGATCGGATATCGCTCATTCAAACTTATGGTCGTGGTTCTGTGGTGGTATCACCCGCTGCATCACTGACATACCATGGCGTGCCATCCGGCCGCAGATACAAATGCTGCATTTCTTGTAAGGTGAAGGGGCGAGAACCAATGCGACCGAAGATTGCAATTTGATTGCCGGTTTCATCAACGCCGCGGTCGCGCTCCAGCCCGCGTGACAGTGAGAGCGCTGGTTTCGTAGTCGGGTACCAAGCGATCAGTTGCGGTTTTGGATCGGGGCTGAATCCATAGAATTTGGGTTGCGATTCTGGCGAAAGCAACTGAATCACTTTTAGTCCGTTTTTTCCATCCGCCACATATGCGAACAATGACGCATTGGTGGAACCGACGATCACATCGCGCGCATCGTTGAGTTTGCCGTTCGCATTGAACATCTCGTATAGCTTCGGATGCTCAGCTTGCGTGATATCGATGATTGCTAGGCCATCCGCGCCATCGGCCACATACGCATAAGTGCGTGCCAGGTGCAGCTTATGCGCATCGCGCAACGGTAAGGTGGCGTTTTCAAGAACGAACGCCTGCTCTGGATGGGTAACATCCACGACTTGCAGACCCTCTTTGGTCGTGACGAACAGGTAGCGGAACTGCTGTTGGCTGGCGCGCACGTCGTTCAACGCAAGGGTTTTGACGTGACGAGGTTTGAGAGGATCGCTCATATCGAGGATCACCAAACCGGCGTCGGCGGCGATGTAAAACCAAGTGCCCGCAATCGCTAGGTGGCGCGCGCCTTTCAAGACTCCGCCTTCGTTCCAGGTTAGCGCACGCGTTAGGAAATTGTCGCGCGGCTCGCCATTGGCCAGGGTGTCGATGTTCGTGGCGATTAAGCCTTCGACGCTATCGGTGATGAACGCGTAATTGTAAATCGGGTGCATCGGTTGTTCTTGATTACTTTTACGCATCAAATCACCTTGGTTGCGATCCGGTGCTACCGGTTGCGTGGTTGGCAGCACCACACAGGTCGCATTTTGTGAGGCGATATGGGTGTCGTGACCGAGCGAGGAGAACGGCGCGGTGATGATGCCTTCCGAGAACCCTTTGTTCGCGACGCTGGCGACATCGTAAGCGCGCATGCCTTTGCTGCCTTCGGCGACATACAGGTATTCCCCGCGCAGTTGCAGACAACCGGCGGTGCCTGACGCATGCGATTTGGCATCCGGAAGTTTAAGTTCACGGTCTTGATGTTGTTTGTACCAATCGGGGTAAGCGTATTTATGCAGGTAGCTGCCGATAACGGCTTGTGGTTCTTCCCATTCGGTTACGCGTATAGCGTCAATTGCACCGTCTGAGCCGACCCAGGCGTTGTAACCGACGAAATCGACGAACTTCGTTCCTTGCAATAGCAACTGCGCCATGATCGCGTTGTTGTCGTTGGCCTTCGACAGGTGACAGTCGCTGCAGGTTTTAGTCTCGGTTTTGCGTTCGGTATGCGGATAGTGCGGCGCGAACGCTTGCGAGCTGTAACCGGCTGAGGAAATCGGCGGTTGCTGGATGTAGATGCGTTCGCGGTTGATATTGGTCGACGATAGGATCAAGGCTGACGAAGAGCGCACCGGGGCGATTTTGTGGTCTTTAATTTCGCCGTGCACGCCGAGCTGGAACATGTCATCGCGCGCGACTTGTGGGTTATACGTCGCGAAATTGCGCGTGAACCCACCCTCGTATTTGTGGCGCTCCGTTTTCCAATTGGCTTGAATCGGCAAATGGCAGCCGCCGCAGCTGGTGGTCCATGAAGTGTGGCAGGTGTAGCACAGCATTTTATCGTCGCTGTGCGCACGATTGTCTTTAGCGACATCGGCACCGAATTTCAGCGTCGTGGTGTCGTTTGAAACAGTATGGGCGCGGGTAGCTAGCGGGTTGTAGTGAGTGGAGGCCGGATCGGTCGTGTCCTTTACTAGGCTCATCGTCCATTCCAGATCCGGTGTAACGGCGGAACGTTGAATCAATTTTCCGTCGATCCATTCGAAACGCTTTTTGCCATCCGGATTGCGAATCAACAGCAAATCTTTGCCGATTTTCGAAGCGGCGGGGCCGGATGTATGCAAGGTGGGGTATTTGTCCACGGTGCCGTGGCAATCTTGGCACTGGATTTCGACCGCACCCATCACTTCGGCTTTTAAATACCCATCGCCGTGTGAATCTTGAGAGAAATGGCAATCGACGCATTGCATACCGGCATCCACGTGCACGGACGACAGATGCACCGCTTTTTTAAACTTATCAGGATCGGTATCGCTGACGATTTGCTTGTCCTTATCCAACAGATCGCCTTTGCGATCGCGGCTGTAAACGGCGCGGAAATTCCAGCCGTGGCCGTGGTAATCGGCAAACTGGGTATCCTTGAGTTTGGGATTCAGCAGGCTCACGTCTTTCAGGAAATCCAAATCACCCCATTTGCCGCGTATAGCAGCCTCCTCCGGATTGCGATCGAGAATCTTGCGCGCGTCTTCGTCGTTGGCAACGGTTTGTTTTTCCGGCCACATAAACGGCGCATCGGATTCGTAATCCCACATCGTGTAACCGAGCATGGTGTTGATAAACATGTTCGGCTGGTGCATATGGCAAATCATGCATTGGCTGGTTGGGATTTGGCGCGTGAACGCGTGTTGCAAGGGATGCCCGGATTCCGCTTTTGGAATGGTGGGGTCGATTTGTTGGGAGGTGCCCATATTGCCGAATTTGGCATAACCGGCCGAATGGCGCGGATCGCGGTCGTTGGCATACACCACATGACAGGCCGAACAACCGGACGAACGAAAATCGCCCGGATTGTCGTTAGTGCCTAAGAACCAGACAAACGGATCGTTCAAACGGGTTTTGGCGATGTTCAGCACCGGGATGGCAACGCGCGAGCCGGTGCCGGGTCCGCGGTTCGATTGTTTCAGATCCGGGCGGCCGGGTTCCTCGAGTTTTTGAATCGATCCGGCTTCGTCCGGTAGGCCGATCTCGGGGAACAGCGTGCCGATGTTGCGGCCGCCGCGCTCGAACACGCGAAAAATATCGCCAGGCGGTACCGTTTCCCACGAGGGCAAGGGGGCGATATTCGGCAAAACGCCGTGGTGGTTCATATTGGCGTCGTTGGCAACGCCATTGTTGGCTGCGCCGGCCGCGCTATCACGGGTATAGGTTTCGCCCAGTATGGAGTGCTTATATGGCAAAATTCCATTATTATACGACGCCGCACCCCAGAACATCGCCGCATTGGCCATCAAGCTTTTTTCGTTGGCCTGAATGATCGGTAGGTGGCAGCCGCCGCAGGATTCGCGCGCGACGCGCAAATCGCCGGGGTTGATAAAGCGGATAAATTCGGGCGATTCTTGATTCAACGCGGTGTAGCTGCGTACCGGGTTTGCGCTGCCTTCCCAGCGGGTCGGAAAACGCGGCAAGACGTGGGCTTTGTCCAATGCCGCCTGATAACTGGGATTGCGATGAGAGGATTCAGATCCATTAGCGGAAGGCTCCAATTCCCCGGCCGGTGCGAGCACCGTCGCATCGCCGCCGTGACAATCGGTGCAACCTAGAACCACCGCTTCGCTGGCGTGCATGGTTTTGCGATCGGATGCGGTGTGGCAAGAAACGCAGCCGCTGCTTTTTTTATCGGCGTCTTCCCAGCTTTGGAAAGCGGGGGCGGCCGGAGTCGCGGTATAGCTTCGTTCGACGGCGGCTTCTTCGTTGGCACAGGCCGATGCAATAAAGAATAGTAGCACCGTGAACAAAACCGACTGTAGCGTGGGCCTTGGCCCACCGCCGCCAGACATGTCCGGTGGGCCAAGGCCCACCCTACAGTTCGTTGTGCGCATCGTCTTGCTCTCCATCAATACGTCAGAATCAGATTGGCCAGCACCGAATAATAAGTGTGGTCAGAGCCGTACAGATCTTTCAAACCGCTGCCCGGCAACAATGCCGCGCCGGACAAACGGAATACGATGTTCTGCGTGAAATAAGGACGCCAAATATAGGCCAGCGAAACATCGGTGCCGATATTGCGATCGATCGGCGCCTGGTTGCGTGAGGCTTCGAGGATTGCGGTGTTGTCGAACCACAGCTCATTGACGTTCGCGCTAAGGCGATGGTGCGGTGTCAGATCGAAATCGGCGCCGATGCCGATCAGACGCAGGCCCGGATTATCGAAATTCGATTGCCCCTGATCCTTGCTTGAACGCAAATCCGGCAGCATGCCGTTGCGTCCAGAAAGGGCGACACCGCCACCGCCGATCAGCGGAATGTTTTGGCGCGTGAAGTAGTTGGTATCGGCGCCGGCAAAAATCGGGTTCTCGGCAATGGCATCAAAGCCGGTTGAACGATCGTCGTAGGGATTTTTATCGCCACTGGCATAAGCGGCAGAGCCGCGCACGCGAATCCAGTCGAAATCGACGGACGCCTCAGCCGCGGCAAAACCCGCGCGGATATCACTGCTGTCGCGGATAAACGTGCCGTGCGATTGATTGCCGAGCGCGTAATAGGTCGATAGCGTGAGATTCAATCTTCCGAAATGCCCATCACCGTTATAGCCCAAATAGGTCACATCGTAGGTACGCGGAATTTCCAATCCGAGTGAAGAGGGGCGTTCAATAAAACCATTGGAATCGTAGAATTGGTTGTCTTCACGATTGCGGTTGTAGACGATGGTGGCTTGTGACGTAAAACCGGTATTCGGAAAATCCTGCCGATACAGGTTGGCGATAAACACATCGTCGTGGCGCGGAGCGCGCGTGACATCGTTTAGGCCGGAGTTCAGATCCTTTTCAAGCCGCCGAAACCAGGCGAAATTGTATTGCCAACGATTGTTGTCGCGATCGCCGAACAGGCGTGCGCCGAGTTGCGAGTCCTGAAACAAAAAGCCGCGGAAATCGGTTGAAAACGGTTGAATGCCGAAACGGATCGAGTCGAAATCGTAACGCGAAGAGACATCGCGCAAATGTTTATCGACGAACAATTCCTGCACGCCGATAAAACCGTCATCGCGATTACTGCCAAGACGCGGATCGATTTGCAATGCGCGCTCTTCGTCGGTATTGATTCGGTTGTAGTTGAATGCCAGCGTGGCTTTGTATTCGATTTCCGGCGGCTTGAACGTGGTGTTGCCAACGTAGTAATCGACGCTGGCAATCAAGTTCTGCGCGAAGATGGTTTGATGGATCCCACCGAAAATATCGACCTCACCCGGATGGGTACTGCCTTGCGCGGCAACCGGGGTTGGAATGCTGCGCGGCTCAAGGATCGAATCGGAAATAAAATTCAAGCTAAGAAAATGATCCTTGCCATCAATCGGTTTATCGCCTTTCAGTAAATTTTGATGGTAAGGGTCATACCAGGGGTAATTAACCCCCAGCGTTTCCATAATGCGCCAGCGATCCGGCACCGGAACAAAGGCGCCGGCTTGATCGACTGGTGCGGGGTCTAGGGCGTCTGGGTTTTGTTCGGCAAAGGTAGCCGGCAATTCCGGTGCATGCCCCGGCCGGCGGCGCGGAATTTGCGATGTGAACGGATCGAAGGTCGGTGCTGGTAACAATCCGATCAATTCCAAATAATTCGGCAACACTGTTACGGCCGTTTGCGCTGAAGCGGGCGTTATCAAAAGCGTGCTAAGCGGTGCGGCCAGTGCAATTAGGCGTGGGAAAGTTATACGCATATCACTTGCCCTCGCAAACGTTCTGATCGTTGGAATCTATAAAAGGCGATTGTGGACATTGCACATAGCGCAACAAGATCCCTTGTGCATTCACGGTATCGGAACGTATCGCTGATGGTGCGTTGCTGATTGAACCTAGCAAAGCAGCCGCGTTATGCAATCCAAGGAAACTGACCATATCGTCCTGGTCAACCCCATCCCCGGATACACCAACGCCACCAATCAATTGCCCACCACGATAAATCGGCACGCTACCGGGGAAAATCTGAATGCCATTGGCCAAGCGCGGCAGCGTGGTGCAGTTTTGGGTGACATCGGGCACGGGTACCGGTGTTGCGGCGGATGGGGCTGGCGCCAGTGGAGCGCCATCCAAAGTCAACGCCAAACCGCGTTGATTAAGATAAAACGCTAGATGGCCTGCGACTTGGTTATAGACCAAATCGAGTTGAATGCCGTCCTGAAACGGGCTCCATTGCGCGAACGGAAAACTAAAGGGGCCGGAGCCGGTCCCATTCACACCATCGGGATAAAACGGTCGTGACAAATTACCGCCGGCGCGATCGGTAAATGCAATCGCGCCATCGCCGAGCGCATTCGGTAAGCCTAAAAACGCGCGCGCGCGAACGACGTAATTGGCCAGGCTACTTTGTGCAACGGTTGAAAAATCGACTTTGGCGTTGGTCAAGTCAAGCGATGCGTTGAGGTAACGGGCTTGCGGCAGCGATTGCAAATCGGCGGCGGCATAAGCCCCTGAATAAAACGCTGCGGTACGTGCTTTTTGCAAGCTCACATCGGTACCGAATATCGGTGCATCGCGCGTGCGCGCCAAGGCCAAAACTACGCCATTGGTATCTACTATTGAAACGCTAACTCGTGCTTGTGTGCCAAGCGGTTGGCGGATTTGCGCTCGGGCATGATTAGCGACCAGTAATGCTTGTTGTTCGATAGCACGCACTTCCGCGGCGGTTAGTGCATTGGCGCCATCGGTGCCGGCACGCGGCGGGTAGCGATTGTTGCCAGCACCGTCATCGAGTACAAATGCATCCAGGCCAGGATAATCAGTCGTATCTGGACGAATGCCGGAATTGACTTGACCAAATGCACGCCCGTCAATGACGCTGCCGTTGGAATATCCCGGCACGTTCATTAAGGCACCGGTAGCAGCACCGAGGCTTGCGAATGCGGGTGCGCTGTTCGGATCACGCGCGAGGGCTGCGTATTCGACATCGGTAAAACGGAAATTGAGGCCACCCGCGGTAATGCGATCGCCGCGTCGATCTTGAGGCGCGCCAAAGCCGAAGGTGCCGGCCATTGCGATTAGTTCGTCGAGATCGCGATCGTGATCAAAAATATTGGCATCCAGACCATAGCTATCATCGGCCGCAATTCCAATACCCCCGACTGGGGTGCCGGCTTTATACAAAGGAAATCCGCCCGGATCGGCCGAGAGACCAAGCGGCGAGCGATGCGGACCAACGCCGGCGCCGCTTAAAAAGCGAGTCGAAAGATCCGAACACGGCAGTTGCGAGAATTGCACGCCGAACAAAGGACCGGCAGGGGAGTTCTGTTCACCGGGATTGAAATGTTCTTGCACGATCTGGCTTGCTGTGCGGGTAGAAAAGGCGTTGCCTTCCGATGATAAATAGGCGCCGGTGATGGCTTTGGCGATGGCGGCCAACTCGCTGGGTACGTCCAAGTTTTCCAAACCGCCAACAACACCGCGCCGAGAGGTTACTTTGACGCTGACCCTGGATCCGCTCATACGATAAACCGCAAGCACGTTGCCAACCCGATCTACCACAGCGATAACCGCTGGTGTTGCTTGAGCGTTCGCTTCATTGACGGCTTGGGCGATGACGCGGCGAACATCGTCCGTGGTTAAGAACGATTGTGCCGTCGCGCACGAGCCAGTACAGCCAGAATCGGGCGTGCCACTTGGTGCTGGCGATGTTCCAACCACGCTACCGGAATTACTTCCACCGCTGCATCCGGCCAACGTCAAACATAGCCCAAGCGCTAGCCCACGAAGTTGCGCATTCCCCATCGCTATCTCCCCCCTGTAGGGTAGGCTTTCGCCCACCGCAACGATAACGAGAGGGTGGGCGAAAGCCCACCCTACAAATATCGTCCCATCATACCGCAAGCGGTGCTGAAAATTTCTATCTTTAAGGCTGCCCGCGCAGCGGGATGGCGGATCGATGAAAATCGTGGCACGCGATGCAGGTGGTGGCCACTTTGTCCTTGGCGTAAGCACCGGCATGGCAGGTCCGGCAGTTGCCAATACCCGGAATTAAAAGATCGGCACTGACCTGCGATTGGCGTGCGTCGTGGCATTTTTCGCAGTCAAGCGTGGTGTGCTTGGCATGGGTAAAATTAGCCGATGCATACCAAACGCCAGCGACGCGCACCGGAGCGATTTGCCAAGTATCGCCCGGGTTTTTGGGGGCCGTTACTTTGTGGCAAGTGGTACAAGCGCGCCCGGTAAACAAACTTTCGGTAACGGTACGGGTTTTCTCGCGCGCCCAAGCGAGTGCTTCTTGTTGCTGTTGGCGCGATAATGGCGGCGATCCTGGCCGACGGCGTTCTTGTACGATGGCGGGGGATTGCGCATCGTCATAACCGCCTTCGAGCGCACGTTTGGCGTAAAACTCGTCCAGCATGTAAACCACCTCGGCGACTTTGCCGTGCGGCACTTCGCGCTCCGGCGCTAAGGTATCGAAGCTAAGTCGATGGCAATCGTGGCACATGGCCTCAAACGCAACCGGTTGCATCTTCGCGCCGCCGGCTTGCGGTGTGTGGCAGTTGGCGCAGGTCAGCGATTTATGCCCCGTCGGTGTATTCAAGCCTTTCTCAGAAAGATGTTTTAAGTGGTTAAATTTTAAGCCAGAATTTTCTTTAGTTCCGATATCCAAACGAGTGCGCTGCGGTGCGAATTGACCGTTGGAATCCCAAGCAGGCAGATCGAGGTTGAATTGCGGATGGCCAGTGGCGAAATCCATCACATCTTCGAGCTGGCTGGTATTTTGAGTGCGGCTTTTCAGGTTGGCGTGGCAGTCGGCGCATAACCGCTGATCGGCGCGGATCAGGTCGCGCGCACCTTGATGATCCTGGTGGCAGCTGCGGCAGGTTGCATTCCCAAGCTGCGGTAAATTGAACTTAACCGGATCGGCATGTGCGTGGGTATTGGTGTGGCAAGCAAGACAGGCGTGATCCCGCACTTGCAAGAACGCGGTTTCGTGGCAGCGCGTGCAATCCTGGCTGAAGAAATGATGGGCCGCGTCAAGCTCGCCGGGACTCCAACTGTTGCTGCTGGGCAACGGCGATCGGCGCAGCATTTCGCCAAAGCCGGGTACGTAGTGGCCCAACATCGGTAGCACCAAACCGAACAGCAGCGTGGTAAGAAATAAGATCCAAGACGGCCGCCGCTTGGAGATCCAAGTTTGCTCCAAGGCCGTCGGTTTAGCGCGTTTTGCTTGTGCGGCGCTTTGCTCGCCTTTATCCAGCAGGCTCACTTCAACCGCCGCGTCAAAATCTTGCGGGGCCTCCAGCAACGTAATACGGGTGTTGCCGATTTCAATAATGGAATTGGTGGCGACAATGGTGTTGTAAGTGATTTCGCCGTTGACGCGGATGCCGGCTAGGATCAGCGATTCAACCCGGTACTGACCGCCGGCCAATAAGGTTACCTGCGCATGGTTTAACGCGGCGCGAAGATCGGGCAAGAAAATCGCTTGGTCCGCGGCGCGGCCGATGGTCAATAAATCCCCGTAGTGCACGTCTTCTTCGTAAGAGACGGTGCCTTTGCCTTTTTTTAGTACTCGGCGGATTAACCAACGCATGTGACGATCACCAATAAAAAAACGATGAGACGATGTGCCCGGTTAACGCGGCCAGCAGTGCGAACGATAGTGGTACATGGATATAAAGCCATACTTCCATCATTGCTTGATATTGAATGTCGCGCGCGACTTTCGACGCCAGGCCCTTTTTACGCGAGAGTAAATCGATAAGCTTGCGCAGCGCTTCGCTTTGCTTATCGGTGGCGCTTCCGGCGAGAAAATCGACCATCGCATACATCGTTGGCATGTCGGCCGTGGCCATCGGTTCGCGGCGCTCACGCGCTTCGATGGCTTCGCGCACTTTGGAAAGTGCGACGTCGGAGCCGTCGCGAGCGTGCAGCTGCGACCAAACGCCCCCGCCGAGACGGGTATGGTCGATCGAGCGCAATACCACGGCGTGAATTTTTGGATCGATGCCATCGGCCAGCGTTAATGCGTTCTGATCAATCTCGTTGATTTCTTCGAGCATGGCGTCACGCGTTGCATTTTCGCGGTTGCGTGTCATTAGGTTTGGGTAACGCAGGTACACGTACACGCCGAAAAAGCCGCTGAAGATGACGATTAGCATTAGTACAAACGTAAACGTATGCAGATTCCAACCAAATTGAAAACCGCAATGCAATAGCACAATTAAAATCAGAGAAGTGCCAAGGTAGATGTGCGCCGAGAGCCATCCCCGCAGGGTTCCAAAACGGCTTAAGTAGCGGCGTTTGCGGATGCCAAAGCACATGAGCCACACAATCAGTAAGGCGCCAAGGGTGCCTAGGGTATAGCCAAGCCACGTGCCGCCATTCGGCGGCCCACCCGGGTCGTGCCAGAGATAAGCGGCGATCGCTCCCAGGCTTAAAGCCAGCGTAAACCACAGATAGCGTGATTTGGCGTGGCTTAGTATCGACTCATGCATACGTGAACAATCCAGTTCGCATTGATATTTATGGATTCGTTCACCCTGAGCTTGTCGAAGGGTGCTTCGACAAGCTCAGCACGAACGGGTTTCTCAAACTCGGCACACATTATCTATTGCTAAATTGAATTAGATCTCCCATACATTCAGCGCCGGCTTTGCGCATACGCAGGAAACTCCTCTGGGCTGATCCGGATCGCCGCGCCGGTGGGGCAAGAACGCACGCACGCCGGCCCGCCGTTGATGCCTTTGCACATATCGCATTTAACCGCTTTTTTCTCGGCGCTGGCTTTTTTTGCCTTCTTGTCCATCGGTGCTTCGCCGGGACCGGGCCCGCGGCCGAACAGCAACCATTGCAATAACCCGGGTTTTTTTGCCGGCTTTACCGCCATGTGAATGACGCCGTAGGGACAGTTGCTTTCGCAGTTGCCGCAGCCGATGCAATTGTCGGCGATAAAAACCTCGCCATTGGGTGCACGGTGAATCGCATCCGGCGGGCAATCCTTCATGCAATGCGGGTGTTCGCAGTGACGACACGAGGTTGGAACATGCACGGAGGCAAAGGTCGGGCCGGCCTCACGGTCCAAGCGCGACGTGCCGCCGTGGGTTTCCGCGCAGGCTTTCTCGCAATTATCGCAACGCACGCAGAGCGATTCATCAATTAATAGAATGTCGGTGGCCTCGCCGGCACCTTGGGCAATCAAGAACGAGATGATGTCACCGCCAGAGGGCAGCAGTTGCATGGCGAGGTTGGCCGCGGTGCGCTGCCGGTATTCGGATTGCAAACGCAATTTTAGCGTCGGCAAACGCGTCAACAGTTTTTTGAAACTGTCGCCATCGAGTCGGATTGTCTCGGTGGCGATCGCCGCGCGTGCGGTGGCTGAGCGGCGTGATTCTCCCATGAGCCCCATTTCACCGACATAGTTGCCGGCGGGTACATAAGACAGCACGATTTCCTTGCCGCCGATGTTGCGGGAAATGGTCAGTGACCCGATGCGCACCAAATGCAGGCAATCGCCGATTTCACCTTCATTGAAAATGACATCGCCGGCTTTGTAGCGCTCCAGCTTTGCGTTGGCGACGACATCGGCAAGGAGATTAGCGTTTGATTCGGGCGCGAACCGCGTTTGAATCGCGCGCAGGATGAAGATTTGGTCGATCTCGCGTTTTATCGCTTCGACCGAGTTGATCAACTTGTTCATCGAGCGGCGCGAGGTTTCAATCAATACGCAGTTGGCCCCGGCGATGACGGTAGCGGAGCGTCGGCGTCCGGAAATCAAACTCATTTCGCCGAAAAACTCACCGCGTTTGAGCGTGACGCGCTGGTTTTTTTCGGCATCCAAGACGACCTCGACTTCACCAGCGATGATGGAGTAGAAGCTGTTGGTGTAGTCATTGCGCGCAAAAATGGTTTCTCCCGGTTTGGGGGTGCGGATATCCGAATCCAATAGGAATTCGCGCAATTGCAATGGAGTGATGTGCGTGAGCAGGCGGACATTTTTTTGCACGCGCGCTAAGGCTTCATCCACATTGGTAAAACCGGGTATTTTATCCAGCTTTGCTTTAAGCAATGGGGTGTCGGCCGGCTCTACCGCGTTACCCAAGATGTATTCGATGACCTCATAACCTTGGTTCATCGCTTGTTTAATCAGCGGATATCCGCCGAGGGCACCGACAATATAAAGCCCTTTCACGTTGGACTCGTATTGCGGGCTGATCGCCGGCACCGCTGCCGGGTCTTTGCTGGGGAAAGTAACCCCGCACGCTTCGACGAAACCGCGCGGGGCGGTGGCACCAAGACGCGCGATGACGCGATCGAGCAGAATCTGCGCTTTTCCACTCGGCGTTTGCAGAATCATTCGACCGCGTTTGCGCCCTGAGCTTAGGGCATCGATGCGTTCCGGCCCGGAGTTGTAGTAGCACTCGATGAGGCCATCGCCGATCGCTTTAAGAATCGCCTGCTCGTTGCCCTTTTTGGCGCGGCCAAATTCCTCGCGGCGATTGATGATCAACACATTGTTTTGTTTCGCCAAGGCCACGGCATTTTCAATGGCCGCATCGCCCGCACCGACAATGGCGATGGTTTCACCTTCGTATTCGTCCGGATCGTCGAGTTGATACTGCACGAACGGCAGGTCGTCTCCGGGAACGCCCAGTTTGCGGATATTGCCTTGCAAGCCGATGCCAAGCACAACCTGTTCGGCTTCGAATACTTGGCCATTGGCGCATTTAAGCTCGAAACCTGCATTAAGGCGTTTGATTGCGGTGACTTCAGCGCCGTGGCGCAGGTTGATTTTCAATCGTGCAGCGCTTGAGTCCCAGCCTTGCAGAATCGATTCGCGGGAGCCGGCCTGAAACGGTATCGGTGCGCGCAACGGCAAAATGGCGGGCTCCGCCATGACGAACTTGCCTTTTTGGTAACGATAAATGGTATGGGCTAAATGGGTTTCGGTTTCGAGCAATACGTGCGGCACGCCCCGTTCGGCCGCACGGGCTGCGGCGCTTAAGCCCGCGGGACCGGAGCCAACAATGGCAATTTTGTAGCGCTCGCCCATCTATCGCGTCTCGTTAAGCCGTTCGCTTAAGGATAATAACCAAGCCGCGGAAAAAAAGTACGTTTTCAGCGCCTACCCCTCACATTAACCGAATAAACTGGGGGATCGGTCTTTTTCGTGCGGGTTATCCTGAAGTTTCGCGTTTGCGTGGATAATGGCGTGCATAGGCCGGGGGAGTTGTACGTGAGTCAAACACCGCGTTTGTTTCAAAGTATTGACCATTGCGTCGATGAATTGCTATTGCGCGTGGGTAAGCATCTGGTGGTGGCGGCGCCACTCGGATTGGGTAAACCCAATGCGCTATTGAATGCCTTATATCAACGGGCGCTGGCGGACCCCGAAATCACTTTGCACCTGTATACGGCTTTGTCATTGGCGCGACCAAAAGCAAAAACCGACCTGGAAAAACGCTTTCTCGATCCTTTTCTTAAGCGCCATTTCGGTTCCGATTATCCGGATCTGGATTACGTTGCCGCGTTGCATGCGAACGGTTTGCCGGCGAATGTCCGAGTTAGCGAATTTTATTTGCAATCCGGATCGATGCTCCACGTTGGCGCAGCACAACGCGATTACGTCAGCCTTAACTACACCCATGTGGCCCGTGCAATCGCAGAGGTTGGAATCAATGTGGTGGTTCACCTGGTCGCCAAATGCACTGATTCGCGTGGTGATAGCTACAGTTTGAGCTCCAATCCAGATGTCACGTTGGATTTGTTGGATCGTATTGAGCTCAATGGCCAGGCGCGGCCGCTGATCGTTGGCCAAGTGCATTGCGATTTGCCGTTTCTGGGCAACGATGCGCAGGTGCCAGGCGACTTTTTTGATCTGATGCTCGAAGATGCGGCATTAATGCACACGCTTTTCGCGTTACCACGCGAGCCGGTGGTCGATACCGAATACGCCATTGGGCTGCACGCCAGCACATTGATTCGCGACGGCGGCACATTGCAAATCGGCATCGGCGCGCTCAGCGACGCCTTGGTCCATGCCGTGTTACTGCGCCATCAAAACAATGGGATTTACCGCTCGGTCTTGCAGCAGATGAACACCGAATCGATGTCGCTGGTCAATTCGATCGGCGGTTTAGATCCGTTTCAGTTGGGGCTATACGGCGCCAGTGAAATGGTGATGGACGGTTTTATGCATTTGGCCAAGGCAGGCATTCTCAAACGTCGCGTATACGATGATTTGCCGTTGGAGCGGGCGCTGAATCGGGGCTTGATTACCGAATCTTTGTCGGCCAACGCATTGGAAACGCTGTTGGCAAGTGGCGCGATTGCAATGCGTATAACCGATAAGGAATTATCACGGTTGCAATATTTTGGGTTGGTGCCGGACGATTGCCGTTGGGACAACGACCATATCGTGTTGGCCAATGGCGACAAGATTGGCTGTGACCTTAACGATGCGCGTGCGCGTTCGTCTTTTGCCGCCTTGCTGACGGGTCGCCGTTTGCGCAATGGGCGTTATTTGCACGGGGCGTTTTATCTCGGCTCGAAGGAATTCTATTCGTGGTTGCGGGGTTTGCGGGACGAGGATTTTACCGGTCTATGCATGACGCGCGTTTCCCACATCAATGAGCTCTACGGCGGCGCGGAAACCCTGCAGGCGGAACAACGCCGTGAGGCCCGTTTCTTTAATACCTGCATGATGCACACTGCGCTTGGCGCGGCGGTTTCGGATGCGCTGGAGGATGGCCAAGTCGTCAGTGGGGTTGGGGGTCAGTACAACTTCGTCGCGATGGCCCATGCCTTGGCGGCCGGGCGCTCCATTTTGATGCTGCGCAGTGTGCGCAATGTGGATGGTCGGGTGCAATCGAATATCTTGTGGAATTACGGACACACAACCATTCCCCGCCATTTGCGCGATATCGTGATTACCGAATACGGCATCGCGGATCTGCGTGGGCGTTCCGATGAACAATGCATTCAGGCCATGCTGGCGATTAGCGACGCGCGGTTCCAAGAGCCGTTGATGCAACAAGCTAAAGCGGATGGAAAACTGGCGCGCGACTACCAACTGCCCGATCGGATGCGTAACAACTGTCCGCAGCGCATTGCGGCCGTATTGAAATCAGCGGGCGCAAACGGGTTGTTTGCGACTTTTCCATTTGGCAGTGATTTTTCTTCCGATGAGCAAAAACTATTGGCCGCTCTTACGCAAGTGCGTGAGGGTTGGCGCACTTGGTTGGGGCGGGCTCGTATGTTGGGCAATGCCGTTCTTAAGGGTGGTGCCGATGAAGCCCTGCAGCCTATTCTTGAGCGCATGGGCTTGTCCACGCCGCAAAATCTCAATGAACATCTAATGCGGCGATTGCTGGTTCAGGCGTTGCGGCCCGCCCGCCGGTCGAGGAGTGCTTCATAGTTTTCTTTCACGAAGAAAGGACACTGGCCTGGACCAATAGCGCTGTCCATCACGTAGCGCGCGGGCTACACTTACGATATTGGGCTGTGGCGCATTGCCCAGGGAGAGCTTAAGCCGCTATGAAAGAGATATTTCGACGAATCGTGGCGGGGTTGCCGGAACGCCGCCAACCCGCCAAAAACTCCTTCTTGGCCGATCCCAAGGGATTACGGGTTTGGATTGGGCAATTGCCCTTGGCCAACCCGGGCGCGACCGCCCGTATGCTGCATAACACGTTGCGGGAAATGAACCAGCTGCGCATTGACCCCGGCCAACGTTTGGAGTCCCTGGAGCAATTGCGATCACCGATTGGCCAAATCATTACGATGTTGGACGGGCAGGTGATCAGCGACAGTTTTCCATTGCCGCCGCAGAAACAGCAACTGGGTCATTTAGCGCAGGAGTTTCAGCGCGAGCTTGCGATTGGTTACAGCGCGGCGCTGTGCGATATGTGCGCGGCGACTAAAGCCATACCCTTTATGAAAGGGAAGTTGGTGGCCCTTGCGGCAACCCGGGCAATTCAACACCATGGTGCGCGTTTGGCAAAAGCCTACCTTTTGTACCACACGCCTGCCGTAGGGGTGTGGCAAAGCCTGCACGATCTATACCGGTTTTCGGTTTCGGTGCATGTCGATGACAAAGCCGTTGTTGATGGGCTTCTGGGCGGCGTACAAATTTCAGCGCGTATGGCGTATGCACACGCTTTGCTGCTGGCGCTGACCAACCCTTACCGGTTTAGTCAACGCGAAAACCTTGAGGTGTACGCCATTACCAACACCTGGGCACCGTATTGCGAAATCAGGCCCGGGGTGGAGGCGTCGGCCGACGCCATTGCCGTGCGTATGGATTCCGATCAAGGGCCCGGTTACCTGCCGCAAGAGCGCCAGCAATTGGACGCGGGCGTTTTCGCGTTTGAAACGGCAGGTTTGCAACGGTTTATCGATGGTCAATTGGCCGTTCAACCCAGTGGTTCCGCTTTATTGAATTTTCGGCTGCGCGGCGGGCCGGTGGTTCACGCCGAAGTCGGTTTGGTCGAGCGCATACTGCAGAATTGGACCGCGCGATCCGAGCGTGTTTTGGTGCGGTTACCGGCTGAGCATAAGTTCGATACAGTGCTCGGCTTGCACAATTTGCATTATGTGCTCGCCGGAAATCAGGATTTCGAAGATTTCCTGTTCGGTGTAAGGGCTACCGCGCGCGACACCGATCAGCGCGATTCGATCGCAGCTTGGAGTAGCGGATCAGGTGATCACGTGCGTGTGGTTAAACAGCGCGCCACCGTGATGGACCAGAGCATGGGCGGCTATCGTCTGGTTTGGGAAAAGGGCGAGAGCGTTCGCACCAAAATTGGTGAGCTAGTAGGGCTTGCTCCATTGACCGAAATCGATGAGCCCCAAGATTGGTTGATTGGGATCATTCGTTGGATTCGGATTGAAGACAGCGGCGCTGTCGGGGTCGGCGTCAAACTGTTAACGCGGCGCGCGCAACCGATCGCCCTGCGCAGCTTAGACGATACCGCAAAGGCGCGAAATGCGCTGCGTGCCATTTTGCTCGATCCATTGATCGATGGCGCATCCTTAGTAACTGTTCTTGCCCCGAACCAATTAGAGCGCGATGCGGTCGAATTTGAATTGCTCTGCCCCCCAGATCCGTTCATTTTTCGGTCGACGTTTCTGCTTCAAAAGCTGTCCGGAATAACGGTCACGGATCACGGTGGGCTTTATCTCAGCCTGGATATTCCGGCCGCATCCATCTTAGGCACAGCCGAGAACGAGGAAAGCGCAACTGCGGCGGTGGATACCGCGACTTAAAAGGTGCCCGCGCAAGCCATGCCAATTGAACCTTATTCGGCATCATCGATGGCGCGGCGTTCCAGCGTCGCCGTGCGAATTGGAAATACCACGGTGGGTGGCGGCGCCCCGATCGTTATTCAGTCGATGACCAATACCGACACCGCGGATATCGCCACCACCACGCGTCAGGTTGCGGAGCTTTTTAGGGCCGGCTCAGAATTCGTGCGCGTTACGGTCAATACGGCGCAGGCCGCCGCTGCCGTGCCGCGGATCCGCGAACGTTTAAACCTGATGGCCATTGATGTGCCGTTGATCGGGGATTTTCACTACAACGGCCATCAATTGCTGGCTGCGGAACCGGCTTGCGCGCAAGCGCTGGCGAAATACCGCATCAACCCGGGTAATGTCGGGTTTGGTAAAAAGCGCGATGTTCAATTTTCCACCATTATTGAATATGCAATAAAATACGAAAAACCCGTGCGCATCGGCGTCAACTGGGGTTCGTTGGATCAAAATCTGCTGGCGCAGCTGATGGACCAAAACCATGAGCGGCCACAACCCTGGGACGCCGCGCGGGTGATGCGGGAGGCGCTAATACGTTCCGCATTGGATTCTGCCGCTCGTGCCGAAGAATTGGGGTTGGGGCGGGATCGCATCATTTTGTCGTGCAAGGTTTCCGGCGTGCAGGAATTGATCGGCGTCTATCGCGAGGTGGCCGCACGCTGCGATTATGCGTTGCACCTGGGGTTAACCGAGGCCGGTATCGGTTCCAAGGGGATTGTGGCCTCCACCGCCGCGATGGCCGTGTTGCTGCAAGATGGGATTGGCGACACCATCCGCATCTCTTTAACCCCTGAACCCGGCGAATCGCGAACGCGCGAAGTGGTGGTGGCTCAGGAGTTGTTGCAAACCATGGGTTTGCGGGCGTTTACCCCGATGGTCACCGCTTGTCCCGGTTGTGGCCGTACCACTAGTACGTTTTTTCAGGAACTGGCCAAGAATATACAAAATCATGTTCGCGACAAAATGCCGGATTGGCGCATACAGTATGACGGCGTGGAAAATCTGACTTTGGCGGTGATGGGCTGCATCGTAAACGGCCCAGGCGAATCCAAACACGCCAATATCGGTATTTCTTTGCCCGGCACAGGTGAGGCTCCGGCGGCACCGGTATTTATTGACGGGGTAAAGACCGTTACTTTGCGCGGCGAGCATATTGCACAAGAGTTTATCGATCTGGTCGATGACTATGTAGCGCGCCACTACGTGCGGCGGACTGGTTGATGGCCAAGCAAGGTGAAATAGCCTATTTGCAGAAACTGGGGCCGCTCGGTGCGGTTCACGCTCAAGGCAAGCCGTTCAGCGATCCCGGGTGTGGCCGCATGCTGGCCGATATCGGTGGAATGTTAATGGTATTGCCGCCCGCACCGGCGCGGTTGTTGGACCTTGGCTGTGGTAGCGGCTGGACTAGCGTGTTCTTTGCGCAACGCGGATACGATGTAGTGGGTCAAGACATTGCTCCCGATATGATCGCGTTGGCGCAAGAGAACAAGCAGCGCGCCGGTGTCGTGCATCTCGATTTTCGAGTCGCCGATTACGAAGATTTATCGTTTCAAAATGAGTTCGATTGCGCCGTTTTTTACGACGCATTGCATCATGCCGAGGACCCAAACGCTGCATTGCAAAGTGCTTATCGTGCGCTTAAACCGGATGGGGTATTGATTACGGTTGAGCCCGGTGCTGGCCATGCGGCCGCGGAAATCTCGTTGCAGGCGATGCGCGAGTTTGGTGTGACCGAACGCGATATGCCGCCACGTACCATCCTGCGAATGGCCAAGACCATCGGTTTTCGCGGTGCGCGCGTATATCCGACCCCGAAAATGCTGGCGATGTTGCAATATGAAATACCGAAGCTTGCGAATTGGCCTGCATGGCTGTCAGATATCATTCGCTGGGGCGGCATGGGCTATCTGATGCTGCTGGCCAAACACTGGCGTGGTGGCATGGTGGTGTTGCGCAAGTAAAGTGCGAACTCTTGTAGGCTGGCGCTGAACGAAGTGAAGCCCAGCAAATCGCGTAGGTTATTGCTGGGCTTCACTTCGTTCAGCGCCAGCCTACCCGTCCTCGTAGCTGGTGAGTGCCATGGATTTTCAATACAGGCGATAACGACGTTCGCGTATCCACAGTGTAGCCAGCCATTTTTCACCACGTTCAACGGCTAGGCCGGCGTGCAGGGTGTCTGGATCTGGCACCCCCTTGGATTTAACATTGTGGAATAATACACATCGGCCACGACGCGGTTCAATACGTTGCTTGAGAATTGGGAAGTCGGTGGCACCGCCGGATTCAACATCGCTGAGGTAGCAAAAAATGGTGCTGGTTCGTTGCCCTGGGTGATTGAGTGCTTGCTGTGCATCCAATGACAGCGGCAGATAGTCGCGATGCGGTTTGTATTGTTCGCCGGGAAGATAACGCAATAACGCTAAGTATTCGGCATCGGCCAATGGTGCCGATCCGGCCAATGCGGCCAACCGCCGTTGCACCACGCGCAACCAAACGTCTTCTTGGAATTGGAAAAAACTCATCGAAGAGCTGTTGCGATAATCGTTGCGTAGGCGCTCACCGGTTTCCGGGTGCACGGTATCGGAGTGCTCCAAAAACGGAGTACCCAAGGCGATGATGTATTCGCATTCCAATGGGCTTAACACGTTTTCGATGGTGGCTAAATACGGAGACGCGCAGCGCTCTTGTTTCGCTCCGGTCGAATACCGGTTTAGCGAATCTGGCGGGGGCGAGATCGGTACTTGAGTAACCGCTTTAGGCTCGAATGGCGATGCAGTTTGGCTAACGAGAAAAGCCCGCGCGCGTTCGATTCCACCATGGGCTGCACGCATCAACAGTTGTTGACCAAGGGGGACGTTGGGCGTTGATTGGCAGCATTGCCATCCAAGCAGAAATGCACTCAGTGCATCGTTGAGTTGAATTGCTTTTTGAAAACAGGCTTCAGCCATTGCGGCTGCTCGCGGATCATCGGTTTGATTGGACCACGCCAAACCTAGGGTTCGCCACGCCGGTGCAAAATTACCGTGAGCTGCTTGTTCAAGCCAGTGCAGGCATTGCTGCGCATCGAAACGAAGTTCCGCATCACCCAAGCTGATTAACGCAAGTTGATAATTGGCCTCAGCCGAGCCATTCACGGCCGCAGGTTTCAGCAGCGCAATGGCGCTGGCGATGTCGTGCGGCACGCCAATGCCATACAGCAATAATAAACCGAGCTCGGTTTGCGCCAGTGCGTGGTTTTGCGCCACCGCGCGGTCCAACCAGCGCCGGGCGCGGGTAAACTCTTGTTGCTTTGCGTAATGGCGGCCCAGGTGAAACTGGGCGTCGGCATTGCCGTCCGTTGCATGCAATACTAAATTTTCAAAAGGCTCTGTGGCATTCATGGACGTGCTCTGGTTGATGGATATTTTATTCCATTTCCACTGCAAACTGCTTTATTGCGCCATTCCCACAATTTGCCGCGTCGGCAAAATCCAACGAGCAATGGCAACATGTTACGCTTCCGATTATGACTGCAAATACTTCCTCATTTTCCGCGCTGATACGGTTGTTTGGTTACGGGCGGGCGCACCGAAGGACGATTCTTCTCGCCACGTTTTGCTCGATCGCGAATAAATTGTTCGATATCGCACCGGAAATTTTGATCGGCATCGCGATTGACGTCGTTGTGCGCCAGCGCGAATCGTTTATTGCGGGCTTTGGCATCGTTGACCCCTTACAGCAAGTGTATGTGCTGGGTGCGCTCACATTCGCGATATGGGTATTTGAATCGCTGTTTGAATACGCTTTTCAACTGCTCTGGCGCAATCTCGCGCAAACCTTGCAACATGAATTGCGCTTGACGGCCTACGATCATGTGCAACATTTGGATATGGCGTATTTTGAGCAGAGCTCCAGCGGTACTTTGATCGCCATCTTAAACGACGACGTGAATCAATTGGAGCGCTTTCTCAACGGGGGTGCGAATGATCTAATCCAAGTGCTGGTAACGGTGGTGGCGGTGGGAAGTGTGTTTTTCGTCATTTCTCCGCAAATTGCCTTGCTGGTTTTCACTCCGATTCCGGTCATCTTATGGGGCGCGTTTTTCTACCAGCGCCAGGCCGCCCCGCGCTATGACCGTGTTCGTGCGAAGGTCTCGGCGCTCTCGGCAAGGCTCAACAACAACCTTTCCGGCATCAGCACCATCCGCAGCTTTGCCGCTGAATCGCGTGAGTTGACGCATTTGGCCGAAGAAAGTGCTGAATACGTCGTTGCGAATCGCGCTGCGATTCGGCTGAGTTCGGCTTTCGTGCCGGTCATTCGTATGGCGATTCTGTTCGGTTTTCTGTGCACCTTGGTGCGCGGCGGGCAGCTGGTAATTGCCGGCGCGCTGTTGCCGGCGGCGTATACGGTCTTGGTTTTTCTTACCCAGCGGTTGCTGTGGCCATTAACGCGTTTGGCCGACACGGTGGATTTGTATGAACGCGCGATGGCTTCCACGCGCCGCATTCTTGGCTTGATTGAAACACCGATTGCGATTCGCGATACCGATGCGGATTTAAGTTCCGGCACGGTGAGCGGAGCGCTGACTTTGTCCAGGGTGAGTTTCGCCTATGCCGGGCGCGCGGATGTGCTAAGCGATATCGATTTATCGATCAAAGCCGGCACGACCGTGGCCTTGGTCGGAGCCACCGGCGGAGGCAAAAGCACGCTGGTCAAGCTACTGATGCGTTTTTACGAACCGACCGCCGGCACGATTTATCTGGATGGAAAACCATTATCGAATTATTCGTTGAATTTTTTGCGCAGCCAGATCGGCTGGGTGAGCCAGGATGTGTTTCTATTCGAAGGCAGCGTCCGTGAAAACATCGCCTATGGCAGGCCCGGTGCAAGTTTCGAGGAAATCACGGCTTGCGCGATGGCGGCCGAGGCGCATGGATTTATCGAAACCTTACCGCAGGGGTATGACACGCTGGTCGGTGAGCGAGGCATCAAGCTTTCCGGAGGGCAACGCCAGCGCGTATCGATCGCTCGTGCTTTATTAAAGAACCCACCGATTTTATTATTGGACGAAGCCACATCCGCCATCGATAACGAGACGGAAGCGGCCATCCAACGCTCATTACGCCGCATTGCTCATCAGCGTACCGTGATCGTCATCGCGCATCGTCTCTCGACGATCGTGCACGCCGATCAGATCGTGGTTTTGGATCATGGTGTGATTGTCGAGAGCGGTAAGCATGCTGACCTTATTGCACGCAATGGAATTTATGCGGCACTGTGGAATGTGCAAACTGGTCAGGGTTAAAAAACAAAAAGCAGATTGATCTATACATGGATTTCATGCCGCTAATGCATGATTTATCGATGATTGCGACCAATTAAAACACCAAAATGAGATAATGCTTTTCTATGCGCGCGCGCTTTGCTTGAAGGGAATTGACCAATGGTTGAACACGACTCCATCCGCGCCGTGCAATGGTGCGACGATCACTTGCGCTTGCTTGATCAGCGCCGTTTGCCGCTGGCGGAAACCTATATCGATTGCCGTAGTGCTGCGGATGTTAAGCAGGCCATTGTCGATCTTGTCGTGCGTGGCGCGCCGGCGATTGGGATTGCGGCTGGGTGGGGGATTGTGCTGGCAGCATTGCAGTCTGCAGAAAGTGAGAAATCTGTCGATGTGTTAAAGCTCGCCTCCGTTTTTGCGGATCTGCAAGCGGCAAGACCAACAGCGGTAAATCTTGCGTGGGCCCTTAGGCGCATGCGTACCGTTTTGGACCACACTCCAACCGTGGCGGCTTTAATTAACGAGGCGCAAGCAATCCAGACGGAAGATTTGGCGGCGAATAAAACGATGGGTGCGTTAGGTGCTGCGTTGATTGCCCCAGGTAGTAATGTCCTAACTCATTGCAACACCGGCTCCTTGGCGACGGCTGGGTATGGCACGGCTTTGGGCGTGATCCGTGCCGGTTACGCCCAAAAAAAAATAAAGCAAGTATACGCCGGTGAAACTCGGCCTTGGCAGCAAGGGGCGCGCTTAACCATGTGGGAACTCGTGCGCGACAAAATTCCGGCGACGCTGATTGCCGATTCCGCCGCCGCGCATTTGATGAAATCGGGAGCGCTGTCGTGGGTGATTGTCGGCGCCGACCGCATTGCCGCCAATGGCGATACGGCGAATAAAATCGGGACGTATCAGCTGGCGATTGCCGCGCGCTATCATAACGTGCGTTTTATGGTGGTAGCGCCAAGCTCGACCGTGGATATGGCGACCGCCGGTGGCGGTCAAATCGAAATTGAGTTGCGCGATCCGGCCGAACTTCTGAAAATGGACGGCAAACGCACGGTGGTCGAAGGCGCGCAAGCGTGGAATCCGGTGTTTGACGTGACTCCCGCACAATTGATTGACGCCATAGTGACTGAGCGCGGGGTGATTTTAAATCCGGATTGCGATGGCATCGCAAAACTGTTTGTTTGAGGGATACAATGAGGCGATTTGTACTATTTGGTGTTGCCGGGACACTGGGTTTTATTGTGGATGCTGGTTTAGCCGAGGCGTTGATTAAATTATTGATGGTGAATTTTTATTTCGCGCGGCTGATCTCATTTTTATGCGCGGTTGCCACCACCTACGCCTTCAATCAGCGTTACACGTTTGCGGACCGCATCAGCGGTAAACGCCACGGCCAGAAACGGCGTTATTTTGTGACGATGACGGCGGGGTTTTGCCTCAATTACGGCATCTACGCCACGCTTGGGTTTTACGAACCCTTTTTCCAGCGTTGGCCGGTCTTGGCCATTGTTGCCGGATCGTTTGCGGGGCTTTTGGTGAACTACAGCGGGGCCCGTTATTGGGTTTTCCGACCCGATAACGCTGCATTGGAAAGCGCCAAATAAGTCCTAAAATAAGACCCTTGAAAGTGGCGTTTTAACGTCCAATAAAAGCATCATTTTTAAGCCCATTGTGGTATGATTTCGCACTGATATTCGTGCGGCCGAGCCTGCCTCGGAATCCCGCTTTAGTCACTGAATAAACGGAACCATTTCTAATGGCGGAACTTGCCAAAGAAGTCATTCGCGTCAACATCGAAGACGAAGTAAAACAAAGCTATCTCGATTACGCGATGAGCGTGATCGTAGGCCGCGCGCTGCCGGATGTGCGCGACGGCTTAAAGCCGGTGCACCGGCGCGTGCTGTTCGGGATGTACGAAGCCAATAACCTTTGGAATCGCTCCTATGTGAAATGCGCACGCGTGGTCGGTGAGGTGATGGGTAAATACCATCCCCATGGCGATTCGGCTATTTACGATACCTTGGTGCGCATGGCGCAAAGTTTTTCATTGCGCTATCCGCTGATCGATGGGCAAGGCAACTTCGGTTCGATCGATGGCGACGCCGCTGCGGCCATGCGCTACACCGAGTGCCGTCTGCAACGCCTCTCGTCCGAGCTTCTGGCCGACATCGACAAAGACACCGTCGATTTCAACCCCAATTACGACGAGAAGGAACTTGAACCGGCGGTTTTCCCGGCGCGCATCCCGAACCTGCTGATCAACGGCTCGGCCGGTATTGCGGTCGGTATGGCCACCAATATCCCGCCGCACAATTTGCGCGAAATCATCAATGCCACGGTGGCATTGATCGATGACCCGAATCTTGGGTTTGATGTCTTGATGCAGCTGGTGCCCGGCCCGGATTTCCCCACGGCCGGCATCATCAACGGTGCCGCTGGCATTGTGGAAGCGTATAAAACGGGGCGTGGTCGCATTTTGGTGCGGGCGCGGGCCGAGATTGAGACCGAAGACAATGGCCGCGAGGTTATTATCGTTCATGAGTTGCCTTATCAGGTCAATAAGGCGCGGTTGATCCAAAACATCGCCGAGCTCGTTAAGGAAAAACGCATCGAGGGCATCAGCGAGCTGCGTGATGAGTCCGACAAAGACGGCATGCGCATCGTGATCGAAGTGCGCCGCGATACGATGGGCGACGTGCTGTTGAACAATCTGTATCAGCAAACGCAGATGCAGGTGACGTTCGGCATCAATATGGTCGCGTTGGTGGATGGCCAGCCGAAAACCCTTAGCCTTAAGGACATCCTCGAAAATTTCATTCGCCACCGTCGCGAGGTGGTCACGCGGCGTACTATTTTTGATCTGAAGAAAGCACGCGCGCGTGCCCATATTCTTGAAGGTTTGACCGTTGCTTTAGCCAACATCGATGAGATGATTGCGCTGATCAAGGGATCGCAAAGCCCACAAATTGCAAAAGAGCGCATGTTGGCCAAACTCTGGAATCCGGGTTCGGTTCGCGCATTACTGAGTGCGGCCGGTGCGGGAATTTCACGGCCTGAAGATTTATCCCCGGAAATTGGCATTGGCGATGACGGCTATCAGTTGTCGGAGCTGCAGGCGAAAGAAATCCTCGAAATGCGTCTGCATCGCCTTACCGGGTTGGAGCAGGAAAAGCTGTCGGATGAATATCGCGAGATATTGACCGCGATCGTGGCGTTGATCGAAATTCTGTCCGATCCGGCCCGGTTGCTGGCGGTAATCCGCGACGAATTGGTCGCCGTGCGCGAAGAGTATGGTGATGAGCGCCGCACCGAGATTCAGGCAAGCCAGGAAGATCTCAACGTTCTTGATTTGATTGCGCCGGAAGACGTGGTGGTCACCATGTCGCACGCGGGTTACGTCAAACGCCAGCCGGTTACCATCTATCGCGCGCAACGCCGCGGCGGTAAGGGCCGTTCGGCAACGGCGATGAAGGAAGAGGACTTTATCGAGCGGCTTTGGATCGCCAATACGCACGACACGCTGCTTGCTTTCACCAGCAGCGGGCGCGTGCTGTGGCTTAAGGTGTACCAAATCCCCGACGCGAGCCCCGGCGCGCGTGGTCGTCCAATTGTGAATTTATTGCCATTGGAGCCGGGTGAGAAAGTGCAGGCAGTGCTGCCCACGCGCGATTATCCGGAAGACCGTTATGTGTTTTTTGCCACCCGTAATGGCACGGTTAAGAAGACGCCGTTGTCCGATTATTCGCGTCCGCGCGTCAGCGGCATTCGGGCGATCGCGTTGGACGAAGGTGATGGTTTGGTTGATGCAACCTTGACCGATGGCAACCGCAATGTGATGTTGTTTGCCAGCAATGGCAAAGCGGTGCGTTTTGATGAGTCCGAAGTGCGCCCCATGGGTCGCGTTGCTCGCGGAGTGCGCGGTATTCGCCTATCGGAAAACGAGCGCGTGGTGTCGATGATTGTTGCGGAACAAGGCGATGTGCTGACCGCAACTCAACGCGGCTATGGTAAACGCACACCGTTGGATGAATACCCGCGCAAGGGCCGCGGTACGCGTGGTGTGATTGCAATTCAATGTTCAGAGCGTAACGGTACATTGGTAGGTGCCGTGCAGCTTGACGATGGACATGAATTAATGCTGATTTCCAATCAAGGCACCTTGGTGCGCACTCGCGCATCGGAGGTGGCTAAGGTTGGCCGCAATACCCAGGGGGTTACTCTAATCCGCCTGCCGCAGGAGGAAAGTTTGGTGGGTTTGGTGCGGCTTGAGGCTTTCAACGGCGAAGATAATGATGAGGCAGGAGCGCTCTTGCTGGATGAGTCCGCAGTGGTGGGTGCCTAGTCTGTGGAGGTCATTCCCGCAGGCGCGGGAATGACGGAAGCGTAGCGTTAGCTAAGGCTTGCCAACATTGCCTCGGCGCTGGACACTTTGAATTCCCCCGGCGCTTCAATCTGCAATTGCTTCACAACGCCATTTTCCGCATAAAGCGCAAACCGTTTGGAGCGCAAACCCATGCCGAATGCGCTGGCATCCAATTCCAAACCCATTTGTTTCGCGAAGGCGGCATTGCCATCGGCCAGCATCATTAAATCGTCCGGTACCTTCTGATCCTTCGCCCACGCGTTCATCACAAACGCGTCGTTAACGGCGATGCAGGCGACTTGTGTATTTTTCTTTTTAAATTCCGGTAAGTTTTGTATATAACCCGGTAAATGCTTGGCCGAGCATGTTGGCGTGAATGCGCCGGGCACGGAGAACAGCAGCACATTTTTCCCTTTGAAAATCTCGTCTGTGGTAATCGCTTGAATGCCGTCTTTGAGATAGTTGAGCGTGGCAGTGGGAATGGAATCGCCGACTTTTATGGTCATTGGATAATCCTTAAGGTTGAGGGAGGGTAATGTGCGCGATCGTTCGCAGCAGAGCCGGCATAATACGGCTTTGGAGCAAAATACGCTCAGTATTTTACCCCTTGAAACTGAGATTGAGGTCCCTACATTTAGGCTACCGCGGTGCGATGTCCGTGCCGCAAATTGGAAATGATGGAGGCTAATAATGAACCTTACCCGTTACCAACAACCGTGGGCATTGTCCGCACCGTTCCAGAGCGAAATGAAACAAGTTTTCGATCGCTTTTTCAATGCGGAGGATACCGACCAATCCAATGTGGTAACCAGCCAATGGGTGCCCCGGGTTGATATTAAGGAAGAGGGCAAACGCTTTGTGATCCAGGCCGATATTCCGGGTGTAGACCCGAAAGACATAGAAATTGCCATGGACAAAGGTATTTTGTCGATTAAGGGTGAACGCAAAACCGAATCGACCGAGACCACGGACAAATACACTCGTGTAGAGCGTTCCCATGGTGTTTTTTATCGCCGTTTTGCATTACCCGATAGCGCCGATGCCGAGGGTATCCACGCTACCGGAAAACACGGGGTGCTGGAAATTACGATTCCGAAAAAACCCGAAAGTACGCCGCGGCGCATTAGCATCAATTCATAGAAATGGCATAAGGTTGCGGAAAGCATGTGGCGGTTGCGACTGCCACATGCACAAAGCGGATTGGCTGAGTTGCGATAACAAGCGCACAATACGAATTCGAGTGGCTGCCTAAAGCCAGATAAAAAGAAACTTGTTTAAGGAATTATCGTAACTGCCTGTTTATTATGGAGTCAGGATGGAGTTTAAAGACTATTATGCGATTTTGGGGGTAAAACCGGAGTCTCCCGAGTCGGAAATTAAGTCCGCTTACCGCCGCTTGGCGCGTAAATTTCATCCGGATGTCAGCAAAGAGGCCAACGCCGAAAGTCAATTCAAGGCCATTAACGAGGCCTACGAGGCGTTGCGCGACCCCGCCAAACGGCGCGCTTACGATCAACTACGCACCCGCGGTTATCGACCCGGCGAGGAGTTTCGACCACCGCCGGATTTTGGCGAAGGATTTGATTTCTCCGATTTTGCCGGCCAGGGTCAAGGCGCCGGTTTTAGCGATTTCTTTGAATCGTTGTTTGGCCGTGGCGGAGCGCGCGGCCCGCAAAACGCGCCACGGCGTGGTCAAGACACTCGCGCCAAATTGGAAATCGATTTGTATACGGCGTTTCATGGCGGCAAACAACGGTTGACCTTACGTGATTCGGGGGGTGAACGTGTACTCGATGTCAAAATACCACCCGGAATTTTACCGGGCCAGCAAATACGGCTTGCGGGGCAGGGCGGCAACCCGCGCGGCGGGGCACCCGGTGATATGTTACTTGAAATTGAATTTCGCAAAGATGCGCGCTACACCTTGGAAGGCCGGAACTTGCTTTTGACGCTGCCGGTGACTCCCTGGGAGGCCGCGTTGGGCGCGACCGTTCCGGTGCCGACCATGGGCGGTATGGTGGAATTAACCATACCCGCAGGCTCGGACAGCGGGAAACGTTTGCGCCTTAAGGGTCGTGGTTGGCCGGGTCAGCCTAAGGGGGATCAGCTGGTCACCTTGCAAGTGCATGCACCACCGGCAAATACCCAAACGCAGAGGGATCTGTATCAACAAATGGCGCGGGAGTTTGCGTTTGATCCGCGTTTGGAAAAAGCTTAAAGCCGGCGATTAGCCATCCTCAGTCGATAGCAGGTTTTTGATGGTTTTTTGCAGCTCACCCTCATTTACGGGCTTGGTCACATACGCCTTCGCGCCTTGGCGAATGCCCCACACTTTATCCGTTTCTTGATTTTTGGTCGTAACCAAGATAATCGGGATATGACAAGTCTTGGCGTCTTTGGCGATGGTGCGGGTGGCTTGAAACCCGTTTAGGTTTGGCATGACCACGTCCATAAGAATGAGGTCGGGAACCTCGCGGCGTGCGATTTCTACGCCAGCAGAACCGTCATCGGCGGTGAGTACCTCATGCCCTAGTTTTTCGACTATGCGTTTCAGGCCAACCAACTGCGAAGGTGAATCATCTACGATTAAAATCCGCGCCATACTTGTGCCTATCCCCAAGGCCGCTTACTGCGACCACTGCATTCTATGCTCCGGACACGCTTAAGGCCAACTGTTGGTTTATTGGCCTTACTACCCACTCAATTCCAACTATTGCTTTGTAATATCGCACCCAAGTGCAATGTTGTTGATTCGTATCCAAATTAATGCGTTCAAAACCGCACCAAAGTGCGACCGAATGAGCTACCGCTTAGCATCCTAGCAAATACGTCGGGTAATTGTTCCAAACCAATCTCCTGGGTGGCAATCCGCTCCAGATGAGCGGGTTTCCAATCACTGGCTAAATGCTGCCAGAGGGTATCGCGTAGGGGGCGGGCCGTGATGGCGGAGGCAATCCCCAAGACGCTTACCCCGCGAATAATAAACGGCATGACCGTGGTGGCAAGCTCCGGTCCGCCGGCGAGTCCGCAACTGGCGATATTGCCGTAGGGATGGATAACTCGTGTTAGCCCCGCCAGCATTTCACCGCCGACGTTATCGATGGCACCGGCCCACCGGCTGGTTTCCAATGGGCGTTGTCCCCAATACAAATCGGTGCGCGACAGGCACTGTTTTGCACCAAGATCTATTAAAAAATCAAAATGCTCAAGCTTGCCACTGATAGCATGGGCCTGATAGCCGGCTCTGGTTAAGATATCAATGGCCAACGTTCCGACGCCACCGGTTGCCCCGGTAACGACGATCGGGCCCATCGCCGGTGTTTGTCCATTGCATTGCATGCGGTACAAAGCTAATGCGGCAGTAAATCCTGCCGTGCCGAGAATCATGGCTTCGCGTAGGCTTAAGCCGGCTGGTAGTGGGATGACCCATTTGGCCTGCAAGCGCGCGTACTCGCTGTAACCGCCGTCGCGTGTTTCGGAAAGGCCGCATCCGGTTACCAATACTGCGTCGCCTTCTTTGAAGTTGGGATCGCTCGACATGACGACGTAACCGGCGACATCGATGCCGCCATTCAGCGGGAAGCTGCGTAGGATTTTCCCTTTACCAGTACCCGCCAGCGCATCCTTATAGTTGACGCTGGAATAAGCGACTTTGATGACGACTTCGCCGGCGCTGAGCTCATCCAGCGTGATTCGCCGGATCGCGGCGTCGTAATTTTTGCCATCGCTTGAGATACGGAACGCGCGAAAGGAATCGGGAACGATGGACATGATTATGAACCCATGATGCAAATGGAGCGGTAGTATTCCAAGTTAAACGGGATTGATTCTCTGCAACAGGAGACGCTCGTTGAAAGTGGTCTTGTTTTTATATTTGTTATAGAAATTCCTCTTTTTCGTTCGCCCTGAGCTTGGTCGTTGGGTGACCGGAAAGCCTCGGTGCTTCGACAGGCTCAGCATGAACGGATTTCTAAAAATTACCGGTTAATGCCGTTTCTATAGAAAGTTGGAATTTTAACGGTATCAATTCGCTTTATGAATTGCTCGCTTGTCCACGGAAAGCGCGGCCTCGTGAACCGCCTCCGATAGGGTCGGATGCGCGTGCACAATGCGGGCTAAATCTTCGCTTGACCCATGGAATTCCATCGCAACCACAGCCTCGGCAATCAATTCGGATACGCAGGCACCGACCATATGCACGCCGAGAATCCGATCGGTATCGGCGTGCGCGACGATCTTCACCAACCCGGCGGTTTCATTCATTGCCACGGCGCGCCCGATTGCAGCAAAAGGGAAAGATCCGGTTTTATACGGAATGCCCTCGGCTTTGCATTGCGCCTCGGTCTTGCCGGCCCAGGCGATTTCAGGCTCGGTATAGATCACCCAAGGAATGGTGTCGTAATTCATATGGCCGGCTTTGCCGGCGATGATTTCCGCAACGGCAATGCCTTCTTCCGATCCCTTGTGCGCCAACATGGGTCCGCGCACGCAATCGCCAACCGCCCAAACGCCCTCAATGCCGGTCCAGCAATGCTGATCCACGACCACGCGGCCACGATCGTCCAGACTTACGCCAGTATCCTCGGCCAATAACCCGTTGGTGCAGGCGCGCCGGCCCACGGCGACCAATAGTTTGTCTACAGTTAACGTGTGCTCGCCGGTGGCATCGGAATAAATCACTTGTACGACATCGTTTTGCACTTTCGCTGCGCTCACTTTAGCGCCGAGACGAATGTCCAACCCTTGTTTTTTAAACTCCTTGGCTGCTACTTTCGCAATGTCTTGATCGGCTGCGCTCAAGAAATCGGGTAACGCTTCCAATACGATCACTTCGGCGCCAAGGCGCCTCCAAACACTGCCAAGCTCAAGTCCGATCACGCCGGCGCCGATAACACCCAAGCGCTTGGGCACCGATTCAAAATCCAACGCCCCGGCGTTGTCGACGATGCGTTTGTTGTCAAACGCCATGCTTTTGATCTCGATCGGTACTGAGCCGGTGGCAAGAATAATATTGGTGCCGGAGATCGTGGCTTTCGTGCCGTCTTTTGCGGATATTTCCACTTGACGGTTTTTCAGCAATTTTCCGAAACCGGCATAAGCGGTTATTTTGTTCGCCTTAAACAGCGATACGATACCGCCGGTAAACTGTTTTACGATTTTGTCCTTGCGCCCGACCATGGTTTTCACGTCGATCCTGGCATTGGCGGAGCTGATGCCGTGATCGGCGAACCCATGCAAAAGATTGTGGAATTGCTTGGAAGAGTCCAGCAGCGCTTTCGACGGGATGCATCCGACATTGAGGCAAGTTCCGCCCAACGCCGGTTTTCCGTCTTTGCCGGTGAACGCGTCGACACAAGCGGTTTTTAAGCCCAATTGCGCGGCGCGGATGGCAGCCACATAACCGGCGGGGCCAGCGCCAATAACCACGACATCAAAATGTTCGCTCATGATTCTTTAATCCCAAACGTGCATCACAAACCCAACAGCATGCGCTGTGGGTTCTCGAGTTGATTCTTGATGTCGACCAAGAATAAGACCGCGTCTTTGCCATCGATGATGCGATGGTCGTAGCTGATCGCGATATACATCATCGGCGCGGCGATCACCTGGCCGTTTTCGACGATGGCGCGTTCCTTAATCGTGTGCATACCGAGAATTGCGCTTTGCGGGGGATTCACGATGGGCGTGGACATTAATGACCCGAATGTGCCGCCATTGGTGATCGTGAACGTGCCGCCTTGCAGGTCGTCCAACGACAAACCGCCTTCGCGCGCCTTTTTAGCGAAAACCGCGATCGCCTTTTCAATATCGGCGAAGCTTAGGTTTTGCGCATCGCGCAGCACCGGCGTGACCAAACCTTTTTCGGTGGCCACCGCAATCGAAATATCCTGGTAGCCGTGGTAAACGATGTCGCTCCCATCCACCGAGGCATTGATGATGGTGTGGCGTTTCAATGCCTCGGCCGCGGCTTTAACAAAGAAACTCATAATGCCAAGACGCACGCCGTAGGCTTTTTCAAACGCCTCGCCCATTGACTTGCGCATGTCCATAACCGCTTTGAGGTTGACTTCGTTGAACGAGGTCAACATTGCAATCGAATTCTTTGATTGCATTAAGCGCTCGGCAATGCGCGAACGCATGCGCGTCATCGCTACTCGCTGCTCCGCGCGCGGGCCACTTGGCGCAACAGAGGCGGGTGTGGAGGCATTTGTACGCATAAACGTGACCAAATCTTCCTTGGTTACTTGCCCACTGCGCCCGGTACCTGGCACTTGAGCGGGATCGATTTTTGATTCGGTCGCCACGCGTCGTGCTGCCGGTGAAAGCTGTTCCATACCTGCCGCTGGAGCAGGCGTTGCTGCGGGGACTGGAATAGCCGCCGCCGCTGAAGGAGCATTGGGTTTCGCAGGTGCCGCCGCTCCGGGTTCCACCACACCAATAATCGCTTGACTGCCGACCGAGTCACCGGTTTTTTTCAAAATGGTTTTAAGCACGCCATCGACGGGAGAGGGAACTTCCAATACCACTTTATCGGTTTCAAGATCGACCAGGTTTTCATCGCGACGAACCGCATCGCCCGGTTTTTTATGCCAGGTGGCGATCGTCGCATCGGAAACGGATTCGGGTAGCACCGGAACTTTTATTTCGACAGACATATTATTTACTCCGCGGCGTAATCGGTGCCGGCCGGCGCACTCAGCGCCTGCTCGACTAAAGCCGCCTGTTCGGCGACATGCGTTTGAAAATGGCCACAAGCCGGTGCTGGCGAGCGGGTGCGCCCGGCATAGCTTAGCGTATGTTTTTCGCCGATACTGGCCTGCAAATGGTGACGGATTTGAAACCAAGCGCCCTGATTCATCGGCTCTTCCTGACACCACACCGCTTCTTTCGCCGCCGGATATTTGGTTAATTCGGCGCGAACCTCGTTGCGTGGGAACGGGAATAGCTGCTCAACCCGGATTAGCGCAACATCGCTAACCTTGTTTTTTTCTGCGGCTTCTACCAAATCGTAATAGACCTTACCAGAGCACAGAACCACACGGCGCACCTTTTTCGCGTCTTTGATCGTGCTATCTGGGATCACCAGTTGGAATCCACTTTGGGTTAAATCCTCAAGCGTCGAGGTGGACAGTTTATGCCGCAGCATCGATTTTGGCGTCATGACGATCAGCGGCTTGCGGCAATTGCGCAGCATTTGCCGGCGCAGCATATGGAACATTTGCGCCGGTGTCGTCGGTACGCAGACTTGAATGTTGTTCAGTGCGCACAATTGCAGAAAGCGCTCTAAGCGTGCGGAGGAATGCTCCGGGCCTTGCCCCTCGTACCCGTGCGGCAGGAACAGCGTAAGTCCGCACAATCGGCCCCATTTGGCCTCGCCCGAGGAAATGAATTGATCGATAACAACTTGTGCACCATTACAAAAATCACCAAATTGACCCTCCCAAATCACCAAGGTGTTCGGGTCGGCGGTGGCATAGCCGTATTCGAAGGCCATCACCGCCTCCTCGCTCAACAGCGAATCGATGATCGCGACCTCCGCGCCTTCACGTACTTGGCTTAACGGTAAATAGGTGTCGTCATTGGTTTGGTTGTGCAAAACGGCGTGGCGATGAAAGAACGTGCCGCGCCCTGAGTCTTGCCCTACCAACCGCAAATTTAAGCCTTCGTCGAGCAAACTCGCATACGCAAGATTTTCAGCAAAGCCCCAGTCGCAGCGTATTTCGCCCAAAGCCATTTTATTGCGGTCTTCGTAGATTTTCGCAACGCGAGGATGCAGCACCAAGTCGCTTGGCAGTGTTAAAATTTTCCCCAATAGAGCGGTGGTTTTGTCGCGACTGATGCCGGTTTTGACCGGCGTATCAAGCTTGCCATCGATGAATTTGCTCCAATCCACGCCAAAGCCATCAACGGCATTATGGCTTAATTCGGTAACGGTTTTGCCGCTATCGAGTTTATCGCGGTAGTTGTCCACCAGCGTCTGCGGGTCGGCTGCTTGCATCACGCCGTCGGTGGTTAGTCGTTTGGCATATATCTCGCGCGTGGTGGGTAGGGCGCGGATCACTTGATACATCAGAGGTTGGGTGGCCGATGGCTCGTCGGCTTCGTTATGACCATGGCGGCGATAGCAAACCAAATCGATCACTACGTCTTCCTTGAATTTGGCGCGGAAATCGAAGGCTAAGCGCGTGCAGAACACAACCGCTTCCGGATCGTCGGCATTGACATGCAGCACCGGCGCGCCAACCATCTTCGCGACATCGGTGCAATACAAAGTTGAGCGCGCATCGTCGAGCCGGCTGACAGTGAAACCGATTTGATTGTTGATTACGATATGGACGGTGCCGCCGACCGCGAAACCGCGCGCTTGCGACATATTCAATAATTCCATGCCGACGCCTTGCCCCGCGAACGCGGCATCGCCGTGGATCAGAATCGGCAGGACTTGCGTGTAGTTTTTATCCTTACGTCGGGTTTGGCGGGCGCGTACGGAACCGGCCACCACAGGATTGATGATCTCCAAATGCGAGGGGTTGAACCCCAGCGCTAAATGCACGCTGCCACCCGGTGTCGTCACATTGGAGGAATAGCCCAAATGGTATTTCACATCGCCGGTGTGCGCCGGATCGTCGACGTGCGCAAATTTGCCTTCGAATTCGTTGAACAGCTCGTGCGGCGACTTGCCCAAGGTGTTCACCAGCACATTCAAGCGACCGCGATGCGCCATGCCGATCACGATTTCTTTGGTGCCTTGGCTGCCGGCGCGTTGCACCAATTCATCAAGCAACGGAATTAAACTATCGCCACCCTCAAGCGAAAAGCGTTTCTGCCCGACGTATTTCGTATGCAGATAGCGTTCCAATCCTTCGGCCGCGGTTAAGCGTTCGAGCACGTGTTTGCGTTCGTCCGCGTTGAGCGCGAAGCGGCCACCGGCGCGTTCCAGTTGTTGATGCATCCATTGCCGCTGTTCGGTGCTGGCGATGTGCATGAATTCCGCGCCGATGTGATTGGCGTAGGTGGCTTTCAGCAAAACCAACAACGCTTTCAGTTTTAGGCGTTGCGCTCCGGCGAGAGAGCCGGTGCTGAATTCGGTCTCCATGTCCGCTTCGCTCAAGCCATGGAAATCCGGGTTCAGGTCCGGTGCCGGTAATTTCTGCATTAAGTTCAGCGGGTCGAGGTTTGCGGCGAGATGCCCGCGCGATCGATAGGCGGTTACCAACTTAAGCACCGCCGCTTGCTTTTGCGCTTGTGCGTCGGAGATGACAACCGCTTTTCCCGCGCCATTGCTTTTCTGCGCCAGCTCAATTTGCGCAATGATTGCCGAGTGCGGCACGTCGCCGACTTCGCGTCCCTTCAGGCGATCAAAATACTGGCGCCATTGTGGCGACACGGCGTTGGGGTCTAGCAAATACTGTTCGTATAATCCTTCAATAAACGCCGCATTGCCCCCGGAAAGCTGCGAGGTTTGTGAAAACTGTTGAAATAGGTTGGTCGTGGTCACTCGCAATCACCGAATACAAAAAAACGCCAAATTTGAGCCTTCGCGCTGGGATTTTCCCGCGGCCTGGCCGAACCTGCGATTATATGCGGAATTTGCTGCGTTGCGGCAACTTAGCTGAGCTTGAGCGGAACGTCGGGATCTTAAGCACACCCGGCGGGTTTAAGGATGCGCGTCGTGGACGCGGGGTGCTTGGCCAATTGCGCCAAGGGGCGCCGCGGACGGGCAACCAGCTCACCGCCGCAATTCGGACATACGCCGTTCAGTACCGATTGCGCACAGGCTTCGCAGAACGTGCATTCAAAAGAGCAAATCCGGGCGAAAGTGGCGTCGGGCGGCAGATCTCTGTCGCAGCATTCGCAGTTGGGTCTAAGTTGAAGCATGGTTTTCGCTGTGTGATGAATTTGCCGTCAAGCGGAGTCTGAACCCAAATACCGGCAAGCCTTCTTGTAGAAAATCGAGATCCTTCGACCGCTTAAAGCCCAACCCTTCGTAGAGCCGCCATGCGGTTTGCATCGCCTGGGTGGTGTGGAGGATCACTTCAGCATGTTTTTTTTCCCGTGCCAATTGGATGCAAGCATCGGTCAACGTTTTTCCAACACCCATTCCCCGGGCCTTAGCGCTAACCCCCAAAAGACGAATACCCGATGCATTCTTGATCCTAGTTGCCGTTCCACCGGAACCGTATTGGGCCATATCGGCAAAATAGACGATACCGCCAATCAATTCATCAGTGCCGGCTGATAGGGCTACCAGCACTTGCGTGTCGTTCTTCTCGGTAAAGCGTCCAATATTGGCCAGCATTTCATAATAACGGGGCTGCTCGCTTGGGGTGGGAAACCCATCGAGGTTTGAATAGACCTCGACCATCAATTGGCCAAGCGCTGCAAACTCGTCTTTACGGATTGCACGGATGTGTAAGTTGCTGCTCATTCGTAATGAGTCCAGAAGCGCAGCACGCGAACCGTACGCTCTTTCTTAAACACCTCATACACCAACCGGTGTTGAATGTTAATGCGTCTTGAATAAGCGCCGTTGAGATCGCCAACCAATTTTTCATATGGCGGTGGATTCTGAAACGGATCGATAACCAGGATATCGAGTAGCGCTTGTGTCTTCGTCTTCAATCCGGCAGCGGCAATTTTTTTGGCGTCTTTTAGCGCTTGCTTCGCGTAGACCACCTTCCACTTCACCAATCCAGTTCCTTTGCGCTTTTGGTCAGAGGTTCGGCCATACCTTGCTTGATGGATTCACGCATGCCGGGAACGGACAACAAATAAAGCGTCTCTTGAATTGCTTGCCAATCTTCTGCAGATACGAGAACAGCATTAGCGCGCTTTCCGGAGATTAGGATCGGTTGGTGGGATTCCGCAGTTTGGTCGATCAGGCGATACAGACTTGCGCGGGCTTCGCTGGCGGTGAGGTTGGTCATTGGGCGCTCCTTTAGGATAAAAGCGTACGATAAAACGTACGTTACGTCAAATCGTGATTAAGCGCCGTGCGCGGCAGATTATGCTGCCTGCAATAGAAACTCGACCTTTACCGCATCAAATGGAAACACAATGCCTTCTTCTGTGCGATCAAGAACGCCAGCATTGAGCAGCGCCGTCACATCACCGTGAACCGCTTTTACGTCACGGCTTACACGTCGCGCTGCTTCACGGATGGAAATTGGACCAGCGCCACACAACGCTTTAAGCAACTCCCACCGTTTGGCGGTGAGCACCTGCCAAAGTAGCTCAGGACTAGCGAAGCTTATGCGTGCCGATTTTTGAGACTTCCCAGTCTTCCAGGCTTGCACGAACTCCGACATGGAATCGGTAGGTGTACGTACATCAAGAGTGACGGCTTTCATGGTTCTACCTTGCATTGTGCCGTGCATACTGCTTATGTGTGAACCTCGCGCTCTAGCGCTTGCTGTACCCACTGATTTAAGCTAACTCCAGCCGCATTGGCTGCCTGAGTGAGGCGTGCGTGTAGACCCACGGGTACGCGCACTACAAATTTGCCGGAGAAATTCTTGTACGGTTCAATCCCACGCTCCTTACAAACAGCCAAGAAGATTTTGAGTGAACGCGCGCCTTCCTTGCGCAGTGCCTCAACGCTTGCTGCATAGAAGTCGGCACCGCCGTTAAGTCCGGTGAACTCACCCCGGAACTGACTCCGCTCGGGATCAAAGCTGATAACAGCGCTATGGCCGTTGATAGTCATTAGATTGTTCATAATTTAACTCCGTGAGACGCTAACCAATTCCGCACACTTACCACAGCGCCTTTGTCCGTAGTAGGTTCTGGGTGTGGGCGGTGATAAACCTGCACTTCGCCATACAATATGACTGCGACGCGTGAGCCCTCTCTCTCCTCGATATCGGCACCCAGTGACTTGAATAGCGCCTCAATATCGCGCCAATGAATGTTGGCGGAGGTGGGGTGCGCGAAGATCGAGTCAATGGTCTTGGCGTGCTTTCGTTTCATTGGCTATATAGTATCATTTATAGATACTATCATGCCACAATATTATCCATTACTACAATGGCTCGTTAATTGGCGGGTGAAGATCCGATATGTGATTATAAGATCGGGTCCCGATGAGTTAGCTACCTGCTTCGCGAACAAGCTGTACAACGGCTTGACGATTTGCAACCCTTTCTTTCGAGGAAAGGCTACGCTGGCGATTCATGAAAGCGAATGGTATGCCGGCGGCCTGTACTTCAGAGGCAGCACGATTAGCGGCCCACTTTCCGATGAATACGACGACTCGTGGATTAAGCAATGTGAGCCAGCGGGAGAAGTGTTGGGTAATGCATGTTTGGACTAATGCCTTGTTAGGCGGGCTATCGTTTTGTGTGCGACAGCGAACAATGTTGCAGTAGGCGATGTCTTGAAGCGTAAGGCCGCACTCTCGCAAAGGGAAATAGTTTTCACATACTGGCCATTGCGGAATGTATTTGTGAAGCGCTGCTAGGCAAGCTTGATATTTCTCCTCGGCAGGGTTGTCTTTAAAAGTGCGTAGTGTATTGGTGTATGGTTGGTCGTCATTGGCTCGCGACTTTGGCGTACCGGGGTTTTGCCCAACCAGAAGAACTCGCGACTGGTTGTAATTGCTGCCAACCCAGCCAGGTTGCGGAATATTCTCACCAAGATCGCGCAACAGTTTGCGATCAGTCGCAGAAGTGCAAGTCGTGCATTGAACAACGCGAGCAAACTCTTCCCTCCATGTAGTGGTGGTAGTCAAGCTGATTTACAACTCCAACCGCCTTAACTCCGCACTCGGCTCCGCCCGTTCCCACACCTGATCAAAATAATCCAACAACTGCTTATGCTTCCCCGGCGCATAGGTATTGCTTTCGCCATCGAACCGGCTACCCAGCGGACGAAAATAATACCCGCGCTGATCGTTAAGCAAAAACGCCGACGCATATTGCAGATCGGTTTCTTCGATCGGTACGCGCAGCGCAAACACGCTGGTCAGGCGTTGCGCCAATCCGATTAGGCGATGGTTTTGTTGTACCGCTAAGCTTGGGTCTTGCACCAAGATGCGTATGCTGGCGCCGCGGCCTTCGGTGCTGATGCGGCGTAAGGCTTCCAAGGTTTCGGGCGTGTCGAATAGTGCGGCGTCGAGATCGCGGGTGTAGATGCAGACTTCGCGACGCGTCACACCCAGCAGTTCCAGCACGGCCAGATGCGCTTGTTCGCGGGTTTCGATCACGGTTAATTTTGAATCCGGTCTTACTCCAACATGATCACCGGGACGGTCGGGCGTGCCGAGCGGTGGTAGGGTCATTTGCATCGAGCGATGACGGATGTTCGCTTCGATAAATTCGTCGCCATACACGGTAAAGCCGAGTTTTTCGTAAAATTCAATCGCATCGACCTGGGCATTCATATGCACTTCGGGAAAGCGCAGCTCGCGGGCGCGTTCGATGAGGGTGCGCAGCAGCGCGGCGCCGACACCGTGGCCGCGCCAGGCTTTAAGCACGGCCATGCGCCCGATTTTATGATCCGGTGTAAGTCTGCCAGTGCCAATTGGGTTACCGCTGTTGTCGCGGGCCAACACATGATGGCTTACGGCATCCAAATCGTCCCATTCTTCCTCGCGCGATACAAGTTGTTCCAGCACGAACACTTCCTCGCGCACCAAACGCAGGTCCGGCAAGTCTTTTTCAAAGGACGCGTGTTCGATGTAGAAATCGTTAGCGATCATGAATCGAATCCAAAATGGCCATCGTTGATTAAAGTCAGCAAAGTTGCTTTATCGGCAGTGTTTAATTTGCGTAAAACGCTGATATCGAGCGCGCGCACTTCACCCAAAATTTGAGCCAATTTCAATGAACAGCGATAGCGTTGGCCGGCGATTACCAGTTGCGCATCCGAACCAGTTCGATAATAGGCGAATCGGGCCCACGGATTGCGGATCAAGGTCGTGCCTTGGGCGAAACGCTTTTCCAACGCCGCGGCGCTTAATTTGCGCGGGCGTGGCATCGGTATTTGGGCGGAGCGATAGCGCGTGATAAAGCCGCCAAACCAATGGCGCAGTGCACAGGTGTTTAAGGTTTGCAGATATTTAAGTGTGTTCTGGACTCGAACCATCGTTGCGTCGTCGATTTCCGCCGGATGTGGGCTAATGGTCAAGTCCGGATCGATGTAGCGATGCTCCTCCGGTATTTGCTCCGCGAGGTATTCTGCAAAATCGATCAACATTTCGGCGTGTGAGGGCGCACGCATTCCAAGGGAAAATGTCAGGGACTCACCCTGCGCAATGCCGTGATGGGCGATGCCTGGCGGCAGATACAACATATCGCCGGGTTCGAGCAGCCATTCATGAGTGGCTGAAAAATGCCGCAGCAGTTTTAGTTCGGCATCGTCACGAAAGTCTTTCGGCGCTTTCGGATCCACGCTGATGCGCCAGCGGCGCGATCCCATTCCTTGCAAAAGAAATACATCGTAATTGTCCACATGCGCGCCAACCGATCCATGGTCAACCGCATAGCTGACCATAATGTCGTCGATGCGCCAGTCCGGCAGAAACCGGAAGCACTGCAGGATCACGCCAACGTCGGCATCCCATTTATCGACATCCTGCACCAATAACGTCCAGTGCGATTTGGGCAGTTGCTTGAAATCGGTTTCATTGAACGGGCCATGGCGCAATGTCCAACGATCGCGTTTTGGTTCATGCAGAACTAAACGTGCGTTGGCGCTTTCTTCGCAGGCAAGCCCGGCCAGGTCATTCGGATGCAGTGGTGAGACATAATTGGGAAAGGCCTGACGAATCAACAGCGGGCGTTTTTGCCAATAGTTGCGCAGAAAATGCGCCGCGGACATGCCGAGGAACGAGCCACGTTTTGCGTTAATTTCGATAGGAAGTTTCACGGTCGATTGCACTGCTTGGATCAAAATCCTATTTCACGCGCAAGGCGCTCGGCCAGGCCGATGTAATTTGCCGGTTGCAAATCGAGCAGACGTTGCTTTGCGTCTTTTGGTAATTCCAGATTGCCGATGAACTGCCGTAACGCATCCGAGGTAATGGCTTGGCCGCGCGTTAATTCTTTGAGGTGCTCATAGGGGTTCGACAAGCCATAACGGCGCATTACGGTTTGGATCGCCTCCGCCAGAACCTCGGCACTGGCATTAAGATCGGCATTGATTTTGACCGGATCGATGCTGAGCTTGGCCAAACCCCGACCAAGCGCATCGAAGGCCACTAAGCTGTGGCCAAACGCGGTGCCAAGCGCACGCAGCACGGTGGAATCGCTCAGATCGCGTTGCCAACGGGAAATCGGCAGCTTCTCGGAAAAGAACGTCAACAAGGCATTGGCCAATCCGAAATTGCCCTCTGCGTTTTCAAAATCGATCGGGTTGATTTTGTGTGGCATCGTGCTTGAGCCGGTTTCTCCGGGGTTTAGCGCCTGCTTGAAATACCCAAGCGAAATGTATCCCCAAACATCGCGGCAAAAATCGATCAAAATGGTGTTGGTACGACGCATAACATCGGCGAATTCCGCGATGCCATCGTGCGGTTCAATTTGTGTGGTGTAGGGGTTGAACGTCAATCCCATGGATTCAACGAAATCGCGCGCCAACTTCGGCCAATCAACCGTGGGATAAGCCACGACGTGTGCATTGTAATTGCCAACCGCGCCATTGATCTTGCCCAGCAATTCAACCGCGGCATGCTGCGCTCGCTGCCGCTTTAAACGGGCAATGGTATTCGCAATTTCCTTGCCCAGTGTGGTCGGCGAGGCGACTTGGCCATGGGTGCGCGATAACATCGGTTGCGCGGCATAGGCCTGCGCCATTTGCTTCAGTGTGGTGACGAGCTTATCAAGAATGGGTAGCAATACCTGGTCACGCGCATCGCGCAACATCAGCGCATAAGCCAAATTATTAATATCTTCCGAGGTGCAGGTGAAATGCACGAATTCGCGCAGCGGTGAAAGCTCGGCGTGGCCGGCCAGACGCTCTTTGATGAAATACTCCACCGCTTTCACGTCGTGTTTGGTGATGCGTTCGATGTCCTTTATGCGTTCGGCGTCCGCTAGGGAAAATTGTTGTGCCAGCGCCAGCAGAGTCTTCGTCACCGCTGCGCTTAATTCTGGAACTTCCGGAATGGCCGGCTCGTTTGCCAACGCCAACAACCAATGCACCTCTACCCATACCCGTCGTTGCATTAAGCCAAATTCACTGAATATCGGGCGCAGCGGCTCCACACTTGCGGCATAGCGCCCATCCAATGGCGATAGGGCGGTAAGGGTAGAATGCGACATAACGGCTTTCCCGAACGCGAAAAGGGCAAATGATACGGTACTCTGTGCGGCTCGTGTTGCTTTGAGGACCGGTTTTTGGGCATTAATCGACGCGCGGGAATCGCTATAATTCACCTTTGCTGACTGTCTTTTTAACTTAACAACGGAATTTCAATGAGCACCCACCGAATCGAGCGCGATAGCATGGGGGAGTTAAAAGTCCCGAAAGACGCGATGTACGGCGCACAAACTCAGCGCGCAGTGAACAATTTCCAGATTTCCGGTTTGCGCATGCCGCGGCAATTCATTCGCGCCTTGGGCTTGATTAAATCCGCCGCCGCGCAGGCAAATGGTGAGCTTGGGTATTTGAAAAAAAACCAAGTCAAAGCCATTCGTAAAGCCGCCGAACAAGTGGCCAAAGGGGAGTTCGATGCACAGTTCCCGATTGATGTATTTCAGACCGGTTCGGGCACCAGCTCGAACATGAACGCCAACGAGGTGATTGCCTATCTGGCTTCTCATGCGGCCGGACAGAGCATACATCCGAACGATCACGTCAATAATGGCCAGTCGTCCAACGATGTAATCCCCAGCGCGATTCAAGTCAGCGCGGCATTGGCGGTTTCGGAACAGTTAATGCCAGCGTTGTCCCACCTAAAAGCCACCATAGAAAAGCGCGCTAAAGAATTGAAAAAAGTAGTGAAAACGGGCCGAACGCATCTGATGGATGCAATGCCCGTGACGTTTGGGCAGGAGCTCGGTGGTTGGGCCGCTCAGGTCGGCTCCAACATCGAGCGCTTGAGCGATGCGTTAGGGCGCGTGTGTCGTTTACCGCAAGGCGGCACGGCGGTTGGCACCGGTGTCAACGCCGATGCCCGGTTGGGACCTATGGTGTGCGCGGAGTTGACCAGGTTGACCGGAGTGAAATTCCAAGCCGCGGGCAATTATTTCGAGGGCATGTCCTCGCAAGATGCGGCGGTGGAATTATCGGGTCAGATGAAAACGCTGGCCTGTTCATTGATGAAAATCGCCAACGATTTGCGTTTGATGAATTCCGGACCTTTGGCTGGTCTGGGTGAGATTGAACTGCCCGCGCTGCAGCCGGGATCGAGCATCATGCCGGGTAAGGTCAATCCGGTCATTCCGGAGGCGATGGCGATGGTGTGTGCGCAAGTCATCGGCAACGATGCAACGATCACGATCGCAGGCCAATCCGGTAATTTTCAATTGAACGTGATGCTGCCGGTGGTGGCGCTGAATTTGTTGCAATCGATTGAGATTACGGCGAACGCCGCGCGCGCCTTGGCCGATTCGGCGATTGCCGGATTTAAGGTGCGCAAGGATCGCATTGAGGCGGCGTTGAATCGCAACCCGATTTTGGTGACCGCGTTAAACCCGGTGATTGGTTATGAAAAAGGCGCCGCTACCGCGAAGAGGGCTTACAAGGAAAATCGCCCGATCCTTGACGTGGCGCTAGAAACCACCGGCTTGTCAAAAGCAAAATTGCAGCAGCTGTTAGATCCTGAAGCGTTGACCAAGGGCGGAGTGCATGGCGGTGGGTCGGGTGGTGGATAAGCTAACATGACTAGCGATTATCGTTAACGACTAGGCTTATCGCGTCGACTTGAACCACGGTTGGAAGCGTATCGTTTTCGATTAAGCTGATTTTCAGCGTGCCGGACCGTCCCGCCCATGAACGCAATTGGGTTGGGTTAAGCGCAATGGAATACTGCTGGAACGCATCGGTTAAGGTATCGGCCGGAATTTCACCGAGAACCGTTTCATGGCCATCATCGGTGGTGATAAATCCAATACGAATTCGGTCGTCGCGATCGTTACCCGATACGGCACGCGCGCTCATTGCGATGCGCGCAGCCGGATGCGGAATTGACGCAAGGCCTGGATCAAACGCAATACGGGTTTGAATGGCATTGACGCTGGCTGCGCCTGCACCACCCAGTTGGGCGACAACGGCCTCATCCACCGCGGTTACATCGCTGTACATAAATTGGGCACCGGCGTCGCGCCAACCGCGGGGGGCTGCTAGTCGGGCGTCGGTTAGGGCGTCCCAGTTGCTAACGTGGGTAATGCTGCTACGCGGGTCGTAGCCATTTTCCAGTGTTCCGTTTAACACCGCATTGGCCTGGCCGGTACAAGGCATCCAATCCATGCGTGGTTCGTAATGATCGGCCCAGCCGACTTTGTTCCAGGCATGCACTACACCGAGCATCTCCGGGCTGCACAGGTCGCCGTCACCCGGGAAAAATCGCAGTGCTGCGCGCAACGTGGCATTGCGCGCCTCGCGAAACGTGGCGCGCGATGTAATGCGTTCGGGGCCGCTGCCATGCAACGCCGCGCTGACGATCTGCGCGGCTTTCCATAATCCGATGCCGTCGGTAAATGGAGGGTTTCCTACGTTGGTGCTTTGTGAGGAGGGCGGTGAGTTTCCGCCGCGAGAAGCAAGGAAAAACCACAAATTTAAAATGCCGCTGTCGGAATGAACACCGCAGTAATCGGTTCCCGGCCCAGCAGTGACGCAGCTGCGGCTAAAGCGATCAGTATAATAATTTGTCGAATATCCGGAGAGCGAATAGGGCGTGTTGTCTGCATCAAGCCGTGGATTGTAAAAATAGCGCAACGCGTCGTCGCGACCTGGCAATAGTCTCAGATCATTATTCAAGTTGCGCCCAGGCGTAACTTGATCGGTTCCCACTTGCCAATCAACGCTGCCGAATTTAAAGCCGGTACGTTGATGCCACCAAAGCTCGGCCGTTTCGGCCATGATGTCGGAAGCCGCTTCATTGAGGGCGCCAGATTCCGAGGCATATTCCAGATTCGATGTTAACTCGGTGACGCCGTGCGTTAGCTCATGGGTAACGACATTTTGGTCCGAGGTTAAATTGCCCAGTAGCACCGCGCCGCTGGAATCTATCATTGGCGGCAGATAATACATCTGTCGTTCGTCATCGGCTGGTGCCGCGTGATTTTGGGCTAACGCCCAAAATGCGTTTCCTACTCCAAAGCATCGGTCCCAATGGCTGTTGTAGTACCAAAGATGGGTGTTGGAGATGAGGCGTGAGCCTCGATTATCGTAGGAGTTGCGATGGAAGCGATCTTGGTAAAAATCCGCAGTTACCATGGTAAGTCCATAAGCGTGCCCGTTCTCTTCGCGCAAGGCTTCCCAAACGAACGGCGGCAGGTAAGAACCTTCGCCCGATTCGGCGAACACGGCAGGCCAACTTCCTATCGAAAAAGGCGGTAATGGCGCACCGATGCAGCCCGGTCTGCCCGTCGGCTGAAGATGGCCTGAGGTATCAAGCGTTTCTATTTGCCAGTCGTTAATGGTTTGCAGCACCCGTAAATTCATCGGTAAATGAGTGACGATGGCACCGTCGTTTGTGTCGATGTGTAGCAGATCGCGCTCCTGTCCTTGAGCGCTGATGTACTGAACGGACACTGATCGAACGAGGTGCGCTGTACCTTGTTCGTCTACGCGCACAAAGGGTTTTTCCGACAACGGTTGAATGTTGGCTTGCTCGCGCGCTATCGCCTTCAACGCAACTTGCTTTAGCGCGTCGTCATTGAGGAGTTGTGGCCTAAGATCCTTAATGCTCGGGTAATAGATGCCGTGAACCGCGATGACAAATTGATCGTTCATCGATACCGCCAACTCGCCACCTGATACCGGCAACCCTTGGTAGGTTTGTTGCAACAGGACGGTGGTAGTCAACTTGTCTTCAGTAATATCGATTTTCTTTGGCTCAAACCCATCGGCGCTGCGCAATTAAAATTGCGTAGCAAGCGTTTTCATTGTGGCGAGCGCTTCCTGTAGTGCATTGGGCGTTGTTCTGGCAAACAGCGTGTCGGATGCGACCCAAGCGGGAACGGTACGCTCGCTGGTTAGGATAAAGACATCATCAGGGAGATGGACGCTAATTTGTTCCGCAGTTGCATCCGACCAAGTAAGCCAGGTCCCGAATACGCCCGCTAATGCCAGTAGAACGTATCGTAAAAATGTGCTTCGTTTTGTCATACTAGATTCCGCAATACCTAAGAACGTCGTTCCAAGCCGGTGGCTACGATGTTGAGAGTTCCACCGCTAAACGAGGACCGCTCTTGATCTACTAATACGTAAGAGTGAGCTCAGTTCGTGCATGCCCATGATCAATTGTTTTTACGACGGCGCTGACAAGTGCCAAACACCGGGGAGGTTGCGGTGCATGCGATCTTCACTGTTTATTGGCTTGCGTTAAGCTGAGATCTGTAAAAATGGCTATTGGGTGTGTGGGAAGTTGCAGTCCATACGTGTTCGAGAACGCACCGTGCTGCGGCGAGTAGGTTATTTAATAATCCTTAAGGAGCTTTGATTATGTGTCGAGGGAGAGTGTTGTTATTGTTATCACTGAGTGCTGTTGGGCAAGCTTTGGCCGCAATTCCCCCATCGGAACGAGACGCTTTAATTTCTCTTTACACCAGCACTGCGGGGGCGGGTTGGGCTGTCAATACGGGTTGGCTCGGGGTGCCAGGCACGGAATGCACTTGGTACGGCATTACCTGCAATATGGATGAAACGAACGTGATAGGTGTTAGTTTAACGAATGACAATTTGGTGGGTACGATTCCACCCGAAATTGGACAGTTAACGCAGCTCAGAAGTCTGTTACTGCCAGTAAACCAGTTAAGTGGAAGCATCCCCACGACCTTGACTTCCATCTCTACTCTAAGCGTCTTGGTTCTTACCAGTAACCGCTTATCGGGATCTATTCCTACGCTTGGTAATTGGCCTCATCTAAGCAATTTGGCGCTCGATTCGAATCAGCTGACCGGAAGTATTCCTTCCCTGGCATTAAATACGGATTTATTCGGTTTCTCTGTGCACGACAACTTGCTAACCGGTCCTTTGCCGTCGTTATCGGGGCTATCCATTCTTCAGAGTTTTGATGTCAGTTATAACTATTTAACCGGATCGATTCCGGCATTAACCGGGTTGTCTGCATTGCATCGCTATCGCATCGCTCATAACGAACTGCACGGCATTTTACCCGATCCTCCAGCTCCGAATAATTTGATGTCCTCCCTTTCCAGTGTTTGTCCAAACTCCTTGGATCCAATCGATAATGCCCAATGGGATACCGCCACTGGGTTTATTCCTTGGTATGCGCCGTGCGATCCGATTTTTGCGAGCGGTTTGGAGTAGCCGACCGGTAATTGCGCGATGTGGCACGCTGCGGCTAGCAGATTATTCCGGCGCTAGCTTGCGCTTTTACGCAACACTGTTATGCTTCGCGGTCTTTGCAGCTTGATTTTCTTTAAAGGAGTTTCCATGGGTAGAGGCGACCGCAAGACCCGCAAAGGCAAAACCGCCATCCGCAGCTACGGCAATGTGCGTACGCATACCGCGAAAAAAGTGGTAACGAAGTCTGCGGTGACAAAATCATCCGCATCGAAAACTGCGGCGTCGAAGCCCGCTGTTAAGAAAGCCGCGCCAGCCGTGAAGAAGGCGCCTGCGAAGAAAGCGTCCGCTTAAGCGGGACTTAAGATTTGATTGCCAACGCCCCCGTTTATTGGGGGCGTTTTGCTTTGGAAGGGTGAGCGCGGTTTAGACCTCGCATCCGTTGATAAACACGCGCCGCGCAAGACTTCCCCCCATCCAATACATTAATTCGGCGGGGCTTTCTACATCCCATACCGCCACATCTGCGCGTTGGCCGATCGCCAGGGTGCCCCGATCCGTCAGGCCCAATGCCTTGGCTGCATGTGTCGTTGCGCCGTGCAGGGCTTCCAATGGCGTTAGGCGAAACAAGATGCAAGCTTGATTCAATGCCTGTCGCAACGACAACAATGGCGAAGTGCCGGGATTAAGATCGGTGGCAATCGCCATTGCTACACCGGCCGCGCGCATCTGTGCAATCGGCGGTGCGCGGGTTTCGCGCAGCGCATAAAATGCGCCCGGAAGCAGCACCGCCACAGTTCCGGAGGTGGCCAGCGCTTGTATTCCCTGTGGATTGGTGTACTCAAGATGATCGGCCGACAGTGCATTGCATTCAGCCGCCAAGGCGGCCCCCGAAGAATCGCTAAGCTGATCGGCATGCAACTTCACACGCAAACCCAAACGGGTGGCTTCGTGAAATAGGCGCCTGATTTCTTGCGTCGTGAAGGCGATGGTCTCGCAATAAGCGTCGACCGCATCGGCCAATCCTTGATTTGCAACCGCGGGCAGCATCTCGTTGCACAGCAAATCCAAATACTCCGCTTTGCGCTGCTGAAACTCGGGTGGTACGCAATGGGCGCCAAGAAATGTTGTGCGCACCGTCATGCCAAGCTCAGTGCCGATCCGGCGCGCAACGTGCAGCATTTTGCATTCGCTGGCCAAATCAAGGCCGTATCCGGACTTAATTTCCAATGTTGTAACGCCGTCGCGCAATAAGGCGCGTGCGCGCGGAACACTCTGATTGAACAACGCCTCTTCGCTGGCTGTTCGTGTTTGTTTCACGGTTGATACGATGCCGCCGCCGTTTTTGGCTATTTGCTCGTAACTTGCGCCATTTAAGCGCGCTTCGAATTCTTGCGCGCGATCTCCGGCGAATACCAAATGGGTATGGCAGTCGATCAGTCCGGGTGTGACTAACGCCCCAGCGACCGATTCGACGTGCTGAGCCAGTTGCGCAGCGGTGTTCGGTAGACTGGATTGCGCCGCGGCAAAAACGATCGTGCCATTGCGCCAGGCCAATGCCGCATTTTCTATAATGCCAAAATCATTCAGACCATTGCACAAACTTGCCAACCGGCAATCCAGTAACAAATGATCCCAGGGCAGATCGCTTTTGTGAGCCATGTGCAATTGTACGCGAGCCGATGGCGCTAACGGTGGATTGGTATTCTACCTCATGGCGCCGTCATTCCCGTTTACGCGAAAATGGCGGGGGAAACGAGATTATCCATCGAATCCGTTTTGGAACACCAGGGTATTACAGCCTTGCTGATAATCGTTCTGGTATGTGGCAAGATCAGCGGCGGTAATATCGGGCAGTCCACTGGCATTGAGCGAATGGTCGTAATTGGCCGTGACGCTGCCGGAATTGTAGGCGGCGGTGAAACCCTCGAAGTCGCTCGAGTCGAGTTTGCCGTCTGAATTAAAATCGGGCCGACAGAATCCGCTCGGCACCGAGGCCGCATCCGCAGGGTTGCTGCCATGGGCAATTTCATCGCCATCGAAGTAGCCATCGGCATCGCGATCGACACCGGCGCGGTATTGCGTGAATGGCGCGATGACGGTAAATGTCACTTCACTTCCTGTTTCGGCTGATAGCCGTAAAGCATCGGGAGTGATGATTCTGTTTTCGCGATCCTCCAGCATAATCGAGTGTGTGGCGTACACCCAGCCGTGTTCGCGTCCATCGCGCACTGCCTTGGCGATGATGGCAACGCTGCCGTTATCGGCCAGCGCAAGATAGCTATTCAGTTGCGCGGCATCACTGCTGTTATTGCTGCCATCGAAGGTAATTTGTTGGCCGACGGCCGCGGGTGTTTCGGTGTCAAAGGTCAGCAAAAACGCTTCAACGTCGCGTCGCCTTTGCAGCGCTTGCGTTGGAGCGCCGAAATTAAATCCAGCCACCAGCAAAGCACCCAACGTGTCGAATTCGGAGTTGCTGTTGAAACCAAAGCCGATGGTGTTTGTTTGGCTGGCTTTATTCCATCCGGTTTTCTTCCACAAGCCGCGCAACTGTGCTTGTTTCATGCCCTGTGGCGCCAGCGGCAATTGCGGGTCGTCTATTTCTCCACTGGTTCCCTTCGGTAGGGCGTGGCAGTCCTGGCAGGTCAAACCGCCGGCAAGCACCGGCAACGTCTGAAACACGTTTAAGCCGTTGCTTGGATCGCCCTGACCGTTGGATACCGCCACAGTGGTGGGCAAACTACCATCGGTATTGCGGTTGGGGTTCGGTGGGTAGCGAACCGTCGATATAAAATTCTCGAACTGCTGCAGTTGCGTTGTATCGGGCTGCGCATCCATTCCCTGCAGTCCGACGAAAGCCGGCGCGAAAGCGGCAAGATTTTCCTTGTCGCCGCGCCAATGCATGGGGCCGTTGCCAACGATGCCTTGCAAGGTTTGCGTTACCATCGGCCCCTTCATCGGATGCCAAGGTTGACAGGTTTGTCCTTGCCGGCACGGTTGATTGACCGTTTTCATTTCTCCTTGCGGATTGCCAAGATCCCATCCCAGAAAATCGCTGCGTGCGTCGATGTGGCAGCTGGCGCATGAAGCTTGGCCAAGGCCGCTGGTGGCGTGGGTATCGTAAAGCAAGGGACGGCCTTGCTTTACTTCCTGCGGCGTTGGATCAAACCAATGCACCCGATTGAGTTCCATCTGCGCTGTGGTATCGATCACCGAAAGGCTGGCGTCAAACTTGTTCAACACATACAAACGCGAACCATCGCCATTGAACGCCAAGCCGGTCGGGCCGGCGCCGACCTCGATTCGCCCGAGCCGCGCGCCGCTGGCATCGGTGACGATGATATTATTGGACCCCATTCCTGACACGTAGGCATTGCCGCTGCTAGGGTGCCAAAGTATCGCTCGGGGATCGCCGATGGCTTGCAGGCGCGTGGCCGTGGGAACGCTGCGAACGCTGTAATCCAGGTGCGGATTAAGATCGGCGATCTCGACCGCCCCGATCGCGCTTGGATCGAATGAGCCGATGCGCGCCTGGATAAAAATGCTTTGCACATTCGGCTCGAAACGAATTTGGTTCAATGCTTCGGTGCCGACGGCAGCGACGCGTCCGTCCGGTTTCACGCCGAGCGCCATCACGGTTGTCATTAATCCATCGACATAGCTAACCGCCAGACTCGCGACGTCAATCACCGCGATGTCATGGTCGAGCAGGTTCCAGGTGATAAACGATGACCAATCGCGATTGTTATCATCAAGCCAAGCGCCACTGGTATTGCGTCGCACAATCTGTGCGACCGGGGGTGGTGTGCTTAAGCCCGAGGCTTGGGGTGGATTGAATGCATTGCCGGCGTTTGGCGGTGGATTAACCCCGCCATAAGGGCCCGCCGAATTTGATACATCGGTCTGGCTGACCAGCGTGCTTAAATTTCCCGATTGGAAAAACGCGACGTATACTTTGCGGCCATCGGTACTCGCCGCCAATGCGCGTGGTTGCCGCCCTTGCAGTGAAACTGTTATCGGTGCACTAGTTAAGTTTTCCGGGTCGTACACCCACACCTGATTGAGCTGTGCGATAGATACAAATGCGCGCTGCGGCGTTCCGGCAAAGACCACATCGGCGGGTTCATCGCCGGTATGCAAGGTATACGTTACCCGCCCACTGGATAGATCAATAACGCTAATGCTATCGGATAACTGATTAACCACCCACGCCTCGCTGTCGCTGCGTGTGCGCACGCTAATTGGCTCCAATCCAACCGCGATGGACGTCATCGCCCGTGGCAAGCTGGCATCGCCGGACAGATCGAACATTTCCACGCGCTGATCGGCGGTATTCACGGCTAATAAGCGCATACCCGACGGGGTGGTTGCGATCGGATGGACGTGCGCGCTTTCCCAGTTCGGCCATACATTTTGCGCCGGGGAGGGCAATGCGCTAAGGAAAGGTAGGATGCAGACCAGCAGTACACGTCTATGAATAGCCATGTGCAAGTACCTGCTTAAGTTTGGAAGCGGGAGCGTGTTCTCTACCGAGAACCTCAACTCACGTCGACTTCAAACGCTGCACAAGTAAAAACGTTGACACGGGGAAGGGACCCGGCAACTGTGTTTGCAATTGGTGTTAATTTTTTATTAATGCGTGCAGGCGTTGATTTAGCTTTGTTTCATTATATCCAAGTCCAATTGTTACTTTATCTAAAAACATACGTTCGGGTGCTCGAACTTTTCCATCGATTGCGGCCAGGCGGATCAAGCTGTTGTACAAACGGTCGATTTCCTTCGAGCCTTTGGGAAAGCTTGAAAGAACGCGCTTGAGTTCCGCATCGATATCAATTTGCCGCTGGCAACCTTGCGTGAACGCCTGCTGCGCTAACTTGCGGCCCTTCGTTGGTAATTGAAGATCATCCATTAGGCGATTGGTGAATTCCGCTTCTTCGATGCCGACCAGGCTATCGGCGCGCGCCAAATATCCGAGCAAGCCGAATAAAGTTTGGATAAAAACGCTGTGATTGGCATCAAGTTCACCACCCAATACGATTTCGCCCAGTGCCGTGCGCAACTCGCGCAGTACCGTGCCGATGCCGCTACCGGGTTTGCTTGGGGAAGTGGCGTTCATATCTGTTACCCGTGATTGCGCAGAGAAGGATTTAAGGGATTTCCAAATTGACTATGCAACGCCACAATGAATGCTTTGATGCGGCGTATTTGCGTTCAAATGGCGTTACCGGTGGCTGCCCCGACAGCGCCTCAATCGTTGCTAATCGATCAATGCACTGCAGCGCCGATGCGAATTCTTCCGCGTAAATGCGCCAATTGCAACGCAGCTCCAACACTCCACCCAGTGCGATCACGCTAGGAAACACCGGGTGTGCGTGCCAGCGGCGCATCAAGTGTTCCGGTTTTGGCCACGGATTTGGGTAGTACAGGTAATGACGCGAACAACGCAAACCGGCTTTTTCCATCAGCTGCCAAAAATCGACCAAATCGCAATTCAGCAAAAGCGCGTTCTTTGGGGTGTTCGGGTTGGTGGTGCGACTTTGGCTAAGGCGTGCTGTCGATTTATCGATGCCAATCACCCAATGATCTGGCCAATGCCGTGCCAATCCGTAGGTGCTTTCCCCCGTGCCGCAACCCGAATCCAAGATCAATGGCCGCGGATTGTGTTCAATTTCAGCCAATAGGCAAGCGAAAGCGGCATCGCCGGTAGTGGCGACCGGGCGACGATACGGCGTGGCGAAATGTTTAGCAACCACGTGCCGTAATCGCGGGTGGACTAGGCTTTGGGAGCTGAAAACTTGGCGTGAATTGGCAAACATGGAAAATGACGCAAGATCCCTAACAAGTGCCTACAGCGAACGCAAGTCTTGGCGAAGAGGGGCACGCAGTATAAAGTCGCGGCTCTAAAGCGGGTGCTTATCTTCATTCTGATTCCAACACGGCGATTCGATCATGGCCGACGCAAGGCGTTATTTTAACCTGCCATCGCCGTTTAGCATGCATCGGGGCGGTGAATTGCGCCACGCTCAACTGGCGTATGAGACCTGGGGCGAAATCAATACGGCGCGCAGCAATGCGGTGTTGGTTTTAACCGGATTGTCTCCGAATGCGCATGCTGCCGCCAATGCCGACAACCCCGATCCTGGCTGGTGGGAGGGGATTATTGGCCCGGGTAAACCGATCGACACCGATAAGCTCTTCGTGATCTGCGTCAATTCGTTGGGCAGTTGCAAAGGCTCGACCGGTCCTGCATCGATCAATCCCGCCAGTGGTGAGCCCTATCGGCTGACATTTCCCGAGTTAGCACTTGAAGACATCGCCCGATCGGCTCACGCTTTGGTGCGGCATCTTAATATCGAACGGCTGCACGCCTTGGTCGGACCCTCGATGGGGGGTATGAGCGCGCAGGCTTACGCAGTGCAATTCCCCGGCGTTGCGCGCAATTTGGTGCTGATCTCAACCGCACCCCATGCGTTGCCGTTTGCCATTGGGCTGCGCTCGCTGCAGCGCGAAGCCATTCGGCTTGATCCGAACTGGCAAAACGGCCAATACAGCGCCAACGCTTGGCCTGAACACGGTATGCGCCTGGCGCGCAAGCTTGGGGTGATCACCTACCGTTCGGCACAGGAATGGCGCGAACGTTTTGGCCGCACCCGCATGGCAGTCGAGCACCCGCACGCCTTTGCGCCGGAATTCCAAATCGAATCGTATCTGGAAGGGCATGCGCGGCGCTTTGTCGGCAGTTTCGATCCGAATTGTTATTTGTACTTATCGCGCGCGATGGATTGGTTTGACCTGGCCGATTACGGTGGCAATATGGAAGCCGGCCTTGCCGCTATGCGCGCCGAGCGCGCACTGGTGATCGGCGTTAGCACCGATATCCTGTTTCCAATTGAACAACAGCGTGAGATTGCCGAAGGGTTAAAAGTGGCTGGCACGCATGTTGATTTTGCCGCGCTGCCGTCGATTCAAGGGCATGATTCGTTCTTGGTGGACATTGAACGGTTTGGTGCGGCCATCGCGAAGTTCATGGACAGTCTGTAGAATTGACCCATCAACACACTTTATTCGGACTACGCCATGTTGGCCCTTGAATTTCCTGGATGGCAGGCTCTCATACGAACCTTAGATGGGGCTGTGCAGCTTGGCTCCACCACCGCGATTACCGACGCTCTGCGTGATGGGTTGTGTCAGCTGATTCGCGATCCACAGGTGTGTCTGCCCGCGTGCGTGTTTGAGCCATGCCCCGAGCATTACGCAAGGCGCGAGCTCTATACCAGCGAAAAATACGGGTACAACGTCGTCGCCATGACGTGGGGTCCGGGGCAGGGTACGCCCATCCACGATCACGCCGGCATGTGGTGTGTAGAAGGCGTTTGGCGCGGACAGCTCGAAATCACACAATACGAATTATGTGAACGCAAGGACGATCGTTTCCATTTCGAATCGCAAGGCACAATGCAAGCAGGTCCAGGCTCCGCGGGCAGTTTGATTCCACCGCACGAATATCACACGATTCGCAATCCATCCAAGGATGTATTAGCGGTATCGCTGCATATTTACCGCGGCCCGATGACCAGCTGTTCCGTGTTTCGCCCAATTGGCAATAATTGGTTTGAGCGCGACAGTTGCAACTTGCGCTTGGACGAAACCCATTAGGCCGCTTGCGTTAACAGACGTATCGCTTATACTGCGCGCTTTCACCCCCTCCGTGCCGGAGTGGCGGAACTGGTAGACGCGACGGATTCAAAATCCGTTTTCTGAAAGGAAGTGTGGGTTCGATTCCCTCCCCCGGCACCAAATCATTTCAGGGAAGCCCCGGTCTCGATAAGATTCCACAGAGATAACCGCAGGTAGGCTGTTCGGCGGTTGTAGATTGCAATTTTTAATGATTTCATTAAACCTTGGTTTTCTCATTTGAAGGAGTTTCCCATGACCAAACTTGATAAACCGCTGCGTCGCGAATTAATGGTGGGTGAGACCGCCTATACGCTGACAATTGATCCTGATGGGGTCAAACTTCTTGAGAAAGGTCACCGCAAAGGCGGCATTATTGTCCGTTGGGCCGATCTGATCAGTGCAGATGCGGCGCCTGCCGCGGCATTACGAGGGTCAGCATCGGCCTGATTGTGAACCAATATCGAATATTTTTACTTTTATGAATTTTTTTCACGGGTAGCAACCTAATAGGCGGTGGTTGCGTACACGCCGCCGCCTCTTAAGCATCTTGCCCCACCGATCGATCACCTGCGGGTGTTCTACAAAATCCCTGCAACGTTTAACCGATGCTTAAGCGTTGCTAAAAATGCGATTTCGCCCCTACCTGCCATGGGTTAAGACATCCAATAATTCTCGTCCTACGAATCCGATGGGTTCGATTTAGGCAGCGTTCCCCGCATTAGCCGACTCATTATTCATTGCAGATTGCATAGCGTAACGCTCGAACCGTGCAAGACGCGCGGTGGGTTGCCATCGGCGTCGCAACAAAATCAATGAGTTGGGCAACGGATGCGCTTGGCACATCTGTTGCCATTCTCTGGGTGAGCAGCGACGAGAGCTCAGCGGTACGAAACAACGAAATAAATGGCGTACTTTAAAAAGGAGTTTTTATGAGCATCGGTACCATTTTAATAATTTTGCTGATTTTGCTATTAATCGGCGCCATTCCAACGTGGCCACACAGTGCAGGGTGGGGGTATTACCCGAGCGGTGGCATTGGGCTTGTGTTGCTCATCGTCATCATTTTATTGGTGCTAGGCAGGATTTAGCGCAGCGTCGTAATTCATTATTTTTGAGGGAGATTGATATGATTCACACATTAACAAAGGTTTTAGCGCTGTCGACGCTCGCTGTTTTCTTGGTGGCTTGCGATCGACCGCCGTCGCCATCGCAGCAAGCCGCCGATGTTGAGAAGGCGAAAGCCGATGCCGCTCAAGAGGTTGCAAAAGCGCGTCAGAAGGCTCAGCCAAAAATCGACGAGGCGAACCAAAATTTAAGCGAGGCGCAGCGCGATGCCGCCGCTAAGTTGGCCGATACCCGCGCCGATACGGCTCAATCGGTTGATAAAGCGGCAAGCAAAGCCATGCGCGAACAAGCGCAGGCCAATTACGATATCGCGGTGAAAAAAGCCGATGGTGATCGCACCATCGCATTGCAGCGGTGCGAAGCGTTGACGGGCGAAGCAAAAGACAACTGCAAAAATCAGGCGAATACCCAACATGATTTGGCGATAACGCAAGCGAAGAATCATTTGGATTCGGTAAAGCAGCAGACGGAATAAAGTAGCATTGCTTTGGGTCGTGGTGAGTGCATGGCACCGGTTTGAAGATCTCCTAACTTCAACCGGATGCGATGCGCTCGCCACTCGAATAAAAGAATGCGGGTTGGTGCGGAAACGAGCCTAGCGCTTAAAACCATAGTCGGCCGCCACCGTGTCAATTCGTGCGCAGGCCTGGTTGGGGTCTTGTTGCATCAACAATCCGATTTGTTCCGTTTCTTTGCTAAAGCGCTGCCAGTCCTCACGCCCCAAATGATTGGCATTGGCGAAGGTTTCGAACGACTCGGTAAGCCACGCGGATCGCCGAGCCGATTCCGCAAGATCACACCCGCCTGCTGGCGAATGTTTAGCCTCCGCTTCAACTGCAGTAATGGATCGCACCTTTTGCGCCGCGAGATCAACGTGGTAATCCTTGGCGAGGGCGTCATACGAGGCGCAGGCCTCGTCGTACTTCTTTGCCGCCAAGGTCTCACCTACCGCGCCTAAGCGCGAATTGAAATCGATAACCTGTCGATAATTGGCCTCGTAACCGGTAGGGTCCTTCAATGGGTCCGGCAACGCGGCTTGCAGTTTCATTCCGAACTGGTTTAGCGCCGTCATGCGATTTAAAGCGCCTTCGCGCGTACACGCTGCTTGCGTGGAATAAGAAACCGAGCCTAACAAGAGGAAGGCAAGCGCCATCGTGGGTGATGCCGATAAAGGTGGGTTGATGGCCATAGCGTTTTCCATTTGAGTATAAGACCGTGCCTAAGGCTTGATATTATGGGGTCTTGTAGAGGAATCAGAGCAGGTAAGAATATAGTAGTTGGATCAGCGTGCGAATCCCAACCCGTTGTTTAAACCGCTTGACTCAGTGAGCCTTAATCCCGTGATCATTTCTTCCGTTGAAAACAGGCAGTTTATGGTGACCTATTACGCTAAGCGTATGCGATCGGTCTGGTTGTGGATTGCCGTTGCTTGGTTTTTAGCGGCATGCGATGTCCCATCTCCGGGCGGGAAATCTGCTTCGGATCTGCAGCCCGCTTCCTGGAGCGATCTCGAAATGCAAGGGAAAGCCGCCTACGATCACGGCAATTTTGCCGATGCCGCCGATTTGTTGCAGCGAGCCTTGAGCGGAGCTGAAGCGCAATACGGCAAAGGCGATCGCCATTTGGAGTCGGTACTCGATACCTTGGGCGATGTGCAGCGTGAGTTGGATCGGCGTGAGGATGCAGATGCGACCTACCAGCGGTTGTTGTCGTTGCGGCAATCGGTGTTCGGCGAGCGATCGAGTGAAGCGGCTATGGCGTGGAATGAGATCGGTCAGACCTGGGCCGTATCCGATAGCAAACGTGCAAAACGGGCATTGGAGCAGGCGAAGACGCTTCTGGATGGGTTGTCCGACGCGGATGAGGGCAGCGTAGCGCTGGTTTTGCACAATCTGGCCGCCGTGGATTACATGGTGAATGAGAATTCGTCGGCTCAGAAATTGTGGTTGCGGGTGTTGGATATTCGCCGCCGTTTGCACGGTGAAAAATCGAGCCAAGTGGCCACCACGCTATACAACCTGGCGATGCTGGCCGATGCGGACAAGCGCGATGCCGATAGCAGCGACTTGTTTCAGCGAGCGCTGGTGGCGTATGAGGCATCGAAAGGGCCGGATCATCCCGATGTTGCGTTGTGTCTGGTGGCGCTGGCGCAGAACGCTTGTGCGCATGGTAAGTCGTGCGCCACTACTGCCATACCGCAGCTCGAGCGCGCATTGGCGATCCAGCGTCGCGCGTATGGCGAAACGCATCCGATCCTTAGCGATGGGTTAAAGCAGTTGGCTGTGCTGCAAGAACAAGCCAAACGCTTCGATGCCGCGATCCCGCTGCGGCAGCAATTGCTAACGATCGCGCAAACGAAATACGGGGCTACTTCTGCCGTGACCGCTTATGATCACGATGCCTTAGCCACGGATTATGAAGCCATTGGGGACGCCGAAAATGCGAAACGGCATCGAGAGATTTCAGAAAAAATCAGCCCTATGGATGCAGACGACTCTGACGATCGCGATTGATTTCGGCATAAATGAATAAGAATAAAATAAAATTACTGTATAAGTTACATTGAAAAAATTCTAAATATTAAATCTATTTTTCAGAAAGGTTGATGTTAGGGGGTGAGAAGGCGCCCTTGGCCGGATAACCAACTCCTCTGAACGTTAAGAAGTGCCGGCGGTTTGAAAATAATTTCGTCCTTCAATTAGGGTCATCAACGCACCTGCACCGCCACCGTAATATGCTCATCGGGAATCGAACCGTCCCCGCTGGTTGCATGCAGCACGATGCTGCCAAACTCGACGGCACCCGGTATGGTGGAGTTGGGTATGGCCGTTATCGTGATTGACTGCGCATCGATAACTTCGTGTGGGAAAGAGTCGCGTCGGGTACCGCGCGGCAGCAGCGTAAATGTCATCGGTGACACCGAGATTGCGGCGTTTGGCGTGTCGAATGAGGTAACGGTCCAGGTAACCGGCGTGGATACGCCATTGCGCAGTTGCCGCGTCCAGCTGCAACGCGGTGTGCAATGGGTGTTGCGTACCGCAGGTAAATTCAGAGTTTTGGGATCGCCGCCGATGGCGGGATCGGCTTGCACAAAGTGAATGATCGATTCGTCCATCACCAAGGCGGCGCGCGTGGCTTGGGTTAAATCCACGCGGCCATTGCCAACGTCATCCGCGTCCCACGGCGTGCTGCCGTTTTCCTTGGTGCCGCGCGTTGCGGCGGTTAACCGCAGGGCCGACATCACCTCGAGCGCCGACCAATCCGGATGCGCTTCGCGCACCAGCGCGGCCGCTCCGGCCACGTGCGGGGAAGCCATCGAGGTGCCATCGTTATACTGATACGTGACGTTGGTGGCGGCATAGATATGGATACCCGGCGCGGCGATGTCGGGTTTGGTGACATCAAACCCGGCGTATGTGTACTCGTCCAAACTAATCCCGCTCTCGTTCGGTCCACGCAGGCTGAACGAAGCCAACACATCGCCTTGCATGCGCGGCGGGGTAGTCAAAACCAACGAATTTAGATCGTGGCTGGAGGCGGCGACCGTCAACATCCAGGGGCCGCGGTGCATAACGGCGCCAACCGGGTTGCTTTCGATGTGCAGATCATCCATCGTGGTATTGCCGGCCGCGGCGACGACGACAATATTGGCGGCAACCACATCGAGAAATCCGAGATTGCTGTTCGGCGCGTGCACGGATGGCGTCATCTGCGACCAAGGATCGCGGCCACCGGTAATGGAGTAATTGACCACATCCACGGCATCGGCAATGGCCGCTTCTTGACCCGCCAATACATCCACACTGGGACAACTTCTGAGATTGCATATTTTATAAAACCGCAGAGCGGCACACGGCGCCACGCCGGACATTTGGCTGAATCCCATCGGCAATCGCGGTATAGGCGATAGGGCGGTGGAGGTTGATAGCGTATTGCCCGCCGCGATGCTGCCGACATGGCTGCCATGGCCGCTGTGATCGGCCGGATCGCCGCCGGAAGCGGCATCCAAACACGGCGCGCCGCTTGAGCAATCCACTGCGCTGTCGACTTTTAAAAATGGCCCATAGCGTTCCCCGTTGCAAACGGCGGGCATTGGAGCGAATGAAGGGTGCCAGGCGCTATAACCGGAGTCGAGAATACCGATGGTGGTTGCGACACCGGTATGCGCCCGATGATCCGGTGTGCTCATGCCGCTCCATACGCTGTCGGCGCCGATGTAGATCGGACCACGGAAGGTGCTCGGCTGTTCGTCGTAGTTAGCAAATGTGGGGTAGCCCAAAAACTCGGAAATCGCTTTTGCTTCTTGTGCGCTGAGCTTATCGGCGGCGATACCGGATTTGATCAAATCGTAGTTGTGTCGGATGCTCAGTGGATGGCCCAATAATTTTTCGATGGCGCCAACGTGCGTGGCCTGCAATTTGTGAAGATATTGGCGATAGGCGAGGATGCTTGGCGCACTAACATCGTATTTTCGCGAGCCATCCGGGATGGTTGCCTTAAACTCGGGAATATCACCCGTGTAATGCATGGCTCCCGGTTCCGGAAAAACGATCAGATAAGTTTGAGAGTCGGTCTTGGGGTTGGAAACCACCGTATTGGATGAGCCGACGTTGTCCGGATCTTTGTCTTTCGTTTGCGCTTGTGCTGCATTGAAAGCCAACACGGCAGATATAAGGGATAGAAATACTCGAAGAGCAGGGCGTGCGAATCGCTTCATCGGTATTCGCCTTGTCAATCGTTCAGGTTGGGTATGGTGGCCGGTAGCATTCACATCCAGCCTTAGAGGGTATCCTAGACATTATTGAAACAGATGGAATAGCGGGTAACAATTGTTCAAGATTAACTTCTAACCGGGCCCGCGGTTGTTCGGCATGACAGACCAGACGGCGATACCGTTTGATGGTAAGCCTATGTTCTTTGCCAGATTTAATACATTGACTCAAATCTGGCACAGGCTGTGAAAACTATTTTTTATGCATCTCGGCGGCCTCATCTCGTCCACGTTGTCGCCGCAACGCTTCCTCACGCGCGTCGTCTATCGCTAGCATTACGCTTGCAACATCGGCTGGCGTCTTATCATGAATGAAATTGCCGCTGAGTTCAGTCTCGGGTAGTAACTTACCCTGTTGAAATAATGCCCACATTTCATTGGCAAAATCGGTGGCCGATAATTCGGGGGCGAAGCGTGCAAGGCTGGCGGTTATGTTGCCGACATCGCGCGTTAACATCATTAATGCGCTGTTGTTGCCGGCGGCATTGACGGCTTGCGGTAGATCGATAATGACCGGACCCTCGGCGGCGATTAATACGTTGTATTCCGAAAGATCTCCGTGGATCAACCCGCTGCATAGCATGCGCACGATCTGGCGAATCAAAAAACGGTGATACTCGCGCGCTTGTTCTGGCGACAATTCCACTTCACCTAAACGGGGCGCGGAATAACCCTGTGCGTCGGTCACCAATTCCATGACCAGAACACCGTTGTAATACCCATATGGCACCGGCACGCGTACGCCGGCGGCGGCGAGTTGATAAAGAGCATCGACCTCGGTGTTTTTCCACGCCATTTCTTGTTCTTTGCGGCCAAAGCGCGTGCTCTTGCCAATGGCACGCGCTTGGCGGCTGCCGCGGACTTTGCGGCCTTCCTGATATTGCACGCGTTGCTGGAAGCTGCGCTGCCGCATATCTTTATATACTTTGGCGCAACGGATCTCCGAGCCTGAGCGAACGACGTATACGGAGGCCTCCTTGCCGCTTTTTAACGGCCGGATTATTTCATCGAGAATGCCATCGTCGATGAGCGGTTGCAGGCCTTGAGGGATCTTCATGGGTCTTAGGGAAACGTCGGTTGCGCGCAGAGATAGCGGGTAGAGGAGGGTATTCTACCCGCTGCCGAATGAATCTTGGCTTACCTTCGCGAGAAAAAGGAAAATCGGTTACGCTGACCTTGATCAATCGAACCATGCGGCTAAATCAGCCTACTTACGTGGAAATCGTATTTCGACCGCGTGCTCCTGCCCATCATCGATTAGCGGTATGAACGGTTCAGATCGAATCGAACCATCGACTAAGATGGCGTTTGTTTCGTCTGGATTATCCATTTGCAACACGCTGATGCGATAGAGCGTCTTGCGATAGCGGTAGCGCAATTGGAACGAACGCCAATCACTTGGTAACACCGGTTTTAGGTATAAGCGTTCGCCTTCCAAACGGACACCGAGCAGCGATTCGACTATCAACCGGTACATCCATCCGGCAGAGCCCGTGTACCAACTCCAGCCACCACGCCCGACGTGCGGAGCAACGGCATACACATCGGCGGCGATGACGTACGGTTCAATCTTATAAGTGTCAACGTCCTGATCACTTTGCGCGTGATTGATCGGATTGATCAAATTCAGCAATTCCCAAGCGCGCTTGGCGTCGTCAAGTTCAGCGAATGCCATGATCGCCCAAATCGCGGCGTGCGTGTATTGTCCACCGTTCTCGCGCACGCCCGGCACATACGCTTTGATGTAACCGGGATCGAGCGCGGAATGATCGAAGGGCGGTTCGAGCAACCGGATGATTCGATCGCCGCGCGGACCTAGGTGCTTGTCGAGCGATTGCATGGCCAGGCGCTTGCGCCAGTCATCGGCGGCGCCGGACAACACCGACCAGCTTTGCGCAATGGAATCGATCTGGCATTCGTCGTTGTTGATAGAGCCCAACGGCGTTCCATCATCGAAATAGGCGCGGCGGTACCAAGCGCCGTCCCAGCCGTGCTCCTGAATATTGGTGCGCAGTTGCGCCGCTTGCTCTTCGCAGCGCATGGCAAAGGCAACGTCGTTGTTAAGGCGTGCAATCGGTGCGAATTGAGTTAGCACGTAATGCAGGAAAAATCCCAGCCAAACGCTCTCACCCTTGCCGTGCTGGCCGACGCGATTCATCCCGTCGTTCCAGTCACCACCGCCGATCAGTGGAAGTCCATGGATTCCGCGCGCCATGCTGTGCTCAATGGCAAGTGCGCAATGTTGATACAGCGTGGCGTGTTTTTCCGATCGCGCCGGGAGATCGTAATACGATTCCTCATCGCTATTGAGCGCTCGACCCTCGATAAAACTGACCGTCTCGTTGAGCACACCGTGGTCACCGGTGGCCAGCACATAGCGGCTGGTGGCCAGTGGCAGCCATAGGTAATCGTCGGAGCAGCGCGTTCGCACACCGCGGTCGGTGGGGGGGTGCCACCAATGCTGCGCGTCACCCTCGGAAAACTGATGGGCCGCACTGAGTAACAAGTGTTGACGCGTGTACTGCGGAGCGGCGTGCACCATCGCCATCGTATCTTGCAATTGATCGCGGAAGCCGAACGCACCACCGGATTGGTAGTAGCCGCTGCGTGCCCAAAAGCGACAGGCAATGGTCTGATACATCAGCCAACCATTCGCCAGCACGTTAACGGCAGCATCCGGTGTTTCCACTTGCACCGCGCCCAAGGTTTCGCGCCAATACGCGTGCACGGTATCCAATGCGTCCCGCGCGATCTGGGGGCCGCGATATTTCTGCGCCAGTTTAGCGGCCATTTTGGCGTCTTTCGCAACGCCCAAACGGAAAATGATTTCGCGCTCCTCTCCTGCATTTAAGGTGAGCATCGTTTGGATTGCCGCGCATGGATCAAGCCCCGCACCCACTTTGCCTGACAATCGTGCGCGCGTTAGCGCGGCTGGACTCCTCAATGTACCGTTGCGGCCAATGAACTCGGTGCGATCAGCGGTGATCGAGCGTGCGGCTTCATCGGTATCGAAAAACGCCACCCGGCCGCCGAATTCCGTATTGTAGGAATTGCGTGCCGACAAAGCGCCGGAAGTGGCATCCACTTCCGATACGACGTGCATTGCCGATTTTGAACGCAAATCGCCGAGCACCCATTCGACGTAGCCCGTTACGGAAATGCGCCGTGGGCGATCGGAGTGGTTGCGCAGTTTCAGCCTGGAGAACTTGATGGTTGCATCTAATGCGACATATACCATAAGTTCACTATGGATACCGTCTTGGGTGTGTTCGAATACGCTGTAGCCGAAGCCATGGCGGATGAAGTAATCGCCGGCGCCGCGGCAGGGCAGCGGTGTTGGCGACCAAAAGTGCCCGGTTTCCTCGTCACGCAGGTATATCGCCTCGCCGCTGGCATCGGTGATGGGATCGTTATGCCACGGCGTAAGCCGGAATTCATGCGCATTTTCTGCGAAAGTATAAGCGCCGCCGCTTTCCGAGATCACCGTTCCAAACTCCGCGTTGGCGATGACATTGGCCCAAGGCGCCGGGGTGGTTTGTCCCGCCTTTAGGGAAATGACGTATTCGCTGCCATCGGCGCTAAAGCCGCCGAATCGATTGCGTAAAATCCGCTGCTCGAAGATTTTCTCAGAGATTGATGGGATTAGGGACGCACTTAATTGCGTGGTGGATTCGGGTCGGCGCGGCTTGGTTGCGACAAACCGCTGAAATTGCGTATCGATCAACCGGCGGTTGAGCTGTTCGGCCAACGTGCCGCGCTGGTCGGACAATACGACGCGGGCCGCCGCTTGCATAAGAATGCGGTCCTCACTGACGATCTGTTGCGCTTGTCTCACAAAGATGCCGCCGGGGCGGTCGATAAGGCTGGCCTCAACCCCGGAAGCAATGAGGCCCATGATCGAATCCTGTAGATTTTGGCGATATCCGACCTGATCTTCATTCCATATCACCAAATCGATCGCCAGGCCTTTCATGCGCCAATAAGCATGGGCTTGCACCATTTGCCGCACCAATTCGATATTGGCGGGGGTTGATATTTGCACCAATACAATCGGAAGATCCCCGGAGATGGCTTGGCCCCAAAGCCCGGACTGGCCGCGGGAGTTCTTGGCCAATATGTTTTGTTCCGAGCGCAACGAGGCGTGCATATAGAGTATTGAAGCCGCTACGCGCTCATAAAGCTGCGCTTCGGATTGCGATGCGTTGAGTTGACGCAACAATACTTGACTGTGCGTCCAGGCCAGATCGAAGACGCGGTCGGCAAGATGCCGGTCGCGGTATTTTTCAATCATGCGTAAACATACATCGCGGCTTTCGCCGATACCGGAGACGACGTCGACCGTTGCCGACTGCTCTGGATTAAGCGTGATTCGGCAACGGATGGCGACAATTGGATCAAGCACGGAGCCTTGGCTATTGGAGAGCCTTGAATTCGTTTTTGCATTGCCGCTCAGTGCGGCCGGGTTCGCCGTGCTATTGCCACGACCGATAAAACGGGAGCGGTCGGTTTCGTAAGAGATCTCGTCGACGCTGGCATCGTGAACTGCCATCAGGTGACACATCCACGGAACCGGGTCTGTATTGGATTGCGGTCGGCGCGTACATAAAATCGCTTGCAACGACGGCAGTATCTCCGTTTGCACGAACAGCTTACTGAACGCAGGATGCGTGGCATCGGCCATTACCGGTGCCAACACCACTTCGGCATACGTGGTAAGTTCAATCGTACGCCGGGATCGGGCGCGATTGACGATGCGAATGCGGCGAAGCTCGATATCGTCTTCGGGTGAGACGACGATTTCGGTGTGCGCCTCAAAGTCGCGTTCGCGCACCCGAAACTCGGCGCGGGCGTCGGAAAAAATGGCTTCGTAAAGCTCGGTGTGCTTAAGCGTTGGCTGATAAGCGCCGGACCAGTATTCGCCACTGGTCACGTCGCGCAGGTAGCAAAAAGCCCCCCAGTGGTCGCATGTGCTGTCTTCACGCCAACGCGTGATCGCCATGTCTTTATACCGGCTGTAACCGCCGCCGGCGCTGCTCACCACGACGTGATAGCGTCCATTCGACAACAATTGCACGGCCAGCCTCGGAATATCCGGATCGGTGAAGATGCGCAGCTTCGTCTCGGCTAGGCGGGAGGAAATATTCAGCCCCGGAAATTCTGAGGAGTGCAAATATTCCACCGCGGTTTTTGGAACTCTCTCCTGCAATAGCAACGTCGTTGCTTGAAATTGCGGATCGGACTCGAAACGCTTCTGCATGGGTTTGTCACACAGTGCGTACACCAGCGACAGCAACGTCATGCCCTGGTGGTGCGCCATAAATGAGCGCAGCACCACGCTCGATTGTCCGCGCGGCAACCGGGCGGGGGTGTAGTCCACCGCTTCATACAAACCAAAGCGTCCTGCAAGACCTTCGCCGGCCAGGCGTTGCAGGTTCAAACACGCGTGTTCCGGTGCCACCATCAATGCCAATGCGCAGGCATACGGCGCAATCACCAAATCCTCCGCCAAACCGCGCTTAAGCCCCAATCCCGGCACACCGAAAGCGCGGTATTGATAATTGAGGTGAACATCCACGGTGTTGTAGCCCGATTCGGAGACTCCCCAGGCCACACCGCGTTGGTGGCCGTATTCGATTTGCCGCGCCACCGCGGCGTTGCAGGTTTGATCGAGCAACGTGCCTTCGTAATTTGGCATTACCAGGAGCGGCATCAAATACTCGAACATCGAGCCGCTCCAAGATAGGAGCACGGGTTCGCCTTGAGTGGTCGTCAATGGGCGGCCTAAGGTAAACCAACCCTCCTGGGGGAGCAGGCCCTGCGCGATTCCCAAAAAGCTGGTAAGACGCGCTTCCGAAGCGAGTAAGTCATAAAAGCCGGTATCCAGCCTTCGTTCTTGCACGTTATAACCGATGGCCAGCAGGTGGCGTTTTGCGTCATAGAGAAACTCATACTCCATCACGGCTAGATCGCCAGCCTGCCGCGCCAGTTGTTCGATTGCTGCGATACGTTTCTCGGCGCGGCTGCGGTTTGCAGCGACCGTGGTTTGCAGCGCCGCAGGCCAATGTTCCGCATGGATGTGTTTAAGCCCGTTCAATGTGGGAATGTCGGTGATTTGTGATGAGGCAAATTGAGTCAGCTCATCGTAAATATCGTGGCATTGCGCAATGAGTGTCTTGGACCAGAACTCGATCTCGCTTCCCGATTGCATTTCACTACCTGTTGCGATCGACTCGGCAAAAGCGAGCAAACGCTTGACACAGGAAACTGCAGAATCCAGAGCGGAAGAGAGCGTCTCCCGGGTGCGGTTCAATTCCAATTGCAAATCGGATACGTCGGCGGTTGCCATACCGCTTGCATGGATCGCCTCATTTAATATTCTCAACGTATCGTTCAATCCATCGAATACGCGGGGCGCAACCAGAGGATCGTCGGGCAGCGCCAGTAGACCGGCGCGCAGTGTTAGCAGGTGCGCCGCGAGATTGCCGCTATCAACGGTGGAGATGTATTGCGGCGATAAAGGTCGCAGTGACTGCGTATCGTACCAATTGAAGAAATGACCGCGGTGCCGTTCCAGCCCTTGCATCGAACGCAACGTGTTGGTCGTGCGTTCGATGAGCCGCGTTAACGATATATAGCCGAAATCGTACGCCGCCAGGTTAGCTAACAGCGCCAAGCCCATGTTGGTTGGCGAGGTGCGGTGCGCGATGGTAAGTTCGGGCTGTTCTTGAATGTTGTCCGGCGGCAGCCAATTGTCTTGTAGCGTCACGTGGGTATCGAAAAACGCCCAGGTCTTGCGTGCTTGCGTGCGTAGGAATTGCGTTTGTTCGGGAGTAAGGTTAACGGTTGCGTGAGCGGGTGGTTTACTAACCCACCAGGCAATGATTGGCGAGACAAACCAAAGCAATAAAAATGGAGCTGCTGCGATCAGTGCGAGCGGCCGCGCTGAAAGCAAATACGTCATTATGCCCAACGCAGCTACCGGTCCAATCCACATCAAGCGCAGCAGTGCGAAAACGGTGTTTGAGCTGTTGCGTTCTATCTCGCTGGACGGGTTCCACTGCAACAGGTTCCGGCCGGTTACGAGCATGCGCCAAAGCGTCTTTGTTATGGCGTCCAAACTATAAAACGCTTCATGCGGCAGCCACGCCAAAAGCAGCAAGCTGCGTAAAAAATGCCGGGCGGATGACCGTACCGCGATGATGAGATGTTGATCAAGTACTGCGTCGCGTGATTTATGCAGTATGTCCAACAGGGAAGAAAGCAATGGCGGGGTAAGGACGGTGATGAGTATGGCGCAAGTAAAGGAGAACACGCGCGACATGGCGACCCATCCCACCAACAGCGATACCAATAAGGCGGGAGGAACTAGACTGCGGCGCAGGTTATCGAAAATCTTCCACAGCGAAAGCGCGGACAGATCGTTCTTTTCCCGCTTTCCTCGTTGTGTCCGGACCTTAAACATCAACCACGGCAACAATTGCCAATCTCCTCGAATCCAGCGATGCCGGCGGCTTACATCAGTGGCGTAGTGGGCGGGGTATTCTTCATAAAGGGGTACGTCGCTCAGAAGACCTGAGTGCGCGTAGCAACCTTCGATTAAATCGTGACTGAGGATGCAGTTTTCCGGGAAGCGATCTTCCATCGCCTGTTCAAAAATATCGACGTCGTAAATACCCTTGCCGATAAAGGAACCTTCCTGAAATAGATCCTGATAAACATCCGATACCACTCGGGTATAGGGATCAACGCCGGCATCACTGCCGAATAGATTGGCGTAGCGTGAACGCGCGCTGCTGGGAAGGCTAATGCCGATGCGCGGCTGCAAGATGCCGTAACCGGCGACGACACGCCGTTTGTTTTTGTCGTAGATGGCCTGATTGAGGGGATGGGCCATAGCGCCGATGAACTCACGCGCGCAGTCGCGCGGCAGCTGCGTATCGGTGTCCAGCGTGATGACGTATTTTATGTTTGCCAATACGTGCGTGTTGCCGACGATTAAAGAAAAACGATCCTGTCCCATGCCGCGCAACAGTGCGTTGAGCTCCGCGAGCTTTCCGCGCTTGCGCTCGTATCCCATCCAAATTCGATCACGCTCATTAAAGCGTCTGGGTCGGTGCAGGAGAAAGAAACGGTCGGCGCTCTCGCCGGCGTATTTTTCATTTAGGGCCTCGATGCGCTGCTGCGCGCTGCGCAATATCAGGTCATCGTGCTCGAGCTTTTCCGATTCCGCGTCTGCAAAATCGGTCAGTAAGGCGAAATGCAGATGAGCATCGCGGTTGGCCAGGTAGCGAACCTCAAGCGCATCGACCAAGTCGTCGATGCGCTGAACGTTCGAAATTAACGTAGGAATAACGACTAAGGTGCGGGCATGCCCCGGTATCCCGGCGGAATAATCCATGCGTGGCAGAACTTGCGCAGCGTTAAGGAGGGTAGCGACCCAGTTGACCAAACCTAACGAGAACTGACTGGTGACAAGGACAATCGGTAAGGAGATTAGAATCAAAAACCAAATCGGGAAGCCTTCAAGGGCCGCCGCCGAAATAAAGGGCTGCGCTAACACCACCGACAGCAGCAAAATGGGTCCGAGATACGTCGTAAGGGGCACCTTTGCGACGGGCCTTCGCAAGTATCCGATCGCGCTATGGCGCGCCTGCACCTGGCGGGCAAGCTGCGTCAAGCCGTTACCGATCAGATAATACCCAACATGGCTGGTGCGGGTTTCATCGGCATTACGTTTCTTGTCGGCGGCGGCGAGCTCAATCGCGGCGCGCGCTACCTTTACCTCGGAATATTCGCTGCTTTTGGCCAAGCCTTCGATCACATGGCGATAATGATCGCGCGTAGCAAAATCCATATGTGCATAAATACCAGTAGGGTCCTCGCGTAAGGTTTGATCGACGATACTGGTTGCCTCGACGAAATCCCGCCAGTCAATGGCGGACAGCAGTCGCAGGCTGCCGATACTATTGCTGATCGAGACCTGGGCGGCGGCCTGTTGCTGCGCCTCCATTTGCACCAGATGCTCGATGCTTTGACCCGATTCGGATAAGCGCTGTTCGATCCAAGTCAATGGCAATGCCAGTGCGGCGCTTTGCCCCTGCAGACGACGGGCCAATTCCGCAACGAATGAGCTTCCAATGGGCGGGTTCGAGCGCGCCATATCGGCGACCGCCAAGATGATGTTCTTCGGATCGCTTTCAGCGATGCCGGTCATTGTTTCGGCCCACTGACTGGCCAGAATGCGATCGTTCCAATCGGCCATAACGCGCACAGCCACGCGCCTCAGGTTTTCGATCAGGGCTAAGCGCAACATGATCGGAACGGCCCACAACTCGCCGAGCTTCAACACGGTCACGGTTTGATACGACGCGACAAAACGGCTCAAGCTTTCCGCATCGACGCGACCGTCGCCGTGGGAGATCGTCTCCAAGGCAATGTCATAAACGCGCGGCAAGCCTTCTGATGGCCCATTGAGCAGGCGCGGCAGCTGGCGGCTATACCCTTTGGGGAAATCCCTTTGCGCGGTGCGGATTTGCTCCTCGATCAAATAAAAATTATCGAGCAACCACTCACCGGCCGGGGTGATGCGCCCATGTGCACGGGTGGTTTCCGTGAGCATTTTGCAGGTATCGGTAAGAACCGTTTCATTGTCCGCCAGGCGCGCCAATAGCGAATGTTTCGCCGATTTCTCACCGGAGCGATGCAGCCCCGCTAAAACCCTGCCATGACGTTCCATTTGCTCTGCGTTGAATAACTCCGAACGCAGCGCAGGTTCCACCTCGCTACGTTTGCGCAATGCAAATCGCCGGCGAAAAAACGCTTTTAGGCGCGCCGGTTTCATCCAAGCGAATACAGTGCTCATCTTCAAGTTCGCGATTCCATCCTTTTAGTCTTGGTGCGATTTATGAGGGTAGTATGCGCGTTGTGGAAGGCCTCGTTTCGTTAAATCCGGGGATAAGCACTTTTTTGAATAAAGACGTTCGTCAGTTCATCCTGCGCGGCATCGCACGCGGCTGGAATGCGCCCTATAGGAGATACTTTGCCGGGGCTGGATTTAAATGTCGGCAGGTTTTGCAGGTACGATGATCGATGGACTGGTAAAAACGGTCGAATATGGCCGAAAACTGGGTTTCGATGTTGATCAGAGTGAAAAATTCTTCATAAATCTTTGTGTTGCATTTTTCACAAAACCACATTAATCCGTCTGCTTCATCGGTAAGTCGTTTGCGCTCGATCACCAAACCCACCGAATTTGGCATGCGCTGCGGTGAGTGCGGCACGCGCGCGGGTAACAGGTAAACCTCACCGGCTTTAATCGGAATGTCGCGACGCTGCCCGCTTTCTTGAACGCGTAACACCATCTCGCCTTCAAGTTGGTAGAAAAACTCCGGGCCCTGCTCGTAGTGATAATCGGTGCGTTGATTTGGCCCGCCGACGATCATAACGATGAAATCGCCATCATAAATGCACTTATTGCCAACCGGCGGCTTGAGCGCGGCCCGGTTTTCGTCGATCCAGCGTTGAAAATTTAGCGGCAGTGGCAACATAGTGATGGTCCCAGGTACTGCGGTTGTTATTCAATTCGCCGCATTCAGTAACGCGACGCACTTAAGCTCAATGGCGATATCGGTGGGTAGCGCCGTGATGCCAAGCGTGGTGCGGCAGGGTTGTGGTTCATGAAAATATTCGGCATATACGCGATTATAAATGGCGAAATCCCGTTGCATATTGGTTAAGTACACGGTCACGTCGAGTAAATCCTCCCAGCACGCGCCGCTGGCCTCCAGTATCGTGCGCACGTTGGCGAATACTTGCCGGCATTGTGCTTCGATGTCGTAGTTGACCAGCTGCCCGGATGCATCGTACACATTGCCGGGGATTTCATTACTGGCCGGTGTGCGTGATCCCACGCCGGATAAAAATAAAAGATTGCCGGCACGCCGGGCGTGAGGGTAGGCGCCCACCGGTTTTGGCGCTTTGTCGGTTCGGATGATTTCGGTCATGTTGGTTCTCGTAGGGTGGGTTTTTAGTCCACTGGGATGCTTAATTTACTGTGGTGATCATTCTTAAAGAGCGGTGGGCTGAAAGCCCACCCTACTTTAGGGTACGCAGTGCCGCTTCATAGGCATGGGCGAACTGGTCGAGTGAGCCGACACCGAACCCCAAATCATGCAGGCGACCGTTATCAAGGCCGTAAATCCAGCCGTGCACGTCGACTTTTTGCCCCCGCTCCCAAGCGTCTTGGACAACCGTGGTTTGACATACATTAAGCACTTGCTCGATCACGTTCAACTCGCACAAACGATTGTGCCGCTCGACATCGACTTTAATGTCGGCCAAGGCGGCGACGTGTTTGTTCGCCACGTCTCCGATGTGGCGCAGCCAATTATCGGCTAAACCAATGCGCCGCCCGGCTAAGCTTGTTTGAATGCCGCTGCAACCGTAATGCCCGCAAACGATAATGTGCTCCACTTTCAGTAAATCGACGGCAAATTGAATACTGCTAAGGCAGTTGAGATCGGTATGGATCACGAGATTCGCGACATTACGATGAACGAACACCTCCCCAGGCTGCATGCCGGTAATCTGATTGGCGGGAACGCGGCTGTCGGAGCAACCGATCCACAGATATTTCGGTGTTTGCTGCAGCGATAGCTGCCGGAAGAAGTTGGGATCCTGGGTTAGCATCGATTGCGCCCAGGCGCGGTTGCGTTTTAGAAGTTCAATTGGGGAAGTCATAGGCACGATTAAAATTATTTTTTCTGAGTAAGAAATTCAGCAACGTGTTCTGGTTTGAAAATCGGCAATGAACAGCGGTTTTCGGTACAGACAAAGGCGGCCGGGCGTTTTAACGTTGGGTAATTGATGTCCGGATTGGGCAACGGCCCTTCGTCCTTGTCCCACCATTCCACACGTTTATACCAATGCGGTAAATGTTGCACTGTAGAAAAAAGGGTTTTAGCGTCCGCATTGGACTTGGCGCCGGTAACGGTAAGATGCAACGGATCGCTGTTGGTTTCGCGTTCCGCAAGCAAAATTCCCGCTTCGGTGAGACGCTCAAGCGCTATTTTTGGGTTGGACAGATAGCGCATCGCATGCGCTGCCATCGCCTGGTGCTCGGGTTTCCCGGTGTAGCGTGCTAAGAGATTGGCGAAGCGAGCTAGAGAAATATTCTCGTCGATTTGCGGCACGGCGGGAATAGGACCGCTGGAGCGCGCGCTGGCATAACCACCGCTGGCCACTTCAAAATTCCTGGCGATGAAATCAGCAGCCATCCCTGCTTGATTAAGCCAATGGCGATCGGCGCAGGCTCGATACAGCGCAAGATATGCACGGCCCATCGCCAACGTATCGCTAAGATAGGGACCTGCGGCGTCGTGTTCGTCGTGGCGGAAACCGCCGTCGGGCAGGGAGCGGTGTGTTTCGATCCAGGCCGCGGCTTTTTTAGCCGCCGTCAGTGCGTCCGCATCTGAACTCAACTCAGCGACGGTGGCGAGTGCTTCAATGATTTCGCCGTTTTGCAACGCGTATAAATGCGAATCGATATGAGGGATTCCTTGGGCACGGCGTTTAGCGTCGGTTAGCAAAAAGTAGCGATCGGAATGCTCACCGGGCCGGACGTCGGCATCTTGACTGGCGAAGAAAGCGCCGTTTGCGTGGCGTAAAAAGGTATTCAAATAGCGGCGTATGGAATTTACTGCGGCGCGATCCGATTCTTTACCAAATGCCGCATACGCCAGCGCATAAATGCGTAAATACTGCGCTTGTACCGTCGCTAATTTTTCAAAATGGGGATGCTTCCAATCAGAATAAGTCGAGTATTGATAAACACCACCCCAAACCGGGTCAATCAGTGCTTGCGCTGCATCCAGGGATTTACGCGCCATCGCGGCTTCATCGTGGTCGCCCTCCTGCGCTAGCATCAACGCATACTCAACGCTGTCGCGATCCAAATATTTTTGTTCGGTGCTGAGGCCACCCAATTTCTCATCGTAACTGGCGTGATGTCGTCGTAGCAGCTCTTGGCGCGTTTCCGTGGCTAACGCGCTGGTAGGGGCGGGGGCCATAACCGCATCCGCCGTTTCTGCCGCTTCCGGTGATGGATCGGCGACGATCGCCCTAAGTAGGCGCAGAAATCGTTCCGGCTCGATAAATCCCTGGCGTTTGACGATTTCAGTGCCGTCGCTTTCGAATACGACAGTGGCCGGCCAGCCGTAGTCGCGGTAGCGATTGGCCAGATCCGGCCGTAAATCTTGGTCTATGCGCAGCGGCACATAGTGCGCGGAAATTTCTTGCATGACTTGCGCGTTGCCGTAGGTGCGTTCGTCCATAACATGGCACCAATGGCACCAAACCGCCTCTAGATAAAGTAACACGTAGCGTTGCTGTTGCTGGGCTTGGGCAAACGCCTCGGCATCGGAATGCAACCAGGGAATTTGGTTGGCGGAATCGCCCTGCGCGATTCGTGTGGCGAATACGCCGATGATGGATAACAAGAAAGCCGCCACGATTGACGCAATATCCCGGGGCTTGCGATTCGCGCTCATTCTGTTCTCCAAAAAACGGGTATCTGTCGCAGGTTCAGGGGCGCGACGATATCATTTCGTTGCCAGAACGGGGTGTTTTGTCGCTTGTTCAGCTTCTGTTCGGTGCCGACATGTTGTTCTTGCCGCCGATTAAACGGTATTTGACGGTTTAATACACCACCGCGGTGGTGCGCAATCGGTTTGGACTATGATAGATTTCAGCAAATGTAACGACAACCATTTTATCGGGACGGGAGTGAAGCAATGAAAAGAATCGCTATGGGTGCAGCCTTGGTGTTGCTTGGATTGACCGCTATGGACAGCGTGCTTGCCAGGGGCGGCGGACCGCCAACGATTGGCGTGGCTGAATTTAAGAACGAGTCCGCGGCGGCCTGGTGGCGTGGCGGTGTGGGTTGGGAGCTTTCGGGAATGCTGTCAAACGAGCTGTCCTCGAGCGGTGAGTTTCGTGTGGTTGAACGCGCCAAGTTGGAAAAGGTATTGGAAGAGCAAAACCTCGCGGCCTCCGGGCGTGTGGCTCCCGGTACCGGCGCTAAGATCGGTAAAGTGACCGGTGCCGATTATTTGGTGATGGGCACGGTGACCGCGTATGAAGAAAACACATCGGGTACCGGTGGTGGGATAGCGATCAAAGGCATTGCACTCGGAGGACACTCCAGTGAAGCGTATCTTGCGGTCGATATTCGCGTGGTTAACACAACCACGGGCGACATCGAGTTTTCTCGCACCGTAGAAGGCCGTTCCAAGAGCAGCGGCGTTGCCGTTGGTGTATCGCGAGGCGGCTTTGGCGGCGCTTTGGCGCACGAAGAAAAAACGCCTGCGGGCAAAGCCATTCGCGCGGCATTGATCGAAGCCAGCGAATATTTGGAATGCGTAATGGTCAAGCGCGACGGTTGCGAAGGCGCTTATCAAGAGAAAGAGCATCAACGCCGCGAGAAAGATAAGAAGGCGCTTAAATTGAACTAGGTGTAAGTTTCAGAACGTAAAAAAGCGGAGGCATCAACCTCCGCTTTTTTTTGCCCGGATTATTATTCCGAGGGATTACGACGCGGTCCGCGCGGACCGCGTGGATTGCGCGGGTGCGGGCGAAATGGACCTTGCGGTTTTGCCGCCGCCGGATCGCGGCCCGGACGTCCATCATTGCGCGCGTGCGCAGGGCCGCGTCGCGGCGGCCGTCTTTCATTGGGGTATTCGGACCGAGGTTGAGCAGGGTAGGCGCCCGATGGCGGCTGCCCACGATTGTCGTTTTGCCCGTGGCGCGATGGCGCTGCACCTGTCGCTGGGCGAGGCCGGCGCGGGCGAAACGAAGGTCCTTGATTGGCACCGCGTGGGTCGTTCGGGTTGAACGCATTGCGTGGATTTTGGAATGGGCGCCTTGGTGGCCTGCCTTCGTTTGCCTCAAATGTGTTGCCATGAGCGGGGCGGCCCTGATGGGCTGGGCGTCCAGCGTGTGCAGGTCGATTGTCGGGGCGCGGGCCGCGGTGGAGTGGTCGCCCAGCGCGCGGGGGGCGAATCGTGTTTGCGCCTAAAATCCGGCCTTCATTGGCTTCAAATGTGTTGCCATGAGAAACCGGCTTGTTGGCGTCGTTGGGGCGATTTTTGCGTGGCGGTTGTCCTTGGCCATTTCCGGCCCAGGGTCTCGATGGAAAACCGCCATCTTGCGCGCCCGGTGCACCACCGCGCCGTTGCCGACCGGGATTGGGTGGGGCGCCTGCGTTGCGATTGGGATACGCAGGCCGTCGGCCTTTGGGCTTTCCGCGGCCGCGGTTAAGCGGAGCTTCGTCGCGAACACGATCAAATGCGCGCAGCTCGCGCCCTTCATCTTGCACACCGCCAACCCAAGCCTGTTGACTGCGCGGCTCCGGGCGAAACTCGCTGGCGGGCTTGGTGCGCCTCTGACCGATAACCGGCTGCAACGTCAACGTGGGTTCGGGTTCGCCGGCTCCGCACGAATCGCGTAAGGCTTTTACGTCGTTGGGCGCTAACGCCTCACTTTGACTCTTGCGCAAGCCGCGCGGTAGCTCGATGCATCCGTAACGGGTGCGTTTTAGGCGGCTGACCATTAACCCTTGTGATTCCCACATACGCCGCACTTCGCGATTGCGCCCTTCCGAAATCACGATGCGAAACCACGAATGGCTATCGCCACGGCTGATTACCGCCAGCTCATCAAAATGGGCAGGTCCGTCCTCAAGCTCGACGCCGCTTTGCAAGCGTTCCAGCGCTTCGTCGGGCACCTCGCCGTGCACCCGGCAGATGTATTCGCGTGCAATCTCCTGGCTTGGATGCATCAGCGCATGCGCCAACGCGCCATCGGTGGTTAATAGCAGCAAACCGGTGGTGTTGATGTCCAGGCGGCCAATCGCGATCCAGCGCGCCCCTTTAAGCGGCGGCAACTGTTCAAATACCGTCGGACGACCTTCCGGATCATCGCGGGTGGTTATGAGCCCTTCCGGCTTGTGGTAGGCCAATACTTGCGCGTGTTCGGCGTTGTCGTTAATCGCGACAAAGAGCTTAGCGTCAAGCTCAACCCGGTCGCCCGCGCGCACGCTTGAGCCAAGTTCCGCCACTTTTCCGTTCACTTTTACTTCGCCCGCCTGAATCCGGGTTTCGAGTAAACGGCGTGAGCCAAGGCCGGCATTTGCCAATACCTTGTGCAAACGCTCTTCCAGAATTTCCCCGCCCGTTTCCGAACGTTTTAGGGTGAGGAGGGTACGCGTAGGCGCGTTCATGCGGTGGGCTCCGAGGTGGCGGCGTCGAGATGACGATCAAGATGAGAGTCTGGCGCAGCGGGTTCATCGTTTGCCGCTACATCTAAATGCGAGGTGGTGGTGAGGATCGGGTCGTCTTCAGCTGCGGTTGCCGCATCGTCCAGTTGCAGCGTTATTGCATCCGGTTCCGTCTCGGCTAAGGGATCGGGAGCGAGTGAAAGCTGCGGTTCGATTTCATCGATGTCGCGAAGCTCGATTAACGCTGGCAATTGATCCAACGACTTGAGGTTGAAATAATCCAAAAATGCCTTACTGGTACCGAACAAGGCGGGCTTACCCGGCATATCGCGATAACCCACCACGCGAATCCACTCCCGCTCTTCCAGCGTGCGGATGATGTTGGTGGATACGGCCACACCGCGAATTTGTTCAATTTCTGCACGGGTAATGGGTTGGCGATACGCGATTAAGGCGAGCGTTTCCAACAACGCCCGTGAGTAGCGGGTTTGACGCTCGGTCCAAAGCCGAGCCACCCAGGGATGAACGTCTTCCCTCACCTGATAACGAAAACCCGAGGCCACTTCTTTGAGTTCGATGCCGCGAGGCTCGCACTCTTGTGCCAGCGCCTCTAGGGCGCGCGCTAAATCTTCGTGGGTAGGGGTTTCGCTCTCACCAAACAAGGCGGTAAGCGCCGTCACGCTAAGCGGTTGGCCCGCGGCCATCAAAGCCGCTTCAACAATGCGTTTTATTTGATTGAAATCCATAAGTATTATTAACCGGCTCCGGCCAGTGATTTAAGATAAATTGGCGCTAATGGTTCGTTTTGCATGATCTCGATGAGGTGCTCTTTGGCCAACTCCAACAACGCCAAAAATGTCACCACAATGCCAAGCTTGCCTTCCTCGGCAATGAACAAATTTTCAAACGGATGAAATTGACCATCGCCCAGCGCTTTAAGCACATCGCTCATCCGGTTGCGTACGGATAGCGCTTCACGCTGGATGGCGTGGTGGCCTTGCAGTTCGGCGCGTTTAATGACGTCTTTCAGCGCCAATAATAGTTCGCGCAGATCCACTTCAGGCGGCAGGCGGATGACGTTCCTGTCGGGAACAAAAGCCGATGCCAGGCTGAAATCGCGCTCCAGCCGCGGCAAAATTTCGATATCCGCTGCGGCTTTTTTAAACCGCTCGTATTCTTGTAAACGGCGCACCAACTCGGCGCGTGGATCGTCTTCGTCGCCCTCGATCGACGGCGGTCTTGGCAATAACAGGCGCGATTTAATTTCCGCCAGAATTGCGGCCATCACCAGATAATCAGCGGCGAGCTCCAACCGCATGCCGACCATCAAATCGATGTAATCGATGTACTGTTGCGTGATTTCCGCGATCGGGATATCAAGAATATCGAGATTTTGCCGGCGGATTAAGTAGAGCAACAAATCCAATGGACCTTCGAACGCCTCCAATATGACTTCCAAGGCATCGGGCGGGATATACAAATCCTGCGGCATTTGCAGGACCGGCTGGCCCTTAATTAAGGCCAGGGGCATTTCTTGCTGTTGCGGGACCGGTGGAAAAATTCCATTGGTCTCGTTGGGTTCGAGATTTTCGATGACTTGGGTATTCATGCCGTAAGGTCGTAAAGATGGCTTTGGGGCACGATTGCGTGCTGTCCCGTTGCTTTCCGTTTTAGATCAAATCCATGGGTTGCTTATGCTGGTATCTGGAAACGTTGTCATTGGGTTTAAGTCAATCGACTTAACGATTTAAAAATGCGTTGGAAGAATCACCGGTTTCCAATTGCTGATCGGTTAATTCGTCAATGCCACTGAGCCTTTACCTTGCCGCACCAATTGCGGCGTATCGCCCAGCAAATCGATAACGGTGGTCGGTTCAATATCGCAAAAACCGCTGTCGAGAAAATAATCCACATCGCGCTCGACACATCGATACAGATCCTCCACTTCCCAACCAACCATCTCTTCATTCGGAAGAATCAAACTCGAACTTAGCACCGGTTCGCCGAATTGAGCGATGAGGGCGAGAGCGACCCGATGCTGCGGAATGCGCACGCCAACGGAACGCTTCTTGGCCTGGTGTAACCGCTTTGGCAATTGTGCCGTGGCGGGAAGAATAAAGGTATAAGGCCCCGGGGTAAGCGAGCGGATCAACCGAAACGCGGTATCGTTCATTCGCGCATAGGTGCCAATTTCGCCTAGTGTACGACAGACTACGGTGAAATTGTGCTTAAAGTCCAGTCCTCTTAAGCGAACCACGCGTTCCTGGGCCTGGCGATCGTCCATATTCCAGCCCAGTGCGTAACCGGAATCGGTCGGATAGGCGAGCAACGACCCTGCTTTTAGGGCAGCCACCGCTTGTGCGATGAGTCGCGGTTGGGGGTCATCGGGGTGGATATGAAGACGGATTGCCATTAGCGCGACCGTGTATTCGGTTGGAGGAAAGGCGAGGCTTCACGAAAGTTTTTAGGATCGGCTAACATGGCGGGATAACTAACGTGATTGAGGTTCTCGTGTGGTATGTCATTTATGCGCAAGATGTTGCGAACTCGTTGGACCGCCGCAAAGCAGCGCGACCGGAGCATCTGGCACGCCTGCAAGCCTTGGTCGACGCCGGCCGATTGTTATTGGCAGGGCCGTTGCCCGCCGTTGATAACGAAGACCCCGGGTCTGCTGGATTTGTCGGCAGTCTTATTGTGGCTCAGTTTGGCGATCTAGCCGAAGCTCAAGCCTGGGTCGCGGTCGATCCTTACCAAGCAGCGGGAGTATACCGCAACGTGAGCGTTCAACCATTCAAACCGGTACTGCCATGAGTAGAATTGAGCGTATGCGCGAAGCGTTGCTGAGCGCGCTGGCCCCAAGCGTATTGGAAATTGAGGACCAAAGCGCAGCGCACGCCGGGCATGCGGGAGCGCGCGATGGCCGCGGACACTACAGCGTGCGCATTGTAGCGGCTGCGTTTGCACAACGCTCTTTGTTGGAGCGGCATCGGCTGGTCTATGCGGCTCTGAATTCCATGCTGCAAACCGATATCCATGCATTGGCGATTCACGCCCGTGCGCCAAACGAATAGGAGTTTTGATGCGGTCGATAATTGGTATTTCCGTGGCTTTGGTTTTGCTGAACGCGTGTTCGCGCAGCGACAACGGTGGAGCAATTCAACCCATTTCGGATAGTGTTTCCGTTGAAACCGTCAACGGCGAGCCGGTGCCGCAAGCCCTATTAGAGGCCATCGCCCGGGGCCGCAGCTTGGATTTGAACGTTGCCGGGCAACGCCAACAGGCGTTGGATGAGCTAACCCAATACGTGTTATTGGCCCAGGAAGCCAAGCGCGAGAAATTTTCCAGCAGCGTGCAGTTTCAGGCCAACGTCGAAATTGCGCGTCTGCAGGGCGTCGCCAACGCCACGTTGACCCAAATTCAGCAGTTATCGCCCATTTCCGAGGCGGTATTAAAGGCCGAATACGATCAGGAAGTAACGAAGGCGGGCAGCATCACTTACGATTTCAATCAGTTGCTGTTCGAGCAAGAAGACGATGCCATTAAGGCGGCCGGTGATGCGGTAACCGGTATGCCGTTTGCCAAGGTGGCCGATGCTTGGAAGAGCAAAGCCAAGCAAGCGCGAGCGTTCACTCAAGTTAGGCTTAGCCAAATACCGGATGTGTTGGGTAAGGCCTTGCAGAATTTGCGGCCCGGGGAAACCACCAAAGTCCCGGTCAAAACGGAGTTCGGCTGGCATGTGGTGAGCTTGGTGAAGACAACGCCCTACGTACCGCCAAGTTTCGAGCAAAGCAAAGAAGCCATTCGTGGCACTCTGCAAGCCAAAATTGCCGATCAACGCATTAACGAATTGAAAGCAAAAGCGCAGATTTTACCCTCGGTTACGGCACCAGCAGCGCCAACTACGGCTAATGAGTCCGCCGTGCCGCGTCCCAAGTCCTAAGGCAAATCGATTTTGACCGGCGCTTTCCAATTCGGATCGCGGTGCTGCGCAATCACGGTGGTGTAAATGCCGCCACGAACGCCGAATTCGGCGCTTAAGCGCATGAAATGCGGTTGGGTGGCGCGCACCAAATCATTCAGTATTTGATTCGTTACCGCTTCATGAAAAGCCCCCTGATTGCGGTAATTCCAAACATAAAGCTTTAGCGATTTCAACTCGACGCAGGTTTGGTTTGGTACGTATTCCAGATGCAGGGTGGCGAAGTCGGGTTGACCCGTTTTTGGGCACAAACAGGTAAACTCAGGAATCCGCATTCGGATGGTATAATCGCGGACCGGTTCTGGGTTGGGAAAGGTTTCTAATGACTGACTTGGGGCTGTGGACACCGTTAAGAACTCCTGGCTTTAAGTTTCGTAAGCATCTCTAATAAACAACAGCGGCGGCTATGCGCTGCCGGTAATTGTGGCATGTCGCCATCCTTAATGACCAATATGAGCAGTTTCCTTTAAATCATGCGACTGACTACGATCAAACTTTCCGGATTCAAGTCCTTTGTCGATCCAACGACATTGCATCTCCCCACCAATATGACCGGCGTGGTTGGCCCCAATGGCTGCGGTAAATCGAACATCATCGATGCCGTGCGCTGGGTGATGGGTGAAAGCGCAGCCAGTCGCCTGCGCGGCGATTCGTTAACCGACGTGATTTTTTCAGGATCCAGCGCGCGCAAGCCGGTCGGTACGGCGATGGTTGAATTGGTGTTTGATAATTCCGACGGAACCATCATTGGGGAGTACGCCAACTACAACGAAATTTCGGTTAAACGCAGCGTTAGCCGCGATGGCACCTCGCAGTATTATTTGAATAACGGCCGTTGCCGGCGTCGCGATATCACCGATTTGTTCCTAGGCACCGGCTTGGGGCCGCGCAGTTATTCGATTATTGAGCAAGGCATGATCTCGCACATCGTCAGCGCGCATCCGGAAGAGTTGCGCACGCATTTGGAAGAGGCCGCCGGCATTTCCAAATATAAAGAACGACGCAAGGAAACCGAATCGCGCATTAAGAGCACGCGCGAAAATTTGGAGCGGTTGAACGATGTGCGCGACGAGGTGGAAAAACAACTCGATCATTTAAAGCGCCAAGCAAAAGCGGCGGAGCGTTGGCAAGAATTAAAAAATGAACAAACGCGCCGTGAAGCGGAATTGCGCGGGCTTACCTATCGCGCCATTGCCGCCGAGCTCAGCGGACAGGGCGAGACATTGCGCCAGGCCGAATTGCAGATCGAGGCTTTTACCGCGGATCAACGCCAGATTGAAGCACAGTTGGAAAGCCAACGGGTTCGCCATGGCGAAGCGTCGGAGCGGCTGAATATCGTACAGGCAGAAGTCTATCGAACCGGCGGTGAGATCGCGCGCGTTGAGCAGCAGATTCAGCACAACCGCGAACTGACCGAGCGGTTGGAACGCACCCGCGTTGAAACCGAGCAGGCGTGGGCCGAGCTTAGTGAACACATTCGTGCCGATGCACAGCAGATCGAAATCCTTAAAGGGTCTTTGGCCGATAGCGAGCCGCGGTTAAACGCAAGCCGCGCCGCCGCCGAACAGGCGGCCGAGGCGGCGCGCACGGCGGAGGCAAAATTGGCCGAATGGCAAACGCAATGGGACGCTTATGCGAAGGCCAGCGCAGAGGCTACCAGCGCCGCCGAAGTGGAACGTACCCGTTTGGATTATCTTGATCGGCAATGTCTGGATGTATCAAAACAGCTGGAAAAATTGCGCGAGGAACAAACCGGCGCTGATTTGAATACGCTTAATCAGCAGATCGAAACTTTTACGGCGGAGCAAGACGAGCAGAAAACCAAGGTCGAGCATCTAACCAAGACCTTGGCCGAGCGCAAAGCGGCGCACGATCAACTCTTGGAATCCGAACGCACCACGTTGCATGCGCTCAATGCAGCGCGACAGGAGCTGCAAACGTTCAGCGGGCGTTTGGCCTCGCTTGAGGCGTTGCAGCATGCTGCTCTCGGGCAGGAAAAGAGCGAGGCGACCGAGTGGCTTGAGCGTTTGGGCTTGAATAAAACCAAACGATTGGGCGAGGTATTGGTGGTGGATGCCGGTTGGGAGCGTGCGGTTGAAACCGTGCTCACGGGTTTGCTTGAAGGCGTGTTGGTGGAAGATCCGGTGGCGCATGCCGCGGCATTGGCACAATTGCAAAATGCAGATTTGGCCTTAATCGACTCGGCTGAAAGCACGCACATGGAGAGCAGTGGAACCTTGGCGGCGAAAGTACGCGGCCCCGCCGCCGTGTTGAACTTGCTGGCAAGCGTCCATATTGCGAATGACTTGGAGCAAGTCGCCGGTTTAGTGACAGGTTTAGAACAGGGTCATTCGGTTATTACACCCGAGGGCGAATGGTTTGGCGTGGGGTATGTGCGGGTGCTGCGCAATAACGCGAAGCAGATCGGTGTATTGGCGCGCGAGCGCGAGATTCACGAATTAACCGCCAAAGTCGAAGCGCTCAATGAGCAAGCCGGCGCAAGCTTAAGGATGCTGGAGGAATTGAAAATCGGCAAAGTGGAGGCGGAGCGTCAGCGCGATGAAGTGCAGCGCGAGCTTTACATTGCCCATCGACGCTTGGCCGAGCTGTCGGGCCAACTGCAGAGCCATCGCGGTAGATTGGAGTCGGCGCAAACGCGGCTGCAAAAAATTGAACAGGACATCGTTAGGCTCACCGAGAAAGGCAGCAGCGACCAAGCCGATAGCCGCGAAGCGCGTGTGCGCTTGGAGCAGGCCGTTGCGCGCATGGGCGATCAGGAGCAAGTGCGTCTTAAACTCGATGCCTTACGCCGGCAATTGCTGGAAGCGCGCGAGGAGGCGCGCGCCAACGCGCGCGAGACCAGCGAACAATCGCATCAATTGGCGCTCAGTATTGAATCGAAGCGCTCATCGATTGTTTCATTAGAGCAAGCCTTGTTGCGCATGCACAGCCAGCATACGCAATTGGAAACCCGTAAAGCGGAAGTTGCCGAGCAATTAACGTCGAGCAAAGACCCGATGGCGGATTTGGAAGCGCAGCGCAAAACCTATCTTGACCAGCGCTTACTGATCGATAAGCAATTGGTCGAGGCACGTAAGGCGCTGGAGGAGTGCGATGGCGATTTTCGCCAGTTGGAACAAGAGCGCCATCGCGTTGAGCATCGCTTAAATCAATGCCGTGAAGCGCTTTCCGAACAACGCTTGGCGGAACAGAGCTTGAAATTGCGCGCCGAATCGTTAAGTGCCGCCATTGTTGCGGCAGGTTTAGAATTGGAGACCGTCTTGAGCGGCCTTGCCGATGATGCGGATGCCGGGCGCTGGCAGGAGCAATTAACCGAACTCGAACACAAAATCAAACGCCTGGAACCGGTGAACTTGGCCGCGATTCAGGAGTTTGAAGAGCAATCGCAGCGTAAAAACTACCTCGATGCGCAGCTCACCGACCTTACCACCGCGCTAGAAACGCTGGAAAACGCGATTAAGAAAATCGACAAGGAAACGCGTCAACGTTTCAAGGAAACTTTCGATCGCGTGAACACCGGGTTACAGGAATTATTTCCGCGTTTGTTCGGCGGCGGGCACGCTTATCTGGAATTGACCAGCGACGATTTGCTCGATACCGGCGTTACCATCATGGCGCGACCGCCGGGCAAACGTGTATCGAGCATTACGTTGCTATCGGGCGGTGAGAAAGCCTTGTGCGCGGTGGCCTTGGTATTTTCGATTTTCCGCCTCAACCCCGCGCCATTTTGTTTGTTGGACGAGGTTGACGCGCCGTTGGACGAAGCCAACGTTGGGCGTTTTTCGCAGCTGGTGGCGGAAATGAGCGAACAAGTGCAGTTTTTGTTCGTTACGCACAATAAAGCCACGATGGAAGCCGCGGTGCAGTTGTGCGGCGTGACCATGCGCGAGCCGGGCGTATCGCGTCTGGTGCAGGTTGATCTTGCCGAAGCCGCGAAGCTGGCCGGCGCGGCGTAAGGTGTAAGGCAGCCAATGGACTCATCCGGATTTAGCGCGAGCGAATTGCGCATCATCACTGCGGCGATTGGCGCATTAGTGCTTTTGTTGATTTTTATCTTCGGTCGCCCTAAAAAACCGGGGCAGGGCAAGCGCACCTTATTTAAGCCCGGTTTATTTAAGCGCAACGATGGCGGAAGAATTGAACCGACATTGGGGACGCCGAACCGCGGAACCGAGGATTCGATCGCCGGTATCGAAATGCCGGTGGGCATGTTTGCAGAAGATCCGAAAACCACGCCGGATGGCGTTAACCCAACTGGTCACCGGCGCGAAGCGCTGGTCGGGGCTCGCCCCAGTTTACCGATTGAGCGCATCGTCACGCTGTTTGTCGCCGCGCGTGCCGGCACTCAGATTCAAGGTCCCGACCTGATCGTCGCAGCCGAGAAGGCTGGGTTGCAATTTGGTGATTTGGGAATTTTCCACCGGTTGCCGGCTGGCAAGCTCGATTCAGGCCCGGTGTTCAGCGTTGCGAATATGACCAAGCCCGGCAGCTTTGATATGAGCAAAGTTGACGAGTTGACCACGTCCGGTGTCACATTTTTCATGACCTTGCCCGGCCCGCTCACCGCCTTGGATGCGTGGGATGCAATGTTACCAAGCGCCCAACGCCTAGCCGAGCTTTTAAATGCCCAAGTACTGGACGACGAGCGCAACGCTCTCGGCCGCCAGCGCATCGCGCATATCCGCGACGAACTGCGCGCTTACGATCGCAAGCAAGATCGTCAGCAGATTAAGCCGGTCCGCTAAAGTTCGCTGTCGCGTGTAAGAAATATCGCACAAAAAAATCCGAAGTTGGCAGATGCCGCAATTTGTAAAATCGAGTTAATGTCTCGTAGGGTGGGTTGTAACCCACCATAGTGCAACTCGATAGCGATCGGATCGGTGTAGAAGAAGCTGCGGCACAATCGAAAACAAGAAGGTGGGTCTATGGCAAATGTGGGGAGTTCGCAATACCGACCTAGCATTTTTGCGAAGTGTATTTGGCTAATAGGCTGCATCGTCGCATTGACGATGGCAATGCCGATAACTATGGCGCACGCCGTCACCCTCACCAGCTTCGCCCCAAGCAACGGCCCGGTCGGCACGTCGGTCACACTGATCGGAACCGGGTTTAACACCACTGCGGCAAGTAATAACGTCACCATCAACGGCGCACCGGTCGGCATTACCTCGGCGACCGCCACGCAATTGGTAATCACGGTACCGGCAGACGCGGCCACCGGCCTGATTCAAGTGAGCGTCGCCGGCGATACCGCAACCAGCGCCAACGCCTTTCTGGTCACCATTACCGGCAGCGTCGTTCCGGTTGATGGCGCATCGCTCAGTGCTAGCAATACAACCGCAGGTTCCGACTTAAGCTTCACGTTCAATGGCGCCATCGGTCAGAGCTTAGGCTTGGGTATTTCATCGTTGGTGCTATCACCGGTTGGCAGCGTTTCGATTTTCGTCAACGCACCCGATGGCCGTTTGATTGGTGGCTCGATGTGCCCAACGCTATGCACGGTCGATCTTGCAAATCTCCCCGCCACTGGAATTTACACGGTGCGGGTAAGGCCTTTTGGCGCTGCGACCGTAAGTTTGATCGCAACCTTGTCCAGTGATATCAGCGGTACAGCTAGCCTCAGCGCCCCTATGGATGTCGCCCTAACGCGTCCTGGTCAAATCGCACGGATTGCGTTTATAGCCACGGCAGGACAAACGTTGGGTTTGGAATTATCCAATCTCAGCATGGCGCCGCGGCAACAGCTGCAATACCTCGTATCACGCCCGGATGGTGAGGATTTGCCATTATTGCGAAATGGTTGGCTTTACGCGTCGGTCGCGCCATTCCTGCTTCCGTTGGTGCAGTTACCGTTATCGGGTACCTATACGCTGGTATTGCAACCCGTTGATACCATTTCCACAATGGCAGTTCATCTGGCCATAGGTGCACCTGTCAACTTGCCTATCGATGCTGCGCCGATAACCCAAGACCTAAGACTGGCCGGACAAATGGGGCTGCTTTCGTTCAGTGCCAGCGCTGGTCAGAATTTGGGTCTGGGGGTTACGGTCAGTAATTATGCTGCAGTGGCGGGAACCTCCGTCTTTGCGCCGGATGGAACGCGCTTGGCGGATAGGATCTATTGCGGAAATATTCATGCCGATGCGGGTGATACAGGCTGTCGCATCGATCTTGATCATCTCGCACTTTCCGGAACCTATATTATCGTCATCAACGATGCTCCAGCCCGTGTTTTTGGTTCGGGTGTGTCGGGCACTCCGGTTTTTACGGCGACATTGTCGAATCCCCTGACCGAAACGCTCTCGTTCGGTGGTCCGATTCTCAATGTCGATATCAATCGTTCTGGCCAAAGTGCGTATATCGCATTCAATGGCAGCGTGGGACAAAACCTTCAATTGTCCTGGACGACGTTGACCCTAACCTCCAGCGCCACTTTTTGGTTGTACATCTACCAACCCAATGGCGAATTGTTTACTTCGCTCAATATTGACCCGATCCATCTTGGTGTTTTGTATTTGCCGACCCTACCGGTCACAGGCACTTATAAGATGGTGGTCGCATTCAATAATGCCGATACGGGACGTATGCCGCTCACGCTAACCACGCAGTCCTGTCCCAGTGATCCGGCAATCGTACCGCCGCCGACACGTACAACGATTACCGCGGTCACGCCGAATCCGGTTGCGTTCGGTGGCACTTACATCGTGCATGTCGATGTGATGGCCTGCGGAATTAGCACGCCAGCTGGAACCGTGGTGGTCACCGCTAGCGATAGCATTTGCACGTACGATACCGCGAGTGGTAGCACGTGTACTCTCGTTGCGACGAGTACGGGAACTCTACCGATCATGGCCGAGTTTCGCCCAGCCGACTTAACTGCTCTCAAACTCAGCAATGGCGGCAGCGATATCACGGTAAATACCGGTCGGGTCAGTGTGGCGATTGCCAGTGTCGCACCGGAGCCTTCGGTTGTCGGCCAAACCTATACCGTGCATGCCACGGTAGCACCGATTGCGCCGGCCACCGTTGCGGCAACCGGCACGATCACGATTCACGCCGGCACCGATCAATGCACGATCACCTTGCCAGGCGACAGTTGCGATTTAACGTCATCGACGGTCGGCACGGCCGCGCTAACCGCCACGTACAATGGCGATGCGCATTACGATGCCGCAACATCCACTCCCGTTTCACATCGCACGGCGAATGGTGCGAGTGTCGCGATACTCGATGCGACACCGGAACCATCGGCCGCAGGTGATCCGTACACGGTGCGTGTGGCAGTGGTTCCGCTCGATTCGGCCGGCATCGCGCCGACCGGTTCGGTTACGGTCAGCGATGGCACCAGTTCCTGCGTTGTGACTTTGCCGTCCTTAGGTTGCAGTTTAACCGGCACGGCTTCCGGTTGGATCTTGCTTTCGGCGCGTTACAGCGGTGATGCGACGTATGCGGGTGCGGTTTCATTTATCAGTGGACATACGATCTTGGCCGCGCCACCCACCGGTGCCAAAGAAATGTGCGGCATCGATGCCGTAACAATCGACAGTTTTGAATCACCGAGTTTTGTCCCGATCGATCAATTGCCCGGCGTGGTGTTATCACCGGGATTAAATCGCAGCATTATCGGTAGCGGCAGTTTAAGTTTCACCGTGGAAAGCCCAAGTGCCGGTGCCACCACGGCAGAAAGCTCGGTTGATGTGCTTGGCACGTTCAGCGGTCCCGCCAACACCGGCATCACGATCAACGGTGTGGTCGGTCAAACCAGCCACGGTCAATTCTTGGTAGCGAACGTGCCGCTGGCGCCGGGCAGCAATTCATTGGCGATTACCGCAACGGTTTTATCGGGCACCACGGCCACCGGCACGCTCAGCGTCACTCGCGCGGGCACCGCAGCACCCGTTGCCTTGCAGGTGACCAGCGCCTATGGCCTTGCGCCCGCCACACTGACCTTCGAGCCGGTCATCGGCACCTTGCCGGAAAACGCCACCGTGCAATCGATGGCGCTCGATGCCGACGGCGACGGCACTTACGATTTCAGCGCCACCGCGCCGGCCGTATTGCCAACGATCATTACCTACCCGCAACCAGGACGATACAACGCCGCGTTGCGCGTGACCGACAGCAATGGCATCGATTACGTAGCGCATCGCGCCGTGATGGTTGGGGATTTAGCCGCGCACCGTGGCATGCTGTGCGATGTTTACGGTTACCTAAAGGATCGATTAAACGCACACGAGGCGACCAATGCCAGCAATGCGTATCACGGCATCGTCCGCGATCAATATCAGTCGTTGTTTACCACGTTGGGGTCACGCATGCCCGATGCCGCATCAAACCTTGGTTTTATTACCAAAGGATTTATCGGCCCAGGTTTTGCCGAATTAACCCTGGTGCGCGACAACACCGATCAAACGCGCAGCGGTTATCCGTTGCGCTTGACGCAAGGCAGCGATGGCGTATGGCGGATTTCGGAGATGTGACTTCCCCCACCGCCATTCCCGCTTTCGCGGAAATGACGAATACATGAAAACGAAATGAAATTAAATGATAAAAAAGTATATTAAACTAAAAGCGGGGTGGGCCTTGGCCCACCGCTTCGCAGGATACGCGGCGGGCTAAAGCCCACCCTACAGGTATGGAGATGCGCTGTGACGCAACTGCGTTTTAAAAAACTCTGGATTGTGATCGGTCTGCTGTGGCTGCCATTCTTGCCGCAAGTGCCCGGTTGCACGATGGCGAATATGCCGAAGGTTGGGCGTATTGTTGATGCGACGACTGGTAAGGGCATGCCCGATGTCACCGTGATCGCTGCAGCGCATTTCTTTTCGCAAGCGGCCTTTAGTTCGAATGCGTATTCGCCGTACCGGATCATTACGCATACCGATTCCAATGGGTATTACTGGATTCCTAGCACCTGGGCCTATCTGGCGTTTGCCATGCCCTGGCAAGAACCGCGTTTAACGTGGGTGGTGACCGCATTTAAACCCGATTATGCGATTGTTGGTGACGAAAGAGCATGGTCGGAATTCGATAAATTCGGTGCACCGGTGTATTTACCAAGATCGACGGGGGTGAGTCCGCCGGCTTTGTGGCTGGGTTGGATTATCAAAGTGGATCCAATCAGAATGACACCGATACAACTAAGTTTAAAGGAAACGGCTGTTTATTACAGTCAGGTTAAATCAGTTGGTCGTGGCTTGAATTGGAATGATCCAGAAGAGATTGCAATACGCAAAGAGGGCTATGATTTTTTTCTGCCGAAAGTATGTGCCCTTAACCCAGATTCAATAATGGACGTTACGGAAGCAAATGCTCTGTTGGGCTTTTCCCTGGATTATGAAAAAATGAGTTTAAGTATAAAAAAACTCGAACCAGAGAATTGGGGTAAGGAGATTTATGCAAGGCCAAAATATCTTTCTGGACATATATGCGAATCGTTAAAGAGTAGTGGAGAGCAATAATGAAGCGCATTTCATGCTCCGTTATTTTTTCATTTGCCTGTATTATCAACTGCAAAGCATTTGAAACAGAAACACATGCATTGATTACCCGGCAAGCGTATGAAAACTCTCTGCTTGCCACCGTAGGTTCAAATAGCGTTGTTAACCGACTTAGTTTGGATCGATTGGATACGGCTACACCGTTCAATATTTATTGGGCTAGCGAAACACCTCCCCATTATTCCACTGGTGGCGGGTCGCGGAATGTTGGTGACGGTGAAGCTGCGCCCGAAGGGTTTGAGCGATGTCAGATGCAAGAATTCCTTAGGTTACCCGATGAGCTTCGCCAGTTTCGCGACATATTCATCGGCACTGTAAATAGCAACAATTCTAATTCACTGCTCCCCATCCAAAACTGGCTAGTCCGCGGCGCCATCCGCGAAGACGATTTGGGTTTATTAAGCAATGCGCTTGCGCATTGCGCCGGTTGGCTGGCAGTGGCCAGCAACTGCCCACCGGGAACCACTTGTCAGAAATCGGTGGATTGGGTTTTGGGCTATACGGACAGTTTTGCGTCGACCCCGCGGGAAGACACGGCGCGACGCAATCATTACAGCTATGTCGATGCACGTAATCAATTGTGGTGGGCATTGACCTACCATGTCTCCGAATTGGTGAGCCAAGGCTCACTCTACAAGCGTGGAGATGCGCTGTGACCCAACTGCGGTTTAAAAAACTCTGGATCGTGATCGGTTTGCTGTGGCTGCCGTTCTTGCCGCAAGTGCCCGGATGCACGATGGCGAATATGCCGAAGGGTGGGCGTATCGTTGATGCCACGACTGGTAAGGGTATGTCCGATGTCACCGTGATTGCCGCAGCTCACTTCTTTTCACAAGCAGCTTTTAGTTCTAATGCGTATTCGCCGTATCGGATCATTACGCATACCAATTCAAATGGTTATTACTGGATACCCAGTACTTGGGCTTATCTCGCATTTGCATTCCCGTGGCAAGAGCCGCGTTTAACCTGGGTGGTGACCGCATTTAAACCGGATTACGCGATTGTTGGCGATGAAAAAGCGTGGTCGGAATTCGATAAATTCGGTGCGCCGGTATATTTACCAAGATCGACAGGGGTGAGTCCGCCGGCCCTGTGGTTGGGTTGGATTGTCAAAGTGGATCCGATTCAGATGCAGCAAGTACAACTAGGTTTGAAAGAAGCGGCGGTATATTACCGAAGCATTATTATTACGGGGCGGGTTGAACATCCAGAGGAACCAGAAGAGATACAACTTCGTAAACATGCTTACCAAGATTTGCTGCCGCGTGTCTGTAGTGAAGATTCAAATGTTGAATTCGATTACAGCACTTTGAGTGGCCTAACATCGATAGTTCCTAATCGAAGGGAGTTTCTTGCTAGGAGTAAATTGTTCGTGCCGGATATATGGCCCAAGGAAATTTATGCTCACCCTAAATACAGAGCTGGCGAAGTATGTGAGGCAATGAAAGTGGGAGGGGCTCCATGAATCGATTAATAATCGGTATGTTTGCCTTGGGACTGGGAATGGTATCAATTAAGGCTCGAGCATTTGAAACGGAAACACACGCACTGATCACCCGGAAAGCTTACGTAAATTCAATTCTTTCAAGTACGGGAACAGGTAGTGTTATTAATCGATTTGGTTTGGATCGATTGGATGCAGAAACCCCATTTAATATTTATTGGGCCAGCGCAACACCTCCTCATTATTCCACTGGCGGTGGATCGCGTAATGTTGGCGATGGTGAGGCTTCACCTGAAGGTTTTGAACGCTGTCAGATGCGCGAGTTTCTAACTGATCCAACTCCGGCGGACTTTCAGATATTTTCCGATACAGTTGAGCCCGGCGGTTCCGCTCTTCTCCCCATCCAAAACTGGCTAGTTCGCGGCGCCATCCGCGAAGATGATTTGGGTTTGCTAAGCAACGCGCTTGCGCATTGCGCCGGTTGGCTGGCAGCGGCCAGCACCGGCAATCTCACACGCGTGTTCAATCATTTTTACGATCCTCTCACCGATCGGGGTATGCCAGGCTGCCCGGTGGGAGTCACTTGTCAAAAATCGGTGGATTGGGCTTTGGGCTATACGGACAGTTCTGCGACGCCACCACGTGAAGATACGGCGCGACGCAATCATTACAGTTATATCGATGCGCGCAATCAATTGTGGTGGGCATTGGCCCACCGCTTCGCAGGATACACGGTGGGCTAAAGCCCACCCTACAGGTATGGAGATGTGCTGTGACGCAACTGCGTTTTAAAAAACTCTGGATCGTAATTGGTCTTCTGTGGCTGCCATTCTTGCCGCAAGTGCCCGGTTGCACGATGGCGAATATGCCGAAGGTTGGGCGTATTGTTGATGCGACGACTGGTAAGGGCATGCCCGATGTCACCGTGATCGCTGCAGCGCATTTCTTTTCGCAAGCGGCCTTTAGTTCGAATGCGTATTCGCCGTACCGGATCATTACGCATACCGATTCCAATGGGTATTACTGGATTCCGAGCACTTGGGCCTATCTGGCGTTTGCCATGCCCTGGCAAGAACCGCGTCTAACGTGGGTGGTGACCGCATTTAAACCCGATTACGCGATTGTGGGCGATGAAAAAGCCTGGTCGGAATTCGATAAATTCGGTGCACCGGTGTATTTACCAAGATCGACGGGAGTGAGTCCGCCAGCTTTGTGGCTGGGTTGGATTATCAAAGTGAATCCAATCAGAATGACACCGATACAACTGAATTTAAAGGAAACGGCCGTGTATTACGCACAGGTTAAATCAGTCGGTCGTGGCTTGAATTGGAATGATCCAGAAGAAATTGCAATACGCAAAGAGGGCTATGATTTTTTTCTGCCGAAGGCATGTAGTATCGATCCAGTCGAGATAATGGATAGTACAGAGGCAGGAGCAATAATGGAATTTGCTGTGAATCTGGATAGTGCTTATCAGCGGTTAAAAGAGCTTGAGCCAGAAACGATTGGGAAAGAAATTTATGCGCGCCCAAAATATAAAGCAGGAAGCATTTGCCAAGTAATGTACGCAGGGGGGGAAGCTCCATGAGATTTTTTATTTTAATAATTAATTTATTTATAATTTCATTTAACTGCAGTGCATTCGAAACAGAAACTCATGCTTTAATTACCCGGCAAGCTTATGCAAATTCAACACTTGCCAATGCGGGTTCGAGTAGCGTCATCAATCGGCTCGGCTTAGACCGATTGGATATAGCTACGCCATTCAATATTTATTGGGCTAGCGAAACACCTCCCCATTATTCCACTGGTGGCGGGTCGCGGAATGTTGGTGACGGTGAAGCTGCGCCCGAAGGGTTTGAGCGATGTCAGATGCAAGAGTTTTTGCCTTTTCCCCGAGATGATTTTAGGTTTCAATTGTTTTCAAATACAGTGAATACCGGACATGATGATTTGGGACTCCTCCCCATCCAAAACTGGCTAGTCCGTGGCGCCATCCGCGAAGACGATTTGGGTTTATTAAGCAACGCGCTTGCGCATTGCGCCGGTTGGCTGGCAGCGGCCAGTACCGGCAATCTCACACGCGTGTTCAATCATTTTTACGATCCTCTCACCGATCGGGGTATGCCAGGCTGCCCGGTGGGAGTCACTTGTCAAAAATCGGTGGATTGGGCTTTGGGCTATACGGACAGTTCTGCGACGCCACCACGTGAAGATACGGCGCGACGCAATCATTACAGTTATATCGATGCGCGCAATCAATTGTGGTGGGCGTTGACGCGCCAGTATTATCGCACCTCCGATCGACCGTACACCATGGAGATGCGACGGGCCGATGCGGCCGATCGTTTATTTATGTGGGCCACGCTATTCCGTTCGCTCGGCAACATTGTGCATCTGTTGCAAGATACTGGGCAGCCACAACACACGCGCAGCGACTTGCACAGCATGGCACAAACACCAGAACAGCAGGCGTTTGAGGGCTACACCAATGCGCGTGTGCTTGGGTCGAATAGCGATAACGTTAACAACGCGTATGTGAAAAGTTTTTTTGGCGAACGGACCCCGCTTTCCGCACCGCCGCTTGGCGCTTATCCATCGGTGCAATTTTCTACGCCGTTGCGCTATTTCACGACAGGGCGGGATGCGGTCTCGTTTGAAAACCGATTAGGCTTGGCTGACTACAGCAATCGCGGTTTCTTCACCGGCGGCACCAAACCGGGCATGACAAGGAATCCATTACCACCACAGACCTTAGAACCGACGCAAGGCTATGGATTCGTCGTGGCGCCATGCGAGGGGCTATTGAATGCCGACGCACGATTGCGAGCGGTGCCTTGTATGCACTACACGCACGCGGTTGGTGATGCGCTGAATCCTACGTATGCGGCGACTCAAGATCAGTTACCTGGTAGTTATACCTTACCAAACGCGCCAGTTTTGTCCGAAAGTATTGTCAAACGGATTGTCGATATCGCTGGAACGATACGACCGGAGCTTGAAACCGTCATCGGTATTGCTGAGCTTAACACCACCGGTAACCTTACAATTCCACGCGCCGTCGGTTATTCAGCGGGCCTACTCAATTATTTCTTCCGTGGTCAAATCACGATCGACCCACCGCCGGGCGGTTTATACGCCATTCTCGACCACGCCCATTGGCACACGATCGACACCGACGGGTATCCGCGCAAACCCGATGGCACCGTATTCGGGTTTACCGAAGTGCAAATCAAATTCCGTAATTCCACGCCGGATATTGTCGAAAGCGGTACTGCTACGCGCGTGCGGCAACGCATGACGAACGGGCATTTGGTTGCGGTGGCGCGATATCATCGCAATACCTGTTATCGGCCGGATTTATCCGGCGAGATCGCTGCTGATTTTGATACGAGGGAAATTATCCAGCCTGCCGGTTGCGATCTGACCACGCATCGCACGCCGTATCAGGAGATTGCGGTGTCCACGGCGCTCGATGTCGATACCAGTGGCAATGTTACCGTCGGTGGCCAAACATTGGATGTGAATGCCACTTCGGCGCAGCTGGCGCAGTTCGATTTCAGCGCCGACCCGATTCCGATTAACGCCACCGATTTGCTGTTGCAAGTGGTATATCGAGGGAATATGGGTGAAGGCACCTTGACGGAGCCGGATGCGATTGCGGTCGGTATGGTTGATGTATCGGAACCGAGCTACGGTTTCGCGTTCAACGAGGATTATTTTTTATACCACAATACCTGGTTGACGGCCGATGCCGCGCGGCCGTTGGTCCCGGCCGGTTACGATGTCGATCCCAGCCCGCTGGTTAACATGCAATTTTGCATCGGCGATCGTGTGGTGATGGACAAAGGCATGGGCAGCAGTCCGGTTTATCGATTGCAGCCAACCACGTTTGCGCGCTATGCCGCGATCGTCGATACCACCTTGCCGCATTCGCGCACCGGCATGGCGCAGTTTTTGGTTGACGGTGTTCCGGGCACGCGACTTGGCGTGCGCGATGAAGACGCATTGTTTCCGCGCACCGCGCAAGCGGCGCTGGAACACGATCCGGTTGGGCAGGCGGGCGCCTATGCACCCGATCCGCAACTGTACGGCCGCGGCGTGGTATTCGGCAGTTGGGGCAACGCATTCGCGAAATGGTATATGCCGGAAACCGGCTCACGCTTTTATCCCGCCGTACCGCTACCACCCGGCTCCTACGGAATTTTGCCGGTGTTGGCCGATCATGTGTATCTCAACAACCCGCAACCGGGAACGTGCAATACGCTTTGAGTAGCGAAGATACAGATGAGCTGCCATATAGCCAAGTTTTTCAAGATCTTCATTAGCGATGTTTAAAGATAATTTTTAGTTATTAAATGTAAAATTACTTGCTAAACAGTACGTTATTTTGTATTATTCAATATATATATGGAATCCGTTCTAGATAAAATGATTAATGGCTAGCTTTGTCCATCACGATTTGCGATTGCTCAATCCTGCGTTTGCGTCACCTTTGGTGGATACGCTAACGGAGTTGGAACATCTACGGAAGCTAACCTTAGCAGGAGATACCCCACCCCCATTATTTTTTCAGTTAAAAAGTATATTCCATGTCTTAGAAAGTTTGGGCTCGGCGCGCATCGAGGGGAATCACACCACGTTGGCCGATTATGTGGAAAGCCGACTTGAGGGGAAGACGCAAGCCACCGATCAATTACGCGAAGTCGCCAACATAGAAAATGCAATGGAGTTTATCGAGCAATCCATAGCACCGGATGTTGACATCACAGAATATTTCATTCGGCAGTTGCATACCTTAACAGTGAGGGATTTAGAGCGGGAAGGCGACCGAACTCCCGGTGTGTACCGCTTGAGCGGGGTCACGATTGCGCAATCTGCACATTTACCGCCGGACGCAATAAGCGTTTCTGGTTATATGACCGAACTTGTTTCGTTTATTAATCGCTCGGATCTTCCGAAATACGATCTTATGAAGATTGCCCTTGCGCATCATCGCTTTGGGTGGATACACCCCTTTAGCAATGGCAACGGTCGGGTGGTGCGCTTGCTTACCTTCGCATTGTTGGTTAAATACGGTTTCAATGTACAAAAATACGGCCGTGTGCTTAATCCTACGGCGGTTTTTTGCAACGATCGAGAACTTTATTATTCAATGCTGGCGCAAGCCGATACCGGAAAAACGGAAGGTCTTGAGCGCTGGTGTACCTACGTTTTGCAGGGAATTCTTCAGGAGCTACGTAAGGTGGATCAGCTTACAAATTTTTCTTATCTGCGCGGAAAAATTCTTGAGCCCGCGATTGCTTATGCAAAAGAACGCCAATTAATTACTAGTGTGGAAGCCCAAATTCTGCTCCGTACAACCCGTAATGGAACGGTGAAATCTGCAGACTTGGTTGAACAGATGCCTGCGCTAAATGCGAATCAACGCACTTACCAAATTCGCCGATTAATTAAACAGGGCATGTTGTTGCCCGTGCAAGCAGGCGCGCGAATCTACAGCGCAGGTTTCGCCAATAGCTTCCTAATTCGCGGTGTGATTCAGGCGTTATTCGTTGAGAAATTTATTCCTGATTCACTGGTGAGACCGTAAACCAAACGAACATCATTTAATGGCTACTGATGGAAGCGGTGGGCTAAAGTTCATCCCCGCATTCGTTGTTGTTGTTCTAGGACCTTTAAAAGACTATATTTAGTCCTATCAAATAGCAGGAAAACCCTATGCAATATTCAACGCAAATCAAGCCAATCAGTTACTTGAAGGCAAATGCAGCTGAAGTGTTGCAGGAGCTCAGCGAGCAGCGCAGGCCGATGGTAATTACGCAGCACGGCGAAGCCAAAGCGGTTATTCAGGATGTCGTAACTTACGAAGAAACTCAGGAAACGCTAGCGCTACTGAAAATACTTGCATTAGGGAACGAACAAATCGAGCAGGGCAAAGTCAAGCCTTTGACAAAAATTGCAAAGCAGTTGCGTGCGAGTAAAGGCGTTGAGTAATGCGCCGTGAGGTATTGTTAACCGAAGATGCTGAGCGTGATCTTACGAGCATCTATCATTACATTTTGAAGTCCGATTCGCAGAAGAATGCCGATTCAGTGTTGGATCATTTAATACAAGCGATCGATAATTTGGCCCTGTTCCCCAAACGCGGATCTGTGCCGAAGGAACTGCAATCACTCGGCATTAAGGAATATCGCCAAGTATTCTTCAAACCGTATCGCATTATGTATCGCGTGTTTGATAAACGAATCGTTATTTATTTGATCGCGGATGATCGGCGCGATATGCAGACTTTATTGGCTCAACGATTAGTGAGCGTCTTGCCTTAATGATGATTTATCGAAGAGCGGTGGGTTAAAAACCCACCCTACTTAAAAGCGGACCAACAACAACAAAGCGATGCCACCGCCGATTAATGCCGCCGTTGCGATTAACCACCAAACCTCACCCTTGGTTTCATCCAGGTTGTCATCGATTGGCTGCACTGGAACCGCGCGCATGGTTTGCGTGATGTTTGGCGCATAGGTTTCAGAAACGTTGGAGTAATCTTCCGAACGCAGGGGTAAACCTGGTGCTTCAAGCACAAAACGGTTGCGGTCGAATGCCAGCTGATCGCCCGAATGCAGCACCGCATTGCGCACTTGCACGCCGTTGACCAGGGTGCCGTTGGCGGAGCCAAGATCGCGTAGATAGATGTTGTCGCCGACAATCTCAATGGCCGCGTGCTGCCGGGACATTTCCGGCTCATCCAAAATCAAATCGCAATCGCTGCCGCGGCCCATCACCAGCCGGCCGCGCACCGAAACGATTCTTCCGAAATAACTGCCCGATACACCGCGCAACACCAGTTTGGATGTCGGCGTCGCGCTTGAGTTGGCGTCCGCTGTTTCGCGCTCACTCCACCAAGCCAATGGCTGCGGCTCGGGGATGCCGGTGCGGATGCTGCCGTCTTGGTCGGGTTTTAATACCATTTGCACGGTATCGATACTGACGACGTCGCCCAAGCGCAGCAGCGCCTTTTCGCGCACCGGACGGGCATTGATATGGACTTGGGCTGGCGCAAATACGGTAAGCGTATAGCCGCGCGCGTCCACGCTAAGTTGCGCGTGGCGGTTGGATACGCCGTCGATATTGAGCACCACGGCATTATCGCTAGCACAACCAATGAAGGTGTCGCCTGGCGCCACCAACAAATCGCTATGTTCGCCGTTTGGAAAAACCAGACGCATGGGGCTCCCTGTCACAACACCGTCATCCTAAATTTAGCACAAGCCAGATCTTACCAGCGTGCGAACACATCCAGTAACAGCCGATCGGTATGCTCATTCAAACCATCGCGCAATTCATGGAAACCGGCCAATCGAACGCTCCAATTGGAATCAATGCCGTACGCAAGCCACGGCATTACGCCGCGATCGGCGCTGTGAAACCACCAATCGTCGGCATTGAACGCGGCCATAACCGCATCGCGCTGAACGCGTTGATAGGCCAATCCAAATTCAAACGTCTGTGCGCGGCGGCTATCGCCGAGCACGAGACTCACGCGGGTGCCGTCGCGTTGATCATCGGCGCCTAAATTGCGCACACGATCCAAGCGCGCCTCCAACGGCCATTCGCCCAACGTCAGTCCACCCACCAGTTGCAGGTCGAGCAGTTGATAGTCGCTTACAAGGTCCGAGCCGATGCGACGATTGGTTCTTGCCAAACCTTGCTGTGTCAACTGCTCCAAATCGGTAAAATGCAAGAAGGATAATAGAACGCCGAACCGCTGCGGCGCGCCTTCGTGCCAGCGAAACGACGCTTGCAGCGCGCTGATGCGCGATTGGTCGTCGTACAAATGATCGCCAGCAAAATAACCGGCTAACAACTGCAGTTGATTAAAATCGCCCACTGCCATGGTGTGTTCCAAGCTTAATCCGATCGGCCGTAAGTCTTGATCCCAGACCAAGGGCGATAGCTCTAACGGAAAAGGCGCTTTGCCGGCCAGAAGATCGGTGCTGTCGCGCATATGCCAGCGTAAGTAGAATTGGTCGGGGCCTACACTATCGCTGCGTTCGTTGTCGTTATTGCGACGGTTGTCACGATTGCTGTCACTGCCAGCGGCCAGTTTGATGGCGGCGCCGAATTCCAGTTCCGGAATTGGGTCGTAGCGGAATCCTAAGCGCGTCCTGGCGCGAAAGCGTTGTAAATCCTCACGCTGGTTTGGCAACCCACCCACGTGTTCGGCACGCAACATCAGATCGCCAAACCAAGACCCGTCTTGCGTCGTTGCATTCTCACCCGCAAGGGGGTCTTCGGCGTAAACGCATGTGGCAGTGCTTACGAATAGGAAAAACACCGACCACATTGAGGCTCGTCGCACGTGCATGGTGCTCTCTTTGGGTTCGAATTTATGCAGTGATATCACTTGAAAAATATTTTGTAAAGTATTGATTATTCAAGAGCGTAATGCAGATAAATCGGCACTGAGCTGGGCTGCGGATTGATACCGGTCGGTGGGGTTTTTCTCCAGGCAGCGCAAGATCATCGCCTCCAACGCCGGCGGAATCTCAGGCCAGTACTCGGACGGACGAATCGGCGCTTGCTGCAACTGGGCCATATAAATTTCCATCGTATTGCTACCCGAAAACGGCAATTTCCCGCAAAACATCTCGCACATCAGCACACCGCAAGAATAAATATCGGCGCGCTGATCCACTTCCTCGCCGGCCAATTGCTCGGGGGCCGAGTAATTCGGGGTTCCGAGAAACGTGCCCGGCTGGGTGTGCCCGGGGGTGTTGCGTTGAATAGGGCGTGCGATGCCAAAATCCATCAGCTTGGCGTTGCCGTTTGATTCGAGAATCAGGTTTTCCGGTTTGATATCGCGATGCAGTACACCGACTTCGTGCGCTGCGCTTAACCCGGCGCACAATTGCCGTGCGATGCGAAGTCCGGCGGAATAGGGGATGCGATCGGTCTCGCTCAATAAATAGCGCAACGTCATACCGCGCACGTATTCCATCGATAGATACGGCCGACCATCGATTTCGCCAAAATCAAACGTGCGCAGCACATTCGGATGGGTGATGCGGCGCGCCAGCTTGATTTCGCTTTTCAAGCGATCGAGGTTCTCGCCGTCCATCATCAAACTGGGTTTTAGCATTTTCAACGCAACCACATCATCGAGCTCTAAATCCTGCGCTTTGTAAACAACCCCCATGCCGCCCGATCCCAGCATGGATAAGATCTGGAAGCGGCCCCCGAGGACATCGCCGAGACTCAGCGCGGTTGGATTGCGACTGGTAATCGCGGGGCTTTGCGTCGAGCTGACTTTGGCTGGCGCGATTTGCGTTGCGGCAGCGCGTTGCAGTTTCGGCAAATTGGTTAAGCTGGCCTCGGCCAATGCGAAATAGCGTTTACCGCTAAGGTGTCCCGTTGCGACCTGCAAACAGGCGGCACCGAGCGTCTGTTTTAACTCCTCACCCGCGTTGCGAGTCAACAAAATTTGCCCCGACGCCGCTTCGGGCAATAAGCGATCGAGTTGTGCCAATGCCGTTCCAAGCGATACGCGATGCAACTGACCCGATTGGCGAGCATGCGCTTGCAACACCTCGCCGCTGGCTATGGCGACGGCCGGCTCTGAAAAATGCGCCATTCGCGTTAACTCGAAAATTCGGGCAAGCAGGTGCAGCGACGCCAATAGCCGGTCCTCACCCGCAACGCCGATAATGAATTGCCCCGCCGTTAGTGCGCGCGAGTGGGCGTCAAACTCGCGTGCGGCGTCGGTTACCAGGGCCAATACCGCAGTAAAACTTGCCATTGCAGCATCGGTGCTCTGCTCAGCGGGCAGCTTGGCCAACGATCGAAACTCGAGTCCCATCACCACCAATGGTTCGCGCTGCGGTGTTGCGGGAATGGCGGGAATTGCAGGCGCATCGCGCACGTCCGTTTTTGCGGGGTCGGGCAGGAAGCGCGCCAGATTGCCGACGTAGCCTTCCATATCGCTTTTTTCGCGCAAGTCCGATAGCAGAGAGTCAAACGCGCGTGAAAGGCGTGCTAATTCATCGCCGCCGCGCAGGCCCAGGCGCGTTTGGTAATTGCCCGCCGCCGCCTGTTCAGCCGCCAGCGCCATCGCCCGCACCGGGCGTAGGATGCCTTTCGATAACAGATAAGACAGCAATAATGCCACCGCCATCGAGATCAAACCGGCCAATAGGACCCAATTGAGAATATCGCGATACCCCGCCAGGATGGTGTCGGTCGAGGTGAGCGACAGCACGGCTCCGAGGCTGCCTTCGCCCTCGGCGGCGGTCGGCACCAACTCGGCCACCCAATTTTGATTGGCAAACATCAACGGGATATGCGACATCGACTTCCCGGATTGAATCAATGGCAGAAACTCGCCGACGTGTATGCTCAGCGTTTCTTTCAGCGCTTTTGTCGCGGATTCGTCCAATGAGCTTGCCGCCAGCGTCAGTTCCTTATTCGTCGGTAACCAGTACGCGATTTGCGCACCGCTGACTTTCGCCACTTTGCGGCTTAATTCGTCATTGACGCTCTGCGCCAACAACAAAAACCCCACCAGGTTTTGATCCTGCTGCAACGGCATCACGGCGGCGAAGTAAAGCCTCGCGCCTTGGCGCCAATATCCACTGAATGGCGCCGCCTTGGCGATCGCAGGGCGCACCAACGGGTCGTTGGCGAACGATTCCTGAAATGCTTCGGTTTGATCGCTGCGCCCCAACACGTTGCCTTTTGCATCCATGACCATGCCAAGGTCAAAGCTGTATTGCGCTTGGCGCTCTTTCAGTAAGTCGGGTATCGATTTGGTATCGGGGGCATTGCCATCGCTTAAACCCGGTAAATTGCTGCTGGAATCGGTGGCGCCGGATACGTATTTCACTACGCTTTGATCCGCGGCAATCAGTTGCACGATCAGCTGCAGATTGTCGAGCCGGCTCTGCTCGAACTCCTTTTGCACCGCTGCACTGGTGGCCAACGCGCGATCGACCGCGCGCGCGGCAATTTGCCCGCCTTTTACATAGGTGGCGACGATCGCCGCGCCCACCGCCAATGCAATGAGGAGCGCCGAGGTTAAAAAAAACTTGATCGCCAACGGCATACCGAAGCCGCGGCGATTCGTCGGTTGGGGATTAGTAGTCGGCATCGTTTCCTCGGCCATACGGTTTACCGAATTTATTCATGTGCGGGGCGACGCGGCGTTGGTTGACCTCAAGCCGCACCGGGGCGGGGAGGTTGCTCTCGTCGGGGGTGAACGTAATATGCCAGGGTGTCGCGCGTTCGTGCCAGATGACCAAATCGCCCGGTACGGATGGCACATCGGCCAGTGTAAAGTTGCCGGTGCTGTCGGGTCTGCCGAAATAGGGGGTGTCCAGAACCAAAATATGTCCAATCATGGAATGGTGGACATTGCAATAAACCCGCACATAACCCGCATGGTTAAAAGTGATCAGCTGGCCTTCGCCTTGCCCATAGAGCCCAACATCAAACGCGTTGTCCTTCGAGCTTGAAAATGCGTTGTGCAAAATGGGGTCTTCATTGGGGAAGCGGATGGAGCTGCCTACGGTAATGGCTAATACGCGTGGCGCAAATTGTTTACGCCGCGTACTCATCAGGTAAGGCGCCTTGGCTGCGGTGACTGTTGGCGGTTCCTTAGGGCGGAAATACACAATGGCATCTTGCGTCTCTTCCGCGCGCAAGGCCTTACCGTCGGCATAAAGCTCAATGCGTCCGGTGATTTGCGCGCTTAACGCGGGCGTACTTAACGAGATCAGCAATGCGACGATCGGTAAACGCAAGGTTGGTTTCCCCTTAATCGACCCGTGTGCGGTTCATTTCAGGCATCATAGCAAAGCAACGGCAACCGAAGCAGCGTCCCTTAAGCCCGATCACGGTCAAAGCAGCGAATCGATGTCCCGCATTATTCTCAGACGTGAGCACCAACTGACCCAAGCATTGGCAAAGGCGGCGGTTGAGCGGGCCGCGCTGGCTATCGAAAAGCGGTTTTCGGTAAAAAGCGCGTGGGAGGGGAATACCTTGACCTTTGCGCGTCCCGGGGTCAAAGGCTCAATCCGCCTGCTGGAGGGCGAGATAGAAATTCATGTCGCATTGGAGTTTTTGTTGAGCTTCCTAAAGCCGCAAATCGAGGCTGAAATTAAACGCCAGCTGGATCTTAATTTCGGTTAAGTCAGCGTGTTTATTGTCTCGATCAGCTCCTGGCGGTGACGGCGGAATAACGAAATCGCCTCGACCTTGGCGTAACGAACTAAACCCGTTGCGTCGATTAGGAATACGGCCCGTTTCATGCCGAATATCCCCCAAGCGCCGTAGGTTTTCGCGACCAGCCCCTTGGCGTCGGTCAATAATACGAACGGTAGTGCGTATTTCGCCTTGAATTTTTGATGCGACGCCGCGTTGTTGACGCTAATCCCAACCACTTCCACTCCCATATCGGCAAAAACATCAATGCCATCGCGGTAATCGCATAACTGGGCCGTGCACACCGGGGTATTGTCGCCCGGGTAAAACACCAGCAGTACCCGCTTGCCGCGGGCCTCGTTGAGCGTCCAAACACTCCCAGTATCCGCTGGAAGCGAGAAGTTCGGGGCAATTTGGTTGATTTCCACATTCATAATCGTTCTTTATTACCGCTCATTTAGGCTCTTTATGCATTTTTTTATCACTTTACGCCTTATACCACTTGAGGATAACCGCACTCTAGGTAAAATCACCCATGGCCGCTTGTCCGTGTGAGCCCGCTTTGAGCTGAACCGATTGAGCCAAGCCATTCCCGCCAAAAACCGTCGTGGTAAGGAGCAACGAGCATGCCAAAGTCAACGTTAAAAGCAAAAACAAAAGCAAAAACTAAAATAAAAGCCAAAGCAACCGCAAAAGCGCCCGCAAATAAAGCACCAGTGAAAGTTTCGGCAACGGCCAAAAAAGTGCCGGCCGCTGCTCCTGGCAAAGCGTTGATAGGCCCTCCGCAGCAAATCTGGTTAGCAGGCCTTGGCGCTTTCGTTAAGGCCCAGGAAGAAGGTACCAAATGGTTTGAGGGGCTGGTCAGGGAAGGTACCGGACTGAAGCCAAGTTCACGCAACCTCCCCGCCGATCAGGGCGCCAAGATGCGCAACGCCGTTCAAACCGGCATGACCGCATTTAAAGAGCGCACCCAAGAGACCTGGGCGCAATTGCAAAATCTGATGGAAGAGCGGGTTGCTGCCGCAGTTAGCAAACTCAGCTTTGCCACCCGCAGTGAGCTTAATGAGTTGCAGGCGCGGGTGGAAGAATTGAGCCGTGAACTCAAATCGTTAAAGGTAAAACCGGTATCCAGGGTTCCAATTTTTACCGATGGGTTGCGTCGCACCAAAGACGATCTTAGCGATATCGCCAAGGAGTTGGAGGAAGCGCAACTTGCAGCGAGAAAAAATGCCAAGTTGGCGAGCGCTCAATTTAAGCGTCCGAGCAAAAGCTGATTTATCTAACCGTCCCCCAGCTTTTCCTTGGCTAGGCGCCAAGGAAAAGCCGTCTCCCCGATGCCAGCAATGTGCGGCTGCTATCTATCGTATAGCCCATGACCTGCGTTGACCGCTTTTTTAGCCCGTGATACAAGTTCTCGATCGTGCCTGCGCGCGCAGCAGCAATACGGGCGGCACGGCTTGGGGAATCTTATGTCCGATTTAAAAACCAAATTCGAAGCGGTGGCGCAAAGCGTTAAAGCTCTGCCACAACGCCCAGAAGATGATTCATTATTGAAACTTTACGCGTTGTATAAACAGGCTGCCGAAGGCGATGTTACCGGGCCCAAACCAGGCTTTTTTGATTTTATCGGAACGGCCAAGTACGAGGCTTGGACCAAATTAAAAGGCATGAAATCGGAAGAGGCGATGCAAAAATATATCGATCTGGCGAATAAAGTTTGTAGTGAGGCTAATTAGCTGCCGGGTTGGTTTTTTTTAAGGCGCAATACCATCAATACGATAAAGGCCAAAGCGTACAGTAAAGGTTGGCGAATATCGGATTTCACCAGCCATAGATAATGCAAGATACCGAGCGGCGCGATCAGGTAAACCAAGCGATGCAGTCGTTGCCACTTGCGTCCCAAGCGTTTCATCATCGCCTTGGTGGAGGTCGCCGCCAATGGCAACAGCAGCAACCAGGCGGTAAAACCAACGGTGATATAGGGACGCTTGACGATTTCGGCAAAAATTTGCGACCAATATTGGCTGCCAAGATCCATCACCAAATACACGAACAAATGGCCGCTGGCGTAAAAAAAAGCGAACAACCCCAGCATCCGGCGATATCGCACCGACTTATTCCAACCGGTTAAGCGTCGCAGCGGAGTTATCGCCAGCGTCAGCAACAGGAACCGCAGCGCCCAATCCCCGCTGCGGTGCTGCAGTTGCGCCACAGGATCGCTACCGAGCGTGTTGTGGAGCGCATCCCATATCAGCCACAACGCCGGTGCAAGGCATAGCAGAAACACCAGCGGTTTGGTTGCGGCTATGTAATCGTGTTGCATCAGAAATATCTGCGCAGATCCATACCGGCATACAAGTTGGCCACTTGATCGCCATAGCCATTGAATTTTTTGGTCTCGATGCGGCTGGCGAACAGGTTTAACCCGGTGCCGCTGATGCGCCGCTCACTGCCTTGAGTCCAGCGCGGGTGGTCCACTTCGGGATTCACATTGGAATAGAACCCATATTCGCTCGGTGTGGCGGCATTCCATGAGGTATACGGCTGGGTTTCGACGAACTCCATTTTTACGATGGATTTGATGCCTTTGAAACCGTATTTCCAAGGCACCACCAGGCGTAATGGCGCGCCATTTTGGTTGGGCAATTCGTGTCCATATACGCCAACGGCGAGAATGGTTAAAGGGTGCATGGCCTCGTCGAGGCGTAGACCTTCGCGATACGGCCAATCCAAGGATGGATAACCTAATCCTGGCATTTGTGATGGGCGATGGACGGTGGTGAACGCGACATATTTGGCGCTGGCCAGTGGTTTAAATCGACGCAACAAAGTAGCCAACGGGAATCCCACCCACGGAATCACCATCGACCAGCCTTCGACACAACGCATTCGGTAAATACGCTCCTCCAGTCCCACATTTTTTAAAATATCCTCTAATGTGAACGTGCCTGTCACCTCCGCTAGACCGCGGATTTCCACCGCCCAGGGGTGCGCCTGGAATTGCGAAGAATTGCGCGCTGGGTCGGCCTTGTCGGTGCCGAATTCGTAGTAGTTGTTGTAATGGGTGAGGTCTTTGTAACTGGTGACGGTTTCGTCGGTTTGGAATTCATCATTGCGTGTTGTAGTGAGGGCATTGCCTGTGATGGGAGTGGTATCGGCGGCAGTGGTGCTGGCATCGGAGCTGCCCGTTGAGCAACCGGTTAAAAGCGCCGGGATACCAAGTCCGAATGCACGAATCAATTCGCGGCGACGCTGATAGATCGATTCTGGGATGATTTCGGAAGAACGGATTTTGGAGATGCGATCGATCGACATGTTTTGATTTCCTCAAGGACCCTATTTAACACCATAACTGATGTTTTGAGGAAAGCCGGGCATGGGTCGACTTTGCGTACCACGAACGGTCTCTTTAAGTTCCTCGAGCATAGCGCTGCAAATTTTCCGTTCGTCTTCAGCGCAGCGGAGTTGATGGGTGAGCTCTTCCTATCGCCAGTAAAGTGAAACTTGCAAATTGATGGATGGGGTTGTCATTATGCTGCGGTGCGGCATAATGGTCTTCGCCAAACATGATGGAGGAATCCCGTGAGTCGAGCCTATAACTTCAGCGCCGGTCCCGCGGCGTTACCGGAGCCCGTGCTGCGTCAAGCTCAAGCAGAAATGCTCGAATGGGGTAAAGCGCGCGCATCGGTAATGGAATTAAGCCATCGCGGCAAAGATTTCATCGCCGTGGCCGAAGAGGCCGAACGCGATCTGCGCGAATTGATGAATATTCCACAAAACTATAAAGTCCTATTCTTGCAAGGCGGGGCGACGCAGCAGTTTGCCGAAATTCCGATGAACCTCGCGCGGCGCGAGCAGACGGTGGACTACATCGTCACCGGCCATTGGAGCGAGAAAGCGGCGAAAGAGGCGGCTACCGTTGCCAAGGTGAACATCGCAGCCACGGGCCAGGCCAGCGGCTTTTCCAAGCTGCCGCCAATGGCCGAATGGAACCTAAAAGCCGATGCGGCGTATGTCCATTATGCGGCGAATGAGACCATTCATGGCGTGGAATTCCATTATGCACCGGATACCGGCGCTGTGCCGTTGGTGGCCGACATGTCGTCGAATATCTTATCGCGTCCGGTCGATGTTTCGCGTTTTGGTCTGATTTACGCCGGAGCGCAAAAAAACATCGGGCCATCCGGTTTGGTGGTGGTGATCGTGCGTGAGGATTTATTGGAGCGTTGCCCGAAAGACATGCCGCAAATTTTTAATTACGCGGCGCACGCGGCGAACGGTTCGATGCTGAATACGCCGCCGACCTTCTCTTGGTATCTCGCCGGATTGATATTTAAATGGTTAAAAGCCAACGGTGGGGTTCCTGCAATGGAGGCGCAAAATCGGGCCAAGGCTGAGTTGCTGTACGGATATATCGATGCTTCGGGTTTTTATCGCAACGATGTCGAAAAATCAGCTCGTTCCTGGATGAATGTTCCGTTCTTTTTGCCGCGCGAAGAGCTGGATGCAGCGTTTCTAAAAGAATCGGAAGCGGCGGGTTTGTTGGCGTTAAAAGGGCACCGTGCGTTGGGTGGTATGCGCGCCAGTCTTTATAACGCGATACCGTTGGATGGTGTCAAGGCGTTGGTCGAGTTTATGCGCGATTTTGCGCAACGCAATGGTTGAAGAGAGCCGGTGGGTTTTTAACCCACCGCCAACTGAGAAGCCCCATGTTCAAAATCCAAACTTTAAATAGCATTTCAAAAAACGGTCTCAACCGCTTACCGGTGGGGCTTTACAGCATCGCCGACGACATGATCGATCCCGACGCAATTTTGGTGCGTTCTGCCGATATGCACAAACGTGCCATTGCGCCAACGGTAAAAGCGATTGCGCGGGCCGGCGCCGGGGTTAACAACATACCCGTGGCTGCCTTATCGCAACGCGGTGTACCGGTATTTAACGCACCGGGCGCCAATGCCAATGCGGTTAAGGAATTGGTCGTTGCCGGTATGTTAATCGCGGCGCGGCATTTGGATAACGCTTTGCGTTTCATCGCCGAATTAAAACCCAACGAGGACCTGCACCAACGCGTTGAGGCTGAAAAGAAACGGTTTGTCGGGTCGGAGCTTTCGGGAAAGACACTTGGTGTGGTTGGTTTAGGTGCTATCGGTGTGAAGGTTGCCAACGCAGCACGCGGGCTCGGCATGCGCGTGTTCGGTTTCGATCCGCATATGACGGTGGAAGGCGCCTGGCAATTGTCGGCCGATGTGGTGAAAGCCGGCTCGTTGAATGAACTGTATGCCGCAGCCGATTTCATTAGTTTTCATGTGCCGTTGAACGAGGCAACTCGTGGAATATTTGGCAGCGCCGCGCTGGGGGTTGCCCGTCCCGGGGTGGTGATCCTCAATTTCGCGCGGGAAGGCATTGTCGACGCCGTCGCGTTAGAGCAAGGTTTAAGTGATGGTCGTATCGGTCATTACGTGACTGATTTCCCCGGCGCGGAATTATTGGGGCATGAGCGGGTGATCGCGCTGCCGCACCTTGGCGCCTCAACGGCCGAAGCGGAGGAAAACTGCGCCTTGATGGTGGTCGACCAACTGCGCGATTTTCTGGAGCACGGCAATATCCACAATGCGGTTAATTTCCCGAATACACGCATGGCGCGCTCCGGCGTTAGCCGGATTTGCGTCGCCAACCTCAACCGGCCGAACATGATCGGCCAGCTGTCGAACGTGCTTGGAAGCTCAGGGTTAAATATTTCACAGATGCATAATGCATCATTAGGCGATTTGGCTTATAGTTTGCTGGACGTGGACTCGACGGTGCCGCGCTCGGCTGAGGAGGCGATAGCGGCGATTGATGGCATTCTTGCCGTACGGGTGATTTAACCCAACTAAGCTGCGAGGGTGAATTAATTGGCGTCATCCACTTCGCCCATAAGCTATTTGAGCTCCTTAAGCGGTCCGTTGCGCGGAGAGATGTTTGTGCCGGGCGATAAGTCGATTTCGCACCGCGCCATCCTGCTTAGCGCTGTAGCAACCGGGCGTTCCGAGATTGACGGGTTTCTTGAAAGTGCCGATACGCACGCCATGGAAGTGGCGTTTGCGGCGATGGGTGTTCGCATCGAAACACCGGTTGTGAACAAACGGGTTGTGCACGGGGTCGGTTTGCATGGGCTAGCACAGCCAACGCGGCCGATCGATTGCGGTAACGCCGGGACCGCGATGCGATTATTGGTCGGCTTGTTGAGCGGACAGTCATTCGATAGCGTGCTAATCGGCGATGAATCTCTGTCACGCCGCCCGATGCGGCGAGTGATTGAACCGCTGACCGCCATGGGCGCCAAAATTACCGCCGCGGCTGATGATCTGCCGCCGTTGCAGGTTAAGGGAGGGCAATCCCTTAGAGGAATCCACTACACGATGCCGCTCGCCAGCGCACAGGTGAAATCGGCGATCTTGTTGGCCACTTTGTATGCGCAGGGCGAAACTCGCGTGCACGAACCAATTCCAACACGCGATTACACCGAACGGATGCTGAATTCGCTCGGTTGGCCGGTGCTGTTTTCGGCTGGGTCGGCCTGGCTTTCCGGTGGTTATGGTTTGCGCGGCGCCGATATTTTTATTCCCGGCGATTTTTCCTCGGCCGCTTTTTTTATTGTAGCGGCAAGCATAGTGCCTGACTCAGAACTGCTATTGCGCGATGTGGGTATCAATCCACGGCGAATTGCTTTACTAACCGTGCTTAAGGCGATGGGCGCCGACATCACTATCGAAAACCCGCGTCAATGCAACGGTGAGCCGATTGCCGACATCAATGTTCGTTACGCGCGATTGCGCGGCATCGAGGTTCCAACCGAATGCGTGGCCGATATGATCGATGAGTTCCCGGTTTTTTTCGTAGCCGCTGCCGCTGCGGTCGGCGTTACCGTAATCCGCGGCGCTGCGGAATTGCGCGTAAAAGAATCGGACCGGATTGCGGTAATGGCTAAAGGATTGCGAGCGCTTCGCGTGCATGTCGAAGAGAAACCCGATGGCGCAATTATTTATGGGAGCCGAGTGCAGGGTGGGATTGTCGATTGCGCAGGCGACCATCGCTGCGCCATGAGCTTTGCAATAGCGGGCTCCATTTCCGAAAACCGAGTACAAATTACCGATTGCAAAAATGTAGCGACCTCATTTCCCGGTTTTATCGAACTGGCGCAAATGGTGGGTATGGACATTTTTGAAATATAGGGTGGATTTTCACTCATCCATAAGCTCTAACTCTCGCACGTGAGCCTCACAGACCGAGATAACTCTGGTGCGCAAGTTTAGGTGCAGCTTGGTACACTTCACGCTTGTTTGTTGCAAGGCTGCCCCATGCCGTCTCATTCCCAATTAAGCTCGCTTAACGCTAATAAAGCTCCCGTGCTCACGATCGATGGCCCCTCTGGTTCGGGTAAGGGCACCATCAGCCTAGCCGTGGCGCAACGCCTAGGGTGGCATTTTTTGGACTCGGGGGCGTTATATCGGGCGGTGGGTTATGCGGCCAGTGTCGAAGGCATCGATTTTTCCGATGCCGATGCATTAACCCGGGTAGCACAGTCCACTCAAATCGATTTTCGCAGCCATTCCGACGGGGAAACCCACGTTTTTGTCAATGGCGCCGATGTGTCGGCCGAATTACGCACCGAAACCTGCGCCGCGGCGGCTTCTGCCATTGCGGCAATTCCCGCGGTGCGCACCGCTTTATTGCAGAAACAACGCCTATTTCGACAGGCGCCGGGCTTGGTTGCCGACGGGCGTGATATGGGCACCGTTATCTTCCCAGATGCCCGCTGGAAGGTGTTTCTAACGGCGAGCGCCGAGGAACGCGCGCAAAGGCGATATAAGCAGTTGAAAGGAAAGGGGTTGGAGGTTATACTTACCAACCTTTTGCGTGAAATTCAGGCACGCGACGAACGCGATGCGCAGCGCACGGTGGCCCCGCTCAAGCCCGCAGTCGATGCGGTATTGATCGATACCACCGGTGTGGCGATTAGCGCGGTCGTTGACCAGGTCTTGGCCTTGGTTCAGTCGGGTTAATCGCTGCTTAAATCAAGCAAAGGGAAATGGTCCTGCACGATCCGTGCGGGGAATAGCAACGGTGCGATGAAGAATCGTGCCACAACCGGTGGGTCGCATTTACGCTCAAACTTTAAACTTTGCGCTAAATGATGCCCCGTATACTTTGGAATTAACATGACCGAAAGTTTCGCCGAATTATTTGAACAAAGCCAAACCCTTTTCGCCAAGCTTAAGCCTGGGACGATCGTCTCCGGTATCGTTGTAGAAATCCGTCCCGATGTGGTGGTTATCAATGCCGGGTTGAAGTCCGAAGGCATTATCCCGATCGAGCAGTTCTTCAATGAAAGCGGCGAAATCGAAGTTAAGATCGGTGACGAAGTTAAAGTCGCTCTCGATTCGTTAGAAGATGGTTTCGGCGAAACTCGGCTGTCGCGCGAGAAAGCGAAACGCTCACTGGTGTGGGATGAGCTTGAGGCCGCGCAGCAAGCCAATGCAACGGTTATTGGTAGAATTTCCGGCAAGGTCAAAGGCGGCTTCACCGTCGATATCAAAGACGTGCGCGCCTTCCTCCCAGGATCGTTGGTCGACGTGCGTCCCGTACGCGACCCGGTTTATCTGGAAGGTAAAGAACTCGAATTCAAGATCATCAAACTTGATCGCAAACGCAATAACGTGGTGGTTTCGCGTCGCGCGGTGGTCGAAAGTGAATTCTCCGTGGAGCGCGAGCAAATGCTCGATCGCCTGCAAGAGAACGCGGTGGTTAAAGGTGTGGTTAAAAACCTTACCGATTACGGCGCGTTCGTTGATCTTGGCGGTATTGATGGATTGCTGCACATCACCGATATGGCGTGGAAGCGCGTGCGCCATCCGTCCGAGGTGGTCAACGTGGGTGATGAGCTGGATGTACGGGTGTTGCGTTTCGATCGCGAACGCAACCGTGTCAGTCTCGGCTTGAAACAGTTAGGCGAAGATCCGTGGGTCAACATCGCGCGCCGCTATCCGGCGAATTCGCGCTTGTTCGGTAAAATTTCCAATGTCACCGATTACGGCTGCTTCGTTGAACTTGAACCTGGCGTTGAGGGCTTGGTGCACGTTTCCGAAATGGATTGGACCAACAAGAACGTCAACCCAGGCAAAATGGTGCAGGTTGGCGATGATGTTGAGGTGATGATCCTTGATGTCGATGAAGAGCGCCGCCGCATTTCGCTTGGTATTAAACAAACGCATGCCAATCCGTGGGAGGCGTTTGCCGCAATTCATAAGAAGAACGACCGCGTTTCCGGCCAAATTAAGTCGATTACCGATTTCGGTATCTTCGTTGGCCTGGATGGCGGCATCGACGGCTTGGTGCATCTGTCCGATATCTCCTGGCAGACCACCGGTGAGGAGCTGGTGCGCAACTTCAAGAAGGGCGACACCGTTGAGGCGGTGGTGCTGGCGGTTGATCCGGAGCGCGAGCGCATTTCGCTTGGCATTAAGCAATTGGAGCAAGATCCGTTCGGCCAGTTCATGGCTGCCCACCCGCGCGGTAGCATCATCAACGGCACGGTGCGCGAAGTCGATGCCAAGGGTGCGACGATTGATATCGCCGAGGGCGTAGAGGGTTATCTGCGCGTTTCCGATATCTCCAAAGATCGCCTGGAGGACGCCACGACGGTGTTAAAGGTCGGCGATAAAGTGGAAGCGAAATACATCGGTATGGACCGCAAAGGGCGTTTGCTGCAGTTGTCGATTCGCGCCAAGGACGAAGAGGAGTTGCAGTCGGTGTTGGACGACTATCAATCCAGCTCCGGCGCTACGACCAAATTGGGTGCTTTGTTAAAAGAACAAATGGGCAAATCCGAGTAGTAGCGCATACAAACCTTCCCTGCGGTTTTGATTGAACCGCAGGGAAGTTGGTAGTAGAGCGGGCGGGCTTGGCGCATAACACGCTAGTACCGACCAATAACTAAAGACCTGTCAGATCGCGGATTCGTAATTCATGACCAAGTCAGAGCTGATCGAAGCACTGGCCATCCGGCAAAAGCACCTGGCGTTTAACGACGTCGAGATGGCAGTGAAAAGCGTGTTGGAACAAATGAGCCAAGCCCTGGCAAAGGGCGAGCGTATCGAGATTCGCGGTTTCGGTAGTTTTTCGTTGCATTTTCGCCCGCCGCGGATGGGTCGCAACCCCAAAACGGGAAGTGCCGTTGCGTTACCCGGTAAACACGTACCGCATTTCAAGCCCGGCAAGGAATTGCGCGAGCGAGTCAATTTATCGCTCACCCACAACGGTTAAGAATAGGCGTATCCAGTTTTACTATTTATCTAAAGCGAATTATCTAAAGCGAACGGTTTGCGATAAGTTTGCCAATTTCCCCGGGCCCACCATCCATGCGCTTCGCCTTCCTTATTTTGATCTTACTATTTACGATGCTCGGCATCGTATTTGGTGCTCTTAACAACGAGATCATCACTCTCGATTTTTATTGGGCCAATGTCGCGCTCCCTAAGGGCGCTGCACTATTGTCGGCGTTGCTTGCAGGCTGGATCATCGGCGGGCTTATCTTGTATTTCGGCATTGTGCTGCGTTTGCGCCGCCGCTTGCGCCGACTAAGCAGCCATCGAGACCAAGCTGGCGCCGCCGCCTTGGTACCCGAACCGCCCCCGGCATGAGTTCGTTCTCCACGTTTGCCCCGACGTTACTGGCTCTGTTATTACCGGTAGCGGCTTTTTCCGGCTGGTATGCCGCACGGCGCCGTAGCGAAAGGTCCAGTGGCGCCCGTGTCAACGAGTTGTCGTCAAATTACTTTCGTGGGCTGAACTATTTGTTGAATGAGCAGCCGGACAAAGCGATTGAAGTGTTTCTTAAACTTGCCGAATACAATCGCGATACGGTTGAAACACACCTGGCGCTCGGTATTTTATTTCGACGTCGCGGTGAGGTGGACCGCGCTATTCGCGTACACCAACATTTGATTGCTCGCCCCAATCTTTCCGATGCAGAGAAGACCATAGCGTTGCTGGAGCTCGGCGAAGACTATATGCGCGCCGGCTTACTCGACCGTGCGGAAACCTTATTTACCGATCTTGTTGCGATGGACGCGCAGGTACCATCGGCGCTCAAGCACTTGATCGCCATTTATCAACACGAACGCGATTGGCATAAAGCGATCGAACACGCGCGGCGTTTGGAGCAAACCAGCGACGAATCGCAAGCTGCGATCATCGCGCAATTCTATTGCGAATTGGCTGAACGCTCGCGTGCCGACAAAGCCTTGGCGTTGGCACTGGAATACTTGGCGCAAGCATTTGCAAGCGAGCCCGATTGCGTGCGCGCCAGCATTCTACAAGGGCATATTGCCGCGGACGCTTCCGATTTTGAGGAAGCGGTGCAGGCGTTTGAAGCGGTGGCGGCGCGTGATGTGGATTTCGTTCCGGAAATTCTCCCGCCATTGCTCAAGTGCTACGAGAACTCAGACCAGATGCAACGCGCCGAACGTTTTCTGCGCGATACGATCGCGCGCTATCAAGGAATTTCCCCGGTTCTTGCGTTAACGCGTATCTACAACAATACCCAAGGCGAACAGGTCGCGATTGATTTCTTAACACAGCAACTGCGCCTGCGCCCTTCGGTGCGCGGCTTGATGGCGTTGATTGACGCAAGCCTTGATAAGGCAACCGGAGAAGCCAAGGAAACTTTCCTGATCCTGCGTGATTTAACCAAGAAAATGCTTTCCGGCCAGGCTTTGTATCGTTGTAGCAAATGCGGATTTGGCGCAAAGGCCCATCATTGGCAATGCCCTAGTTGTAAGACCTGGGGCTCGGTGCGCCCGATTCACGGCGTAACGGGCGAGTAGTGCGGGATTTTCTGAAATGAACGAAGGGTTGTACGCCGATACCGATTTGAACGATTACCTGGTTTTAGCGGCGAGCTTTTTAGTGTCGGCTTTCGTCACTTTTTTAAGCATTCGTTACGCGCAAAAGCGCCGATTAATCGATCAACCGGGGCGACGCCGGTCTCACTCAAAAGCAACGGCCCGTGGCGGCGGCATCGGGTTGGTGGTCGCAGTATTGATTTTTTTTTGCGGCCCATTGCTTTTCTCTTATCCAAAACAGGCATTTGCCAGCGCATCGGCACTGCTGGCTGTGGCTCTCGTCGGGTGGATTGATGATCACCGTCCGTTAAGTGCTTGGATTCGTATTTTGGTGCATTTCAGTGCGGCTTTCTGGCTTTTGTTGCCACTCGGTTTTAAGTTATCAAGCTGGCAAATTGGGTTTGTACATCCGTTAAATACCACACCATTCACACCGACCGTTTTTTTTCTTGCCTATGGGTTTGGTGTGTTGCTCATGGTTTGGTCGATTAATTTGCACAATTTCATGGATGGCATTAACGGGCTGTTGGCGTGCCAAGCCGTTTTTGTGTTTTTTGCGCTCGGTGCAATTTGTGGTTATTCGGCTTACGTTAAATCCCAGGAAATGTGGTGGCTTTGGATGCTGGGTGCGGCAACGCTGGGATTTTTACCCTTCAATTTTCCACGTGCGCAGATTTTTATGGGCGATGTTGGTAGCGGCGCATTGGGACTTTTGATTGCGCTGGCGGTGATTGTGCAGATGGGGGCTGAGGCGGGTGGTGCGCGCGCAAGCGGGATCATCGCTTGTTCAGCATTTGTTGTTGATGCCACGTGTACGTTGCTGTCACGACTATTGCGCGGAAAGCGCTGGTATAGTGCACATCGCGAGCATTTGTATCAATGGATGGCGCGTTGTGGAATGTCGCACAGCCAAGTGGTGGCCTGGTATATGGCGTGGAATTTCGCAATCGTCATTCCAATCCTGTATTGGGTCAATCGGGCACCGCTTGATTCGGTGAAACAGATGCCACAATCGGGTTATGGTTGGGCCGTTGTGGTATATACAGCAGCGCTTTTGGTCTGGTTGTTCGGAAAGAATTGGTGTTATTCGACGGTGAAATCTCGCTACAGCCATGCCAATACGTAAATTGATCGCCATTATTCATCCGCGCCTGGCGGTGGTCCTGCACGATCTTGCCATGGTTTGGGTTGCCTGGTTGGCGGCCAACGGGCTGCGTTACAGCCTACTGCCTGGGCAGCTCGAGCTGACCTGGCTTTCTCCGGAGATCGGCTTTGTGCTGCTGGCGCAAGGCTCGGTGCTTTGGTGGATTGGCCTATATAAAGGTCTTTGGCGTTTCGCGAGCTTACCGGATTTGTGGAATATTTTACGCGCCGGTGTGCTTGGCGCGTTGGCAATTGCCATTGCGTTATTTTTGTACAATCGCCTAAACACGGTGCCGCGTTCGGTACTGATGATCTATCCGGCGGTGTTAGTGGTATTTCTTGGTGTGCCGCGCCTGCTTTATCGTTACTGGAAAGACAGCCGTCTGGATTTCTATCAGCGCACGCCAAGCCAGCGCGTGCTGGTGCTTGGTGCTGGCCGGGCCGGGGAGGCGTTGATACGCGAATTGCTGCGTGAAAACCGCTATCGCCCAGTGGGTTTGCTTGATGATAATTTGGCGTTGCGCGGAGCCCGGGTGCAGAACATTCCCGTGCTCGGCACCATCGAGCGGTTGCCCGAGTTGACCCGAGAGGTCGCGGCGGAAATGGTGTTGATTGCCATGCCTACGGCCAGCAATCAACAAATGCGCCGTGCAGTGGAATTGTGCGAGAGTACGGGCGTTCCTTTTCGTACGGTGCCGCGCCTGGCTGACGTGGTTGCCGGGCGCTCGAGTTTTAACGAGCTTAAAGAGGTCGCGATCGAGGACTTGTTGGGGCGTGATCCGGTCACGCTCGACTGGACCGCGATCCGCACCGGTTTGTCGGGTAAACGAGTATTGGTAACCGGCGGCGGCGGTTCGATTGGCGCGGAGTTGTGCCGTCAAGTGGCGCGCTTGGGCGTGGAGTCGCTGACCGTGCTTGAGCTCAGTGAATACAATTTGTATCGAATTGAGCAAGAGCTGCGGCGGGAATTTCCCGAATTGCTGTTCAATGCCGTATTGGGCGACTGCGTTGATGCTGCGACTTGCGAGCGCGTTTGCATAAGCCAAAAACCGCAGGTGATATTCCACGCGGCCGCGTTTAAACACGTGCCGCTGTTGCAAAATCAACTGCGTGAAGCGGTGCGCAACAATGTGATCGGCACTCAAGTGCTTGCCCAATGCGCCGATCGGCATGGTGTGAGCAGTTTTGTCCTGATCTCAACGGATAAAGCCGTCAATCCAACGAGCGTAATGGGCGCGAGCAAACGCATAGCGGAGATTTTCTGCCAAAATTTTGCCGCCAAATCGCGCACGCATTTCATTACGGTTCGATTCGGCAACGTGTTGGATTCGGCCGGTTCGGTTGTGCCCTTATTTCGCGAACAGATCCGCAACGGCGGGCCGGTTACCGTCACGCATCCGGAGATGTCGCGTTATTTCATGACCATACCGGAAGCCTGCCAATTGATCCTGCAGGCCGCCGTGTTGGGGCAGGGCGGCGAGATTTTCGCTTTGGATATGGGAGAGCCGATATTAATCCGTTACTTGGCGGAGCAAATGATTCTGCTGGCGAATAAAGTCCCTGGGCGCGATGTGTCCATCGTGTATACCGGTTTGCGGCCGGGCGAGAAGCTGTTCGAAGAATTATTCCATCCTTTGGAAAATTATCAAAGTACGGTCCATAAAAAAATATTCTTGGCGCAACCCCGCGTGATGTCTTGGGAGATGCTGAATATGCAATTGACCAAAGCAGCGCTCGCGGTACGCGACTACGACGAGGATGTGCTGCACCGTTGCATTTCCGGGTTATTGCCGGAGTTTGCCTGGCGCACCTCGACGGAAGCCGAGGTTGTGCCGATTCATCGTACTCAAATATAAGGATTAATGAATGAGTCAGGCGTTGCGTAAAGTGGTGTTTCCCGTTGCCGGGCTAGGTACGCGGTTTTTGCCGGCCACCAAAACGGTGGCAAAGGAAATGCTGCCGGTTCTCGATCGTCCCTTGATCCAATACGCCGTGGACGAGGCGGTCGATGCCGGGGCCGATACGCTGATTTTCGTCACCAACCGCTATAAACATGCGATTGCCGATTATTTCGATAAAGCGTATGAGCTTGAAGCAAAGCTGCAACAATCGGGAAAAAACGAACTGCTATCTATAGTACAAAATGTTCTTCCTTCGCACGTGCGCTGTATTTTCGTCACGCAACCGGAAGCGCTGGGCCTAGGGCATGCCGTGCTGTGCGCGAAATCGGTGGTTGGCGACGAACCGTTTGGTGTTGTTCTTGCGGACGATTTGATGTGGAATCGCGGCCCCGGTGCGTTGCGACAAATGGCGGAATTGGCGAACGCTGAGAATGCCGGCGTGATTGCGGTTGAGGAAGTGCCGCGCGACCAAACGCACAAGTACGGGATTGTGGCCGCAACCCCAGTGTCCGAACGCGCCGCCTTAATTCAACGCATGGTTGAAAAGCCGAAACCGGAGGTTGCCCCGTCGAATCTCGCTATCGTCGGCCGCTACGTGTTGCCGGCGCGCATTTTTCAATTGCTGGAGCAAACCAAACCGGGCGCGGGCGGTGAAATCCAGCTAACCGACGCGATTGACGCTTTATTGAAAGAGCAGCGCGTATTGGCCTATCGGTTTCACGGCACGCGTTACGATTGCGGTAGCAAAATTGGGTTGGTCCAGGCGACATTGCGCTTTGCTTTGGATAGTCCGGATATTGCAGCGGCTACGCGCGAATTCATTGCCCAAATTTAAACATTCACTGTGAGGTCGGCGGATGGGTCTGCTACGGTTTATCCTAAACTTGCCCTGGCTCTTAGCGCGGTGGCTTAGCGCAATTGTGCGTGGGGTCCTGGCCGCGCTCGGTTGGTTATTAGCCCCGATTGTCGGGCGCGTTTCCTGGCAAGCGCCTGGCTGGCTCAATGCCACCGGCACCCGACTTAAAAATGGTTCGGTGTGGATGCGTCAGCATCCACTGCGTTTTGGTGGAGGCCTGGTTGGCGTAATCGGCTTGGTCATTGGTGCGTTTTTTGGGTATCAGTGGTATTTGTCGCGCCCTAAACCGATTGAGCCCAAGCTCATCACTTTCGTCGTAAACGCCCCGGCGGTGACCGATTACACGGTCAATCCGACTCATGTGCATGCGTTGCGCTTACGTTTTTCAGGCTCAGTAGCGCCGATTGCTCTGGTCGGAAAGGAAGTGAGCGAGGGCATCCAGGTAGCACCTGCCATCGCGGGACAATGGACCTGGATTGACGATCGCGAGTTGGAATTCCAACCCACCGAGGATTGGCCGATTGGGCAGAAATATTCCGTGACCTTCGATAAGGCGCAGGTTTTTGCCGAGCACGTGTTGGTGGCCAAGAATCGGTTTGATTTTGATACCGCTGCATTTGAGGCAAAAATCGCGAAAAGCGAGTTTTATCAAGACCCCGACAATGCCGTAACCAAAAAAGCCGTGATTCACGTTCATTTCAGCCATCCGGTCGATACGGTTGATTTCGAAAAAAGCATTAGCTTGCGCATGGAGAAGATGCTGCCGGTGGAAAAGCCGAAGAGCTTTGTCGTTAATTACGATGAACACAAACTCAATGCGTTTATCCATTCCGAACAGCTGGCGGTTCCGCCCGATGATACTAAGCTGTTGGTTACGCTTGATAAGGGTTTGCATGCCGCTCGCGGCGGCCCCGCGACCGCCGCGAAAATCGAAGGCGCCGTGATTGTCCCTGGGCTTTACAGTCTGCATATCGATGATGTGAGCGCGGTTCTGGTGGATAACGAGCGATTTGAGCCGGAACAAGTGTTGGTGCTGGAAGCGTCGCAAGCGGTGGGCGAGCGCGATATGGCAAAAGCGGTATCTGCCTATGTATTGCCGAAATTCAACCCCAAAACGCCGGAAGCGCAGCGTGCGGAAACCTACGCTTGGAGCGAATCGGAAATTGGCGATGATATTTTGCAAAAGTCCCAAAAGTTAAATTTGGATGCGGTGCCTGCGGAGCGCGACTCAGCGCAAACGCAAAGTTTTAAGTACCGAGCTGAACCGGGGCAATATGTATTTGTAAAGGTGGCCAAAGGTTTAAAGTCGTTCGGGGGGTATGTGCTTGGCAAAGCGGCGATTCATGTCGTCCAGGTGCCGGAGTATCCCAGCGTGCTGCGCTTTATGGCCGATGGCGCATTGCTGTCTTTGAACGGCGATCGGCGTGTTTCGATCCTTGCGCGCAATGTGCCGGGCATGGAGCTTGAAATCGCCCGCGTGCTGCCGGACCAATTGCAGCACTTAGTAACGATGAATTACGGAACCTATTCCCACCCGCAGCTGGGAGCCTTGGATGCCGACCACATCACCGAGCGTTTTGTGAAACAGCAGTTATTTCCGGAAAACGAGCCCGGCAAAGCCCATTACGAGGGGGTCGATCTCGGCGAATATCTGGGCCCCGCTTCTGCAGGGAAGCGCGGTGTGTTTTTATTGAAGCTGTCGAAATATAAGCCGAAGGAAGTTAAAGCGAATACTGCCACCGCCGAGTCCACCGATAGCGAAGGCGATTTAGAAGAGGATGACGGCGATGGCGCTGCGGCTGTGCCTGCGGATGAGGAAAGCGAAGGCGACGAAAGCGAGGAGGGTACGGGAGAATCGAGCGTCGGCGATACGCGCTTGGTCGTGGTCAGCGATCTTGGCATGCTGGTCAAGAAATCGCTGGACGGCAGCCAGGATGTGTTTGTGCAATCGATTCATTCCGGAATCGCGGTTGCCGAAGCCAGCGTCGAAATTATCGGGAAAAACGGCCAAAGCTTATTAACGCAAACCAGCGATCGCGATGGCCGCGCGCATTTTGCCGCAATGGAAGCCTACACTCGTGAAAAAACACCCGCCATGGTGGTGGTGCGCAAGGGCGAAGATCTCTCCTTCTTGCCGTTGAATGGGCACGATCGGCGCTTGGATTACTCGCGTTTTGATATCGGCGGTATTCGCAACGCCAAAGATTCAGGGCAGCTCAGCGCCTATCTTTTTTCCGACCGTGGAATTTATCGGCCGGGCGATGCGTTTCACGTTGGGGTGATTGTGCGCGCTGCCGATTGGGCGAAATCTTTGAACGGCATTCCATTGGAGGCGGAAATCGTTGATCCGCGTGGCGTGAGCGTTGAACGGCGTAAGCTGAAACTCGGTACGGCGGGTTTTGAGGAAGTGTCCTATACCACGCAAGACAATGCGCCGACGGGTACTTGGAACGTCAACCTTTACATCGTTAAGGACGAGCAGAACACGACGCAAATTGGTTCGACGACAATACAGGTCAAGGATTTTTTACCGGATCGCATGAAGGCGAGCGCGCATCTTTCCAGCGAAGTGGCGGAAGGTTGGGTGAAGCCCGATGGGCTAAAAGCGTTGTTCAGTTTGCAGAATTTATTCGGCACACCGGCCCAGAACCGCCGTGTTGAAGCGTCGTTAACGTTGACGCCCGCCTTTCCGAGTTTCCGCAGTTACGCCGATTACCACTTTTTTGATCCTTTGCTCGCGAAGGAGGGTTATTCCGAACCATTGGGCGACCACACCACGAATGAGGCAGGCGAGCTGGAGATTCCGCTCGATTTGGCGAAATACGGCAATTCCACTTATCAATTGTATTTCCTCGCCAAGGGCTATGAGGCCGACGGCGGGCGCAGCGTTGCGGCCGAAGCGGTTACGTTGATTTCGTCGCACGATCATTTGATCGGTGCAAAAGCCGATGGCGCGTTGGATTTTATTTCGCGCGACGGCAAGCGTTTGGTCAACCTGATTGCGATCGACCCGCAAGCGAAGAAAATTGAGGTGGCGGACTTGAAGGCGGCGATCATCGAGCGGCGCTACGTTTCGATTTTAACCAAGCAGGAATCCGGCGTATATAAGTATGAATCGCGTAAGAAAGAAATTGCGGTTTCCGAGCAAGCATTATCGATTCCCGCATCCGGTATCGATTTCCCGTTACCGACGGCAACGCCGGGTAACTACGCTTTGGTGATTCGCAATGCGAAAAACGAAGAATTAAACCGAATTGAATACGCGGTGGCCGGTCAAGCCAATGTCACGCGCTCGTTGGAGCGCAATGCCGAGTTGCAGCTTACCTTGGCAAAAAACGATTTTGCGCCCGGTTCGGATATTGAAATCGCGATCCGCGCCCCGTATGCCGGCAGCGGCCTAATCACCTTAGAGCGCGATCGCGTTTACGCGCATGCTTGGTTTAAGTCCGACACCACCAGCTCAATTCAAAAGATCCGGGTGCCGGCGGATTTTGAAGGCAACGGGTACGTCAACGTGCAGTTTATCCGTGACCCGGCCTCGGACGAGATTTTTATGAGCCCGTTGAGTTACGGCATCATCCCGTTCTCGGTCAATCGCGATGCGCGTCGTGATGCGGTTACGGTATCGACGCCCGAGCGAATTAAACCCGGTGAAACATTGACGCTGAAAGTGAAATCGGCGCAGCCCGCGCAAGTGGCGGTGTTTGCGGTTGATGAAGGCATCCTGCAAGTTGCCCGTTATAAGCTTGGTGATCCTTTGGATTTCTTTTTCCGAAAACGCATGCTGGAAGTGCAAACGGCGCAGATTCTCGATTTGATTTTACCGGAGTTTAGTAAGCTCGTCGGCATGGCCGCCCCGGGTGGCGATGAGGACAATATGCTTGGACGCCATCTCAACCCATTCAAGCGCAAGCATCAAAAGCCGGTGGCTTATTGGTCCGGCATTATCGAAGTGAAAGGTGAGAAGGAATTAAGCTACCCGGTGCCGGAGGATTTCAACGGCAAGCTGCGGATCATGGCGGTTGCGGTGAATTCGGAGAAAATTGGCATTTTCCAAAATTCTACGACGGTGCGTGGCGATTTTGTGCTGTCGCCGAATGTGCCGGGTATGGTTGCCCCGGGCGATGAATTTGAAGTAAGTGTTGGCGTGGCAAATAACTTAACCGGTCTTGGCGGCAAGGAGATTCCGGTTGCGGTCGAAATCAAATCACCAGCCCAAATCGAGGTGATCGGCAAGGCGGTTCAGGAGATTTCCCTCGGCGAGTTGCGTGAAGGCGTTGTCTTGTATCGCTTGCGCGCGAAGGATGAACCTGGGGCGGTAACGTTGAGTTTTAGCGCAAAACACGACGACAAGTCGGCGCGGCTGGGTGTAGACACATCGGTACGACCGGCGGCACCGTATCGAACCGAAATTGCGGTCGGCTACCTCGATCAAGGCAGTGCCGAGATACAACCGCTGCGCACGATGTTTGACGACTATGCCAAGCGCGAAGCGGCGATATCGTACGTTCCGTTGGTGCTTGCGCAGGGTTTGGCGAGTTATCTCGGTGATTTCCCGCACCGCTGCACCGAACAACTGGTGAGTCAGGCAATGCCGGCGTTGGTATTGGCGAAACGCCCGGAGTTTGGATCGGTGATCGATAGCGATAATAAATCCAAAACCAGCAACCCCATTGCCGATTTACTTGGCGTGTTGCGCTCGCGCCAAAATGGCGAAGGCGGTTTCGGGCTGTGGACCTCGACGCCGCAATCCGATCGCTATGTCTCGGTTTATGCAATGCATTTGCTGCTGGAGGCAAAAGAGCGCGGCTGGAACGTGCCTGCCGATATGATGGATTCCGGCAATGGCTATCTTGAAAGCAGTGCCGCCGATGAAAGCGACGGTTCATTGGATGGGTTGCGCGATCGCGCGTATGCGATTTATCTGCTTACACGCCAAGGCATCGTCACGACGAACTATTTGTCCTCCGTACAAAAGCGGTTGCAGGAAAAATACGCGGACAGCTCGCGCGAGGACCTGGTTGCCGCCTATCTTGCCGCATCGATGCAATTGTTGAAGCAACAGAAAGAAGCGAACCTTTGGATCGCGGGGCCGGAAAAAGTCCTGGCGCGTGCAGCGGAGGATGCCGCGTACCATTTCAACCGTTTTTACGATCCTCTGGTGCGCGATTCTGCGACACTTTATTTGCTGGCTCGCCATTTTCCGGAGCGCATGAAAACTCTTTCGCCTCAGGCGCTGCAGAACATCGTAAAGCCGTTGCGCAAAGGCTGGTATAACACCTTGTCGTCTGCGATGACGATTCTTGCGCTTGATGCGTATGCAACCGAAGTGGCGAAGCTTGGTGAGGGCAAGCTCAGCATTGCGGAAACCCATGCGGACAAAACCAGCGTATCGATTGGGAAACCCGATGGCGCCGTATTGCGCGGCGCGTTCAGCGCCGCCGCTACTGCGCTCAAGTTGGGCAATGAAGCGACCTTGCCGGCGTGGTACAGCATCGCTCAATCCGGATTTGACCGCACACCGGCAACCACCGAAATCAAAGACGGCATTGAAATTGTTCGTGAGTACACGGACTCATCCGGAAAAGTACTAACCACCGTCGATTTAGGCGAAGAGATCGAAGTGCGTTTAAAGATACGGTCGACGCGAGCCGATGGGGTCGGCAATGTGGCGATTGTGGACTTGTTACCCGGCGGCTTTGAACCGGTGTTGGAGTTGCCTCCGGTCAATTCGGAACCGAACACCAACGATGCGCAAGTCAAGAGTTGGCACGCGCCGGTTGGCTTATCAAGCTCCACCTGGCACCCGGAATACGCGGATGTGCGCGACGATCGAGTCGTGATTTACGGCACGGCCAGTACCGATGTGCGTCAATTCGTTTACCGCATCAAGGCGACCAATGCGGGTACGTTTGTCGTGCCGCCGGCGTATGGCGAATCGATGTACGACCGCACCGTGCAAGCGCGTTCGTTGGGTGGCAAGATTAGTGTCGTGAAACATTGACGGTGCGACAGAGTGCTCCTTCCCCCTTGATGGGGGGTGAGCGGGGCTTTCGCGAGACGAAAGTCTCGCGCCCGCGAACGGTTGCACAAGGATGTGCAACCCGGGCTTGCGAGCGCAGGATGCGCGAGAGGTTGGGATGGGGGTGGATTCGGAGCGAAACAATCATGCGCTCCGTAACAAGCGATATCGCAGCCACCCCCACCAGCGCGCTTAAGCGCGCTGACTCCCCCGTCAAGGGGGAGTATTCAGAGTAAAGGCATCAACGAGCCTTAATGATGTATGCAAATATTATTTCTGGAATTCGCCGCCATCAAAATTTTTTGATGGCGTTGCTATTGATGACTCTAGCGCTGTTGGGCATCCGGTTGTGGCCGCACCAGTTATTGTCGCAGCACGCGCCATCGTCAATCGCGGTGTACGATACAAACGAGCACTTGCTGCGGTTGACACTCACCAGCGATGACAAATATCGCGTTTGGGTACCGTTGTCCGATTTTAATCCAACATTGGTAGATGCCGTTTTGCTGCATGAGGATCGTTGGTTTCGTTTCCATGCCGGCGTTAACCCATTTAGCTTGGCGCGAGGCGCATTTGTTACCTATGTAAAAGGCGCCAATCGCCAGGGCGGCTCGACATTGACGATGCAGCTGGCGCGTTTGATGTATCGGCTCAACACGCGCACACCGTACGGAAAACTGGTGCAGATCGTGCGCGCTATCGAGTTGGAATTGTGTTATTCAAAACAACGAATTCTCGAGGCCTATCTTAATTACGCCCCATACGGTCGCAATATTGAAGGGGCGGGTGCGGCAAGTTTGGTGTATTTCGACAAGCCGGTTGGTGCGTTGAATTTACCGGAAGCGTTAACCTTGGCGGTGATTCCGCAAGACCCTACGCGGCGTTCGCAAAATGATGCCAGTCCGGGATACGCGCCCGCCGAGGTCATTAACCAGAAGTTAGCGCAATCGCGCAATCGCCTTTATCGGCGTTGGCTGAAAATTCATCCAGCCGATGCCAATCAAGCGGCCTTATTCCAGTTGCCGTTGCATTTGCGCGCGCCGGAGCATTTGCCGTTTGCCGCGCCGCATTTTGTCGAGCAGGTGTTATTCGACGCCAAGCAACATAACCAGCTGGCGCCAACCATCGCTACAACATTGGACCTAGGCCTGCAGCAAATTGTAGAGAGCCAGCTCAAAGCGCATATCGAACATCAGCGCGAACGCGGCATCCACAACGCCGCGGCGGTTTTAATTGACACGCGCGATATGGGTGTCAAAGCCTTGGTCGGTTCTGCCAATTATCTCGATGAGAGTATCGCCGGCCAAGTCAACGGCGCGAATGCAAAGCGCTCCCCAGGCTCGACGTTAAAGCCGTTTATCTATGCTATGGGAATGGACCAGGGCTTGCTGCATCCGCTGACGATGCTTAAGGATGTTCCAACCTCATTCGGCCCGTTTACGCCGGAAAATTATGACGGGCGGTTCTTGGGTCCCGTTTCGGCAACGGATGCCTTAATTCGCAGTCGCAACATTCCAGCGGTGGGTATTGCAGCAAAATTGACAAGTCCCAGTTTTTATCAATTTTTAAAAAATTCCGGCATTGGACGCATGGCCAGTGAAGAGTTCTATGGCTTGGCCCTGGTGCTTGGCGGTGGGGAAGTGACCTTGGAGGAGCTGGCGCGTTTGTATGCGATGCTGGCCAATCGCGGGGAGTTGAAACCGTTGCGCTTTCGTACCGATGAACCGTCAGGCCAAGGCGTGCGTATGCTGAGCGAAGAGGCGAGCTTTATGGTCTTGGACATGCTGCGCCAAAACCCGCGTCCGGACGACGCGCTAACCGCACAGCCGATGCGGCTGCCGGTGCGCTGGAAGACCGGTACCTCCTGGGGTTTTCGCGATGCCTGGAGCGCTGGTGTGTTTGGGCCTTACGTGCTGATCGTCTGGATTGGTAATTTCGATGGCAGCGGCAACCCGGCGTTTATAGGTATCGAGGCCGCGGCTCCGCTGTTTTTTCATATCGTTGATGCCTTGCGCGCGCACGATCCAAATCTGAGCGAACCACCGCGCCCAATACCCGACAACGTCAAAAAGGTCGAAGTGTGCCTTGCCAGCGGTGATCTGCCCAACGCCTGGTGCCCGCAGCGGGCTTCAACGTGGTTTATTCCCGGTAAATCCCCGATTCGGGTGAGCAATATTCATCGCCCGGTGGTGGTGGATGCGCATTCCGGAAAGCCGGTGTGCCCACCGTATGATCCAGAGTCCACTCGTATACAGGTGTATGAATTTTGGCCATCCGATATGGCGAAGGTGTTTGCGCAGGCAGGCATGCCGCGACGGGTTCCGCCAACGGTGGATTGTGCCGATGCCGGCAGCAGTGTTGGCGATGGTCCGCACATCACGGCACCGCTGCGTGGCGCGGTTTACACGCACCGCGCCAGTCGCAGCGACGCCGATCGCATTGGGTTCAACGCCACGGCGGACGCCGATACCCGATCGTTGTATTGGTTCGTCAACGATGCCTTTATCGGACAGGCGCATTCGGGTGAAACCTTGTTTTGGCAACCGCTACACGCCGGCCAGTACACGGTTCGAGCCATGGACGATCATGGACGTGCCGATTCGCGCGAGCTGCACGTCGCTGTGGTCCCCTAGGATGGCGGATATACGCCCGCCCACACGATAACCGCTATACGATCACTTTATGAGCGATTATGCTGGTGCTATGAAACGATCGATACAAATGGGGATGGCGGTTTTATTGTTGACGGGGCTTTGGGGCTGCCAAGCGCTAACGCCGGCGCATCCCAGCAAAAGCAATCCCGCTGGCCCAGAAAAAATATCACCCCGCACGCTCGCTGAGATGTTGAGCGGTGAGTACGATAACCACGAACAAGTGTGGCGATCACAAAACGCAACGCCGGCTGCACCGGTTCATCATCGTCTATTGTTGGCTGCACACCAAGCTGAGAATCATGCGGTCTTGCTATGGCGGTTGGATTTGATGGCAAAAACACCGCTTACGGCAATTTGGTTGTACCGAATTGAATCGCGCGCGGATGGCAAATCGATTCAATTGATACCGCATCGCGCGATTGACCCCAGCAAAATGGCCGCCCGTGTTTCTGACCCCAAACCGTTTGAATTCAATGACGCGGAATGGACGGCGTTTCCCGCTTGTACGCTGGTCGGCGAATGGAAGCACGCGCAACTTAATGCCGCCGTCGATCGAATTTTATGCAATGCGGTATTACCCGAGCTTGGGGAAACGTCGGCCTTGTTGCCATTGCGGGTTTCAAACCTTGAGGAAGGCTTAAGCGTTGCCACGCTTGCCGACCAAGCCAGGGGCGAGGATGCGGATGAGCGAGCGCGTCGGGTACGCTGGTTTGGCGGCTGGAGTGCACTTAACGGCGCAGGTCCGCAAGCCAAAGCCGACAGCAACGATTGGCACTCGCGATACGACCTGCGTTTGCACAATGAGGGTGGACGTACGCCGTTGCGTTGGCGCGACGGTGCGGCCAGCGGGTATTCGATCGAACTTTCGCGTTTGACCTACGCCGAAAGCAAAACACCGGTGCTGAAGCTTGCCGTGATTGAAGATGCCAGTGGCAAGACCTTGATTTACACTTGGGCCAATCCTGAGGCTACCCGTATTGGGATTAATATGGGGTGGTTGCAGATCGGATTGGAACAGAAGTAGGGTGGGGATTTTAACCCCCCGCTCTATGAGCTGAAAATCAAACGCACGGTGGGCTAAAAGCCCGCCCTACAATTCGTCTCTACTAATGTCATTGCCCAACACCAGTTATTATCAAGCGACACGCAACTCTTATCCAGGTTTCGCACCTTTGTCCGGTCGAACGGCTGCGCACATTGCGATTATCGGTGGCGGCTATGCGGGATTGAATACAGCGCTTGGTTTGGCTGAGCGCGGTGTACGTGATGTAGCGTTGCTCGAGTGCGAACAGGTTGGCCATGGCGCTTCGGGGCGCAATGGCGGGTTTGTCTTCGCCGGCTATTCGTTAGGCGAGGAGACATTGCTGTGCAAGTTGGGCGGACCGACTGCCAAAGATCTGTATACGCGCAGCGTCGGTGCGGTGAATTTGGTTCGCGACCGGATCAAAAAATACGGCATTGCATGCGATGCTGTGGATGCCGGGGTGCTTTGGGTCAATTGGTTCCGTGATCCTAATGCATTGCGCAAGCGGCAATCGCTGCTGGCGGAAAAATACGGCGTCGAATGGGAATGGGTTGCACACGAGCGTTTGCAGCTGCAAGTGCATAGCGCTCGCTACAGCGACGCCCTATGGGAGCGCAATGCGCTGCATATGCATCCGCTCAATTATGCGGTCGGTCTTGCGCAAGCGGCGGCCGCTAAAGACGTTCGGATTTTTGAGCGCACGCCGGCGCAGGCACTAATGCGCAAGGGCGCTGGTTGGGAAATCCGAACGCCAGATGGAATCATGGAAGCGGAAAACGTGGTCCTGGCGTGCGGCGGTTATCTCGCCGGCCTCGATGCTGGCATCGATCGTTCGCTGCTGCCGATTGCCACGTATGTGATGGCCACCGAGCCGCTTGGCGATCGATTGAAAAGCCTGCTTGATACGCAAGCGGCAATATACGATACCCGCTTTGCATTCGATTATTACCGCGCATTACCGGACACGCGATTGCTTTGGGGCGGGCGCATTTCCGTACGCGACCGCCATCCTGCCTCGGTCGCGCGCGTGCTTAAGCGGGACTTAATGCGGGTGTTTCCACAATTGCATGATGTTAAAATTGATTACGCTTGGAGCGGCTTAATGAGCTATGCCCGTCACCAAATGCCACAGATCGGGCGCCACGCCGACGGGCTCTGGTATGCCCAGGCGTTTGGCGGACACGGCATCGCGCCGACCACCGTTGCTGGCGAGTTGATTGCCGCAGCGCTGGCGCATGGGGATGTCTCCTGGCAAGCGCTGCAGCCGTTTGGATTGGCGAATGCTTATAAGCCCTTGGGTTACGCCGCCGCACAAGCCAGTTATTGGTGGCATCAGTTGCGCGATGCCCTAAGAACCTAGAGCCGGCATACCAGTCGATTGGTTACAGGCATTCAAAAATTCCCGCTGCCCCCATGCCTGTGCCGATGCACATCGTCACCATTCCGTATTTCTGCTTGCGTCGGCGCAATCCGTGAATCAAGGTGGCGGTACGGATTGCGCCGGTGGCGCCGAGCGGGTGGCCGAGTGCGATGGCGCCGCCAAGCGGGTTGACCTTATTGGCATCAAGACCAAGATCTTTGATCACAGCCAGGGATTGCGCAGCAAACGCTTCGTTAAGTTCAATCCAGCTCAAATCGTTTTGATTGATTCCGGTTTGTTTGCACACTTTCGGAATCGCGGCTTTCGGTCCGATGCCCATAATTTCCGGCGGCACGCCAGCGACGGAAAAACCGACAAAGCGGGCAAGCGGGGTGAGGCCATAATCCTTCAGCGCCTGGGCGCTGGCTAAAATGACGCAGCCGGCGCCATCGGACATTTGCGATGAATTTCCTGCGGTCACCGAGCCGCCCATTCGGAACACCGGCTTAAGCTTGGTGAGGCCCTCTACGCTGGTATCCCGGCGCGGGCCTTCGTCGTCGGCGATCAGGCGCTTATCGTCCACCATGTGGCGATTGCTTAGATCGGGATAACGATCATCGAGTGTGAAAGGAACGATTTCATCTTTGAATTCGCCGGAATCAGTCGCTAGTATCGCTTTGCGATGGCTGTTGTAGGAAAACTCGTCCTGTTCGGTGCGGGTGATCTTCCATTGTTGCGCGACGTTTTCCGCGGTGATGCCCATGCCATAGGCGATGGCGACGTGATCGTTATTAAACACGGCCGGGTTCATAGCGATGCGGTGGCCCATCATCGGGATCATGCTCATGCTCTCCGTGCCGCCCGCGAGCATTAAGTCGGCTTCGCCCAGGCGAATGCGATCGGCGGCCATCGCAATGGCCTGCAAGCCGGAAGAGCAGAAACGATTGACGGTGACGGCAGCGACCAAATCGGGTAACCCAGCCAACAGTACGCCGATGCGGGCGACGTTCATGCCTTGCTCGGCTTCCGGCATGGCGCAGCCGATGACGGCGTCGTCGATGCGCTTGGTGTCGATGCCGGGACATTTTGCCAATGCGCCGCGGATCACGTGCGCGAGTAAGTCGTCCGGGCGAGTGTTGCGGAACACACCGCGCGGGGCTTTGCCGACGGGGCTGCGAACGGCGGCGACGATGTAGGCGTCTTGAATGGGGTTGGGCATGGAAATCTCCAGAGGGTGGGTGACGGTGGGCCAAGGCCCACCCTGCTAGTTGCGTAAGGGTTTTCCGGTTTTAAGCATATGGGCGATGCGTTCTTGCGTTTTTGGCATTTGTGCCAAGGCGACAAAATGTTTGCGTTCAAGATCGAGTAGCCATTGCTCATCGACGGCGCTGCCGCGTTCGATCACGCCGCCGCACAGCGTATCGGCAATGCGGCTGGACACCTCATTATCGTGCGCGGAAATAAAACCGCCTTCGAGCATGTTGACCAGCAGCATGCGCAAACTCGCCGTGCCAACATCCCCGGCAACCGGGATGGCTCGTGCTGGTAGTGGCGGGCGGTAGCCGGCATCGGCCAAGGCATGGGCTTGCGCTTTTGCGACAAACAGCAATTCGTCGGCATGGAACACGACGACATCGCTCGGCCGCAGTAGCCCCATTTCCTTGGCTTCCAATGCGCTGGCCGAAACTTTGCCCATTGCCACGGTCTCAAAATAGCCTTTGAGCAATGGATACACATCGCCGGCAATGGAATTTTGCGCACAACGCAGCGCAATTTCCTTACAGCCACCACCCGCGGGCAATAAACCGACGCCGGCTTCGACCAACCCGATGTAGCTTTCCAATGCGGCGACCGTACGGGCACAGTGCATCTGGAACTCGCAACCGCCGCCCAGGGCCAAACCGCGTATTGCCGCAACGACCGGCACCAGTGAATACTTGATGCGCATGCTGGTTTGCTGGAAGGTGTTGACCATCGACTCGAAATCCGCAATGCGTCCGGCCTGCAACGCCGCCATCGCACCGGAAAGGTCAGCGCCGGCGCTGAACGGTTCGTCGCTTTGCCAAATCACCAACGCTTTGAAATTGCGTTCGGCTTCATCGATGGAGCGGTGGATACCTTCCAATACCTTGTCGCTGATCGTGTGCATTTTGGTCTTGAACGACAAAACCGCGATGTCGTCGTTCTGGTGCCATAGCCGCATGCCATCGTTTTCGAACACCGTGGCGGTGTTAATCGGCGCTGTACCGAGCACGGTTTCGGGGAATAACTGGCGTTGATAGACGCGATGCCGTGACATGGGGCGATACGCATCGTCCTGCGGTGAGTACGATCCTTGGGCGTTGTGCGCGCCGGTGCGTTTGGGATCCAGCGCCCAGGCAGGCAATGGCGCTGGACTCATCGTTTTGCCGGCTGCGATATCCGCTTTGATCCAACCAGTGACTTGCTGCCATCCGGCCGCTTGCCAGGTTTCAAAGGGACCGAGCACCCAGCCATACCCCCAACGCAGCGCGAAATCGACGTCGCGCGCGGTGTTGGCGATGTCGCCCAAATGATAGGCGCAATAATGAAAAAGATCGCGGAACATCGACCAGAGGAATTGAGCTTGCGGATGCGTGCTTGATCGCAATGCCGCGAATTTCTCCGCGGGCGACGGGATCTTGAGGATTGCCTCCACTGCGCTATCGAGCTTGCCGGTGCTGGCGCGGTAATCGCGCTTGGCCAAGTCCAACACTTGAATCTCGTCCCCGACCTTTCGATAAAAGCCGGTCTTGGTTTTTTGGCCCAGGGCACCTTTTTCGATTAAGGCCGACAGCCATTGCGGTGGTTTGAAATACCGGTGCCAAGGGTCCTCGGGCAATGTATCGGCCATCGTTTGTATGACATGCGCCATGGTGTCAAGACCCACCACGTCGGCCGTGCGATAGGTGGCGCTCTTCGGTCGGCCGATGGCGGGGCCGGTTAATGCGTCGACGATATCAAAACTCAAGCCGAACGCGTCGGTATGGTGCATGGTTGCCAACAGCGAGAAAACGCCAATGCGGTTGCCGATGAAGTTGGGTGTGTCTTTGGCGTGAATCACGCCCTTGCCGAGGGTCGTGGTTAAAAAGGTTTCTAATCCGCTTAAGATCGCATCTGTGGTTTTTGCGCAAGGTATTAATTCCACCAAATGCATATAACGTGGCGGATTAAAAAAGTGTACGCCGCAAAAACGCTCATGCAAGTGCTCGGGCAAGACGGCCGCCAAGGCGTTGATGCTCAATCCTGAGGTGTTACTGGCCAGCACAGCCGATTCGGACATGTACGGGGCGATTTTCGCGTATAGATCGCGTTTCCAATCCAGGCGCTCTGCGATCGCCTCAATCACCAAGTCGCAATCCTTAAGCAGCCCAAGATTACGATCGTAATTGGCCGGGATGATCGCCGTTGCGCGCGTTTTATCGGCAACGGGCGCGGGGCTTAGCTTGCTTAAGTTCTGAATGGCTTTAACGACAATGCCATTCGGGTCCCCTTCCTTTGCGGCCAGATCGAATAGCACCGTTTCCACGTTGGCATTGGTTAAGTGCGCGGCAATTTGCGCACCCATAACGCCGGCTCCGAGGACTGCGGCCTTACGAATTCTAAGCGGGGTGGGGTGCATAACTAACCTCTGTATTTAAAGGGGTCACAAGGTGCTAATCGGTTAACCGACTCTTTTAACACAGGATTGCTATCGAACAAAAATTTCGATCTCCTAGCTGCGTATGGCCCGATGTTGCACAGGGTTGTCCAAACCCCCGTTTTGGTCCAAAACGCCTTAATTCCACCGGTTGCCAAAACCCTGCAATCTCGGGCTTGGTGTAAAACCGGGAAGGGCGCAGTACAGCAGCTAGAATGGATCGCAATTCAGCGCCTAAGGCCCCGAATTGTCAGAAGTTTTGTGGTATGCTGTCGGCGCCGGACGGGTAAAGTCCGGCAGTACTTCTTTTTCCCTTTCTTTCATATTCAAACAGAGAACCCGTAATGACGCAGGAGCGCACTCTTTCCATCATCAAGCCCGATGCGGTAGCGAAAAACGTAATCGGCGCAATTTATTCCCGTTTTGAATCGGCCGGCTTAAAAATCATCGCAGCAAAAATGAAACATTTGTCGCGTGCGGAGGCGGAAGGCTTTTACGCCGTGCATCGCGAGCGCCCGTTTTTTAAAGCATTGGTCGAATTCATGATTTCGGGCCCAGTTATGATTCAAGCGCTGCAAGGTGAGAACGCCATCGCCAAGAATCGTGAACTAATGGGCGCTACCAATCCCAAGGAAGCCGCGCGTGGAACCATTCGCGCCGACTTTGCCGACAGCATCGATGCCAACGCGGTGCACGGATCGGATTCTGCTGAAACCGCGAAATCTGAAATCGCTTATTTCTTTTCATCGATCGAAGTGTGCTCGCGTAACTAATTCTCCATCAGGCCAATTGAACGTGACCTCAGCCACCGCCAACTTACCAAACCTCTTTGATCTTGGCCCCACCGAGATGGAGGCGTTTTTTGTGGGCCTTGGCGAGAAAAAGTTTCGTGCCCAGCAACTGCTTAAATGGGTGTACCACCAACAGGTGGTCGATTTCGAGCAGATGACGGACATTGGCAAGGAATTGCGTGAAAAACTCAAAACGTGCGCGCAACTGCGCTTGCCAAAACTCATAACGGAACAGAAGTCCTCCGATGGAACGATCAAATGGCTGTTTGGTTTGGATAGCGGCAACGCGATCGAAACCGTATTTATTCCCGAGGCCAACCGCGGGACGTTATGCGTATCCTCGCAAGTCGGTTGCGCGCTGAATTGCACTTTTTGCTCCACCGGAACTCAAGGCTTCAGCCGCAATTTGTCCACCGCTGAGATCATCGGCCAGGTATGGCTTGCTGCGCACGCGCTCGGTAGCCAGCATCGCGGTGAGCGGCGCATCACCAACGTGGTGATGATGGGCATGGGCGAACCGTTATTAAACTTCGATAACGTGGTTCGAGCAATGGGCCTGATGCGCGATGATATGGGGTTTGGGTTGGCCAATCGCCGCGTTACGTTGTCGACCGCGGGGCTAGTGCCGATGATCGACCGCTTAAGCGAAGTCAGTGATGTCGCTTTGGCCGTATCGCTGCACGCACCGACGGATGACTTGCGCGCCACCTTGGTGCCGCTAAATAAGAAATACCCGATTGCAGAACTGTTAGCGGCTTGCCAGCGTTATGTGGCGCATCGCCCGCGCGCGGCGGTGACATTTGAATATACACTGATGCACGGTGTGAACGATCAACCCGAGCATGCGCGTGCTCTGGTTAAGCTGCTGCGGAAAGTTCCGAGCAAGCTCAATTTGATTCCGTTTAACCCCTTTCCTGGCGCGCAATACCAGCGCTCCAGTGCCGCCAATATCGCCGCATTCCAGAAAATCGTGATGCAAGCCGGGCTAATTGCCATTGTGCGGCGCACCCGCGGCGATGACATCGACGCCGCGTGCGGTCAGTTGGTTGGAAAAGTGGTCGATCGTACCCGTCGTCAAGCCGCATTTCGCGCCAGTATCGAAGAGGGATCTGTTCATGCGGCATAGTTTTCTTTCTTGCTTTTTTACTTTCTTTGCGATTTTGGCACTGAGCGGCTGCGGCGCATCCGCTCCTCATAATAAAGGCGATCAGGCCAATGATCCGCGCGAGTCGGCCGAAGTGCATGTCCAGTTAGGGCAGCGCTACATGGAGCAAGGCAAGCTGGAGCTGGCTTTGGAAAAACTGCAAAAAGCCTTGAAATACGATCCGAGTTTCCCGGATGCTCACACCGTCATCGCGGTTTTGTACGAGCGCATCAACGATCCAAAAAATGCCGAGGAGCACTACAGGCGTGCGGCTGAACTCGCTCCCAAAAATGGCGCGGTCAACAACAATTACGGAACCTTTTTATGCAAATTGGGCAAGCTGGACCAAGCGGCGAAGTACTTTGACCGGGCGATTGCCGATCCCTTCTACAAAACGCTGGAAGTGGCCTATACCAATGCCGGAACGTGCCTGCTTCTCAATGGCAATTTGGATAAAGCCGAAGCGAATTTCCGCAAGGCACTGGAGATCAACCCGAGTAACGGTGAATCGTTGATTCAGCTGGCTAGCATTTTGTATAAAAAAAATGATAATTTCCACGCCCGTGCATTTTTACAGCGATACGAAAGCCTTGGACAGTCAAGTCCGTCTGCCTTAGGCTTAGGCCGCGAAATCGAGCTTAAGCTCGGTAATGCCGACGCGGCACGCGATTACGCAGAACGTTTACGTAGCCAATACCCCGATTCGCAGCAGGCTCGGGGATTGGATTTGGAGGGAAGGGGGCCTTCCTCATGACTGCACGGTTAACCGGTCATACCGACCCAGTAGCGGGGGCATCAACCCCTGAGTCAGCGACTTTTAACGACGATCAGCTAAGTTTTGCTTTTGTAACGGAAACCGCTCCAATGATAGCCCGAAGCGAAATAGAACCCGAAACGCCGTCAAAATCGACCATCGAAGATACTTCACCTGCGGATACGATAAATCGAGCGGTTCCTTCGGAGGGGGGCTTTGCAGCCGTTGAGTCGCTGGGTGGACGCTTGCGTGCGGGACGTGAAGTGCGCGGTTTGAGCGCACAGGATGTGGCTAATCAATTGCGCTTGCCGTTGGCTGTGGTGCAGGCGATCGAAGCGGATGCGTACGAGCGCATACCACATCAAGTGTATTTACGTGGCTATTTGCAGTGTTATTTGCGCCTGCTCGATCTACCGCAGACGTTGATCGAGCCAGTGTTGACGCGGCACGCCATCGAAGCGCCGCCCTTGGTTACGACCGGAACCATTTCCCATTCGCGTTATTTGTATCAGCGTTATTCCGTCCCTGTTGTGTACCTCATCTTAACCGCGGTGATTATCGTGCCGACGGTTTGGCTGGCATTTCGCGGCGGGCTGGAGCAAAACTTTGGTCGTTGGGCATCTTTGGATACGTCACAACCGATCGACTTTAAGCGCATGCCAGGTCAGCCACAAATCGGTTCGAGCGACGTCAATCCGCATGCCGCGGATAACGGTGAAACGAGTGCCGACGTCATGTCATCCAATACTAATGCCAAGGACGAAGCACCGTTGCTAGCCTCAATGGCCCCTTTTTCGTCATCCAATGCACCCACGCCAAATACGGCAACGGACGCTGCCAACGATGAGGCATCGGATAATCAGCCCATGCACAGCGTTCGGTTAAGTTTCAGTGAAGCCAGCTGGGTGGAGATTTTTGATAGCGAGGGTAAGCGCTTGGAATATGGAATGCTTGCGGCTGGCAGTGCGCATGAGTTTCACAGCTCTAAGCCGTTGCTGATCCGCATCGGTAATGCCAACGGCGCGCTGCTCGAGGCGGATGGCAAGGTAGTAGACTTAACCCCGTATCGGCACGCCAATGTCGCGCATTTCAAGCTATTCACCGGCGATACCGCTGCACCAGCCAACGCCAATTACTGAAGGCCGGCACAAAATTACGCAATAAAGCGCGGTTCCTGATAACCTACCGGTTTTGCTTCGGCGGTTTTGGCCGTGTAGCGGCGGGGCCCTGCAATCGAACGAAATCAGACATCATTTTTAGGTGAAACATGGCTTTTGAAGTACTAGACGAACACGAGCAAGGCGAGTTGGTACAGAAATGGTTGCGCGAAAACGGTCTTGCCATCTTGGTCGGCATCGGAATCGGTTTTCTGCTGATCTTTGGCTGGAATCAATGGCGATCGCATCATGCGCAACATTCCGTTGAGGCTGCGATCCAATTCCAGGTGCTGACTGAAAAATTCGATAAGAAAGAATGGGACGCGGTCAATACCGTCGCGCAAAAATTGCGCAGCGATTACGCCGATACCCCCTATGCCTTATTTGCAGCAATGCGGCAAACCAATGCGGCGTTGACCCGCGGCGAGAAAGAAGCCGCGCACGAAGCGATGGAATGGGCCTATCAGCATGCATCGGAACCGGCGCTTAAAGCCTTAACCGGAATGCGGCTGGCGCAGCTGGACATGGGTCTGGGCAATTTTGAGGTGGCGCTTAAGACGCTGGATCAATTACCCCAGGACGGAAATGCTGCGCAGATCCAAGAATTGCGCGGGGATGCGTTAATGGCGCTTGGCCGTCGCGATGAGGCCAAAGGCGCTTACACCGAAACGCTCACCAACCTCGACGCGAATTCCCCCAATCGCGCGCAAGTCGAGATGAAACTCAATGATTTGGGTGGAGAGAAACAAGGCTCATGAATAAACGTGTGTTAGTGCTGGCGGTGGCGTTCAGTTTAAGCGCCGGTTGCACAGCGATCAAAAATCTCGTTAATAACCCCTCGAAAGAGAACATCGAGCCGCCCAAAGCGCTGGTCGAGTTTGCGCCAACGGTGAAGGTAGAGAAACTCTGGGGCGCGCGGGTCGGCAAAGGGGCGCAGAAATCGGGTGTCCGCCTTGCTCCGGCTTTTGCCGATGGGCGCCTTTATGCGGGCAGCACCAATGGGGATCTCGTGGCGCTGGATGCCCTCAGTGGCAAGCGCGTATGGCAAAAAGGCGGCGCGTTGCGTTACGCCGGCGGTCCTGCCGTTGCCGGTAATTTGCTGGTCGTTGGCACTTTAGACGGCCAAGTGGCGGCGGTGAATGCCCAAGATGGAACACAGCGTTGGCAGGTGGATGTTTCTTCTGAGGTGATTGCGGCACCAGCCATTAGTGACGGCATCGTTGTCGTGCGCACCCATGACGGACGTCTGTATGGGCTCGATGCGAATGACGGCTCACGGAAATGGATCTACGATCATTCCACTGTCCCATTGTTGAGTCTGCGCGGCAACAGCCCACCCGTAGTGCACGACGGAGTGGTGTTTACTGGGGATGATAAAGGCAAGGTAGTGGCTTTGCGCTTGACCGATGGCGTCGTCATTTGGGAGCAGACACTGGCCACTGCGGAAGGCCGCACCGAAGTTGAACGGTTATCCGACGTCGATGGGTTGGTTGCGGTTGATTCCGGCATCGTCTATGCGGTCGGTTACCGCGGTCAGATTACCGCTTTGCTGAGCACCTCCGGTCGTTCGTTGTGGACACACGAGATGTCAAGCTACACCGGTGTTGCGGTCTCAACCGATCAGATCGAGATAGCCGACGCGGATTCCAATGTCTGGGCCCTGGATCGGCGCAGTGGCTCCTCGATATGGAAACAAGACGCGTTGGAATACCGCTGGCTGAGCGCACCGGGCGTGCAAGGGGATTACCTGGTGTTAGGCGACGTTGAAGGTTACGTGCATTGGCTGCGCATCAGCGACGGTCAATTGGCGGCGCGTCAACGCTTAGGTAAAAATGCGATCGCCGCACCACCGACCGTTGCTGGCGATACCGTTTATGTCGAAGATATCGATGGCGAAATCGGCGCTTATCGCATCAGCAAACAATAAGCGCATACGATGTTACCCGTCGTCGCACTGGTTGGGCGTCCCAATGTAGGTAAATCCACGTTGTTCAACGTCATCACGCGTTCGCGTGATGCGTTGGTGGCGGACCTGTCCGGCCTTACGCGCGACCGCCATTACGGCGTGTGTCGCCAAGGTGAAAAGCCGTTTGTCGTGGTCGATACCGGCGGGTTGACCGGCTCCGACGAGGGCATGGCCGCGCTCAGTGAGCGCCAGGCCTTGATCGCGATGGAAGAAGCGGCTTTGGTGTTGTTTGTCGTTGACGCACGCGACGGCTTACTGCCGCAAGATCAAAAAGTGATGGCGGATCTGCGCCGCTTGAACAAACCCATGCGGTTGGTGATCAACAAAATCGATGGCTTGGATGAGCATTCGATCACTGCCGAATTCGCGCGTTTAGGCGTCCCGGAAATGCTGCTGACCGCCGCGGCGCACGCGCGCGGAATCGTGCAATTGGTTGCCGCCGTGCAAGCGCAATTACCTGCGGATAGCGCCACGGATGATTTGAATGACGCCAATACCGGAATCCGCGTGGCGATTGTCGGGAGACCCAATGTCGGCAAATCGACCTTGGTCAACCGCCTGTTGGGCGAGAATCGTGTCATCGTTTCGGAAATCGCCGGCACCACGCGCGATTCCATTCATGTGCCCTTGGAGCGCGACGGAAAACGCTATACCTTGATTGACACCGCAGGTATTCGCCGCCGCGCGCGCGTCGAAGAGGCGGTCGAGAAATTCAGCGTCATTAAAACGCTGCAATCGATTGCAGTTGCCCATGTGGTGGTATTGCTGCTGGATGCCAACGAGGGCGTATCCGATCAAGACGCTACGATCATCGGTCATGCGCTTGAGGCGGGGCGCGCGTTGGTTGTCGCGGTGAACAAATGGGATGGTTTGGATACCTACGCGCGCGAACAGTGCCGCGCGACGTTGGAGCGCAAGCTGAATTTTGTCGCCTATGCCAAGCCGTTATTCTTGTCCGCCCTGCACGGCTCCGGCATTGCCGAGCTTATGAAAAGCATCGATCTTGCGTATGCCTCGGCCATGCGCGAGTTCAGCTCATCTGAGCTTACACGAGCATTGATTCAAGCCTACGAATCGAATCAACCGCCGCTGGTGCGCGGGCACGCCCCGAAACTGCGCTACGCGCACCCGGGTGGGCACAATCCGCCCGCCATCATCATTCATGGTTCGCGTACCAAGCACCTGGCGGATTCCTATCGGCGTTATCTAGAGAACTATTTTCGTAAGCGTTTTCGATTGGTCGGCACCCCGATTCGCATCGAATTCCGCGACGGCGCAAATCCCTATGAAGGCCGCACCAACGAGCTTACGGAGCGCCAAGTGCGCAAACGCCAGCGTTTAAAGAAATTCGTGCGCGGGAAAAGCTGAAGCAAAATTTTATGGCCGCGTCGCCATTGCCTAGAACCGCAATCAGTGCCGCCATTCTTGCCGGTGGAGCCGGATTACGCTTGGGCGGCCGCGACAAAGGATTGGAGCTTCTGTCTGGGCGGCCATTGATCGCGTGGGTTATCGCTGCCATTAAGCCGCAAGTTACGTCCTTATCGATCTGCGCGAATCGGCATACGCAGGAGTACAGCGCCTATTCATCGGTTTTAATCGATAGGGTCCCTGGATTTCGCGGTCCGCTGGCCGGCATCGCTACTGCGCTTGAGCACGCAGATCATGATTGGGTTTTAACCGTGCCGGTTGACTGCCCCAATCCTCCTTCAGATCTAGCCGCACGTTTATATGCATCGGCACGGCAAGGTACCGGTGCCGTGGCGCATGATGGCATACGCCGTCAGCCTTTGTTCGCTTTGTACTCGCGCACGCTGGCGTCAACGGCAATGCAGGCCCTGCATGACAATGTCCCGGTATGGCAATTCCAGGATAATGCTGGAATAGCAGAAGTGAATTTTTCGGACGAGCGTTTTGCGTTCACCAATTTAAATGCTGTGGCTGATTTCATTTCTTACGAAGCGATTGATCATGATCACTCTATATAGCAGCGATTTCCTTCGTCTTTCCTACTCCCCCTTGAGGGGGGAGTCAGCGCGCTACGCGCGCTGGTGGAGGTGTCTGCGGTATCACAGCTTACGGAGCGCATGATGGCTACGCTTCGAACCCACCCCCATCCCAACCTTCCCCCCTCAAGGGGGAAGGAGTGCGCGAACTTAAAAACCGCGGAAACGTTGGGCGATTTTCCAACTCGACTTAGCGTATTAGATGCACGTGCCCTGCTGATCGAGGTCTGCGCAAAACGTCAATTGGATTCGCAGGTGATCGCGTTGGATGATGCTCTGGGCCGGGTAGTGGCGGAAGACATATTCGCGCTACGCGATGTGCCGGGGTTTGCCAATTCCGCCATGGACGGTTATGCCGTGCGCGCGGCTGATTTATCACAGTCCGATGAAATTGATTTCAGGTTGATCGGCCAGATGTATGCAGGTACGGCAACGTCAGTTCCGATTGCCAGCCGCGAATGTGTGCGGATCACCACCGGCGCGCCATTACCGCCAGGCGCCGATACCGTGGTAATAAAAGAATCGGTGCGGGTGGCGGGGGATCGGGTTTGGATCGGGTCGGGTCACCGGGCTCGCGAAAACACACGTCCTGTCGGTGAAGATTACCGGACTGGGGACTTGGCATTGCCGCGCGGTACTAAGATTGGCCCGGCCGAGCTTGGTGTTTTGGCCGAGTTGGGGCGGATAAACCTTTGCGTTACACGAGGTTTGCGTGCGGTCCTGTTGACCACCGGTGATGAATTGATTGCTCCAGGCCAGGAGCTGCGCTCGGGTCAGATCTACGACAGCAATCGCTACAGCATAGGCGCATTGTTGCAGCAGTACGGCGTCGAATCGCTGCGCCATGAACACGTGAGCGATAACCCAGAACAACTTCGCACCCGTTTGCTGAGCGCGGCAGGCGAGGCCGATATCGTTTTGACCAGCGGCGGCGTGTCGGCGGGTGAGGCGGACTTTTTGCCAAGTTTGTTGCAAGAAATTGGTAAAATTTATTTATGGAAAGTACGCATTAAGCCAGGCATGCCGTTTTTGTTCGGCGAGGTCGACCGCGCTTTGGTGTTCGCGCTGCCCGGCAATCCAGTATCCGGCATCGCCACGTTTCTTACGTTGGTGCGGTCGGCATTGGATACACTTTGCGGATGCCGTCACATCGGCATTAAACCGTGGCGTGCTCGGTTGGAGGGCACCATCCACAAATCGTCGGGGCGCACCGATTTCCAGCGAGCCGTATTGCACTTCGATGAAGAAGGAGTGCTTTGGGCGCGGCCTTTTTCGAATCAGGGCTCCGGCGTATTGCGCAGTGTGGCCGAAACCGATGGATTGATCGTACTGCCGGAGCAAATAAGCGATTTTCAGCAAGGTGGTGTAGTGGAAGTGTTGCCATTGAGAGGGTAAATTGGTTCCGAATTCTTCTATCCTTAAAGGATGCGGTGAGCTAAAAACCCACCCTAAGCCCAGGTCACTATGGATCAAACCGAAGAAAAGGCGCGCGCACGAAGCGCGTTGTTGGCCGACCTCGCCAACCGCGTTCCGCAATTGACGCCGCAACAGGCTCTGGCGCGTCAGGCCGATGGTGCGCTATTGCTTGATGTGCGGGAAGAAGGAGAACGCGCGGCCGGCTTTGCGGCGGGGGCACTTGGGCTTTCGCGCGGCGATTTGGAATCGCGGATTTCGGAAATGGTGCCCGACTCTACGTGCGAGATCATTACCATGTGCGGCGGTGGCACCCGATCCTTATTGGCGGCCGATGCATTGCATAAGCTTGGTTATTTTAACGTCGCCTCAATGACCGGTGGTTTTAGGCGTTGGTGCGCAGAAGGATTGCCGGTTTCTTATGGTTCTTTGGACAGTGATGCCACCGAACGCTATTCGCGGCATTTGCGCTTGCCGGAAGTGGGCGTTGCGGGGCAGATGAAACTGGCGCAGGCTCGGGTCGCTCTGATTGGCGCCGGTGGACTCGGTTCGCCCGCCGCACTGTACCTTGCGGCGGCCGGGGTCGGCACACTTACCCTGATCGATGACGATCGAGTTGATCGCAGCAACCTGCAACGGCAAGTGCTGCATATCGATGCGCGAGTCGGCATGCTGAAAACCGAATCGGCGCAAATGGCATTGAATGCATTGAATCCAAGCATTCGCATTGAAGCAAAGCCGCAACGGTTGCAGGCAGAGAATGTCGAAGCACTACTGGCTGGGCACGATTTGGTCATCGACGGCGCCGATAATTTTCCAACTCGCTATTTGTTGAATGCCGCTTCTAGGCGCCTTGGGTTGCCATTGATCTACGGAGCCGTGCACCGCTTCAGCGGCCAGGTCAGCGTATTCGATCCACGCGTGGTCGAATCTCCTTGCTATCGATGTTTATTTCCAGAACCACCCGCTGCCGAAGATGCACCGAATTGCGCGCAGGCCGGTGTGCTTGGCGTGTTACCGGGGATTATCGGCTTATTGCAAGCCAACGAAGCGGTCAAATTGTTGTTGGGAATTGGGTCGCCCTTGATGGGTCGATTGCTTTGCTACGACGCGTTAGCGGGAAGTTTTCGCGAATTGCGGTTGTCGCGCGATGTCAATTGTCCTGGATGTGGTGCTGGTAGTGAGAGTAACGGTTACGCGGATATCCAGCGGGTGTGCGCCGCGAACTAGCTATTCTATTTTGCGTGGAATTTTTGCGCAGCGGCAAACGCGGTCAGTTGCTCAGGGGTCGCTTCTTTTTGATATTTCGCTTTCCATTCCGGAAACGGCATGCCATAGATGCGTTCGCGCGCTTCGTCGCGGCTTATTTCTTGGCCACTAGCGGCGGCCGCTTCGCGGTACCAATCGGCCAAGCAATTGCGGCAAAAACCGGCGCTGATCATCAAATCGATGTTTTGCACGTCCTTGCGCTGATCTAAATGGCTTAGCAGGCGTTGCAACACAGCTGCATCGAGTTCGGTAGGGTTCATTACGCATCTCCAATGGCCGATGAGCCTATCCTAGCGCAATGTGCATTTGAGGTCAGCCGTACGAGCGTGGATAATCAGCGGTTTGGATTCTCCATTGCCTATGACCGCAAAAATTCTGGATGGCAAACGCATCGCCGATGAGTTGTTGGAACGACTGCAACTTCGCGTTGTCGCGCGCATTGCGGAAGGGAAATCACGACCCGGTTTGGCGGTGGTGTTGGTTGGCGATGATCCCGCATCGAATGTGTATGTGCGCAATAAGCGTCGCGCCTGCCAGCACGTCGGTTATTTGTCGCGTGATTTTGACTTACCTTCGACAACCAGCGAATCTGAACTTAGCAACTTGATCGACCGGCTCAATCATGATCAAGCCATTCACGGCATTTTGGTGCAATTGCCGTTGCCAGTGCATATGAATTCAACAGCGCTGATCAATCGCATCGACCCGCGCAAAGACGTCGATGGCTTTCATCCCGAGAACGTCGGACGTTTGGCATTACGCCAGCGTGGATTACGCCCCTGCACACCCAAGGGCGTGATGACGCTGTTAGCCAATACCGATCGACCGGTGCGTGGCCAACATGCGGTGGTGGTTGGTGTATCCAATCACGTTGGGCGGCCGATGGCATTGGAATTGTTATTGGCCGGTTGTACTACCACGTGTTGCCATAAGTTCACAAAAGACCTTGGTGCTCATGTCAGTCAAGGCGATATTGTGGTGGTTGCGGTTGGGCGCCCTCAGTTGATAAAAGGCGAATGGTTAAAACCACAGGCGGTCGTGATCGATGTTGGCATGAACCGGCTTGATGATGGGCGCTTGGTTGGGGATGTTGAATTTCCGGCAGCGGCCGAGCGCGCTTCATGGATTACTCCAGTACCGGGTGGGGTAGGGCCAATGACCGTCGCAACCTTAATGGAAAATACTTTAGAAGCGGCGGAGACGTTTTTTGATTAAGTCAGAGCATAAGGCTACATAGATTAGGCCAAAGAGAGCAAGGATTCTCAATTCAAAAGCCAGCAAACACACCGAAGGGATGGTGCATGACGGCAATACTGATAATAAAGCCGTAAACTATCAGTGCGCAGACAAACGCAAACGCACGGCCATGCCTAGTACGGCTACGCTTTAGCGCCAATGAACCAAGCACGATATAAACTAAGAGCAACAACACTTTTACCGTCAACCAATTTTGTATAAATGGATATTGGTTCAATATAACTGACAACATCAAGGCCGCCACCAGCAATACGGTATCTATAGCATAAGACAAGTAACGTAAGATGATATGATTGCTAAAGTATGATCCTCTTAGCATCAACAGACCGCGTAAACTGAATAACGAACCGCTTAAGAGCACGCAAGTGATATGAACGAATTTAATGTATGGGTAAAAATCGATCACATTTCAACCGGAGTTTCCATCGACGCGCGGAGTGCAATAAATCCATGCTGAACGCAACACCCAAGGCAAAAAAGCAACCACCCATGCAAATGCACTGATTGTTAGCCAGAAAGGTTGGTCGGGTAATAGTTCGGAGAGTATACGTAGTACCGCTACCACTTGTAAGGCGAGAAAGCACACCCAGGCCAGGGCACCCATTTCCAGTGGCCGACCAGAGTGCCCCTGAGTGACACGAGTCACCATAGCGACCAGCATTGAACCAAAGAAACCCACCGTCAGCGCATGCACTGGCACGCGTCCAAGAATGAATGCCCCACCGAAGTATTGCCACAAACTTTGCAGTGAAAACAATGCAAATGCGATCGGCAGCCAAGCAAGGGCAACATGCAATGCCCATAGCAGCCGCACTGAGCGTGCTTTCCAAGGCTGCCATGCCAGCCAATGCCAAGCGAAAAATAGCATTAACGGCACATCGACGATCCACAGCCAGTCATAGCGATGCGCCCATTCGATAGCCAGGCGCATTAATAACAAAACCCACAACACTGGCAAACTCCAGTTCGGTTTCACAACGCAGTAGTTCTTGATTACATTGGCGGAGAAGAAGGGCACCATGCGGTGGCAAACACTAAAATAAATAGGCAAAAGCAAACCGAATGTTCCCAGCCGGATGGCAACGAACGCGTATAGCCAGGAAGCACCCATCAACCATGCAAAAAATGCTGCCAAACCTGAGGCTCCTAAGCTCAATGCAATAAAGCAGGATAGTGCGTGCCGATCTTTGCCGCCGTTGCGCCACAATAAACCGCCGAGTGACACGAGCGCCGCCAACCATCCGGTTAGCATGAGTGCAATACCTGCGATAAATACGTGGCGTGTGCTAAGCAAACCAATATGCGCGAGGATGTAACCACCAAAAATACCAGCTCCAACGGGAATGTAGCGACGTTGTGGCAGCGCTGGCTGGCCCATCCAGCGCGGAAACACGGTGAGTAGAAATCCAAAGACAAACATAGATAGCGTTCCGTATTGCATCAGTGCGGCATGCGCCCACCCGGGTGGGATTGCTGGCAGTTGAACGAGGAAATTCCAGCCGAAGCGGGCCGATGCCAGCACTAGTGCCCACCAACTCATCGATACCAGAATCGCGCTAGCTCCAGCGAAAAACAATAAGCGGTGTGGTGCTGCGGCGAGCAAACGTGGTAGCTCTGCAATGGATTCTTGCCAAGACAATGCCGGCGGCATCACTACGCGAGTAGGAGTTTTCATGGGCACGAATAAAGTAACTTTGGGGCAATGCTCCGTCGATTATCGGCGTAGCTGCGCAACCGCATGCTGATCTAGATCAACTAAAAAGAACTTAAAGTTTTCGCATTTTATGAGTTGTTTAATACACAGCGTGCGAGATGCTGCAGACGAGATGGGTCCAGTATTTCCATTTCACGACCATCGACATGAATCAAACCGGTATTTTGGAAACGGCGCAGCACACGGCTTATTGTCTCCGCAGCCAGGCGCAGATAATTTGCAATGTCTGCGCGCGGCATACTTAAGCGGAAACGAGTTGCTGAAAAACCGCGTGCGGCAAAACGTTGCGCAAAACTGACCAGGAATGCTGCAAGGCGTTCATCAGCAGCATAGTCCCCCGCTAACAACGAGGCGACGCCAATGTCTTTGCTGATTAAACGGAATAGCTGCTGCTGCAAACTGGGCATTCGCGTTGCTAGCGTCATCATTGCCGGGAAGGAAAAGTGGCACAATGTCACGGTATCGAGAGCTATCGCATTGCAGGGATATCGTGCTGGGTAGATCGCATTCAGGCCAATCATTTCACCTGGTAAATAGAAACCTAAGACTTGCTCTCGCCCAGTATCGTCTACCAGGTAGGTTTTTACAGTGCCGGCGCGTACCGCATAAATTGCGCTAAACGCATCGTTGGTGCGAAATACATGGTCGCCGGCGCGAAGAGGGCCGATATGCTCGACCAGGCAATGCAGTTCAATCAAGGCCGCTTTGTCATAGCCGTGAGTCATGCACACCGAACCGAAAGCACAGGTACTGCAAAAATGCAGTGCATCGCCATCATCCGCGATGGGATTGAGGGCTGGCGCAAGCTTGCCCACGCGCCGACGGTCGATCATGTCGAAAATTCCGTGTTAAATGCCTAGCTCCATAGTCTATACGGTGCGCGAGAAAGGCGTCACTTTTTCATTTTGTTTGACCAGATAAGCGTCAAACGCCATAGCAATGGTACGTAATAATAGACGGCCGCGTGAAGTAACGCTAATCCGTTCTGGCGTGGTATCGATTAGCCCATCGCTGGCTAATGCTCCAATGCGTTCCAGCTCTGGTGCGAAATAAAGCGAGAAATCCATTCGGTAGTGGGCCGAAAATGCTGGTATATCGATAACGCCGTGACACATCAATTGGTTGATTAAGCTACGGCGAATCAAATCGTCTTCATCAAGCAACAAGCCGCGAACCACCGGCAGGCGGCCGGCATCAATGGCTGCATAGTAGCCAATTAGGTCTTTTGCGTTCTGACTATAGCTGTTGCCAATTTGGCTGATCGCACTCATGCCAAGCCCAACCAGATCGCATTCGGCATGCGTAGAATAACCCTGAAAATTGCGCTGCAAAGTTCCCCCTTGTTGCGCTTGCACCAACTCATCGCCGGGCAAAGCGAAATGGTCCATACCAATATAGCAGTAACCCACAGCCGTCAACGTTTCAATGGTTTGGCCAAGCAAAGCAAGCTTGCTCGCAGCATCGGGTAAATCGGCTGAATAAATCTGCCGCTGCGCTTTGAAAAGCTCAGGAAGGTGCGCATAGCTATAAGCGGCGATACGATCAGGCTGCAGCGCGATCACTTGTCGCAGTGTCTGCATGAACCCGGCAAGACTCTGGTTGGGTAAGCCGTAGATAAGATCCACGTTAATTGAGCGAAAGCCATACTGGCGTGCCGCATCGATGATGACGCGGGTCTGTTCAATGCTTTGTATGCGATTCACGGCCAGTTGCACTGCCGGATCGAAATCCTGGATTCCTATGCTGATCCGATTGAAACCGGAGTCGGCCAGCATGTGTACATAATCCGCATTGGCGTAGCGGGGGTCGATTTCAATGCCGAACTCGCGGTCCTCACTGCGGCTTAAGTGGAAGTGCTGATCAAGTGATTCCATCAATTCGCGCAACTGACTCGCGTCAAAGAAATTTGGAGTGCCACCGCCGAAGTGGAGTTGCACAACGCTGCGGTCGCGATCAAATTGAGTGGCCGTTAACTCAATTTCTCGATAGAGACGGAACAGATAACTTTCGGCTTTAGCACGGTCACGAGTGATTATGCGTGTGCAGCCGCAGTAGAAACACGGGCTAGCGCAAAAAGGACTGTGTATATAAAGAGATAATTGCTTTGGAATCGGATCTTCATTGCTAAGACGTACTTGTTTACGATATTCAACCTCGCCGAATCGAGTATGAAAGTGCGGTGCGGTAGGGTAGGAGGTATAACGTGGTCCGTTTATATCGTAACGACGAAGTAAATCAGCGTCGAATGTGGTCATAGTTCGCATGTGCCACCCCAAAATGTGTGCACCACTTTAAGATAACTCAAAGCAACGTATCTTGATCCGTGTCAAGCAAATTGCTTGAAGGCGTGTGCTTGACGCAGATCAAGGCGGATAAACGTTCTTAATGCGAAGATCACCGGCGGATACGGAACAGTCTTAATGTAACTTATAATCCCACCACTTTTCTGATGAGATTTTAATGACGTTTAATTCATATACCCGCGAGCAATTGCTCGACTGCGGTCACGGTGAAATATTTGGTCCGGGTAACGGACGGTTGCCGCTTCCGAATATGTTGATGCTCGATCGAATTACTCATATTGATGCGAATGGTGGCCGTTACGGCAAGGGCCAAATTTTGGCGGAGCTCGATATCCACCCTGATTTATGGTTTTTTGCTTGTCATTTTGCAGGTGATCCAGTGATGCCGGGTTGTTTAGGGCTTGATGCAATGTGGCAATTGGTTGGATTTTTTTTGTGCTGGAAAGGTTATCCTGGACGGGGGCGTGCACTTGGCGTTAATGAAGTGAAATTCGTAGGGCAAGTATTGCCAACAGCTAAACTTGTTAGCTATGAAATTCATATCAAACGAGTGATCGACCGTAAACTCATTATGGTCATTGCCGATGCGCAAATGCGTGTGGATGGGCGCGAGATTTATACGGCAGACAGTCTGCGTGTTGGTCTTTTTACTTCCACCGATAATTTTTGAGCATCCGATGAAACGTGTGGTTGTGGTTGGAATGGGCATTGTGTCTTGCCTAGGCAATGATAAAAGCACTGTATCAAGCGCGTTATTTGAGGGTCGATCGGGTATAGGTGCAATGCCGGAGTACGCCGAGCTTGGCTTTCGTAGTCAAGTCGCTGGCGCGCCACGAATAGATCTTGATGGGTGTATCGATCGCAAACACCGCCGCTTCATGGGTGATGCTGCCGCTTATGCTTATGTTTCGATGGCTGACGCCATCGCTGACGCGGGCCTTACACCACAGCAGGTATCGAATCCGCGCACCGGTCTTATTGCGGGTTCGGGTGGCAGCTCCTGTCGCAATCAAATCGAAGCAGCGGATCTGCTACGCAGTAAAGGCGTGCGCCGGATTGGCCCGTATATGGTCACACGCACCATGTGCTCCACGGTCTCCGCGTGTCTGGCCACACCGTTTGCTATTCGTGGGCTCAATTATTCGATGACCTCGGCGTGTGCCACCTCGGCGCATTGTATTGGCGCAGGAATGGAACAAATACAATGGGGCAAACAAGATATTGTTTTTGCCGGTGGTGGTGAAGAATTGCATTGGGGCTTGAGTATGCAGTTTGATGCGATGGGTGCCTTATCGTCACGCTACAACGCTACGCCAACGGTTGCTGCGCGTGCCTTCGATACTGAGCGGGATGGCTTTGTTATCGCTGGGGGTGGCGGCATGCTGGTGTTGGAGGAACTGGAACATGCACGTTGCCGCGGCGCAACTATTTACGCCGAATTGGTCGGTTATGGCGTTACCTCAGATGGACAGGAAATGGTCGTACCTTCCGGAGAAGGTGCTGTGCGTTGTATGCGCATGGCTTTGAATACGGTCAATATGCCAATCGACTATCTCAACACGCATGGCACTTCAACACCAGTTGGCGATGTGATTGAACTTAACGCTATGCGTGAAGTATTTGGTAACCATGTGCCAGCATTTTCATCAACCAAATCCTTATCTGGCCATGCGCTGGGGGCCGCCGGGGTTCATGAAGCGATCTACAGTCTATTGATGCTTAATAATAATTTTATTGCGGGTTCAGTGAATGTAGAACAAGTCGATCCGGCTGCGGAAGGGCTTGCCCTCATTCGTGTTACGCGCCCCACACAACTTAATGCCATCATGTCGAACAGTTTTGGCTTTGGTGGTGCAAATGCCAGTTTGGTGTTTCGACGTTTTGAAAGTTGATGTGATAGCTAGCATGCTGCTTTGATTTGTATCAAGCATGCGGGAATAAGGCGATTACCGAGTACTTGATCGTCGTCAAGGTGACTGACGCACGATATAGGCAAAGTATGTGTCTATGGATACTTTATCGCGTAAGACCGCAAAAGCCTTGTCAACTAAAGACGATCACATGTATCTGGCGCCGCTATTTCTGGGCCCTGCGGGTGAAAACGAAGCAGTGATGGAGCGCACACTCGTTGCTTTTGTGCGCGACCATATCCATTGGCGGCGCAATTTTCACCCAGAAGATCCGCCGGCGATTACCGCATTTGAGCAATATCAACCGGAGTTTGCTGCAGCTGTCGCACGGACTGAACAGGCGTTGCGACAATTGTCCGCACGTCTTAAAAAATCCGTTCCAATATTCTCGCCGCGTTACGTTGGGCACATGGCTTCGGATTTGTTGTTGCCCGGTTTGTTGGCACAACTTATCACCGTATTATACAACCCAAACAATGTGACTGCTGAGGCCGCCCCAGTAACAGTCGATCTCGAGATCGAAGTGGGCCGGCAGCTGGCGCGTATGTGTGGATTTAACACGGATTTGGCACGAGGCCCGGCTGCTTATGGCCATCTTACCTCTGGTGGTACCGTTGCCAACTATGAGGCCTTATGGCTGCAGCGCGCCATTCGTTGCTATCCCCTGGCAGTGATAGAAGTATTGCGTTATGAAAAAGAATGTATGTCGATCCCAGCGTTGCGCATGCTGGGTGACGCATTTGATCCATGGCGTTTAATTAATCTAAGTTCGAGCGAGATTTTCGATTTGCGCGATGCGGTCGAAGCCGTGTTAGCGCGATGCGCTAAAGCCAGCGAATTGCGTCGGCGCATCGCAACGGCATGCGTGGAGCACTTAGGCATGGGGGCATTCTTAATACGCCACCACCTCGCTACACCGGTGGTGATTTGTCCATGCACGGCACATTATTCGTGGCCAAAAGCAATGCAGTTGCTCGGCTTTGGTGATGCGCAACTGTGGTATGCCGATGTCGATACGCATATGCGGCTAAATGCCAAATCGGTGGCACATCTATTGGATCGCGCGTGGCGCGAACAAGTACCGGTGCTGGCGGTTATTGGCGTGCTGGGAACGACTGAGTTTGGCACTATCGATCCGGTGCATGAACTGGTCGCATTGCGCAGCCGCATGGCGTTACGTGGCCAAGCGTTTGCGCTCCATATTGATGCTGCCTGGGGCGGTTACTTAGCGACTTTATTTCGTAGTCCCGATGGCAGTACCGTGCCACGCGCACAATTGCGCGGTAAGTTTTGCCATTTTCCATCGCCGCGGGTGTATCAGGCGTTTGTAAGCTTGAGTCAGGCCGATTCTATTACCGTGGATCCACACAAGTTAGGCTATCTGCCATTTGGCGCGGGCGCTTTTGTCGGGCGCGACAGGCGTATGACCGAATTCGTGGGCCAACGCCCGGTGTACCTTTACGATGAAGCCAATCTCGCGCTTTCGCCCGAACGGATTGGCCAATTGGGTGACTATATATTGGAGGGTTCCAAAGCCGGTGCAGCAGCAGCAGCAGTATTTGTCACTCATCAAGTGTTGCCATTGGATACCGATCATTTTGGGCGTGTATGCGCGCAGACCATGCATGCCAGTGAATATTTGTTCGAGCGGTTACAGGATTCGGCATTGTCTCTAGCGATGTCGTGCAATATCGTGATGCCGATTGAGCCTGATACCAATCTATGTTGTATAACGGTCAATCCAGCGAATAACCATTCTCTAGCGCGTATGAACCGGTTTTGCCGCGCGCTGTTCGCACGCTTTTCGATCGATCCTGCACGTCCGTTGCAAACCCAAGAATTTGTCGGTTCGCACACTTCGCTGTTACGTAAGAATCTCTCTGCCTCTGCGGCTCGCCGTCTTGCGCGTAAGTTGGAGATTGACCCAGACTCCTTTGTTGCGAAAGTGCGTGATCCGGAAATTGAAGCCGATCACGTGTTTCTATTGCGACATACGTTAATGAATCCTTGGTTGACGTATGCTACCGAGGGTCGTAATTTCATTGACCGCTATTGCGAATTTCTCGAGCGTGCCATTATCGACACTCTGGCAACCATGGTGTGAACGTTTCGCTGCGTAAATGGGTAACGGAAGCGATCGGTCGTATCGAAGCTGAGCGTGCGCGTTCAGCGGATACACACCTGTTGCATTTTCGACTTCCTGGGTTAGCCGGTATCGATTTTTATTTTAAAGACGAGTCGACACACCCAACCGGTAGCCTGAAACATCGCCTCGCGCGTTCATTATTTTTGTGTGCATTGTGCAACGGTTGGTTAAAACCGGGGCAACCCATAGTGGATGCTTCTTCTGGTAGCACGGCAATTTCTGAAGCGTATTTCGCGCGTTTGCTCGGCTTACCCTATATTGCGGTTATGCCTAAATACACGGCACCACGTAAGATTCTCGAAATCGAGACATTAGGCGGTTGTTGTGATTTCGTCGAACAAGCCGGTGATGTTTATCAGCGGGCAGTGAAATTAGCGGATGCAATCGGTGGCCACTATCTGGATCAATTCACTTATGCCGAGTGCGCTACCGATTGGCGCGGTAACAATAATATTGCCGAGTCGATTATCGAGCAGATGCAATTGGAACCACATCCAGAACCGAGTTGGATCGTTTGTGGTGCCGGCACCGGAGGTACTTCAGCGACTATTGGCCGTTATTTGCGTTATCGCAAACTTCCTACACAGTTATGCGTGGCCGATCCTACTGGTGCTGCATTCGCGATGGCGTGGCCAACCCGTACCCGTCATGGCATCAATGCGTGCGCTTCACGCATCGAGGGTATTGGCCGAGCTCGGGTTGAGCCCTCTTTTCTGTTTGATGTGGTGGACGAAGTTATCGAAATTCCGGATGCTGCTTCATGTGCGGGTGCGTGGCTGTTGGAAGAAATTACCGGACGCCGTTTTGGGGGGTCGTCCGGGACCAATCTGGTTGCGAGCTTTATGATTGCGATGCGGATGCGTGAGACTGGAGCACGGGGCAGCGTGGTGACTTTGCTGTGTGATCGCGGCGAACGTTATAGTGATACTGTGTTTGATCGAAACTGGTTAAAGCAAGAGGGATTAGACATCAATGACTGGTTAGGAGCACTGCGGACCACCATGACTACCGGTCAACTACAGATATCGTCTATGGCATGAATCCTGTCGTGCAATCCTTTGACAAAACCGATGCGGATGGTACGGTAGCATGTGGTTACAAAGGAGCTCCCAATGATTGGTGCGTTGACGAGGTTCCGGTTCGGTATTATTTATGCAGTACCGCTTGCCGCGGTAACCGTATTGCTATGCGGCTGTGCCAGTATCATGCATCAGGCGACCAGTCGTTTTGCCAATAACCTCACCGCGGCCATACTCGCTCAAGACGATCCCGCGACGGTAAAAGACGGCGTACCGGCTTATCTTTTATTGATCGACGGAATGATCAGCGGTGACCCAACCAACGTCGAGCTATTGCTAACTGGCGCAAAACTTTACGGTGCCTATGCCAGTGGTTTTGTCGATGAACCACAGCGCAGTCAGCGATTGGCACAACGCGCTTATGACTACGCAAGACGCGCGGCATGCCTTAAGCTGGCTGGGTTTTGTGCAAAACTGGATGGCCCATTTGCCGCGTTTGAAGTTGAGCTTGCCAAAGTCAACACCATAGACGCATTGTATGGGTTGGCTGCCGCGTGGGCCGGTAAAATCGAGGCAAATACTGCCGATTGGAATGCAATTGCCGATATCCCGAAAGTTCAAGCAGCGCTTGAGCGGGTGATTGCGCTTGATCCAAATTACGACAGTGGCAACCCGCAGCTTTATCTTGGCGTTTTAAATTCAATCCGCCCTGCATCCCTTGGTGGTAAACCCGAGGATGGCAAGCAGTATTTCGATAAAGCCATCGCGATTTCCGATGGCAAAAACCTAATGGCAAGTGTGCTTTATGCCCAGTATTATGCGCGGCTGGTGTTCGATCAAAATCTGCACGATCGGTTATTAAAAGCCGTGCTTAACGCCGATCCGGCGGCACCCCGGCTAACGCTGATCAATGTGCTTGCACAGAGGCGCGCCAAACTGTTATTGGCATCCGGTAAAGACTTTTTTTAAAAATGCAACTATATAGACACGGACAATAAATGAATAGAAAACTTGTTTTTCTCGCGTCATTCCTTATCGCTTCGCTGGCTCAGGCGACTACCATTAAAATCGCCACTGTCGCGCCGGACGGCACCGCATGGATGCACGAGATGCGCGCCAGCGCCGAGAGTATTAAAAAGCGCACCGATGGCAGGGTTGAAATAAAGTATTACCCGGGCGGTGTGATGGGAGATGAGCCAACGGTATTGCGCAAGATCAAGATTGGTCAATTGCAAGGTGGCGCGTTTACCGGTGGTGAGCTATCGCAAGTCAACAAAGATGCGCAAATCTACAGTCTGCCGTTTTTGTTTCATTCGCAAGATGAAGTCGACCACGTGCGGGCCGCGCTGGATGCCAAACTAAAAGCCAGTTTCAACAAGGTGGGCTTTGAGGCGGTCGCCATCTGCGGTGGCGGGTTTGCCTATGTCATGAGCGTGCAGGACATTAAAACCAAGGAGCAGCTTAAAGCGGCGAAAGTTTGGGTGCCGCAGGGCGACCATATCGCGGAAATCGGCTTCACCGCGGCGGGGGTAACGCCGATCCCGTTGCCGCTGGCCGATGTGTACACCAGCCTTCAAACCGGGTTGATTGACACCGTCGCGAATACTCCGGCCGGTGCGATCGCGTTTCAATGGCACACCAAACTGAAACACATGATCGATGTGCCGATTACCTACATTGTCGGGACTTTGATTGTCGATAAAAAAGTATTCGAGACCCTGTCATTGGAAGACCAGAAAAGCGTGAACGAGGAAATGACAGCGGCGTTTGCTCGCCTGGATGCCCTTAGCCGCAATGACAATCTCTCTGCCCGTGAGGCTTTGCGCAAACAGGGCATCGCGATTTTTGTTCCGAATGCGGAGGAGGAAAAAAGCTGGCAAGCGCTGGGGGAAACGATTACGAAGCAGTTTTCTCAAGAACAAGCGGTGTCCGTCGAGCTGATTAATGAGATGCAGAAGATGTTGCAGGAATTGCGCTCCGACAAGGTACATAAGTGAGAGCGTTCGCCACCCGCGGTTTGATTTGGCTGCATCGGTTTGAGGATGGATTAATTGCGTTTTTAGTGCTGCTGTTGGTAGTGCTTGCCGGTGCGCAAATCGTATTGCGGAATTTTTTTGACAGCGGCTTGCCGTGGGCCGATCCGGTATTGCGTGCACTGGTGCTATGGACGGGTCTATTGGGCGCACTGGCTGCCGTTCGCGAAGACAAACACATCTGTTTAGACGTATTGTCACGCTTACTAACCGGCAGCGGGTTGCGTGTAGCGCGGTTTCTTACGTTTGGATTTGCTGCGGCAATAACAGGGTTAATGGCTTTCTTAAGTATAAATTTAGTAGCAATAGAACTTGAAAGTGAAAACAACGTCATCGCCGGCATCCCTTCCTGGGCGCTCGAAATCATTCTGCCATTGGCATTTGGGTTAATGGCAGTGCGTTTCGCCCTACGGATATGGGCGATGCCGAGCGGACCGCATATGCCACCGGGTATTCCGGAAGATATCCTTGAACATAATGTAAATCTCAAAGCATGATTTGGTTTGCAATCATTGTTTTGGTGTCGCTTGCTCTGCTTGGTGCGCCGTTGTTCGCATTGATCGCAGCGCTGGCATTATTGGGATTTCAATCCTCCGGTGAGCAACTAACCGCCGTCGCCATCGAGTTTTATCGTCTTGCCGATATGCCGGCATTGATTTCGATTCCATTGTTCACCCTGGCGGGGTATTTGTTGGCCGAAACGCAGGCACCCAAGCGTTTGGTGCGCTTGACCAACGCCCTGGTCGGTTGGATGCCTGGCGGTTTGGCGATTGTCTCGATCTGCGCCTGCGCACTATTCACGGCATTTACCGGTGCTACCGGTGTGACGATTGTCGCGCTTGGGGCCGTACTCTATCCGGCGCTCAAACAGGCCCATTATGGCGAGCGCTTTTCACTGGGATTACTCACTTCAAGCGGTAGCCTTGGCTTACTGTTGGTGCCGTCGATGCCGTTGATCTTATACGGTGTCGTCGCGCAGCAGTTTCACACCACGCCACCGGTTAGCATCGACGCGCTGTTCCGCGCCGGGATATTGCCTTGTGGACTAATGGTTCTCTTGTTATCGCTTTACAGCATATGGCACGCACGCGGCTTGCCGCGACCGCAAAGTGCCGGTCCCGGAGAATTGTGGGCGGCGTTAAAAGAGGCCAGCTGGGAATTGCCGCTGCCGTTTGCCGTTTTGATCGGAATTTATTCCGGCAAACTTGCAGCCTCAGAAGCCGCCGCGGCAACGGCTTTATATGTACTCGTCGTCACTGTATTGATTCGCCGCGAGATTAAGTTTACCGAGCTGGCACGCATTATCCGCGAGGCAATGCTACTGGTCGGCGCGATCTTGATTATCCTCGGCTTCTCATTGGCCTTGACGAATTACCTGATCGACGCCGATGTTCCCGAGAAGTTGTTCGACCTGATCCGCGAAAAAATCACTGATCGTACGGTTTTTCTACTCGTGTTGAACGTGTTTTTGATGGTATTCGGCATGCTGCTCGAAGGCTTTCCCGCGATCATTATCTTGGTGCCATTGGTATTACCGGTTGCCATGCATTACGGAGTGGATCCGATCCACTTGGGGATTATTTTCTTGGCCAATTTGCAAATCGGTATCTTCCTGCCACCCGTCGGTATGAACTTGTTTATCGCCAGCGTTCGATTCAATCAGCCCGTCATGACCTTGATTCGAGCCATTGTTCCGTTCTTTGCCATCTCCCTGTTGGCGGTATTGATCATTACCTATTGGCCGTGGTTGTCGTTGGCATTGGTACGCTAACGTTAATCTTTTTAACCCTCCATAAGCTGAATAAATCCCGGTTTAATGACGCCCACAAACGGGTGACGGCATCACACTGTCACAGTTTGTAACAAATCGCTTGTCCGTTCGAAGCCCCTAATTTCGCACTTATTTAGTATGCACACGCGTGCGTGTCTGACCGACATGGTTAAAAACGCGTTGAGTAACAGTTATAAAAATAGAGTCTTTATTCGGAGTGACCTTATGTACAAGCACTTGAGCAAATTGCCCTTGGCGCTGTTGTTGGCTTTTGGCGCCAGTGGATTAGCGCAGGCGGGCAACGCCGGCTGCCAAGCGGGAAACACGTGCGGAGGCGGGGGTCACCAGCAGGCGGTGGGCTATAGCTTTCTACCGAGCCAGGGCGGTATCGCGTTCAGCGACAACGGGTTGTTGTACCAGCCCGCGTTTGGCCCTGCGATCGACACGACGGTTCGCCTGATGGAGGAGGAAAAGGCGCGTTCTGGAGTGACGAGCGTAGGCGAGTTTCGATTGAGCTTTGAAAGTTACGTGACCGCGGCGGAAGGGGATGCGGAGAGCGGGATGGTGCGGTTGTACGAACGAGGTGGCGGGTATCAAACGTATCGACTGCCGATGGGCGTGAGCTGCGCGGAGGGTGCGGGATCGGCGTGTGCGTATGAACGGCACGCGGTGGAGGACAACGAGCTGGTACGGATGAGAGGGGGCGAGGTACCGGGCGCCTTAAGTTTGAGTGCGCTGACGGTGAGGAAGGTAAACGAACTGTTAGGGCGTTTGCCAGTGAGCGAGCGGCAGCACGCGTATATCCGTCGGGTCGGGGACGGGACGGTGGAGGTGTACGGGACAACGCGCGGGGTGGCCGGCGGCTACGAGATGTGGCTGAGCGCGGTGGTGGATGAGATGGGATTGTCGATTGAGCTTGAGTACGACACCCATGTGGCGGGTTTATTTCGGTTAAGCCGGATTAAGGACGCGAGCGGATTGTCGGTGCGGGTGTATTACCCGGACACGGAACCGACATCCGGTAGCGCGTTTGCGGATGAAGGGTTAAGTGCCGGTTTATTGTCGATCTGGCGGGAGCTTTCGGTGAACGGCAAGCGTTTGGTGACGTCAATGGTGGACCCGTACGGGAACCGCTGGCGGATGGATTACGCGGATGCGACCAGCGGAGTGCGCTTGCGCGGATTGGAGGAGATGCTGAGCGCGGCGATGGTGAACCCGAACCAAGGCGTGACGTACGCGGCAGCCGTACTGCAGATGAATCACCCACGGTTGGTGCGGTTGATCGATGCGGTGGGGGTGGAATCGCGGATTGAATGGGGCTGTGGGTCCAGCGGCGGGGATTTGGCGGCGGACTCGGCGGAGCTGAGTCGGCGGGTGGCGAATTTAACGGCGCACCTGGGTTGCTTGGGGGATTTGGAGAGCGGTCAGGTGGAAGATGGGGTAAGGCCGTTATATCGGCGGGTGTCGTCGACCACGGTGGTGGGTTATGGGACGACGCGGTATAGCCGGTTGTGGCGCTCGGAAGGGGAGCTGATCAAGGGATGGGTGGTGGAGAGTGCGGGTGGCGAGCTGCAGCGGATGGAGACGCGGTTCAATACGCCCAGTGCGCCAGCACAAAGCTGGATGAGTGAGTACTTGGAAGGTCGGGGCCGCTATACGGCAGTACAGCACCCGGAGGTGGTGGGCAGTAAGCCTGCGTGGGTGAACGGCAGTTACGACGCCTTTTGGGGATTGATCTCGGACCGCAATCGGTTGGTGACGCAGGAGTTGTTGTACCGGAACAGTTTGTACTGGGGTCCGAAAGCGCTGGAAGCGATGCAAATGAGTGGCTGGACGCCAACGCGGATCCGCACGGTGGAAGAGCGGCTGGATTTGGACAAAGCGGAGTGGACGCATTTTTATCACGATTACGTGCCGGGTCAAGATGGACCGGTGTTGTCGAGTTTGGTGATGGCGACGCACCACGTGGGAGAGGACAGCTGGACGTGGGTGGCGTATCCGAACCAAAGGACGGAGAACAGTTACCGGGACAGCGCAAGTAATGCGGGGGTTAGTGGAGAGGTGAAGGGCGTGCCGGGATTGACGGTGAAGATGGTGGAGACGCCAACGGGCCGGCAAGCGCAGACGAGTTATGTGGAATACAACGAACGTTGGAACCCGGTGCGGGTATGGGATGCGGTGGGCAGGAAGCAGGAGATGGAGTACGCCGGCAATGGACGGGATGCGATCGCGTTAAGAGTGCTGCCGGTGGAGGGAACGACGGGCAGTGCGCAGGAGATGGTGCGGTTGGGCTACAACGACCGCCGCCAAGTGGTGTGGGAACGGGATGTGCGGGGCAATGTAACCTGCTACCAGTACCGAGATACGGCGCCGTACGAGGGAACGAGCGTAAAGGTGCCGCTGGGAAGCTCAAGCTACACGGCCGATCCGCAGAGCGCGTGCCAGGACGCGACGCGTCAAACGCTGACCAGCACGCTGAACATCACGCGCACGCGGTTGCCGTTGTGGACGGTGGATGGAACGCATCCGTGGACCGAGAGCGATCCGCAAGGACCGGTGCTGTCGGTGGTGGATGTGTTGGGGCGGGACGGTTTTGGGATTGAACATCGAGCGCATTACGAGCAAGGGTATGCGCAGGAATCCAGTGGCGAAGGCAAGACGCTGCGCTTTGAAGGGCGGGATGCGTTTGGCCGTGCTGCGGACGTGCTGGTGAATGGGCAGCTACAGGCGCATTACGAGTATGAAGCGCTGCATGTGCATCGAGTGATCAATGGCGAAGGCCAGCAGATCGAGTACGGCGTGGATGCGCAGGGCCGGGTGCAGAGTACCAGCGAGCGGGATGCGACGGGCACGACGTTAAGCGAGACGCGGGTGGAGTACGACGCCAGTGGTGGAATCTTGCGCTATTGGAAAGGCGCGGGAATGGGGATGTGGGAGATGACGCCGCAGGTGAGTTGGTCGTATGCGGTATCGGGCAGGCCGATCAGCCGGACACAGCAGGACGGCATTGTCAGCCGGATCGAGTATGAGGCGTATTCGGGGAAGGTCAGTGCGGTGGTCAATGCGCTGAATGAGCGACATGAGTTGAGTTACAACGTGGACGGAAGTGTGGCGGAGAGCCGGGTCGTTGATGCGGGGGTAATGCCAAGCGCGGTGGTACGGCGGGTGGGATATAACTATCGGGATGGGATGAACTGGGACCGGTACGGACGCACCGTAAGCCTGACGGATAACGGACGGGTAAGGAATTACCACTATCGGGCGGACGATCCTAAAAAACTGCTGGATGGAGATCAGCCGGTGGTGGACAGTTTGGGAAGAGAAGGAACTCGAGTCACGACGCGGATCGGGGATTACGATGCGCTGGGTCGAGCCACGGGCTGGCAGATGGACAATGCGCTGGGTAATCGAGAGCTGTATCAAAGTTTAAGTTTTGATCAGTACGGAAGGGTGGAGAAGATCGCGACGGAAGGGATGATGGCGCGGGCGAGTTACGAGCCGATCCCGGCGCAGTTGGGTGGTGCGGCAACGCCGGGTCCGGGAGCGTTAGAGAGTGGGATGCCGGGGTTGCCGCAGGAATTGTATGGGGCGCTGAAACGGTTGAGTTATGACCTGAACCGGGATGGGAGTGTTGAGGCGACCCAGACGATCGATCGTTATGGCGCGGGAGAAATCCATGCGCGAGCGTTGAAGAGCCGCAATTATTACTTGGATGGGAGGACACCGGATGCGACGAGCGATGGATTGACGCCGATGGCGCCGAGCGTGAAGCGCAGCTTCCAGTACACGGCAAGCGGGAAGATCAAGGAGATCGGCGGATTTGCCGATGGCAGTACGAAAAGTTATGGCTATGACGGTGTGGGTGGATTAAAGACCATGAACCGCTACCAGGGCGGAGCGTGGAGCAGCGGTGAGAGCTACCACTACGATGAGAAGGGCAACCGCACTGGATTGTTTGAAACCGATGCAACGGGAATGGAAACGCATCAGAAGCAAGGCGGGGAGTATGGCTACAGCAACCGGATCCGGACCTATCGCAGCTGGGTGGATAAGCAGCCGCTGACGTGCGGGAACTTGGATCAGCAAAGCCACGATCGGTTAGGACGGTTAACCATCGATCCGACGCACTGCGAGAAGGGCGATCAAATCGGCTATACCTGGGATCGCGAAGGGAATTTGCAGCGCATCCAGCGGGATGCGGGTAATTTTATCGATTTAACGTATCAGTGGGATGGCCATGTACAAACGCGGCGCGAGACGCAGTCGGGCAGCGTTACCAAGGATTGGAGTTATGTGTGGGTCGGCAACCAATTACGCCAGATTAGGGACAACCAGCACGGTCAGCGCTTGGTGATGAGTTTTAACGGCGACGGCTTTAAGACCTACACCTACGATGCAAGCGGAACCATGATCGACGAGACGGTGACATTGCTGCTGAGGGACCACTTGGGCAGCCTCATCGGCACGGCGGATCAAACCGGCACCTTGCAACAGACGATCACGTACGACGACAACGGCAACGTGGAAGAGCACCGGCAAAGAAATCCCATCAATGGACAATTGGAAGTGAACCCGGGTGCGACGATAACGACCATCGGACTCCCGTTCGGCTACGCCGGTTATTTGCCGTTAACGGACAATTTATATCTGACCCACCACCGCGTCTATCACACCGTACTCGCGCGCTGGCTAAGTCAGGACCCGATTGGGGAAATGGGTGGCCAGGATCTTTATTCCTATGTGAATAACGATCCGATTGCACAAAATGATCCGAGTGGATTGATGCCACGCTCGGATTTGGTGGCTGAGGTCGTTACTAATCCAAGACTTGGGAGATTGTATAGTGCTCTCTATGCGAGAATGCGCGCGGACTACAATTCCAGAGGGGGTCGACGGATGACTGCGACGGAAATGAGGCCCCCGCCCTATGTGCGCCTGACAGCGCGCGGTTGTGCGGATCTGCTTGATTATATGCAAATGCTAAGAGAGTTGACTGATGGCTTATCTCGGGAAATAGCAGATCAAGAAGAAGCCCTCGGTTTAGAGGAGGGAGGCATTCCTACGACCGCAACTGCGCAGAGAACCTTGGATATACTACGGAGAGCTCGAGCCGCGGCCAGTGGAGCCTTAAGCAATCCGCGAAGCAATTCCCAGGTAAATATCTGGAATAACAGCAGCTGCGCGGAAAGTTATGGCCGAATGGAGGATACCGGCTGGGACTCCATTAGACAAAAAATTACTGCCGTTCGGGGCGAGGGCGCCACGGGTTTAGATATCAGTTCTGGGACGTTAGATACTCTTGACAACATCGCAGTTGCTTCCGGAGTTGTGGCCGTGGTGGCTGGAATCATTGCTTCTCGAGGACGCGGAGCCGGTCCCATCCTGACAGCGACGGCAGAAATCGCACCTGAAGTTAGCGGAGTATTTGTCCGCAACGCAGCGTTACAAACGGCCATAAAAGCAGCCTCCGGCACAGGCGCACTGTTTGGGATTTTTGGAACGGTTTTCGGCGGCGACGACTAATTTAAATCACAACCCGCGATGATCGTTGAATAAGCACAGGTTGGGGTGAGCTTGCGAACCCCAACCAAACCGATCAACGGCCCATAACGTCCCCTGACGATAGCCCCCGGAAATGACATGCGCTAGAATGGCGGTTTTTAGCCGTAGGGCCCGCGTATGCGTATTCTTGCGGAAGCGCTCACTTTCGACGATGTCTCGCTTGTCCCCGCTTATTCCAATATCTTGCCGCGCAACGTCTCGTTGGCGACGCGGTTAACGCGTGAAATCAAGCTCAATATTCCGGTCATTTCCGCCGCGATGGATACGGTGACCGAGGCGCGGTTGGCGATCACGATGGCGCAGTGCGGGGGCATTGGCATTATCCACAAAAACATGCCGATCGAGCAGCAGGCCGCCGAGGTGCGCCTGGTGAAAAAATTCGAGGCCGGCGTGATTCGCGACCCGATTACGGTAACGCCGAACACCTCGATCCGCGATGTGATGCAAATCACGCGGGCCAGCAATATTTCCGGCGTACCGGTGGTGGAAGGCGAACAGCTGGTCGGTATCGTCACCAGCCGCGACCTGCGTTTTGAGAAGAAGCCGGACGATCCGGTAAAAAACATCATGACGCGCAAGGAAAAGCTGGTCACCGTGCGCGAGGGCGCGGACGAAGACGAAGTGCTTGCGCTACTGCATAAACACCGCATTGAGAAAGTATTGGTCGTCAACGACGACTTCCAGTTGCGCGGGATGATCACCGTAAAAGACATCCAAAAATCGCGCGATAACCCGAATGCGTGTAAAGATTCACACGAACGTCTGCGCGTGGGGGCTGCGGTGGGCGTCGGCGGTGATACCGAAGCGCGCACGGCGGCACTGGTCGAAGCCGGGGTGGATGTGATCATCGTTGATACGGCACATGGTCATTCGCAAGGCGTGGTCGATCGGGTGCGTTGGGTGAAAAAGCAGTTTCCTCACATGCAGGTGATCGGCGGGAATATCGTTACCGCCGATGCCGCGCGGATGCTGGCCGATGCCGGGGCCGATGCGGTGAAGGTGGGAATTGGGCCAGGATCGATTTGCACAACACGGATTGTCGCGGGTGTTGGCGTGCCGCAGATTTCCGCAGTTGCGATGGTTGCCGAAGCGTTGAAAGGCACGGGAGTCGCTTTGATTGCCGATGGCGGTATTCGTTATTCCGGAGACATCGCCAAGGCGCTAGCAGCCGGGGCATCGTGCGTCATGATCGGCGGCATGTTCGCAGGTACCGAAGAGGCACCCGGCGAAGTTGAGTTGTATCAAGGCCGATCGTACAAAAGTTATCGTGGCATGGGTTCGTTGGGTGCGATGCAATTGGGATCGAAAGACCGTTATTTCCAAGACGGTACCGATGCCGATAAGTTGGTTCCCGAAGGCATCGAAGGGCGCGTTCCCTATCGGGGCCCGCTGCGCAGCATCATTCATCAGTTGATCGGCGGCGTGCGCGCGGCGATGGGTTATGTTGGGTGTGCTACCGTTGATGAAATGCATAGCAAGCCGCAATTCGTGCGTATTACCAATGCTGGCGTGCGTGAGTCGCATGTCCATAATGTGGCAATTACCAAAGAAGCGCCGAATTACCGATTGGATTGATTTGATTGACCATCTGGCCTTATTAAGTTTCGTCATTCCCAAGAAAGCGGGAATCTATCGCCCCCTGGACAACGAGCTGGATTCCCGCTTTCGCGGGAATGACAACGAAGTGGATTGGAATCCACAGGGAAAGAGGAGAACCGATGACCGATATCCATTCCCATAAAATTCTGATTCTTGACTTCGGTGCCCAGTACACCCAATTGATAGCGCGCCGCGTGCGTGAAATCGGCGTCTACTGCGAGATCTGGGCGTGGGATCACGATCCGGAAGCAATTCGCCGATTTGGGGCTAAGGGCATTATCTTGTCCGGCGGCCCGGAATCGACGACGCAAGACAATGCGCCATCCGCACCCGGCTGTGTGTTCGAACTCGGGATTCCGATACTTGGCATTTGCTATGGCATGCAAACCATGGCCGCCCAATTGGGTGGAAAGGTGGAGGCCGAGCATCACCGTGAATTTGGTTACGCCAAAGTTCAAGTAACCCAAAACAATCGTCTGTTGAGCGGCATTCAGGATGACTGGAAAGGCGATAAACCGTCTCTGGATGTTTGGATGTCGCACGGCGATCGCGTAACCAAGGCGCCACCCGGTTTTGTCGTGGTCGCCGCCACCGATTCAGTACCGATCGCGGCCATCGTCGATGAATCACGCCAGTGGTATGGCGTGCAGTTTCATCCTGAAGTAACGCATACCAAACAGGGAGCTGCGATCCTGCGCCGCTTTGTTGTGGATATATGCGCATGTGATGCATTGTGGACTGCGGCCAATATCATTGAAGACGCCGTTACCCGTTTGCGTGCGCAAGTCGGCTCCGGAAAAGTGTTGTTGGGGCTTTCGGGTGGCGTTGACTCCTCTGTCGTAGCGGCCTTATTAAAACGCGCCATCGGCGATCAGTTGATCTGCGTTTTTGTCGACACCGGTTTGTTGCGATGGCAAGAAGGCGACCAAGTGATGGCCATGATGGCCGAGCATATGGGCGTGCGCGTAATCCGGGTAAACGCCGCACAGCGTTATTTCGCGGCGCTGTCCGGCATTGATGAACCGGAAACCAAGCGCAAAACCATCGGCCGTTTGTTCGTGGAGATTTTTGAAGAGGAAGCACTGAAGCTTTCCGGTATCAAATGGCTGGCTCAGGGCACCATCTATCCCGATGTGATTGAATCGGCCGGTGCTAAAACGGGTAAAGCACATACCATCAAATCGCACCACAACGTCGGCGGCTTGCCGCAGCGGATGCACCTTGAGTTGGTCGAGCCCTTGCGGGAGTTGTTCAAAGACGAGGTGCGCCGCATTGGTCTTGAACTTGGGCTGCCGCGCGAGATGGTGTATCGCCATCCATTTCCCGGACCAGGTCTGGGTGTTCGCATTTTGGGTGAAGTTAAGCCGGAATACGCCGAGCTGTTGGCGCGTGCCGACCATATTTTTATTGAGGAGTTGCGTAAGCACGGACTGTACGATCAAACCAGCCAGGCGTTTGCGGTTTTCTTGCCGGTGAAATCGGTGGGCGTGGTGGGTGATGCGCGCGCGTACGAATGGGTGATCGCATTGCGCGCGGTGGAGACCATCGATTTTATGACTGCCCAATGGGCGCATTTACCGTATTCGTTTCTTGGGCTTGTTTCTAATAGAATTATCAATGAGTTAAAGGGTGTTTCTCGAGTGGTTTATGATATTAGTGGCAAGCCGCCGGCGACGATAGAATGGGAGTAGCGCAAGTCCCACCGATTGCAGTTGCGCTCAATACTTTTCATAAGCCTATTCATATGGACATCACCTGCGACTTAAATTGGATGCAGCGTGCTTTGGAGCTCGCCCGTCATGGAGCGGAAGTCGAGAGCGAAGTCCCCGTGGGGGCCGTACTAGTATTGAATGGGATAGCGGTGGGCGAAGGTTGGAATCGCACGGTTTCGCTGCATGATCCAAGCGCACATGCCGAGATCATTGCTTTGCGTGCGGCGGGACAGCGCCTGGGCAACTACCGCTTTCCGGAATCCACGTTGTACGTTACGTTGGAGCCGTGTGCGATGTGCGCAATGGCGTTAATTCATGCCCGCGTGGCGCGGGTGGTGTTTGCCGCCAGTGATCCGAAAACCGGCGCGGCCGGCAGCGTTTTCGATACCTTACTATCGGACAAACACAATCACCGCGTTGAGGTTGCGTCCCATGTGCATGCTGCCGAGGCCGGCGAGTTATTACGGCAATTTTTTAAAGCCCGACGTTAATCAAAGTCTCGAGTGCAACGGCAATTGCCGCAGCACTCGAGACCACCGATCCATTGGATCAAGAGTTCCGTGGGGGGGTGCTCGATGCCGGATTTACTCATACCCATCGCGAAATAGCAGATCGGGGCGACCCAAACTGGAAACTTGTAACGTGTATGGCGTACCGGTACCGCTGCCGGACGCGCTGGTTTCATTGACCACGATAACCACCGTGTTGTTTGCTGGAACCAGAAATGACATCGATTTCGAATAACCCAAGGTCGGGCTTGCGCCAATATCGCCCAAGTAATTGGTATTGAGACTGGCTGGGTTAAAGCTACCCAAATATGCAACGGCCTGAAGGTAATCCGTCCCAGTCTTGTCGATGGTCAATGTAACCGTGGCGCAAGCTGCCTCGCTATTGAAATTCGTTAAGGTGTAGGAATCAAATCGGCGCGATCCCGAGCCGGTAGTGCCCGGGAATGCTTTTGCCACTCCGCACGAGCTTGGTGGATCGGTACGGGTAAGACGCGCGGTTTGCGTATTGGTGGCTGTGGTTGGGAAACTGACGCTGGTCGTTGGCGCGGTGGTATCTAACGTGGTGGTGATGGCGCGCCGCCCGGTTTGAATCGGGAAATTGATGGTCTGCGATGAACTCCAACCACCGGTGTAATTTACCGTCAAAATAAAGGTGATATTCGTGTCAATTTCAGCCGCGCTGTTGGCTAACTGAAAGGTGAACAAAACCGAGTTGGAGCCCGTACCACCCGCAGCGGACAAGTTTGCATAGGCGGATGTGGAATGTAAAATCGTAACGCCCGGTGTTGAAGTGGACAGCGTGGTGGTAATGCCGGTCGCATCGCTCACACCCGTGTTTTTCAAGTTGACGCTTAATGTTGCGTTTTCACCGGGATCAATAACACCATTGCTGTTGCAGCACGTTTCGGTGGCCGTGGCGCCATTGAATTCGACAAATGCACGACCGGTAGCGGCGATGGATTGCAATGCGGGGTAGGCCATGGCGATGCCATATCCGGAATCTTGATCAACACCCGCCGCCTCGATATCAACCGCGGTGGTGGTCAATGCGGTTCGCATTTGTCCCGCCGTGATGGCGGGATTGGCCGATTTCAACAAGGCCGCAATCGATGCGGCGCTTGGTGCGGCACAGGATGTACCAAAAAACGGGCTGCCAAAGCCGCCTACGCCGGTCACTTCTTGCCCGTCCGCTGCGGAGATGACCGGTTGCTGCAACAACGTGCCACCGGTTGAGGAAAAATTACCCGGCGTAATTGCCGTACCATCGGCATTAAAGAAAATACGCCGCGGTCCATCGGAGCTGAAGGTCTCGACCGTACTTGTCGTATTAAAAAGACTGGGGTAGGGACCGTATTGCGGTGGCGGTGGCGGGAAATCGAAAGGCGAATAGGCAGGCACTGCGGCCACACCATAACCGCCCGAAGCGGCGCTGTGGCCGTGGGTTTCTCCATTTGTTGAGAAGGTTAAACCGCCGCCATTGGTGCTCAAATGCAAAAAACGATTGGCCGCGCCAGTCTTCTGCAGAATAACAATTCTTCGATTGGCAAGGTTATTCGTGCCAACTTCCTCATACGGGTCTTGAGTGCCGTTTTGGATGTCGGTTGAGGATGCCGCAACAGCGGTGCCGGTGGTATTTAGTACAAACAGGTCATAGTCGTTGTTCGAACCCCCTAACGGGTCCGACCAGTGAAGGTTGATCGGCGATCCTGAGTTCGCCACCGTAATCGCATCGTATTGGGCAACGGCGGCGGTTGAATCGAAGTCATGGACATTGCCACCCGCCACCAGGCCAAGCGTGCCGCCATTGGCGAAATCGCCTTCCCAGGTGCTGGAGGTGGCGTCGTTTTTATTGCCCGAGTTCGCCGCAGAAGAAAAGTACAATGCGCCATCGCTTACCACGTCGTTGACCGCTTGCGTCACGATACCGGCGTCGTTAGGTGAAACGACCAGCGGCCCTTGACCGTCTTGAAACGGTGACTCGACGTAATAGCTGACGTCGTCAACGATGACATCGCAATGATAGATGGTACGCAAAGTGCGAATATTATCCGCAAAGCTTTCGATATCGGTAAAAGCGGTTGCGAAATAAAGTTGCGCGCCCGGTACCATATCGTGAATCACTTCCATCATCGCCGTGCCCTCGTCACCGCCGCTCCCGGCTTGTCCCGGCACCACCTGAACACAGCGCTCGGAGGCCAGTGGCGTTGGGGTGGAGCACGTCGCGGGCAAGTCGCCGCTGGCTTGGCTTAACGCCAGATTGTCCACCGCATCGGAGAGCACGCCAATGCGGATGCCGCTGCCATCAACATTAAAGGTTCCACGTGCCGAATAAATGCCGTGGGTCGTGACGCCCTCAGCATTGGCGGCGCCAATCCCTGGATAACCGGCCGGAACAATATTGGGATGGGGATGACCCATCGTGCTTTGCATGAACCCAAGACGCGTGCTTTGAGCGCGCTGATTTAAAAACGGTAAGTAAAAGTCATCCCATGAAAAAAGAACAGCGTTGTCGGATGCCATAATTTGATGGGTGCTCGCCGTGCGTTTGGGGCGAATGAAACGCACTTGCGGATAACCGGCAATGGTTTCCAATTGGCTCAATGCCACTTTAACCCGCAGATGATGGTATCTCGGATTAACGCTCAGAACTTCAACGCCGCTGCGTTCCAAATCAGCGAGCAAATCTTCGTCCACATCGGCACTAAGATCAACGACAACTTTTCCTTGCGAGTCAACCGCCACATCCACTTCCAAGACCGGCACCTCGCGCGCAATCGATTCCCCGCGCCGCATCTTGGTTGCGTAAAGCAGTTGCGAGCTGATTTTTTGTTGCGCCGGCGTGCGCGATTCCTTTTCGTTAATCAGGGCTTGAATTTGCCGCGCCACGTTGTCATCGGCAACCTGTGCAACCGCACTGGTGCTGGTTAAGCTAAAGAATACAAACCCAAGAAACGCACAAGTCCAATGGGGCTTTGCGAACGCTGGTGAGCTAACCTTTAGGGTGATTGCGTCGTACATGGTGTTTCCCCGTTAGTGATGTGCAGATAGATTTGAAATGGGTCTACGTCACGCAACGTTCGCGCTGAGCGAATTTGATCAGTGCGAAGATTCGCTTTCCGATAAGCAATAACGTCCACGTCCCGCCGATTTTGCCGAATAAAGCGCTTGGTCGGCACGTTGCAATAACGATTCGGCTTCTTCCTGAGTTGAATGCCGAATGGCTATGCCGATACTGATGCTTACGACGCGCTCGACGGTGCCGAGTAAAAAGGGGGCTTTCATTATCTCAAGGATGTCTGCCGCAACTCGAGTGGCGTCGGCTGAATCCTCCAACCCTTCTAACAGGATGACAAACTCATCCCCTGCGAATCGCGCCACACTGTCGGTTTTGCGTACGCTGGCCTGAAGGCGGCGAGCCGTTTCGCGTAACGCATCGTCTCCCGCGTGATGGCCCAACTCATCGTTGATCGATTTAAAATTGTCCACATCAAGAAACAGCACGCCCAACGTCGGTGTATTGTGTGCCTTACGATCAATGGCCTGGCGCAATTGCTCGTAAAACCGGCTGCGATTCATCAGTCCGGTTAGGGAATCCATTTCGGCCAATGTGCGCAGGTGGTTCTCGATCACTTTTAAATGGGTTACATCATGCACCACGAACATGGCAAGCAGGCGGTCACCGTCACGCCACAGCTGCATTTTGCCTTCCGCCGGATAGCGCGTTCCGTCTTTGCGGCACAACTTTACGCTGAACGTCAAATCTTTAACGCCCTCTTGGTGGGCTTGGGCGATGGCCGATAGCCAGCGTTCCAGATCGAATCGATCGACGACATCCGCTGGGTGCAATTCGCGCAACTCCGAAAGAGTGTATTGCAGGTTTTTTAATGCGCCGCTGTTGGCGTCCAACACGCGCAACATCGCCGTATCGACAATATAAACTTCATCCGACGATTGCTCCAACAAACGCCCCAGATGCTCATTGCGCACAGCGGTGCGGCGTGCCTCCAGCAACGCCATCACGATGATCGATAATTGCTCCAGCAAATCGCGCTGTTCGGCGGTTAAATGGCGCGGTTTAAGGTCGACAACGCATAAGGTACCCAACACATAACCGTCGCTGCTCACCAATGGCATACCGGCGTAGAAGCGGATGCGTGGCTCGTCGGTAACTAATGGGTTGGCAAGAAAACGCGAGTCGGACTGCGCGTCCGGCACTTCCATAAGCTGCGTGCCCTGGATCGCATGCGCACAAAACGCCACCTCCCGGGGCATTTCATTGACATCCGTGCCCACTTTGGACTTAAACCACTGCCGATCCTCGGTAATGAGGCTGATCATGGCCATCGGAGCATGACAAATGGAGGCGACGAGCTTAGTAACGGCATCGAATGCGGGTTCACTGCCCGTATCCACCACGCGATAATCGCGCAATGCACTCAATCGTTTCCGCTCTAGGGCATCGATTTTTGTATTCATTATTCGATCTCGAATAACGTTTCGTTATGGGCGGTAATTGTAAAGCAGTGAGCAGACTTGGGTTACTTAAAAATCCTGCTGCCCCACTCCGACGTAAAACAACGTGCCGAGGGGACATGCCTATTGTCAATAAATGTGACCAAGTACCTGGACACTCTCAAACGCCGATGGCGGCGTGCGAAAGTTCGAAGAGTAGCAACTTTTTCCACTCCGAACGACGGTCATACTTGTGGGTGGGGGTGTGTCTCATGCAAATACGGCATATACCAGCCTAGCAGCTCGTTGGGAATCCAGATCGAAAGCTGCCAGGGGACAGCAGCGAATGCCTTTCGCCTTGCCGCACAAATTGAGTGCGAGCGTACGTTTGAGACGACCATTCAAACAGCGATTCGTCCGCGTGCGTGAGAACGATGATGCCTTATCGCAGGAACGCTTTTGTATCTGGGTTATGCGCGTTGCGCTTAAGTAGCAGCGTGCACTGCAACGATCGCAGCGCACGCTGTCTTTAAATCAACGAACAAATAGCGCAATAAGAATAATGATTGGAATGGGTACGCCTAACAGGAATAAAAGTAGGGATCTCATAGAAAACTCCTAATAATATGTAAAATTAGAACGATCACTTAGGAAGGTGTTGCAAGTCGGAATTATCGCGGCGCTTTCCGCCTAAAGTGGCAAACAAGCTCGCGAAAAAAGCACCGCACAGCAGGGCTACAAACATCCACAGTGCCGAGTAAGCAGCCGCCTTACGTGCGGTATCTACAGCTTGTTTGGCTTTTGCCGTGGCATCAGCGATCGCCGTTTTAATCTGCTCAAAGGTGAATTCAACCCGTTTCTCGGCTTCGGCTTGGCTTAAGCCAGTGTGTTTTGCGATCACTTGCCCTAAGTACCGCTTGTCATCCCCGCTTAGGTTGCCGGTGCGCAAATCATTGGCGTAAATTCGCGCGACCTCGGTGCGAGTAAGACCATCGCTGGCAGCCGGTTCCGAATTCGTCGAATCACTGCGGAATAATGAATCAACAGAATAATCGGTGGTTGCTGCGCTTTCAGTATGAGAAGCGTCGACTGCAGTGGATGCTAGGGTCGGTGTCTTAGTGGCAGTCGCTGTAGCCGCTGCGGCACCCGTGGCAATAGCCGCGGTACCGACTTCAGCCCCACGGGTTATGATTGAAGTAACGGTGCCGGTAAAAAATGCAACAGTGACCAACGAGGCCACCGCCCAGGCAAGGAATCCGTGTGCGGTATCGCGGAAATAAACTTCATCGGGGTGGGTTATTGCCCATCTGGTGCGCAATCGGCCCGCGAGATACCCCCCCAAACCCGAGGCCGCGATTTGTGTGAATGTCAACCACACCACAGCCGCAATACCTATCGCACCGGCACTGGCGCCGGCATGCGCCCATGGGGATATGGCCGAAAACCCAAGGCCGAATCCGAGAATCAATAAAATCAAGGAAAGCGCCGCGGCACCTGCAGCTCCGGCGAAGATTGCACCCCAAGACACGCCAGATGTGTGGGGGAAATCGGGTGAACTACCGGAGACTCCATTTCCGAGTGCAACGTTAGGATAGGTTTGCATAATGTTTCCTTTAATACAGGTTTATATTTATTTTCATTTCTTGAGCACGGCCTGCAAACATCGCGTTAAAGTTCCGGCCGCGCATTAGCTTCAGCAATACATGTGCCAACCGTTCGGGCTTTTTAGATCGTTGATTTTCGTGGCAATTAAAATTGTCGATACGCTTGAATGCACGATAGCTTCCCGAGGGTCGTGCAAACTGCACTTAAGCAGAACGCGATGTTATTTGGGCTAAGATGAACGCTGAGGTAAAGGAATGAGATCAGCAGCCCCGAAAATTTATATTGGCACCGCTGGTTGGAGCCTACCGAAAGCGGTGGCGCCGCGGTTTGTTGGCCAGGGCAGTGTGCTTGAGCGTTATGCGGAAAAATTCAACGCGGTGGAAATCAACTCATCGTTTTATCGCCCGCATCGCCAAGACAGCCACCTACGAGCGTTGGGCGGGCAGCGTACCGGCGGCATTGCGATTCTCGGTAAATAAAAATGCCAGAGGCGATGAGCGATTCGCAGATGCCCCTGCGCGCGGACTAGCCCACGGCTAGACGCATGCAGGGGCATCCACTGCGACCAACTCATCAGGCTTTCGTGCGACCGCCCGCCGCTTTTGCTGGCTTGGTAGCCTTGCGCTTGGTAACGACGCGGGATTTTCTTGCACCGGAAGTGCTGAGCAAGCGGGTACCGGAACGTGCGACTTTCGACTTCCCAACACCTCGGCGAGGCGTTTTCGCGTCTACCGTCGGCACGCGAACTCGACCGGTGCTTGCTGATTTGCCATTTTTTATTTTAGATTTGAGTTGTTTTTTAAACTTCTCAAGGCGAGCGCCCACCTCATCTAGATCAAGGTCCGTTGCCTCGACACCGGGCATAAGCTCGTTCTCCTCTTCCTTGACATGGTGTTGTACGTATTCTTTTAAGACCGTCAAGTTGGCGTCGAATAGATCGTCAGTGGGGGAGCTGCCGTCGATCGCGGCGATCAATTGCTTTAAACTGCGATGCTCGACGATGGCCTCGTCCACCATGCCTTCCTCGGAGGAATTCAATACGCTTTGCGCCGCCGGATAAAATACTTTTTCCTCGGCTTGCGCGTGCACCAATAGCTCGGTGCAGATTTGTTGTGCAAGGCTTATTCGCTGCGCCGCGGTGCGCGCCTGGTCAAATTTGCCGAATAGCGTTTCCACCGTGCGGTGATCCGCCTTCAATAGTTCGATTGCATTTGCACCGGTATTGGATTTTTTTGATGAGAAAAACATTTTTTTAATGCTCCATTTAAAGGGGGTTTTATAATGTAAATGACATTATTCGATTAGGCCCGCTTGAACACGGCGAGCAATAAAACGATTAATAAAATCAATCCAAGGCCGCTGCTAGGGTAGTACCCCCAGTGGCTGCTATAGGGCCAAGTTGGCAATGCTCCAGCGAAAAGCACTACAAGTAAAACGATCAACAATGTTCGCATAATAAATTTCTCCCATGGATCCATTAGAAGCGCAGAAAACGCTTCTAATGGAGGTGCACTTACTTTTGTAATGTATTTATTTTCGTTCTTGCAGGCGTTTTTTTATTTGCGCGCCTAATCGCGAGAACTCAACGCCGATGAATCAACGCCATGCACGCCTTTGACTGCCTTCGCAACGGCTATCGCCTTTTGCACCTGGGCCTTGCTATTGACCACACCGGATAGGGTGACCAATCCGTTTTTAGTCGTAACATTGATCTCGCCGGACTTAATACCTTCGGTCGTGGCAAGTTCGGCCTTGACCTTGGTTGTAATCCAAGTGTCAGTCACCGGTTGCTCGGACGAGCTTGCGCTGGTATCAGTGCCCTGCGCGAATGCTGTGGGAACGCCGCAGACTAAAGCGACCCCAATGGCCAACACGCTTAATGGATGCTTCATAAAAATCTCCTTTGCTATTGCTACGTGAAAACCGCTTTGCGTTACCGCTGTGGAGCTATAACAAATTACATGCCATTAAATTTATGCATTTAAAATCAACTCATTCATCAAATACTGAGATACGAAGTCGGGCGATTTGCAGTACCCCTATTTATGTTCCTTGCAAAAAGCCGAGTCAAAATTGAGAGGGGACTGACCCGCTATGTGTGGTTTCGGCAATACCGCTATCGTGCGTCACAGTGGCAGCACTGCCTACGCCGACTACACGCCATTGGGCCAAATGATACAAAGTCGCAGCAGCGGTTTTAACAACGAATGGTTCGGTTACAAAGGCGGGCGTATCGATCAAACCGGCACTGGGCTTTATCGCTTTGGTGCACGTAACTACGATCCCAACACCAATCGTTGGACCAGCCGTGATCTGATCCGCAATCAGCTGGTCAATGCCGATGCATACGGTGCGTTCGGCAATAATCCGATCATCAACGACGATCCCAGTGGCCTGCAGAGCGTGCCAGGTAATGCAGGCGCTGGCATGCCCGCGAAAGGGCCAGCAGCCGATGCGGCAAAAGACCGCGCGATGCGTGCGGAGTATCAACGCTTAACTGGCGCGGCTTCCCTCGAGGGGAATGCTCAACGCGGATACAGGAATTGGTTAGCTACTGGGCAGACATTCGGTTCACCGATCCTAACGCGACAAACACCACAACCGATATTGCTGGGTTTGCCGGCGATGGTTCCTGGACGCGGCAACGCGACCCTGCCGTTCCCAATTAATCCGGATTTAGTGCTAACTGCTCAGCCCCGCACCATAAGGTTCGAGGGTCACACCATTTCATACAATTCGGATTGGGCCAGAGCTACTGGACGTCCATACATCAACTTCTTTTCTAATCGATGGGAGGAGGCTCATAATTTGGTCTATCAGGCAATTGCAGCTGCGGTTGTTCGTACAGGAGAACAGCACCCATTAGCGCGCGCTGTTCATGGACTTATATTAGATACGCATGGCTTGTCTTATACTCCACAATGGATGGCGGAAATAAGAGATCTTGCCAAATCGCTTATGGCGGGAGGGCTTCAGCCAGGCGTGCCTATCCTATGGATGGGTTGTGAAGTGGGAAATCATGACCGTTATACGACATCTTATGCACAGGCATTGGCTAATGCACTTCCTAGTAATCCAGTTTGGGCAGAGGTTCCCGGTAATCAGGAAATTTACAATGGTCATAATGGAGTAGTTTACGGAGCTCAAGTTGGAGTACGTTATAACGAGTCCCCAAGCTCCATTACCCACGGTTATCCCTTATACCAATTGAGAGGTGCGCAAATTGCGATTGATGGAGGGACACTTCAAATGCACACAGCTCAGGGTGCTTCTGGGGAAGTAGTCCCATCGGCTGCAAATCCCCAAGAGCTTGTTAATGCGCTCAATTAAAAGAGGTACCCGGATGGTGCTAAGCCGCAATCGCAATGGGACGCCCATTGGTTGTATCTGTCACGATATATCCATACAGGTCGACTGCATTTCTCTATGTTCGATGCAGTGCAATTGGCTCAGGCATGATAGCTTGATGAGAACTCAAGCTAACACGTCGAGTAACAAACCCGCCATCTTGCCCGCTGCCTGAAAGCTGTGGAAATTAGCCTGATATGCAGTGGTAGCGGACAACTGCTGTACCAGATCATCGATGGGCGACACGCCATCAGTATTCGCTTGCTCAGATTGAGTGACAGACGCTGTCACACCACCGCCATTTTGCTCCTGGGCTACAACCAACTGACGGTGATAACCGGTGGTTCGGGCATTGGCGATGTTATTGGCCGACGTGCTCAATCGGAGCATGGACGTCTGCATGCCGGAATAGGCGATGGATGCGGTGGATAACATAGGTATCAATACGGGAAATCGGCAGTAGCTCCAAAAACTTAAGTGAATGGTTGAATTCAAGCCAATGGTTCTGTATCCAAGGCAATACTCATCATGCTGATAGAGCCAAGCTCAATGCCATCTGTCAAAAAGCTCAATTTATCATCGGGCCGTTGTAGCGCGATCACATAGATAAGCGGCAGGTAATGTTCGGGGGTGGGAATACTCCTTGCTCCGTCATTGCCAAACCCATTGATGTTAATAAGTGCAGCATGATCGCCGGTTATTAGACGGGAACGAACCAGCTCATTGAAACGAACGGCCCACTCAAACGCAGCGTCTGCGGCTTGCGAGATAAGCGCTAGGTTGTGAACCACATTGCCGCTACCGATCAGCAAGATACCTTCATCACGTAGTGGTGAAAGTTTTTTCGCAAGATCATAGTGATATTGCGCAGACTTAAGGGCATTTATACTTAATTGAACGACGGGTACGTCGGCATGTGGATAGACATGCGTGAGTACCGACCAGGTTCCGTGATCGAGCCCCCAATGATCATCGTCCTGCTCGACGTCGATTGGATCAAGCAATTCGCCAATTCGATATGCCAAGGCAGGATCACCGGGCGCTGGATACCGAAACTCATGCAGCAACTGCGGGAATCCACGAAAATCATGGATTGTCCGTGGCTGACGCATGCTGGTGACGGCGCTGCTCGCGGTGTACCAATGAGCCGAAACGCAAACGATTCCGCGCGGTCGAGGAATGCGTTTACCAAATCGTTCCCACGCCACCGTGTACTGGTTTTTTTCCAGCGTATTGATGGGACTGCCATGCCCGAAAAAGGCCGCTGGCATCCTCGTTGGTTTGTTGCAACTAGATGCCATTGACCGTCATCCTTTTTTTATTTTACATAATATATATATGCGTATATATACCGAACTAACCGCCACCTGGTTTGCCCGGATCAACCGGTAAAACCGGTTTAACCGGATCGGGCTTCTCGACCGGTGGATCGACCGGGAAATACCAGGGCGGCTGAAAAAAACCGAATGGCGTAAATTCATAAGCCCCAATGTCAACAACACTTTCACCAATGCGCTCGTAACCGGCAAGATCGTTGCTGCCCAGAGCTAAACGTCCAAACGGTGTGTTATTGCCATGATTGTGCGCCAACGACCCACCACGAATGCGGTAATTGCCCGGATTGGAGTCCGGTGCAATAAATAAGGCGCGGCGGTCAGCTCCAATCAAATTGAACTCCGATTCATTATTCAAGTTTTGAAAATGCACCTCTTGTTGCAGCCAACCCGGAAAATCGCGCGTTCCGACATCGGTTGGCCAATAGCTCACCATTCCATGCCCATTGCCGGTAATTATCGAATTGCTAAGGGCAATCACCGGCGTCGGTGCCCACGCCACCAAGCCGGTCGCTGCATTATCCGCAATCGTAAGGTTGATCAGGTTGATTTGACTCGCGCTTCCATAAGCGCGGGCGCGAACACCGATACCGTTACTACCCGCCACCAAAGAATCGGAAAAATGGATTCGGCCGCCGTCATAGGCGCGCAATAAAACCGAGCTACGAGTGGGCTCAATGCCGGAAAGCGGATGGCGAAAAACGCCTTCGCTAGTACCGCCGCGAACGTCAAGGCCGTCAATCAAAGCCTGCGACGCGCCCATTGCGGTCAGCGAAAAATTGGAGTTTCCGCCGCCGCTGTAATAGACATCGTCCATACCCACATTCATTGCGGACGAGCTGTTTTGATCGAAGCGCCCGCCTGAAAAATAGGCTATGGCGTAATTGACCAGCCCAATATACACGGCAGGCCCAGCATAATGTTGCGAGTTATATGCTGTATTGTTGGTAGCGGCCAGGTCTTTAATATCGACGATCGCACGATCCCCCGCGCTCACCATTAAGGCGCTGGAAATCACCGGCCCTAATGCCATATTACCAGTAAATTCAACGTTTATAACTTTTACTTTTGAGTCATTTGATGCAGAAACATACAACCCACCCGCTTGTGCCCGAGTGAGGCATCCCAAGTCCCAATTCGTCGCGTCCACTTCGTTGAAGGCAAAACGCAGTTGTTGCAACGTCACGCTGCTGGTACCGGCTGCGTTAATGACTGCCCCGCCGGCATCGTTGCACTCATAACCTTGTGCAACGGTTAAATTGGAAAGATTTAAGTCACCACGCATGACCGTCAAGCTGGCCAGCGCCCGATGAGCGTAGTGTCCGCTGATGCTGGTTGATGTCGGGTCCGGCAACTGTTCGGTAAAAGTCGCATTCCAACCGCCACTGATGGTCAACGAGTTACTAAAATTAAATACGTGCCCCGAGCCTAAACCGTCGGATGAGCCTTCGAATTCGCCTTGTGCAATGCGAATTTCGTTTGATCGGTCGACTTCCGCCGCAGCTGCCAATGCCCTCGTCAGCGTTGGATGCGTGCCGCCCGCCCCCACCGTAAATACGTCAGCCAAACAAGATGACGTTACCAATAAGCAGCCGCTTAACAGCGATGAAGACCACCACCATTTTCCATTATTCATCGTCGATTTCTCAGCATGGATTTGCTGGGTAAATATACGCGCAGATAAGCCGGCAAACCATGGAACAAAACGGGTGTTATTGTGAATTTCAGTGAACTGGAAATAATCGCAAGTGCAGGCTTCGAGGAGTGTATCGGCGGCTGATATCGTTTAGGCTACCGTTCTGATGCAATCGGACGCATCCACGGATGTATCTTAAATTGGGTAATGAAAAGGATTGAATGGATCACAACATTTCTCTGATTACCACCATTGCCTCCGGGTTCGGCGCTGCTTTGATCCTTGGATTTATTGCCGAACGGATCAAAATGCCGGCGCTGGTTGGCTATCTGGTTGCAGGCATTCTCATCGGACCCGCGACACCGGGTTTTGTGGCCGATCCACAGATCGCGGCTCAGTTGTCGGAGATCGGCATCATGCTGCTGATGTTCGGGGTCGGCCTTCACTTCTCGCCGGATGACTTATTGGCAGTAAAACGCATCGTTATCCCCGGTGCGGTGATGCAAATGGGCGCAGCAGCGCTGCTTGGCATAGGCATGACTTGGTGGTGGGGTTGGAATTGGGGAAGCGCGCTGATTTTTGGCTTGTCGTTGTCCTGCGGCAGTACCGTGGTATTGCTTAAATCGCTTGAAACCCGAGGCCTGCTCGACACCATGAATGGCCGCATTGCCGTGGGTTGGCTAATGGTTCAGGACTTGGCTACCGTGCTGGTGTTAGTCCTATTGCCGTCATTAGCGGGCGTGCTTGACGGTACAACGGCGCACGTTGCGGGTGCCAAGCCGCTTTGGGTGGCCGTTGGCCAAACCTTGTTGCAGGCGTCTGCTTTTATTGCCTTAATGCTGATTGTCGGTCGTCGAGTGTTGCCTTGGCTGCTATGGCAGGTGGCACGAACCGGTTCGCGCGAATTATTCACTCTGGCCGTCGTTGCCACTGCGATTGGTATTGCGTACGGTGCGTCTGCGTTGTTCAGCGTGTCGTTCGCGCTCGGGGCATTCTTTGCCGGAACCGTAATGCGAGAGTCCGAGTTCAGTCATCGCGCAGCACAAGAATCCCTACCGTTGCGCGACGCGTTTTCGGTACTGTTCTTTGTATCGATTGGCATGTTGTTTGACCCGGTGATCTTAATTGAACACCCGATGCGGGTGCTTGGCGTAGTCACGATCATTATTTTCGGAAACTCGCTAGCGGCGCTGTTATTGATCCTGGCACTTCGCTACCCACTCAACACGGCATTGACGGTTGCGGCAAGCTTGGGGCAAATTGGAGAGTTTTCCATCATCCTGGCGGGTTTAGGCTTATCGCTCGGATTGTTGCCGGTCGAGGGCGTAAATCTGGTGCTTGCCGGGGTATTGATTTCCATTGCGCTGAATTCATTTTTGTTTGCTGCCATCGCCCCATTCCGCGACTGGGCGCTCAAACATTCGCGACTGGCACGCCGCCTTGAACAACGGCAAGACCCCTATGCTGAATTGCCGATGAGCACCGAACGCAAATATCTGGAAGGGCAAGTGGTCCTAGTCGGTTTTGGCCGAGTGGGTCGACGCATCGCTAAGGAGCTCGATGCGCGCGCAATCCCCTATGTGGTCGCGGAGCAAAACCGTGAAGTGGTCGAAAGCTTGCGCAAGAACGGAATGGCCGCGGTATCGGGCAACGCCGCCGAACCCACGGTGCTCATTCAAGCGCACATTGCCCATGCCGCCATGTTGGTCGTTGCAATACCCGATACGCTCAATGTCCGGCAAATGGCCGCCACCGCGCGCGCACTAAACCCCGACATCGAAATCATATTGCGCACTCATAGTGAAGATGACTCGGTATTACTAAGCAGTGAGGGAATAGGAACCACTTTTTTTGGGGAGGAAGAGTTGGCCAAAGGTATGGCAAGTCATGTTCTTGAGCGCTTTGCTCCGCAGCCGACGGCTGCGGCATCCGGCCACAAATGATCGCGACGGTTAAAAAATATTTAAACCAATTTAATAATTTCATTCAATTTGTTTGATGACGCCTAATCCAAAATTTCTTTTTATCCCGGTGTCCGGCTCGACTGGATCGGGTGAGTTTCAGCGGGCGTCGTTATTAGCCAATGCCGTGCAGAGCCGTTGGCCCGATGCGAGCATTCGATTTGTCATTAGCGAACGTGTGTTGTTAGCCGACAATTTTCCCTACGCAGTGACATTAGTGCCGCATTCACCGACCAAGGACAAAAGTGCGGTGGTAACTGCAATTGAAGCGTTTCGTCCGGATATCACGATATTCGATAGCGGCGGGCGCGCGGCGCAATATCGGGCGGCGCAGCGTGCTGGTAGCCGCACCGTGTTCATCAGCTCCAGACCGAGATCTCGAAGGCGCGGCTTTCGTTGGCGGCGCATGCGTTGGCTTGATCAGCATTGGCTGATCGGACCCGAGCTTGTGTGTCCCCCGCTCACTGCCATGGAACGGATTACTTGCGCGCTGATGCGGCATGTGCAATTGATTCGACTACCTACGCTGTTCGAGCCACCGGACCGTGGCGCGGCGGCAATTCGGTTGCACGCCCTGGGCCTCGATGCCACAAATTATACGGTGTGGTGCCCTGGCGGTGGCGGTCAACGGGTCGGTGGTCAAGCCGTTAGCGGAATCTTTCACTCCGCCGCGCAAGCCTTCGCATTGAAAACGGCGGCATCGGCTTTGGTCATTCTCGGTCGCGGTGACGTAGAAATAGAAAGAGCCGGGGACCCGGTAAGGACCGTCAGCCACGTGGCAAATGCCGAATTAATGGCGTTGATTGAAGGCGCACGCATGACCGTGGTGGGTGGTGGCAGTTTATTGTTACAGGCGCTTGCTTTTGCTGCACCATGTTTAACACTGCCGTTGCATAGAGATCAGTACGCGCGCGTAACGCAGTTGCAGTCGATCGGTGCAGTACGTACAACGACACCCGATCCAGTTGCTATAGCAACCGCAGCAGCAAATTTGTGGTTGGACGAACCGATGCGCATGACGCTGCGTAAACGCAGCGCAGATTTGAATCTTTACAATGCGCTGCCGCAAGCGCTCGACGCATTGCAACACCTGCTCTGCCCTGCCTGACCATGAATCGAGCCTTATTCAAGTATCGATGGTGGCTATTCGGTGCGCTAATCCTACTGCGCATCATTTATGCGTATACCCTGCGCGTGGACTCCGATGAGCCTCAGCATCTTCATGTTGTATGGGCGTGGGCTCAGGGGCTGCTCCCGTTTCGGGATGTGTTCGATAACCATATGCAATTGTTTCAATTGATTAATTATCCATTTTTATCCTTGATTGGTGAAAATGCGGATGTTGTGGTGTGGATGCGTCTTCTTGTTATCCCTTGGTATTTGCTGCTGTTATGGTGCACTTATCGAATTGGCGTCAAACTATATTCCCGTGAGGTGGGAATATGGGCCGCATCGTTTTGCAGTCTCTACCCGCGTTTTTTTGAGTTGACCACCGAATTTCGCCCGGACAATGCGTGGGCGGCGGTATGGCTATTAATGCTAATGACGATGATTGAGGGTGAACTGACTTATAAGCGCGGTTTCCTGGTCGGACTCATTACCGGCGCCGCTTTTGCGATATCAATCAAAACCACGTTATTACTGGCTACGCTCTTGCTGGCGGCGCTGGCGACCATCGGATTACTGGCGTGGGAAGGGCGCGAGATTGCTTGGCATCGTCTTATAAAAAACGCAATGGCGGCGTTAATTGGATTGCTCCTGGTGCCGGGAGCTATTGTGCTGTTCTTTGTCTATGAAGGAAGCTGGCAAGCGTTGTGGTATGGCGCGGTGGAACATAATCTGGTGCCGGGTTTAGGGCGCTGGCAGCATTTGACGCGAGATGCGTTTATTTTTCCGTTAACGCTTGTTCCAAGCCTCCTCCTTGCCCGCGCAATAGTTCAACGCAGCAGCACCCACGAGCTTGGCGTTAAACGCGCACTGATATTTCTGGGGTCGACATTCTACCTCGCCTGTCTGTGGAGCTATTGGCCCTTATTTACGCATCAGGATTTATTGCCTTTCTTGCCTCTGGCAATGATTTGCACGGTTGCGTTAATTTTTTATTCGCCGGTCAACGGAAGATGGCTACGACCGGCTTCGGTTTCCAGGGTGTTTTATTTTTTATTATTTGCCGAATGCATTTGTTTGATCGTTATGTACAAGCCTTGGTTAAACAAACAAAAAGACTACGCGAATGAATTGGGTCTAATCCTGAAACTAACCGATCCGGGTGACTCAGTAATGGATTCCAAAGGCGAGACCGTTTTTCGCCATCGGCCATTTTACTTTGCGTTGGAAACCATCACCCTCAAACGCATGGAGTTGGGGTTAATTGCAGACGATATTCCACAACGTTTAATCGCAACCGCAACGCCTGTGGTTGTGCCCGATCGTTTGAGCCCGACGACTTTGGCATTTGTTGAAGCCAATTATTTGCCAATTACGCCACGCATTTTTGTCGCCGGTCAACGGCTTGTCCCAACCGCTGCAAGCTCGGTCGTTGAGTTCGACATTCGTATTCCTACGCGCTATCAAATAGTGGATGAGCAGAGTCCAGTTATCGGCTTGTTGGATGGTAGCCCGTACCATGGCGCACGTGAGTTAGTGGCGGGACATCATGTCTTCGTTCCCCAAACCCAACTGCAGCATGCCGCCATCATCTGGTCACAGGCCACTGAGCGCGGGTTTTCACTAAACCCACAAATGGCACCTGGGAATTGAGTCCAGGCGTTACACTAGCTCACGCCTGTGAGGTATGTAAGGCGCGCCCAATGGAGTTGATAATCCCATGCAAATCGAGAAAATTACGGTACGCGTCACCGAAAGCGGAAAAACCATGGAGGTGGTGGTACTCAGCAAGCACGCGAACAAGATCCAAGTGGTGCTTGGTGAGGGAGTGCATAGCGTGAAGTGCGAGCTGGCACCAACTTCCAATAAGCTCGCTTTCGCAGGCAAGGCGTTGGGGCGAGAAATTGTATATGAGCGCAGTCCGGAGCAAGTTCAGGCGGATCTGGATCGGGTTAATCCGGCGTTGCGAAAATCCAGGCCGCGGTAACCCTCTTTAATCCGTGTCGCTATTGATTTGGTGCCCGGGGCCGGACTTGAACCGGCACAGCCCTTTCGAGCCGAGGGATTTTAAGTCCCTTGCGTCTACCGATTTCGCCACCCGGGCGGGACTTTATTCACTGGAGGCCAGGGTCGGAATCGAACCGGCGTACACGGCTTTGCAGGCCGCTGCATGACCACTCTGCCACCTGGCCTAACTCACTGGAACGATCACTGCTGATATTAAGCGGTCCTCGTGTTCCATAAAAAAAACAGAACCATCGGAAGCCGAGGTTCTGTGGGTTGAACTTTGGAGCGGGAAACGAGACTCGAACTCGCGACCCCGACCTTGGCAAGGTCGTGCTC
>CAYXMH010000001.1:0-321980 GCA_964466115.1 uncultured Rhodanobacteraceae bacterium | reverse complement strand
CGGGATTGAACTTCACGCGATTTAGACAATACGACGCAACCCTCGGGCGCTGGCTATCGAAGGATCCGATTGGGGAGTTGGGGGGAGCGAATCTTTATGGTTACGTCGGAAACAACACGGTGAATCTGACGGACTCCAGTGGCTTATTGCCGCGTGATCCGTTGCGATGCATTGAAACTGCCTTAAGAGTTCCACTGGCAATTTATGAGATCTATGACGCGACTGCTTGGGAGGCATTTGCAAGGCAAGTCCCGCCTGGCGGGCGCCTTCCACCCGTTGAAGGAAGCATGGCCCGGTTGATGAGCGAGCGCCCAGCTCGGGCTCAACAGCTCATAAATAATATTGCGAAACCCGGGAAGCGAGAGTTCATATTAAGCCTGGTAGGGCGATCCGATTCTCCTGGCCCGCTTCCGCCTGGAGAAGAGATGACAGCGCTTTTCAATGACATTCGTGCCGCTTGTCAGGACGATGACGGAAACCAAGGACCGCCGGGAGTCGGCGGCGACGATGCTTTTCGGGAATGGGTGCAGGGTGCAGTAAGTGCGTCCTTCGGGATGCTGCCTCCTTATGACGCGCCGGCGAGTCGCCAAATAGCATCGGTGCAACTGGGTATTGGGGCAACGGGACTTGATGTTGATATGGCGGTGATAGCGAAACTGGATAACCCCTGGGTGGGTGGACTCATTGGCATTACTGCGGGCGCTGCGCTTGTCGCGGGTGTGGATATATTGCTGGGCGCTGCGTTTGAGGAGGCGGTTGTAGCCGAGTTCAGTTGGGGGCTTTAGAATCGATAGTCCATCGGTAAGTAAAAGTACAAAAAGTATCTGCATCGAAAGGTGGAACCGGTAGCGGCTCCACCCAAAAGTTGTGCGTTTCTCTAGTTCCCAATTGGTAAATATTGTATTGCCCTATGACTTCTGGGGCTGGGTTTAATCCGCGTTAGGGATGAGACTGGCGGTGGCTCGGTCGGGGCAAGTATGGCGGCCTTAAGGCTATATGAGCCGATGTCATTCATCCATACACAGAGAAATCTCATGAGACCTATAAGCGCAGCAGTGGCATTAATCTTCTTGTTAGGCGTCACAGCACCAGTGTTAGCGGATGATGCGCCGGCTAAAGACGCCAAACCGGACACCGCAAAACAAGAGCCGAAGCCTGAAAAATTGGAAGCCAAACAGGTTGAAAGCGAAGGCTCGGTAACGGTCGGCAATAAACGTATCGATTATAAAGCGGTAGCGGGCACCTTGATTCTCGAGGATAAAAAAGGCAGCGGCACCGCGAGTGTGTTTTATGCCGCTTATTTCAAAAAAGGTGCCGAAGCGGTGCGCAGACCGGTAACGTTTTTATACAATGGTGGACCTGGTTCGGCGACCGTATGGCTGCACATGGGCGCGTTTGGTCCTAAGCGTGTGGTGACGGCCGACGACCAACACACAGCGCCAGCACCGTATGGGTTGGTGAACAATGAGTACAGCCTGCTCGATGTCAGTGACGTTGTTTTTATCGATGCGCCCGGTGCGGGGTTCAGCGTATTTGCGGATAAGGAAAAAGGCCCGAAGGAATATTTCGGGGTTGATTTGGACGCCGATGCGTTTGCGCAATTCATCAGCAAATTCCTTTCTAAGTACGGACGCTGGAATTCACCGAAGTATTTGTTTGGCGAAAGTTACGGAACCACGCGCTCGGCCATTCTGGCGAATCTGCTGCAGTCGGATTATGCGATCGATCTCAATGGCGTAATTTTGCTTTCGCAAGTGCTGAATATGGCGATGTTGATCGATTTTCCGGAAATCAATCCGGGTGTGGATTTGTCATATCAACTGGTATTGCCAAGTTATGCCGCAACGGCTTGGTATCACAATAAGCTTGCGAATCGTCCCGCTGATTTGAAAGCGTTTTTAGTCGAGATTGAGCAATTCGCGATGGGCGATTATGCCCAAGCGCTTGCGGCGGGCACCGCTCTGGATCCGGCACGCAAACACCAGATCGCCGAAAAATTGCATGGCTATATTGCATTGCCGGTGGACTACATCGAGCGGGCGAATTTGCGTATCAATGGCGGTGAATTCGAGCACAACCTGCAACTGGATCGAGGTTTAACCACCGGGCGACTCGACTCGCGCTTTTCGGGACCGACCATGGATAGCCTAAACCAGGCCGCCGCCTACGATCCGCAATCGGCCGCGATTTCTTCAGCGTATGTGGCTGCCTTCAATGACTATGTGCGTAAACAACTGAAGTATGGTCAGGACCAGACCTATCGTTTGTTTGCCGATGGTGCATTCCCGGCTTGGAAGTTTGAGCATAAACAGCCTGGTTCTTCGTTTCCAATCCCTGGATTTCCGAATGTGATCCCCGATCTTTCCGCGGCGATGAAGTACAACCCGCGTCTGCACGTGATGTTGAACTCCGGTTATTTCGACTTGGCCACGCCGTTTTTTACGGCCGATTACGAAATGCGACATTTGCCGATACCGGATAATTTGATAAAGAATATTGAAACGCATTATTACGAATCGGGGCATATGGTTTACGCGCACTTGGCCTCGTTGAAAGAGTTACACGACAACGTGGCGGCGTTTATCAATAGCACTTATAACGCCACGCCTTAAAATCGCTTTGGCTATGCGGTATAAGGGTGTTTTCGTTCGCTTGGGATTAAAACACCATGGGAAAGCTTGATTCTCGTGTTGACGCTTACATCGCCAAGTCCGCGGATTTCGCCAAGCCGATTTTGCAGCATCTGCGCAAGATCGTGCACTCGGCGTGCCCTGATGTGGAGGAAACCTTGAAATGGAATCATCCAAGCTTTATGTACAAAGGGATTTTGTGTTATATGGCTGCGTTTAAGCAACATAGTGCGTTCGGGTTTTGGAAGGGGTCGTTGATCTTCGGTCGCGACAGCAAGAGTGCCGAAGCGGCCATGGGACAATTTGGTCGGATGACCCGAGTGTCGGATTTGCCATCCGATAAGATTTTGCGCGGTTATATTAAAGCCGCAATGAAGCTCCATGACGAAGGCGTTAAAACACCGGTACGCGCAAGGAAAAAATCGAAAGCGGCATTGATTGTTCCCGGTTATTTTATCAGCGCCTTGAAAAAAAATCGCAGAGCGGCCTCGACTTTTGAAAGTTTCAGTCCCAGCAATAAGCGTGAATATGTCGAATGGATTACGCAGGCGAAAGGCGAAGAGACGCGAAAACGCCGTCTCGGTCAAGCTATTGAATGGATGGCGGAAGGTAAATCGCGTAACTGGAAGTACATGAGCCGTTAGGGATGCTCGTTAATGCACGCCCTTCAGCCGATCGCGGTATTAAAGCATTTAATCGCATAATACAAAGGCGCATGATCAATGAGCTCAATCGGCGTCAACGCCCCGATGCCGTGTTTGAGTTGGGCTGGTAGGGCCAATAAATGATCGCGTAAGGTCGTTCCATAGCGCTCGAGTTTTTCAGAATCCAAGTGAATCAATGTTCCGCCATGCGAAAATCCGAACGATTCGGGCGGCAAGCGCGGAATAACGTCGCAACCATTGACGACGCGTGCAAATGGAAGGTCATTTAAAACATTGGCAAAATCGGCATCGCCGCTGCGCGGTTGGCCGTAAGTGACAAGGCCCGAAAGCGTATGGCCGCGACGTTGCAACCGCACTGCCGCTAACGTGGCGAGCCCAGCACCTAGGCTGTGTCCGGTACACCACCATTGCGATGCTTGCGCCAAGATCGGTTCCAACGCGGGCCAGATGGCGTTGAGCGCATTGGCAAAGCCGGCGTGTACGCCGCCGGCATCTTCAAACGCAACGCGCTTGAAGTTGGCATCGGTTAGCCAGTCGCGCGCGACTGCGCCGAACTTTAATAGCGAATCACCGGGGGTCATAACCTCGGTACCGCGGAATGCAATGACGCCGTAGGAGTCTTTAATGGCCGCATAAGCCTCGGTGCCGGTAGCATGGTCGTGAAAGACGTAAGCGCGATAACCATGCTGTGCCAAGATTCGCTCGACCTGGGCATCTTCTTCGTAGGCCAGTAAACCATGTTCGGCCAGCCACCAACGGTTGACCGACGATTGTGGATCGGAATTTGGGTTGAAAGGCAGAACCGCCCCACCTTCAAAATAGGTATAGCCGCGTATTGGAGGGTACAGGGTGGCGAGGGTGGGGGGTGGTAGTGGCCTCGGGTTCATTTGCCGTGGTATTCCAATTTGCAATCGACATTTATTTTCGTTCGCCCTGAGCTTGTCGAAGGGTGAACGGAAAAGCGTCGGTGCTTCGACAAGCTCAGCATGAACGGTCTTATTAACATTGAAATATGTTCAATTTATTTTTCAAATTGGTACAATGGATAAAATTTATTCTTTGCGTTTCAGTAAACTTTTAAGATCCGCAAAGGGCTTCGATGTAGCATCTTGATGGCTGGCCTCGTTCGAAGAAGCTCCTTCAACATGGTCAATATAACGGGAATGTTCATTGTCGTGGCAATAAACGCATAGTAACTCCCAATTGCTGCCATCGGACGGGTTGTCGTCGTGGTTATGATTGCGGTGATGAACGGTTAATTCCTGCAGGTTAGCACGGGTGAATTCGCGTGCGCAGCGCCCGCAGATCCATGGATACATTTTTAAGGCTTGCTCGCGGTAGCCTTTCTGCCTCTGTTCGGCGTCGCGGCGGGCGTCGGCTACGATGCGATCGAGTTTTGCGCTGTCTATGCGGGAATTTTTCGGTGCCATGCTCGATTTTCCTCAATGCTCAAGATCAATCGTATAGGTGGTGGTTCCGTCACCGTTGTCGTTTAAAAACGCGACGTTATGAAGGCTGGCTGCGTGGGCTAAATCCAATTTCCCCATTGCCGATACAAATGTGATTGGCGCCCTAGTATGCACTTTCACAAACCGCCAGCTGCGATCGTTGGCGTTGTCTTCGCGGGTTACGCGTGTGTGTTTGCGCAGAAATTCGATCAATGCATCGCGATTGCCATCGGGTGCAATCAGGATGGTTTTTGATCCATCGAGTCCAGGGAAATTGCCGCCACCGTTGGCGCGGTAACTGTTGGTTACGACGATGAAGTCTTGCTCAGGGGTTACCGGTTGGTTGCGATAGCGCAGATCATGGATGCGTGATCCCAACGGTTGGCTCACATCGATAAGATAATGAACTTCGCCCTGCAACACATCGAAGTTATAAGCCGGGACGCGCTTGTCGATCAGAGCTTGTGGTTCGCCGCTGGTTGGATCGATTTGCATGAAAACTTTGGCGGCATTTTCGAGCCAGGCGTAAAGCTCTGCACCGTTGATTTTCACGGCGGCCAACGTATTGGGGTAGGGATACAAATCGGCGGCATTGCCTATTGTCAAAGCGCCGGCTGGAATATCGGTGTAATCGTGGGCGCCGCCAAAGCCGGTTTTGAACGCGCTGGCGGTTGAAAGGATAGGCAGATTTACAAATTGTGGTAAATTAATATTAATATATTTTTCTACATAATCTCTTTGTGCTGAGTTGATTAATTGCGTCACGGCATTGTCGCCGACCAGGGCGAAATAACTGTTGATCTCAAAATCGCTCGTGCCGACCGGGGTTTTGACATAGGCGATGGTTGCCATGTGTTCGGCACCGACGAGTGGAGCTACCGTTCGGTCGGGTTCGACAAAACTGCCATCGGCCTGTTTGATGGATCGCACTTCGCTGTGGCTGTTCTGGCGATCCACTTGCCAATGGCCATTATCGTAACGCAATGCCAATTGCACCAAGCCCAAACTTTTCCCCCAAAAATCGCCCATGACGGCGGGAACGCCTTGCACCGTTCCTCGCACATTGTCCACTTCGGGGATGTGGTTGAAGCGCGATTGCGGGTTTTTTGGATTGGGGAATATATCGTGGGAATGCCCAAGCAACAGTACGTCGATGCCAGGCACCTTTGCCAAGTGCCAGTTGCCGTTTTCCATCAGCTCGGAATACGTAGACGCGTCGATGCCGCCGTGCGATAGGACGATGATCACGTCAACGCCTTGCGCTTTGAGTTTCGGTACGATCTCTGCGGCGGTCTCCACCAAGCCGCGCGTATACACTTTTCCGCTGAGCCTGGTGCGGTCCCAATTCATAATCGGCGGTGGCGTGAAACCCATAAGCCCGATTCGGATTGGCACCTGACGTTGCGTTCCATCGGGTGCCGTAGTTGCGATCGTTTTCGTAATAATCCGGTAAGGAGAAAAAATCGGTTGGTGGTCGCGGGCGCTGAAGACATTGCTCAGCACCAACGGGAAATGCGGACCATTGCAATTCAGCTGCGGCACGCCGTCGATATGGAATGCGGTGCCGGTTACTTGGCTTAAGAATGCCAATCCGTAATTGAATTCATGATTGCCGATTGTGCCGGCGTCGTATTTCAGTGCATCCATCACTCGATATACGGCAAGCTCTTCATTGCAGCGTAAAGGCGAAATTAACGCTTGATAATCGGACAAAGCATTGCCTTGGATAGTGTCGCCGTCGTCCAACAGCACGGTGTTTGGAAATTCGGCGCGGGCCTGTTTGATCAGTGTTGCGAGGCGTTCGAAACCAAGATTAGGGTCTTCGGCTAGTTTGTAGTAGTCATAGCTTAAAATATTGCTGTGGATATCGGTTGACTCAAGAATGGCAAGTTCGGCGCGCGTGCCGGCATCAATATACGGACGGGCAGTCAGGGTGCGTTGATGCGCGCAGGCGGATAGTAAGCCTAAGAATGCAAGAAAAATGACAAAACGGATCGGCATAACGGATGGATACTCCAAGGCTGAATAGTGTGTTGAGCGCAGCGGGATCGGTGCGCACATTCTCTAGAACAGAATGATAGCGCCAATAACCACTTTGGCGGATGCTTCTGATAACCTTTACTCCATCGAATATTGGTTTTTTACTTATGACCGTTAGAACGCGCTTTGCTCCCAGCCCAACCGGCTTCCTCCATATTGGCGGTGCCCGCACGGCGTTGTATTGCTATTTGGAAGCGCGTCGGCGCGGCGGGCAATTTATCTTGCGCATTGAGGACACTGATCGGGAGCGGTCCACGCAAGCCGCGGTGCAAGCGATTTTGGATGGCATGCAGTGGCTTGGCTTGGAATACGATGAAGGCCCGTTTTACCAGACTTTGCGAATGGATCGATACCGTCATGTCGCAGACGATTTAGTCAGAGCCGGCAAAGCGTACCATTGCTACTGCAGTAAAGAGCGGCTGGAAAAGTTGCGCGAACAGCAAATGGCCGATGGACTAAAACCGCGTTACGACGGATTGTGCCGCGCACGTACGGAACCGATCCCCGATGTAACTCCGGTTATTCGATTCCGCAATCCCGATTTCGGTTCCGTGGTTTTCGTTGACCGCGTGCGCGGCCGAATTGAGTGGAATAATGATGAATTGGATGATTTGATCATTTGGCGTTCGGACGATTACCCGACCTATAATTTTGCGGTAGTGGTGGACGATATCGATATGGAGATCACCGATGTGATTCGTGGGGATGACCACATCAACAATACACCCCGGCAGATGAATATATATCACGCATTGGATGCAACCCCGCCGCAATTTGCACATTTGCCGATGATTCTCGGCGCCGATGGAACGAAATTGTCCAAGAGGCATGGAGCAGTCAGTGTGATGCAATACCGTGATGATGGTTACTTGCCGCATGCTTTGTTGAATTATTTGGTGCGGCTTGGCTGGTCGCATGGCGATGACGAGATATTTTCGAAAGAACGCATGATTGAGTTGTTCGATGTTGCCGACGTCAATAAATCGGCGGCGCGCTTTGACGCTGAAAAACTCGGATGGCTGAATCAACAGTATTTGAAGACGGGCGATCCAATCGAGATTGCACCGCAGCTTGAGTGGCAATTGAGGGCAGCCGGCATCGATTTTTCGTACGGTCCGGCACCGGCGGATGTGGTGGTGGCGTTGCGCGATCGGGTTAAAACCCTCAAGGAAATGGCCGAACGCGCCAAGATTTGGTACGGCGAAATCGAAATTTACGACGACGGCGCCGTAAAGAAACATTTGAACACCGCAACCGCGGCGCCGGCTTTAAAAGCCGTTTACGAAAAATTATCCGAACTGGCCGAGTGGAAAGTGGATTCTATCCACAATGCTATAGAAACCGCGGCGGCTTCGATCAATGAAGGGATGGGCAAAGTGGCACAGCCGCTGCGCGTGGCCATAACCGGCACGCAAGTTTCCCCGTCGATTGACCACACAGTTTATTTATGCGGAAAAAAACGCGCTTTGGCGCGTATTGAAGACGCACTTAAGCGCGCTGGTGCATAAACTTGCAGCAATTGATTGAGCAATTGCTAAGTATGGATTTGAGCGAGCCTGGCGCGTTATTAAACGTGCTTATGGTGTTGTTAACTGCGATCAACTGGTGGTGGGTGATTTGGGTTACCGTCATCATCAATGTGATATGCGCGCTGGTGGGGGCGGCAATCGGCTGGTACAAAGGCGCCATTTGGCGGGACACTTTGCTCGGCGCAACGCTCGGCCCGATTGGGTGGATCGTCAGTTTGGTGTTGCCTTCGTGGCGGACGAAATGTCCCGTGTGCGGTAATGCCAACCGGAGCCGCGCGCGTTGCTGCGATCAATGCGGATCCAAACTGCCGTATCCCAACACCTCCACTACCCCTCTGTAATAGGTTTGTGGTAGGTGGTTTCTCCAATCGGCGGCTGGGGTTTCGATGGTAAGATAAACCATCCGACGCGGGATGACAGTTATGGCCAACCACAGTCTCAATCCAAAGGCACAGCATCGCCACGAACACGATGCAAAATCGTTTGTACGTGAGGTGAGTACGGCGTGCCAATCGCGCGGGTTGCGTCTGACGCCGTTGCGGATGCAGGTGTTGGAATTTTTGGCGCACGCAAAAAAGCCGCTGAAAGCTTACGACCTTCTCGATCAGATTAAGGCACAGCGCAGCAATGCAGCGCCTCCGACGGTCTATCGCGCGTTGGATTTTTTACTGGACAATGGATTTATTCACAAACTTGAATCGATTAACGCCTACGTCGGGTGCCATCATCCGAGTGTGGCGCATCATGTGCCGTTCTTAATTTGCGATCGGTGTGCAAACGCCATTGAGATTTGTGACGACAGGGTATCGAAACTTTTAAACGAACAAGCCAAGGCGGTGGGTTTTCGCCCGCAAGCGCAAACCTTGGAAGTGCATGGTGTTTGCGAGCGGTGCGCCCGTGGGCAAGCCGCTGCGTAGGGCTTGTTCTATCGTAAATAGGGCCTTTAAACCACGGTTACGGCGGCATTTTTTGATTGGGCGGTTTCAGTGAGCTAGGTTGTTATGTTATAACTTAACTTATTTAATCCGATCCAGCCATGTAATGAGCCTTCCCGCTTTCTTTTCGACATCCTTCGTGCGCTTGGCGGATGGTTTGGGCGCAATGGCATCGTTCTTATGTGCGATCCATTGCGCGCTGCTGCCGTTTGCACTGGTGTTGCTACCCTCTGTGGGTTTAACGGCGTTAGCCGATCAAGAGATCGAACGCATCTTTATTGTGTGTGCGAGCGGCCTTTCGTTGATGACTTTATTGCTCGGTTTCCAGCAGCATCGCCGGCGGCGCGCATTTGCTTTTTTATTGCCGGGTTTAGCTTTGCTTTGGGTTGGCGCGTTGTTTGAGAGCGGTATTGGCTTAAGCTGGCACGCGATTTTCGTCAGCATTGGCGGGACTCTGCTTACTACGGCGCATCTTAGCAACCTTCGATTAGCGCGCGTGCATGTTCATAATGCCCAGTGCCGGCATTGAGCATCTCGCCATCGGGCTGTAATTGTATTACGCCGCCGCGCTCGCCTACTATGAAGCATTGCAAATTCACGCTAATCAGGGATTGGCAACATGTCCGCATCGCATCACCACAGCCATGCGTCAAGCCATGCCGCTGAAAGCGAACCGAAGCTTCTGCTTGCGTTTGCGTTAACCGCGCTTACTTTATTGATAGAAGCCATCGGTGGCTGGTGGTCTGGATCGCTAGCCTTGCTTGCCGATGCCGGTCACATGCTGGTCGATGTGCTGGCGCTCGGTTTGGCTTGGGCCGGTGCGCATTATGCACGGCGCCCGGCGGATAGGCGGCGCAGTTTCGGATATGCGCGCTTGGAAGTATTGGCAGGCTATAGCAATGCGTTAATCCAGTTGCTATTGGTGGTATGGATCGTCGGTGAGGCCCTGTTGCGTTTTGCGGCACCGCAGCCGGTGCTTAGCACGGTGATGCTGTTGGTCGCACTGTTCGGTTTTAGCATTAATGCGGTTGTGCTGCGGGTTTTGCATGTGCACGATCATGACGACTTAAATATCGTTGGTGCCCATCTGCACGTATGGGGAGATTTATTGGGTTCCTTAGGCGCGGTGGTGGCCGCTTTATTGCTGCGCTATATGGGTTGGAGTTGGACGGATCCCCTGGTCGCGTTGGCCGTGGCACTGCTAATCTTGCGCAGCGCCTGGCTGCTACTGCGCCGGTCCGGTCATATTTTGCTTGAAGGCGTTCCGGATGGCGTCGAAGAAGAGGAGGTGGTGGCTGCTGTGATTGCCGCGGCGCCGCAGATTCACGATGTGCATCATTTGCATTTATGGCAATTGGCGGGCGGCAAGCACATTGCCACTTTGCACGTGCGCTTGACCGACTTGAGTGACAGCGTGATGGTGTTAACGGCCATCAAGCAGGTGTTGCGCGAGCGGTTTGGTATTGCGCATGCCACGATCCAGGTTGAAGTCAGCGAATGCGTCGATACGCATTGCGCTCCAAATTCAAATGATTGAGTATTATTAAAAAATGAAAAATCAGCCCAATTTAAATGTCTTTACAAGGGTAAATCATTTTTTGATCGGCATCGGCATCGGTTTGTTGTGGCTGGATCACGCCTATGCCGAACCTGCCAATCAATCAAAGCATTTGACTATGACGCAGGTGATTGCCGCGTCTAAAGCGTCGGACTGGCGACCATTGGATCCCGAAAACACATTGTATTTGGAATTAGCCAGTGGCCGCGTGGTCATCGAATTGGCGCCCGCTTTCGCTCCTAACCATAGCGCCAATATCAAGGCGCTGGTGCGGGAAAATTATTTCGATGGGCTGCCGATTATTCGCGCTCAAGACAACTATGTCGTGCAATGGGGCGATCCCGATGCCGGTGAAACAGGCAAAGAGCGCGAGATCAAACAGGCCAAACGCACCTTGGGTGCCGAATTTAGTATCCCTTGGAGTAGGGATTTGGCGTTTACTCGATTGCCCGATCCGGATGTGTATGCCCCGCAAATCGGGTTTTCCAATGGGTTTCCGGCCGCTCGCGATCCGAAAGCCGGGCGCGCATGGCTCACGCATTGTTATGGCATGGTCGGTGTCGGCCGCGATAACGATCCGAATTCCGGTGGCGGTTCGGAGTTGTATGTGGTGATTGGTCATGCACCGCGTCATTTGGATCGCAATGTCACTTTGGTTGGTCGGGTGGTACAGGGCATTGAGCTCTTATCCAGCTTACCGCGCGGCACGGGGGCTCTGGGCTTTTACGAAAAAGAGGAACAACGAGTTGCGATTAAATCGATTCGTTTAGCGGCCGATGTGCCGGTGGCGGAACGATCCCATTTGCAGGTGATTCGTACCGATACGCCAATCTTCACGGCCTTGGTCGAGTCGCGCCGCAACCGGCATGACGAGTGGTATCGCGTGCCGGCCGGGCACATTGATTTGTGCAATGTGCCGATCGTGGTTCGTATGCCACCGGCGACAGTCAACTAGGAACACCCAAGGGGCAAGATAAGCCATTCGCGTTTTGCGGTGCCGATTCTTGGCCAATCCCGCTCACGTAACAAATTGTTACAAAAAAAATGTCGCCCTGAGCCAATCATTCACTTTGGTAGTGGCATGCTGCGCACTGGTGGTTTGTACAAACAAGAGTCTCCGTCGTGCAACCGCGAATTCATCCAGGTAAAAAAGGCCATGACACTATGAAATTGAGGGTAATCTACGCTGGTTTGATATCGGCGCTGTCGCTGTGCGATGTTTCCTTAGCGCGCGCCGTTTCATTATCGGATTGGGTGGGCTCGAACGTCAGCGCATTAAGCACCAGTTTCGATCGCTATGACGTCGACTTAACAACCGGCAAGATGCAAGGCCCAATCAAAGGGCATTTGGAGTTGCAACGCCCCGGGTTACTTACTCTGGATATGCAAGATCAGCACATTCAGCTGAATGGCGATTATCTGGAAGTGAGCGCTTGCGCCAATTGCAAGCCGACTTATTTATCCGCTGTTGACGCGATCGGAAAACCGCTGTTGCAATTGATTGGTTATGGAACGAACGCCGGCGATTTATTCGGCAACGCAATATCCAGTTCAGTCGACATTGGCGGCACCGCTAATTCCAATGCGTCCTATTCGTTGGCCTCCATCGGTTTCGATCAATATCAGTTCACGCTGTGGTCGTATAAAGATCAACCGACGGTGGTTGAAATAAATCTAACGCCCGGAGTGAAGACGATACTTCAGTTTTATGGTTTGCAGCGCAGTTTACTTAATGGCGGGGTGAAGAAATGAACCTATCAAGCCGAGTTATTGTTCGCGGCAAATCTGCCTTGTTCGCAAACTTAGTCAATGAGTGTGCGAAAATGTTTTATTTTAAATTTTCATGTTTTTTACAAAAAAGAACTATTTATGTATTGGCGGGTATTTTGACAATGTCAGTTATATCAGGTTGCGATCTAAATCATCCAGATCCGAATGCTCTGGGATTGCCTAATTGGCGTGTTGATGTCTTACCACAAACTATGTGTGTCAGCGATAGAATCAGAGTAAGGTATCGCATAGGTAATGAATGCCCTGATGGTTTTAGCTGCGATGGGCTTTATACGACGGTTCAGATTTCATCATCGAATCCAACGTTGTTTTCCATGATGGATTATCCTCAGATGACTTTTAACGGTGAGATCAGCAGCAATCCTATAAATTCTTCAGACCCTTTCACAATAAATGTGAGTTCACGTTGGAGTTTTATTTCGTACCGTTCCGACGGAAGCGACGGTCAGCCACGCGGAGCGTTTCGTTGGGTTAGGCCCCTACCCGTTAACCTTGATGTGCAACCCATAGTTGCGGGCGGACAGCTTATTCGCCCTATTACGTTCGATGGACAGTGCGCGGGTCATTCTCCGGCATGGACACCGGTCAGTTTGTCGGTAAATGAAGGAGTGCGATCGGAATCCGTAAGATTGCGTCGTTTATGCAATCGCGATCTGCGCGTAGTGACGTTTACCGCATTGTATGCCTCCGGCTTGCCAGCACAAGAGATTGCATTGACACCGAACGGCTGCATAGATATCGCGACCGATGCCCCGCCCACCATGATTACGGCGTTGACTGCTCGGCCCAACACTGAGCTGCCGGGTGAGGTCATGCCTCGTTGTTTGGACAGCATGGCCTCGTCACCGCCCGCGCCGATTCGCGCTGAATTGACCATGGGTTGCCAATAGTGGGGCTTTAGTTACAGAATTTAAGATCGTTGTCGCGACGAATCGATCGGCGTTTATCCAAATACACTTAAGCCACCCGTTGATGCAGGACAACTCGTGCAATGGCGTGCGTTTGAGTCCGATACCTATACAATAGGATCAGCGCGGTTCTTCCTTTGGATCGCCTCCCAAGCGGATAAACACATGTTGTCAGCTGCTGAATGCAATAGCGCTCATTATTACGCCGATCATGTCTGGTCGCCGCGCGGTTGGATCAACGCTGCGCAGTTCGCGTTGGATTCGGAACATGGCGTAGCACTTACAGCAAACGGCGATCGCAGCAATTCGCAATATCTCGGCCGTTTTGTATTGCCCGGCATGCCGAATTTGCATTCACATGCGTTTCAGCGCGCTATGGCGGGTTTGGCCGAGAGACAAACGCAGGCAAAAGACAGTTTCTGGACCTGGCGTGAAGTCATGTATCGTTTTGCCTCGGCGATCAATCCCGCGGCATTAAAAGCGATTGCCGCGCAATTGTATGTGGAAATGCTGAAGGCCGGTTATACGCATGTTTGCGAATTCCATTATTTGCACCATAGACCCGACGGTAGACCCTATGCCGACCCTACGGAAATGTCGTTGGCGTTGGTGGAAGCCGCCAGCGAGGCCGGCATTGGGCTTACGCTGCTGCCAACGTTATATATGCAAGGCGGTTTTGACGGGCGCGCGTTGAATGAGCGGCAAACGCGTTTTCACAACCCGGTCGATGCCTATATAAAACTGGTTGAGCAATTGCGCGCGTTGGAAAACGCTGTCGTCAAAATTGGCATTGCCTTGCACAGCTTGCGCGCGGTGCCGCCGGACGCCTTGAGCACCGTTGTGGAATCACCGGTGGCGCAGCGAAGTCCAATTCATATTCATATCGCCGAACAGATTGGAGAGGTTCAGGATTGCCTGGCCTATCGGGATGCGCGTCCGGTGGAATGGTTATTGGATAATGCGCCGGTGGACCAGCGCTGGTGTTTGGTCCATGCCACGCATATGAACGATGATGAAATTCGCCGTGTGGCAAATAGCGGCGCGGTAGTCGGGTTGTGCCCAACCACGGAGGCCAATCTTGGCGATGGCTTGTTCGCATTAAAAGCGTACATCGAAGCGAATGGCGTATTTGGCATAGGATCGGACAGCCATATTTCCGTTTCCCCCATAGAAGAATTGCGTTGGCTGGAATACGGACAAAGGTTGCAAAGCAAACATCGCAATATCGCCGTTTCCGAGCTGATTGGAAGTGTTGCTGAAACGCTTTGGGGCAACACGCTTTTTGGCGGGGCACAGGCCAGCGGCTTTCGTAGCGGAGAACTGACGCACAGTACGTCGATTCGCGCGGATTTAATCGTATTGGATGACCGCGCACCGTTGCTTGCGGCGCGCGATACGACGACTGTGCTCGACACCTTGGTGTTTGCCGGGAATCAGAATTTGGTGCGCGATGTGATGGTGGCGGGGCGCTGGGTGGTGCGTGATTTTCATCATCTGGATGAGCAGCGGATTGCAGACCGCTACCGAAAAACGGTCGAATCATTGATGCAGGCTTAAGCTTTCGCGTAGGCGTTGCGGGCCAACCCTATCTTATCTCGACGTGTGCGCAGCAGCGTCTATAATCACGCTCTTTCGTGTTGTTGGACCCGCCCATGAACTTACCAACCCGCAGCGATACCCGTCGTGTTATTCGCGCACCGCGTGGCGCCACGCTCACCTGCAAAAGCTGGCTTACGGAAGCGCCGTTCCGGATGTTGCAAAACAATCTCGATCCGGAGGTGGCTGAAAATCCAGCGGAACTGGTGGTGTATGGCGGGATTGGCCGCGCCGCACGCAACTGGGAGTGTTTCGATGCCATTTTGCGCAGTTTGCGCGAATTGAATGACGATGAAACGTTGCTGGTGCAATCCGGAAAACCGGTGGGCGTGTTTCCTACACACGCGGATGCCCCGCGCGTCTTGATCGCCAATTCCAACCTGGTGCCGCACTGGGCGACTTGGGAGCACTTCAATGAGCTCGATAAAAAAGGGCTGATGATGTATGGGCAAATGACCGCGGGCAGTTGGATCTATATCGGCAGCCAGGGCATAGTGCAGGGCACTTATGAAACGTTTGTCGAGATGGGGCGGCAGCATTACGGCGGTAGCCTCAAGGGCAAATGGATATTAACGGCCGGCCTTGGCGGCATGGGTGGGGCGCAGCCCTTGGCCGCGAGTCTTGCCGGTGCCTCGTCGCTCACCATCGAGTGCCAGCAAAGCCGCATCGATATGCGTCTGCGCACCAAATACGTCGATGAGCAGGCCAACCACCTTGATGATGCTTTGCAGCGAATCGCACGGCATACGGCTGCTGGCAACGCTGTTTCCATCGCGCTGCTTGGCAATGCGGCGGAAATTCTTCCGGAATTGGTCAAGCGCGGCGTGAGACCCGATGCGGTGACCGACCAAACCTCGGCGCACGATCCGGTGAACGGTTATTTACCGATTGGCTGGACGGTGGAGCAATGGTTCGCAAAACAAAAGACCGATCCCGACGCAGTGCGCGATGCGGCAAAGCAATCGATGCGTATCCATGTGGAGGCAATGCTTGCGTTTAAGCAACTTGGCATCCCCACGTTCGATTATGGCAACAATATTCGGCAGATGGCGAAGGACGCCGGGTGCCGCAATGCGTTCGATTTCCCCGGTTTCGTGCCGGCGTACGTGCGTCCATTGTTCTGCCGCGGGATAGGGCCGTTTCGCTGGGTGGCGTTGTCTGGAGACCCTGAAGACATTTATAAAACCGATCAAAAGGTAAAAGAGTTGATCCCGGATGATCCCCATTTGCACAATTGGTTGAATATGGCGAAATCGCGGATTTCGTTCCAAGGATTACCGGCTCGAATTTGTTGGGTCGGTTTAGGGCAACGCCATAAGCTGGGACTGGCGTTCAACGCAATGGTGCGCAGCGGCGAATTAAAGGCACCGATTGTGATCGGCCGGGATCATCTTGATTCGGGTTCCGTGGCTTCCCCCAATCGCGAAACCGAAGCCATGCAAGACGGTTCCGACGCGGTGTCCGATTGGCCGCTGTTGAATGCGATGCTCAATGTTGCGGGAGGCGCGACTTGGGTCAGTTTGCACCACGGCGGTGGCGTCGGCATGGGGTATTCGCAGCATTCGGGTGTGGTAATTGTTTGTGACGGCAGCGACGCTGCCGATCGGAGGCTTGCCCGCGTGCTGTGGAATGATCCTGGCACGGGTGTAATGCGACATGCGGACGCCGGATACGCTATCGCGGTGCAGTGCGCGAGGGAGCAAAATTTGAAGTTGCCGATGTGCAGCTAATGCACAATTACGCCGACAGCAAGGGCTCGTAATACTTAACCGTGCGGCGGATCGCCTCAAAATGATCCATGAATTGAAACTTGGGAAACAGTTTCCGGAAGCCGATATCGTCCATGATCTTTTTAGGATCGCCATCTTGAAGCTCTGGCCGCACTACGATCTCACCTTCAAAACCGATCGCTTGGGCGATGAATTCCGCCGATTCGCGAATCGAATAGCCTTTGTTCTGGGCAATGTTGACCGGATTGAGCAGATCAACCTCCAATTCCATCGATTGCAGGAGGATGTCGATGGCGTCCGTGACATAGATCCATTCACGGATCGGTTTGCCGCTACCCCAAATTTCAAAACTTTTTTTACCGTTGGATCGTGCTTGCAACATGCGGATTATCATCCCATTTAGCGCATGTACACGATTGGGGTCGGTATGGTCCCCAGGTCCAAAGGCGTTCGGTACGAGAAAATTGCGAACCTTCATTCCGTATTGTTGTGCGTAGCAGACCGACGCTACATAAAGCAGGCGTTTAGCGTGGCCATACGGGTAAACGGATGTGTGCACATCCCCGTTGAGCCAATCGTGCTCGATAAAGTCGCCTTTATGCCCGGGGTACGAGCAATTCGATAGCGGATTGATGATGGTGGCTTGCGGCCTTTCCAATTGCATAGCGCGAAACATATTAAGTGACATTTGTACATTGTCATGTAAAACGTCTGCCGGTACCGATGCCACATAGTGCAGGCCACCGACATGCGCGGCGCAGTTAACAATAAAATCAGGGCAGGCATTTCGAATGAACTTGCGGGTGCAGTTTAAGTCCAGAAGATCAAGACCGTCGCGGCGTGAAAGTGCGATGGTTGTGTAATTTTTGCGCTGGCTTAGGGCCGTGACTAGGCTCTTCCCAAAAAATCCGTGGCCACCTAAGATCAATACACGCATAAATTATGCTCCATAATATTTTTATCCGACTGGGCATGGCGGCAGGGATATCTCATTGATTGTTGAAGAATACTCGATGTGATTTATATCGTTGAGGCGAGTCACAAAATTTAACGATATTCATCGTCGGGCTTTATAGGTTGGATAGCAACCGGCAAATGTCACAATGCGGTTCGTAGGGCCACTGATGCAATGATTGGCTAAAAAATTTTGCTAGGCTATGCGTGTTTTATTAGCTAAATTATTAAAAGAAACATTTTCTGCATTGATTGGAAATTCTTCATCGTGATATAAGTGTCAAGCGCCCTTAATCCCTCCCCTATATAGGTAATGCCATGAAAGCATTGACTGGTGCGTTGGTCTTGTTGTTGATAACAGGCGTGAGTTCAGTAGCCGCTCAAACCTTTTGCAACTCCGCAGCAATCACGATTCCTGCCACGGGTACCAGTGGGGTGGGTACGCCGTATCCTTCTTCGATAACGGTTTCTGGCGTAGCTGGGGTGGTTGATCGGGTTAGCGTCAATATCAATGGGTTCTCGCATACTTTTCCCGACGACGTGGATATGCTTTTGGTGGCGCCATCTGGGCAAAAAATGATTATTCAAAGCGACACCAACGGCAACACGGATGTTGCGGGAATTAATTATGTTATCAATGATTCCGCTTCGACCGCGTTGTCGGATTCGGGTGCCCTAACCGCGGGCGCCTATCGGCCGACCGATTACAGCACGGGGGACATATTTACCGCGCCAGCCCCAGGTGGGCCGTATAACGACCCAGCCACTGCCGGCGCGGCAACGTTGGCCTCGACATTTGCCGGCATCGACCCCAATGGCACCTGGCAGCTATATGTGGTTGATGATACAAGTACCGATACAGGCGGTATTTCTGGAGGATGGTGCATAACCATTGGTCCGCCGCCGCTTAAGATCAGCGAGTTTCGTGTGCGTGGGCCGAGCGGAGCGAGCGATGAATATATCGAATTGCTCAACGACAGCATGGCTGATCTGATTGTGGCTTCATTGGACGGTACATCGGGATTTGCGGTAGCGGCCTCGGATGCCGCTTCGCGTTGCGTGGTGCCCAACGGAACAATAATACCGCCGTATAGCCATTATTTATGTGCGAGTAGCGTGGCCTATTCCATAGGCAGCTACCCTGCGGGTAGTGGAACCACGGCAACGGGTAGTACAACGTTTATAACGAATATCAATGATAACGCAGGCATTGCGGTATTCGGCACGTCCAACCCAGCGAACTTTACGCTGGCGTATCGTCTTGATGCCGTCGGGTCCACGACCGAGGCCAGTGCAATTTACAAGGAAGGTACCGGGTACTCTGCGCTTACTCCATTTTCAATTGATTACGCTTTTGTGCGCGACGCGTGTGGCCATCAGGGCAGTATTACAAATTTCACCAATTGTCCCGCTGGTGGTTTTGCACTTGATACGGATAACAACGCAACGGATTTCGTTTTTGTCGACACCAATGGAACCAGTGCCGGAGCGGGCCAGCGCCTAGGTGCGCCCGGCCCCGAAAATCAATCGAGCCCACAGTTTGGCAGCGGCCATTTAACGGTAGTGCCTTTGGATACGTGTTTCGTTGAGACGGCATCACCGAATGTTGAGCGCGATTTTACCAGTGATCCCGCGTCTAACTCGACGTTCGGTACAATCGATGTGCGGTTTAATGTGACGAATAATACCGGGTCCGCGTTGACCAAATTGCGTTTCCGGGTAATCGATATCACGACATTCCCGGCACCGGCCGGATACGCTGATCTTCGGCCACGTACGGTGGCTTCGCTTGGCGTGGCGGTGGATCGACCTCCTTGCGGCAGCGGGCTTAGCGTCGCCACCACAGAGGCTACAACGCTTGAGCAGCCGCCGAGCCAGCCAAATGGGGGTGGTTTTAATTCATCATTATCGGTGGGCTCCATTACTTCTGGAAGCCCTTTGGCGGACGGTGCATCGGTGAATGTGCGGCTGCTGTTTGGCATTCAACAGACGGGTACTTATAAAATCGTGTTGGTGCCGGAAGGGGCGCCCGTTGGTGGCGGCCTTGGCGAATTAATTGCCATTTACGGATGCACCGACAGTTGCGCGGCCGGTGATCTTATTTTCAAAAATGGCTTGGATTATTATTGATCGGTGGAACGTTGATCCAGGCACTTACTGCGATTCACCATCGTTGATAGGCAAGGCGTTGGAGTGATGTTCCGCTCCAACGCTGGGGTTGTGATCATTCATCCGCAGCAATTTGGTGCGAAGTTTCCATTCGGTGGTTGCATCGACGGTTTCAAGCATCGTTACGTTGCCGGCGATTAAGGTCGCCACCGCCAATCCATCGCGGTACAGTATCCGTGCGCTCGTCAGCGTAGGCACTTTGGCCCCGACCATCACGCTGCCGACGAGATTCAATGGATCAGCGCCGCTTAAGCAAACCAGTGTTCCGGCTGCGTCTTGCTGCCGTACCTTGCGCAACAGCCCGATCGCGTCTGGTAACGCAAATTGCTCGCCGGATAAGCCGGCGACAAAACGCCCACCGCGGATTTCTCCGCGTGCCTCAAGCCGATGATAAACGCGCAGCAAATCACGCCAAGGCGGTAACCAAGCGGCTTCGCGTTCAAGCAATCGCCAGAGCACGACGCCGTAGCGGCGCAGTAAAGTTTTTGCAACGTGTTCGATTGCCTCGGGCGCCAAGCCATGATGTACGGTTGCACTGGAGGCAGGGTTTGGACGGCGCAGCAATGTCCATCGACCCGCATTTTCGATCCCGAGCAAAGTAGCACGACGGCCGTGGCGTCGGAATGTCGAGGGGCGCTTCGCCGAGGGCACCAATAATGCCCGTAAGCCGGAAAAACTGTCGGCATTCACCAGTCCGGCTGCGACCAATTCGCCGAGTGCGTTCTCAAGTTCGGTACGCAGCAATCGCGTACCTTCGGTCAGTTCATCGAAAAATGAGGCGCCGTGATCGGCGAGATAATCGGCCACGGCTTGGGCGCGCGAGGAGATCACCGGCGCTTCAGCGAAGCGCTTGCCCAAGGTGGTCCAATGCGTCAGATTGCGCCGCTGCAGCAACACGATCGGCGTGGAGCGTACTGGACTTGCTATGCGCTCGGGTGACGTCTTATTGGAAACTTGGCGCAGACGTGTCCATACCACGCGCCCGGACCGGCACAAATCGTCCAGCCATGCGATTTCGTAACCACTAACGCGGGTTGGAAGAATTTCCGTTTCCCAAGCGGCTGCGGGTGCTTCAAATCCCTCCAGTTGCGCGATGATACCGGCCAGCGCATCGGGGCCGGTAACTTCGGTGCCCGGCGCTACGTGTTGCCATTCGAATAGAAAGCGCATGAAATCGTGTGCTTGCACCGGTTCAATTTCACGCCGTAGGCGCTTGACCGTATAGCGATGTATCCGAGCCAGCAGATGGCGTTCACACCATTCGGTGTCCGATGCGTGAGGTGTAAAACGGCCGCGCATGACATAACCCTCCGTTTCCAGCGCGGTCAGTGCAATTTCAATATCGCCGATTGGAAGATGTAATGAGCTGGCGAGGTCTTCACAACGAGTAGGCCCCAACCCGCTTAAACGCGCCCGCACGATGTCGATTAATGCGGATTCGCGTGTCCATACAAGGGCTGCATATTCGTCAGGGATCTTGATGAATGACTCGGTTGTTGCGTCGGGGAACACCGCGATAAATTGCGGCAATCGTTCCGCTGCAATCCATACAGGAAGAATGGGTTTATCATCGATTCGATAGGGATTATCTTGATGATGAAGCGCGAGGGGAGTCACCCGACTTTGAACGATCAACTGACCCGCCAGCTCGCGCCACACAGAGGATGTGTTTATCTCTGCGTTGGTCAGGAAACCCAGGCTCATCAACGCGTCGTGCAATTCATCGCCGGTTCGTGCCTGCGGCCACGCTTGCGCGCGCACGGCGGCGATGGCCTCGGGGTCCAGTTTGCCAAAATCCTCAGTGCTTTCCGGATCGACCCAGCGTCGGCTTTGCACCGCCTGCGTGCGGCGCTCTTCCAGTGGCGCATCGTCAAGGAACGCATAGGGGCGTGCGCTTAAGATTTCAGCCGCCAATGGTGATGGCGACGTAAGTTCACGCGCCACGATCTGCACTTTGCCTTGTTCGTGCGCCAGCAACAGACGAGTTAAACCATCCAGATCCATCGCATCGTATAAACAATCCTGGAGTGTCTGGTGAACCAACGGATGATCGGGAATTTCGCGTTCGCCGACCAAATTTTCGGCGCATGCGACTTGATCCGGGAATACGGTCGCCAACAAATCCTCCGACTTCATGCGTTGCAATTGTGCCGGGATTTTTTTTCCACCCGTATAGCGCGGCAACGCCAGCGACGTAGTGGCGTTCCAACGCCAGCGGACGGTGAACATCGGTGCGTCAAGCAAGGCTTGCGTTAGCACCTGCTGCACCGAGTTCGAGTGCAAATAATGCGCAACGTCGGCCAGTGGAAAGCTGTGGCTGGTGGATAACGAAAGCACGATCGCATCTTCGGTCGCAGCCGCTTGCAACTCGAAATTGAATTTGCGGCAGAAGCGTTTTCGTAAAGCGAGACCCCAAGCGCGATTCAGACGACTGCCAAATGGGGAATGGATCACCAGCTGGGTGCCGCCCGATTCGTCGAAGAAGCGTTCCATTACCATGATCTGTTGCGTTGGTAGCAGACCCAATGCTGTTTTGCTGTTTGCCATGTATTCGGCAATTTGTTGTGCGGCTGGAGTTGCGATGCCCAGAATATCTTGGAGCCAGCTTTGGGCAGCATTAAGGCCGCCGGCATCCAAATGCCGTGAGATTTCTTGCCGCAAACGCGAGACCGCGAACGACAATTCATCACTGCGGCCAGGCGCTTCGCCAAGCCAAAACGGAATGCTCGGCGGTGCGCCTTGCGCATCTTCGACACGGATGCGGCTGCGTTCAACTTTCAGAATCCGGTACGACGTATTGCCAAGCTGAAACACATCACCGGCGAGACTCTCAACGGCAAAATCCTCATGCACGGTGCCGATGGTGTGGGCTTGCGGTTCGAGCACCACATCGTAATCGGCGGTATCGGGAATAGCGCCGCCGGAGGTGATGGCGGTGAGCCGTGCGCCGCGGCGCGCGCGCAATACGCCATTGACGGCATCGCGATGAATGTAAGCCGAACGCGGGCCGTGGCGCGTGGTGAAGCCTTCGGCCAACATTCGGATGACGGCGGTAAATTCTGTTGGCGATAGATCCATGAACGGATAGGCGCGCCGTACCAGCGCAAACAACGCCTGCTCATCCCATTCTTGGGCCGCGATCTCGGCTATCAGCTGTTGGGCTAAAACATCGCGCGGGCTGCGGATGACGTGAATGACATCGAGCTCGCCGCGGCGTACGCTGTCCAATAATGCGGCACATTCAACCAAATCGTCGCGCGATTGTGGAAACAGACGGCCTTTCGGCGTGGCCGCAACGGCATGGCCAGATCGGCCCACTCGCTGCAAGAATGCGGCAATCGACCGTGGTGAGCCCAATTGACACACCAGCTCCACATCGCCGATATCGATGCCAAGCTCAAGTGAGGCGGTGGCCACCAGTGCGCGTAATTCGCCACGTTTGAGGCGCTGCTCCGCATCCAGGCGCTGTTCTTTTGCCAAGCTTCCGTGGTGCGCGGTGACGGCTTGCTTGCCGAGGCGCTCACTTAAGTGCCGCGCCGCGCGTTCAGCCATGCGCCGTGTATTGACGAAGATCAGCGTAGTGCGATGTTGTCGTATCAAGTCGGTCAATTGATCATACACTTGCTGCCAGACATCGCCGGACATGACGGCTTGAAGCGGCGCTGCGGGCATCGCGATGGCGAGGTCGCGTTGTCGCGTGTAGCCGGTGTCGATGATCTCGCAATCAGGCGCACCGGTTATGTTAAGGCCGCCGGCGCCGACCAGAAACCGCGCGATTTCTCCAATCGGCTTTTGCGTTGCGGAAAGACCGATGCGGGTGAGGCGTTGTTGGCACAACGCGTCGAGTCGCTCCAGCGACAAAGAAAGATGACTGCCGCGTTTGCTCGCGGCCAGTGCATGGATTTCATCAACGATGACGGTGCGCGTGGTCGAAAGCATCATTCGGCCAGATTCGGATCCAAGTAGAATGTATAAAGATTCCGGTGTCGTCACGATGATGTGCGGCGGTTGTCGGCGCATGCGGGTGCGTTCGGCCTGCGGCGTATCGCCGGTGCGCACAACGGTTCGGATATCTATATCCGGAAGGCCTAATCGCTCAAGTTCAGTGCGAATGCCCGTTAAGGGGGCTTCCAGATTGATGCGAATGTCGTTCGACAACGCTTTTAATGGTGAAACGTATACCACGGCAACTTCATCGGGTAGCGTTTGCTCAATGCCTCGGCGCACCAATGCATCAATGGCGGCCAGGAATGCCGCCAGTGTTTTGCCCGAACCGGTCGGTGCGGCAATCAGGACATGCCGCCCCGACTGTATGGCCGGCCAAGCGCTGGTTTGCGCTGATGTTGGCGCTGCAAAGCTGCTGCGAAACCAAGCGCTAACAGCGGGATGAAAAGCGTGCGTTGGCATGTGCCTATTATACGTTGATACAGAAGAGGGGGCTGGGTTAGGGCAAGTGGTGTTTTCTTGAATCGAACTTAAATGGGGCTTGCCAGGACTGCTTACAACATTGAAACTGTGCACGGCTCAAACCACGGGGGTGTGTTGATGGCGAGTAAGCTGAGCGTGTTTAAGAAAATGTTTTCAGGTGTTCGGGGTGAAAAAGAGCGGCGTGAAAAACCGCGCGTCAATGCCAAGGATGGAACTCGCATTTTAATTGTGGATGATTCATCAACGATTGTTGCGCTGCTCAAAAAGGTCTTGCGCCAAAACAATTACTTCACCTATGAAGCGGGAGATGCTGAAAAAGGGCTGGACCTTGCGCGAGCCGAACGCCCCGATTTGGTGTTTCTGGATATCGTGTTGCCGGGGCTTGATGGGTTTGCGGCGTTGCGTGCGTTGCGTCGCGATCCGCTGACCAAAGACATACCGGTTATTATGATGAGCGGTAACGAAGCGGCTACCGAACAGTTTTATGCGCAACGCATCGGTGCCGATGATTTTATGAAGAAGCCGTTCGCACGTGAAGAAGTGTTCGCACGTATTGAGCGTTTACTGGATTCCGAACAGACCTTAAGACGTCCGCTGCGCAAGGCAGCCTCGGGCGGTTAATACTCTCCGCGCGCGTTACCGTAGAGTGAGTATCACTCACTCTACGGATATTGGATGAAATCAGAATAAATCCCTTTGTGATAAATTTTGTCGAATCGTGAACGGATTCGTCATCCGGGTGACGCAAACATCCAGCACATTTTTCCCTAAGTTAAGCCCGAGCACCCTCAGAACTTTTCTAAATTGACTACTCCGTCAAATAAACGGTGCATTTCGAAAATGGAATCGAGATGCTGCGCACGGTTTTGTCATACGTTTGAGTATGTAGTGACTCGGCCTGCTTTTTGTAGAGTGTTTGAGTAGCAAAAACAGGGCGAGCGGCGAGACCGAGGGAGGGTGTATGTCACAAAGGCTCAAAGGGCTATCGCGATTTTTTGTGGTCTGCGCAGGTTTTGGGTTTTTATGGCAACCGGCGCAAGCCGATACGGTGCATGCGCTGCCGTACGATTTGGTATACGTGCGCGCGGCCTACAAAGGCGCTACGGGAAGCAGCAACAACACGGTTTGGCCGGATACGGTGCGCCCGTTAATCCCCGACGCGGGAGCGCAGTTGATGGTGCTGCATCCCTCCGGTGCGCGTGAAGTGGTGTTTCCGCTGGAAACGTACCGCAACCAAGTGGATACGCCGTCCGGCACCCCGTTATCGGCGGGCAGTGTGTCGGACCCGAACATCTCGTTCGACGCGAAATGGGTGGTGTTCACGTGGTACCACGATCTGACCAATTTAAACGGTCAGCGCGATGGTTTATCGTATAAAGGCGCTGATTTGTACAAGTTAAACTTGCAAACGCATCAATTGGTGCGGTTGACGCACCAGGAATTTACCCCTAACACTGGGAATGGCGCGACCTTTAATTCGGCCGACAGCGGCAGCAACTATCCGCGGGTGGGCGTGTTCAACACCGGCGCGACGTTTGCTCCGGGCGGCCAAATCGTTTTTACCTCGACGCGCAACAATTTCCTGCCGCCGAAGGGAATGAGTGCGGTGCAACGCGTATTGCAGCTGTTTCGCATGGACGACGATGGCCGCAATGTGGAGTTGATCGGACATCTCAATTTGGCGATGGCGCTGCATCCGCAGATCTTGTTGGACGGACGCATCGCGTTTTCGAGTTGGGAAGAGCAAGGCATCCGCGACTCACGGCAGTTTGCGCTGTGGGTGATCGGTCCGGATGGACGCAGCTGGAGCAGTTTATCGGGGTTTTCCGAATTCGCCCTGGTGCATCATTTTATGACGCAGATGCCGGGTGGGGATCTGGTCGTCACGCGCTATTACAATTTCAATAACAACGGATTTGGGGATTTGATTCGTTACCCCTTGCCGCATGGGCCAACAGGGACGGCTGATCCATCCCCCGAGAGCGGCGTGGTACCGTTCGAACCGGCCGGTCAAATCAAGTTAACGCCGTTTACAACCCCGGATGATTACCCGGCCCCGTGTCCGGGGCATGAGGACAATCCCTATGCCTCCGCCCCGTTGGCGACCTGCGCGACGAGCGCACGCCGCGGCAAATTCACGCATCCGGCGGCTACGCCGAGCGCGTATGGCGATCCGAGCAAGGCCGATTTGTTGGCGGTGTATTCGCCAGGGCCGTCCAATCACAACGGCATTTATGTGGGATCGGGGGTGGATTTCCCGTGGTATCACGGCGAAATCGTGATCCTGCCGGACGGTGCGGCGATTCCCGTGCCCGCATCAAGCGTGGCGGGTCGGCCCCCGCAGTTACAGACCATCTTGGCCGAGGATTCCTATAATTTGCAGTGGCCGCGCCCGGTTGTCACCTACCAGCAATTGTATGGTGTTGCTGAACCGGCGACTTGGCATGAACTGAACGATGGAGATATTAGCGCGGAGCATCTGGTACCCGGCGAACCGTTCGGTCGTATTGGTACGTCATCGATGACGTGGCGGGATACGGAGCAAGCGCTTTCGCCATTTTCGTACATCACCGATCGGGATCCGTTTAACCAGACATCGGAGCAACTGTATCGCTGGGTGCACCAGGGCGGAGACGCTGGTATTTACAGCGACAACGACATCTACGCGGTGCGCGTGTTGACGCAACAAGCGCAGACGGACCGCAGCTATCCGGACACGCAGTCGCAATTTTACGTGGTGGGCGGGGAGCGCATGCGGATTTTGGGCGAAGTACCGGTGCGCAAAGCGGGTAATCCCACGGTGCTGATGCCGGATGGCAGTACGGCTGCGGACACCAGTTTTCTGGCGAAGATTCCGGCCGACACCTCGGTGACGTTTCAAGCGATTGATAAGCGCGGTATGGTGCTGAACATGGCACAGACCTGGCATCAGGTACGCCCGGGTGAAGCGCGTTACGATTGCGGCGGGTGCCACGCGCACAGCAAGAGTCCGTTGGATTTTTCGGCCACCGCGGCAGCACAATCGAACTACAACGTACTGGATTTGGCGCACACAACGCCGTTGCTGACGGTGGATGCGGCGGGCGCAACGGGCCTGAACACGTTATCGGTGCCGCAGACCACGGTGGAGTATTTCCGCGACATCGTACCGATCCTGCAAGCGCGTTGCGTGATGTGCCACAGTGCCGCCAATCCAGCGGCGGGTTTGCCTTTGGCATCCAATACCTCGACCATAAATGGTTTTCCCGGCGCTTATTACCGATTGATCCGCGACAGCGATGCGGTCTATTCACCCGCAGCGCCAGGCGGTGGCGGGTACGAAGAGCCGCAACTCACGCATTATGTGCGTGCGTTCCAATCGCGGCAAAGTCTGCTGATCTGGAAGATTTGGGGTGAGCGTTTGGACGGCCGTGCGAATGGCGATCGCAGCGATGACTTGGATTATGCGGGTTCCATGTCGCATCCGGACGGCATTGGTGTGACGGGTATGACGAACAATGAGAAAGTTACGCTAAGCCGTTGGATTGATTTGGGTGCGCCGATTGAGTTCGCAACGAAGTGGGGATTTTTGGAAGACGATTGGCGACCGACCTTGGTGTTAAGTCCTTCGCTGACCAAGGCGCGCAGCATGGGGTCCTTCAGCAGCGTGCAGATTTCCGCATTTGATACGGATAGCGGCGTGGACCCCAGTACCTTGGTCATCACCTGTGACCATGCGCTTGGCGCCATACCTGCTGGAACCAACCTTGCCGCTGGCCACCCTTTGGATGCACAAGGCGGATTATTGACCATAGGGTTACCGCGTGCGGTCACCGTAGCGGAGAACGCAACGTTTACGGTTGGCGTGCGCGATCATGCGGGTCATACCACCAGCGTCGTACGCAGTTACAGGGCGACCGATCGATTGTTTATCAGCGGATTTGATTGAAACCAGTGATACCAGGTTGATATTCCATGCGTGGGTACAAAACGCATGCTTTCAGCATGCGTTAAGCGGCGGCCCATCTATACTTTCGCTTCTTCCTCTCCGTCGACCGCAATGGCATGGAAGGTTTAATACCTTACTGCAGTTGACGTAGAGTGGTTCTACTTGCGTACTATAGGCGAAGGCGGTCCACGCCAGCGCTGTTTTACGAGGAGATATCCATCCATGCACTCATTACACGCAACCTGCATTCTGCGGGCTGGGATTTTTCTGATACTAAATCTTGTGGGGTTAGGGTCTACAGCGGTTCTGGCACAAGTTCCGCCGGCTGAAAGGTCATTATTGATTACCTTATATACAAATACTGATGGTGACCATTGGTCGCAGAATCATAATTGGAATGGAGCCGCTGGAACCGAGTGTGAGAGCTCGCCGGGTGGTGGTTGGTATGGTGTTATCTGCGGCTCGGTTTTCGACGCAATAAACGGCTATAGGCATGTGATCGAGCTTGATCTCGGAGCCAATAATTTAAGTGGTGCGCTTCCCAATCTCAGCGGGTTCACCGGTTTAACCTATCTTGATATCAGCAGTAATAATTTGACCGGAACCCTCGCCTGGTTGCCGTCGCTAACACAATTGGAAGCTTTTTATGCTGACAGCAATACGTTAACGGGAACTATTCCAGCGTTGAGCACCAGTTTGCGCCAGTTTGTGGTGCACAATAACCATTTAGTCGGTGTTATTCCCAGTTTGGCGGGAATGAATTTATTGGATCGTTTTGACGTAAGCGACAACGGTTTAATCGGGTCTTTGCCCGATTTATCGACGTTAAGCAGTTTGCATAATTTTTATGTCGATAACAATCTCGTCACCGGTACAGCTCCTGTGCCATCGAGCTCGCTATTTGCAACCGGATCGCGACTCTGCCCGAACACGCTGGCGGCGACATCCAGTGCAGCGTGGGACACCGCCACTGGCAGTGTCCCACATTGGTATTCCACCTGTGATACCGATACAATTTTAAATTACGGGTTTGAAGACGCATTTTAGAAAGGTATTTTTTGCGTTCGCTGTTGCTTTCAAAGCGTATGTTGATTAATTATTTTTATAAACTTATAAATGGTGAAAAAATGGCTTCCATATATCGGCGATTATTTTTTATTGCAAGTCTAATCAGCGTTACTGCACTTGCGGCCACCAGCGACGTTCCTGGGAGCGGGGATCATCCAATGATGTCGCGCTATACGGGTTCGGTCATCATTGGGCAGATAAAAGAAGAGTATGGCGAATCCGATATTCCATTATCGCCCGCTTATCTGAAAGACGGTAAACGCGGCTTCACTACGACGAAACGAGTAGAAGGCCGCCGCACTCGAATTCTTTATCAAGCGCCGGAATTGCGCACCTCATTGGAAGTGATGCGCAATTATCGCGAAGCCTTAACCAAGGCGAACGCCAAAACTTTGTGGGAATGCGCGGGAGCGCAATGTGGGCCGCAATTTTCTATGGCGCTTTATTCCGAGCCTGCCAGTGCCCACAAAATGACTGGTCATCAAATTACCGAATACGCGTATTCGATTAATACAGAAGATGAGCGGTATGTCGCGGCGGTGGTGAATAAGCCGGATGGTAGCGAGGTTTACATCATAGTGTTTTCGGCAATGCAGGAGAATTCCGCCGATATGTCCGCTGGTAAACGCGTCGCTACCTTTGTTGAAATCATCGAAACCAAGGCAATGGATCGCGGCATGGTCTCGATCGATGCCGATGCCATGAGCAAAGGTTTAAACGCTGAAGGCAAGATTGCGATTTACGGCCTTTATTTTGATACCGACAAAGCCGAGATAAAGCCTGAGTCGAAACCGCAGTTGGATGAAATGGCGAAATTGATGAAATCGAATCCGAAGCTGAAAGTGTATATCGTCGGTCACACCGATAATCAGGGCGCGCTTGATTACAATCGCAATTTATCGCAGCGGCGTGCCGAAGCCGTTACTCGGGCATTGTCCACACAATATGGAGTCGAGGCGGGAAGGATGGCGGCTTATGGCGTGGCCAATTTGGCTCCGGTGGCTAGCAACTCAAGCGATGCTGGGCGGGCTAAAAATCGGCGAGTGGAATTGGTCGAGCAATAGTTCGATTCATTTTTAGTTGCTAAAAAGAGCCGCGAAAGTCGCGGCTCTTTTTATTTGCACCATTGTCTAACTTTGGCTTTCAGTGCGATAGCGGCGAAAATATACCGCGGCAATGATCATTGCGGTGCCGGCAAAGGCTCCGATCCACATTGACGGAGATAATAACGCTTCGCTCATGTTGGTCCAGGTAACTAAGCCTATCGGACCCTCACCCTCAAAGTTGACTTTACGCATCATTGTGTCTTGAAAATTCCAACTACCGGGACAAATACTGAACAGCCAGCGAAGAAACACATGGCGCCAGTACCAGCTGTTGGGGAGCGAAAAATTGTTCAGCACGTCGAACATCGCCAATCCCCAGCCGATAATGACCGGAGGTACTATCGCCCACAAGAACGGCTTGCTGCGAGCAAGGCTTGAGCACAGCAGTAGCCAGCCATAGGTGGGTAATGCCCACAGCGCGTTGATGGGTATTAGAACCAGCAATTTCGCCCACAGTCTAAGTGGCGATGCGGATAACCAAATCAGAGTAATCGGGTTAACGCCGTGCATAAGTGCGGTTAAGCTCAACAGTAAAAGATAAGCAATGTGTAAAACAACGGTTATAGCGAATGTCAGCAACGGTGCCACAATCGCTGCAGTGATTAATTTGGAGATCACCGTTTCCATGTCTGAAATCGGCAGGGATTTCCAAAATAAGACGCTGCGGTCGCGGCGGTCGTCATAAAGTGCGCCAAGCAAGTAAAAGAACAATACGAAAAACAGTACCATTTGCATAATCATGACAAAGCCGGCAAGGGACGCATCCAAACCAAAGCCGATTTCGCGCATGTGATCGGTGGCGGCGCCGTTAACCAGGTCTTTTAACGGGATGCCGATATGGATTGTGCCTTGGATGTGCTTTTCAAACACAATTCCAATAACCAGTGCGCACAACGTGAAAAACAACAGCACACCTGCAGTCCAAACGGGGGCCCAAAACATTCCGCCCTTGTTCTCCCAATATTCGCGTTTTAGTAACCAAGTAAACGCGTTCATGCGTACGCTCCTTTCATTGTTGCGACGAACAAATCGGCGACCCCAGGCTGGCGCAATTCGCCGAGTGCCGCGAGTTTGCTCTGATCCACGCCATCGAACAGGAAGATAAATTTGCCAAATACTTGGCGTTCATCCAAAGGTTTTAGCGCTCGGGCCGCATCGGCGTTATCGTTGTTCACCAATACTTCGGCAAAGCGTTCATTCACCTCGTCCATGGTCGCATTAAGCGCAATTTTTCCGTCTTTGATGAAGATTAAATCGGTGAGTATGTGCTCGATTTCCTCGACTTGATGCGTTGTGACAATGATGGTTTTGTCGGCATCAAAATAATCATTAAGTAAACTTTGATAGAATTCTTTTCGGTATAAAATGTCCAGTCCAAGTGTTGGCTCATCCAGCACCAAGAGTTTCGCATCAATGGCCATCACCAAGGCAAGATGCAACTGTACGATCATGCCCTTGGACAATTGTCGTACTTTCATTTCCGGTTTGAGCTTGGTGCGTGCAAGAAAGCTCAAGCATTTTTCGCGCGAAAATTTAGGATGAACCCCGGCGACGAAATCGACCGCTTCGCCCACACGCAGCCAACGCGGCAATACTGCCACATCGGCAATAAAGCTGACGTGCTGCATTAATTGATGCCGTTCGGTGCGCGGGTTAAGTCCCAGCACGGATAGTTCACCATCGAATTCACTCAAGCCCAAGATCGCCTTTAGTGCAGTGGTTTTGCCCGCTCCATTCGGGCCGATGAGGCCAACGATGCGCCCAGGTGCGATGTCTAAATTGATGTTATCTAACGCCACGGTGGTTCCGTAGCGTTTGCTCAAGCCGTGAGCGTGTACGATAGTGTTCATCGGTTGGCTCCTTCCGCTTTCTCTGCCGCAGCAATCAGCATGGGCAGGTCAATGCCCATGCGTTTTAGCCGCGCGTATAACTGCGGCCATTCTTCTTTCAGGAAACGTTCGCGTTCAGAGAGCAGCAACGTTTCGCGCGCACCATCGGTTACGTACATACCCAAACCTCGCCGTTTTTCAACCAAATTATCATCGACTAACTCCTGGTAGGCTTTGGACACCGTGATCGGATTGAGTTGAAAGTCCGCCGCCACTTGCCGCACCGACGGTAGGGCATCGCCTTGTTTCAGTTCCCCATCCAAAATCATGGCCACGACGCGGTCACGTAATTGGCGATAGATCGGCAAGTTGTCGTTCCAGGTGATGCTCATGTTCAATCCTTGGTTACGCGCGGCAGTACGTTACCGAAAGAATAATAGGGCATATCCCAGATCAATCGAGGCAGCGCTGCGGTCGCATTGGCGATATTCGATCGCGTTGTTTGCGATGCCTCACCGGAGTCACGCAATGCAGCCATCATTTCCTCCGCGCTGGGACGCACCGTAACTGCGGCTAGTACTACCGCTGGCATCGGTTCAGCCATATGGCTGCGTGTTTGTTGTACGCTTGAATGCCTAGTGGTGTTCGAAGTCACTTGTTGTGCGGTCAGAAGGGCAACCATTAATGCTAAAAAACCAAAGCCAAGTAGGGATCGAGTGAAAACATACAGGTTCATAGGGACCTCCTTTGTAGGTGATCTGTATTGATAGTGTTGTAGTTAACTATAACACTAAAATTATCAAAGTCAATGCACAAACGCATTTAAAAAATCTTTTTATTTACAGCTAGTTAGGTTTATATGATGGATAAACGAAGCTTATTAGCATGCGCAACTGCGATTTTTATGGTCAACGCTTTCGGCTGTAGTGATTTATTGAACATGGAATTTCGCCCACTTGCGGGACAAGATACAGTCAGTCTATGCAATCAATTTGTCGGCAAGGTTTTGTTAGTGATCAATACCGCGAGCAAATGCGGCTTCACCCCGCAATACGAAGCGCTTGAAAAACTGCACGACAAGTATGCCGATCGGGGTTTTAGCGTTATTGGGTTTCCGTCCAACGACTTTCGCAACCAGGAGCCCGGTACGGAAGCGGAAATAAAAGATTTCTGCACACTGACCTACGGGGTGAAATTTCCCATGTTTGAAAAATTGCACGTCAAAAAAGGTCAGGCGCACCCCTTTTACGATCACCTGGCGGATGAATCAAAAGGACATTATCCCGAATGGAATTTTTATAAATATGTAATTGACCGGAATGGCAAAGTAAGAGCCGATTTCCCCAGTAACGTAACGCCCGATGATTCGAGGTTGGAGGGCATCATCGAGAGCCTTTTGAGTGAGAAACCGGCCACCGATCCGGACGTTAAAAAAAATAATCCGAGCCGTTAATCGATTGGGCGAATCAAGCCAAAAGCCTCGAGTTTAAGCACAATTTGTTGCACGGCGGAGTCCGGATTGATGTTGCTGGTATCAATTCTCAAATCCGGGTGTTCGGGTACTTCATAAGGATCGCTAATGCCCGTAAACCCTTGCAGCTTTCCGGAGCGTGCCAAGGCATAAAGGCCTTTGCGGTCGCGCGTTTCGCAAACATCCAAGGGTGTAGCGATGTAAACCTCGATGAAGGGCCCATAGCAGCTGATCATTTCGCGCGCTTCGCTACGCGCTTTTGCATACGGGGCGATCGGCGCACAAATTGCGACGCCGCCGTTCTTCGTGATTTCCGATGCAACAAAAGCAATTCGTTGCACATTGAGATTCCGATGCTCGCGCGAAAAGCCAAGTTCGCTTGATAGGTGCTTGCGCACGATGTCGCCGTCGAGCAGCGTGACTGGGCGAGAACCCAGTTCCAGTAAGCGCACCAATAATGCGTTAGCGAGGGTGGATTTACCGGCGCCCGATAAGCCGGTAAAGAATACCGTGAAACCCTGTTTATGCCGGGCTGGATGAGTACGGCGTAGTTCTTCAACCACCTCGGGGTAAGTAAACCAGTCCGGAATATCAAGACCTTCATGCAAACGGCGGCGCAATTCCGTGCCGGAAATATTGCGAATGGTTTCGCCCGGCTGTACTTCATCGGCGGCGATATGTTGTGCGCGCTCTTCAACATAAACCATTTCTTGGAATGGCATCATGGTGATGCCAAGCTCGTCTTGATGAGCGAGAACCAATTTTTGCGCGTCGTAGGGACCATAAAAAGGTGTGCCATCTGCGCTGTTGCCGGGCCCGGCATGATCACGTCCCACAATAAAGTGGGTGCAGCCGTGATTTTTGCGAATAATCGCATGCCACATCGCTTCGCGCGGTCCGCCCATGCGCATCGCCAGGTGCAGCAGGCTTAGCATGGTGGTTTGTTCAGGGTAATGCGCGATTAACTTTTCGTAACAGCGAACCCGGGTGTAGTGATCGATATCGCCGGGTTTGGTCATTCCGACGCTGGGATTGATCAGCAGATTCGCTTCTGCCAGTTGCGCGGCGCGGAACGTAAGCTCCTGATGAGCTCGGTGCATTGGATTGCGGGTTTGAAACGCAACCACGCGTTGCCAACCAAGTTTTTTGAACTGCGCACGCAGTTCGCTGGGCGTTAGACGCAAGTGGCCGAAATCGTAATGCGCGGGTTGTTGTAAGCCTTCAACACGGCCACCCAAATAAACCGGATGACAATGGTTAAGCAAGTAATTTACGCCGGGGTGCAATGGATCGGTTGTGCCGAAAACTTGTCTGGCTTCCTGTACCTGATCGGGCTTCCAGTTCTCTTCGACATTCAATATGGCAATGGCCACGCCCTCGGGGTCGCGCAAGGCTATGCGGGGCGCGTTGTGTAGTGAATCGGCAAACGCTTGCGTCACATCCAGAGTGATGGGTATCGGCCAGAGCAGGTTCGATGCCAATCGCATCTTGCTGCAAACCCCTTCGTAGTCGGCGCGCGTCATAAAACCGCACAACGGCGAAAATGCGCCGGTCAACAGCAATTCCAGATCGCACAATTGACGTGCAGTTAGGTTCCACGAAGGCAAATGTGCGGCTTCGCGTTGTGCGGTGCTCCGTTCCGCATCGGGTAAAAACAAATTAACGAGACGATCACCGTGGGGAGCGATTAGCTGGGGCATTGGGTGTGCTTTATTTGAATGTGAAGCCAAGGATTATAGCTGTTCTGCCGCCTCCAGGGCGATATGGGCCTCCATCCACAAGTGTTCGCTGTCACTGAGCTCAAGGTTAAGTTGGGTTTGCTGCTCAATCAATTTACCCAGTTGCGTGGATTGTTCCGATTCATATACATCGGGATCTGATAAGCGCGCTTGTATTTCGCTAATTTGTTTCGAAAGAGTGGAAATCTTTTTTTCTAATTTAGAAATTTCGGAACGCAATGGCGCTACCCGTGCACGTTGCTGCGCGCGCTCGCGGCGTTCGTCGCGGCGCGATGGGGTGGCGGCAGGGTTCGAGCTGGTACTGGATTCTGCGCGCACCACGAAGCGCGCATAATCGTCCAAGTCCCCTTCGTAGGGTGTGATGCGACCGTCGTGCACCAATATCAAATCGTCGCAACAGGCGCGGATTAAGGCACGGTCGTGTGCGACCAATACCATTGCACCGTCGAACTCTTGCAGGGCCTCCGTGAGTGCCTCGCGCATATCAAGATCCAGATGGTTGGTTGGCTCATCCAACAACAACAAATTCGGGCGCTGATATACCGTTAATGCAAGGCATAGCCGTGCTTTTTCGCCGCCAGAGAACGGTGCCGTTGGAATTAGCGCACGTTCGCCGGAAAAACCAAAACCGCCCAGAAAATCGCGTGCCGCTTGTTCACCCAGAACAGGATCGAGTCGTTTTAGGTGTTCCACCGGGGTGGCTTGAGGATCCAGCTGTTCCAATTGGTGTTGCGCAAAATAACCAATCCGCAGCCCTTTGGCTTCGATGCGTTCACCGCTAATGGGTTTTAACGCATTGGCGAGCAATTTTATTAAAGTGGATTTTCCGGCGCCATTAGCGCCTAACAGTGCGATGCGGTCGCTCGGGGCAAGGCGAAACTTGATGGCGTCCAACACGCGCCGTTCGCCGTAGCCGGCTGCAACTTGATCCAAGACCAGCAGCGGATTCGGTAACGTTATCGGTGCACGAAATTGAAACTGGATCGGCGATGCGGCGCGGATCGGCGCCAAGTCGGTCATTCGCTCCAATGCCTTGATTCGGCTTTGCGCTTGACGGGCTTTACTGGCCTTGGCGCGAAAACGTTCAACGAAACTTTCCAGATGGGCGCGTTCGCGAGTTTGTTTTTCCAACAGCGATTGTTGCTGTGCGAGCCGCTCGGAGCGTTTGTGCTCGTAACCACTGACATTGCCGGCAAATAATTCGACGCCGTCTTGATCAATGTTAAGCACGTGCGTCACCACGGCATCGAGAAATTCTCGATCGTGAGAAATCAATAATAACGTACCCGGGTACGACCGCAGCCAGGTTTCCAACCACAGCACCGCATCAAGATCGAGATGATTCGTCGGTTCGTCCAAGAGCAGCAAATCCGAGCGGCACATCAACGCCGTGGCCAAGTTCAAGCGCATGCGCCAACCGCCGGAGAAATCGCAAACGCGGCGGGTGGCATCTTCCGGCTTAAACCCCAAGCCATGTAATAGGCGAGCCGCCCGCGCCCGCGCGCTATACCCGTCAATCGCCGCCATGCGCTCGTGCAAAGCCGCTATGCGTTCACCCTGGTGGGCATCCTCCGCAATTTGCAGCTCACTTTCCAACGCTCTCCATTCGCTGTCTCCATCGAGTACGTAGTCGATGGCGCTGGTGGTAAGCGCTGGGGTTTCTTGGCGCACGTGCGCCAGAATCCAGTTGCGCGGACGGTCGAATTCACCGGCATCGGGAGACAACTCCCCACTAATCAAAGCCAACAAACTGGACTTACCGGATCCATTGCGGCCAGTGATCCCCACACGCCAGCACGCGTGCAAAGAAAAATTAGCCTTAGAAAACAGTAAATTGGGGCCGCGTCTTAGTGCGATATCGGAGAATTTCAGCATTTGGGTAGTTTAGCAAATCGCGTTGTGCAGCTGATGCGGGAACCAACTTGGAAGTCACGGGTCTTTATCGCCTGGTGTTTAAAGAGATTGTTTGCCTTCAAACCCGGACCTCGCCACAATACGCCGCCCCGCATCCCGAACTGGCTGTTAAAATCCAGATAAGCGATGACGTCAAGCCCTTTATGGCCGGCATTTTTCACTATTTCAGGAGCACACATGAATTCTTCGTTACGTAAAACCCTGGTGGCGGTTGCCATATCGGCGCTGATTGGCGGCGCTGGTACCAGCTTCGCAGCCGATCCAGCGCCAGCGGCTGGCGCCGAAAAGAAAGTTGAAGCGGCAAAGCCGGCTGACAGCGGCAAGCAAGTGGTCGCCGACAAGCACAATATCAGTTATATGGTTGGTATGGATCTCGGGCGCAGCCTAGGCCAGATCAAAGAAGAAATTGATCTTGCGGTCGTCATTCAGGCGTTACAAGCCTCGATGAAAGGCGATAAAACCGAATTAACCCAAGACGAAGCGGTTAAAGTTCGCCAAGATTTCATGCAGAAGCTTCAAGCCAAACAGGCAACGAAAGAAAAAGAAGCCGCTGAAAAGAACAAAAAAGAAAGCGAAGACTTCCTTGCTAAAAACAAGAGCAAAGCGGGCGTGAAAACCACCGCCTCTGGCCTGCAGTATGAGATCGTAAAAGATGCGACGGGACCGAAGCCAAAAGCCACCGATACCGTGAAAGTCAGCTACGTCGGCACCAAAGTGGACGGCACCAAGTTCGACGCCAGCGCCGATCACGGCGGACCGGCCACGTTCCCGGTCAGCGGCGTAATTCCTGGCTGGACCGAGGCGCTGCAATTAATGTCGGTTGGTTCGAAGTATAAGTTGTACATTCCTTCCAACTTGGCCTACGCCGACCACGCTCCAGGTCCGATTGGACCCAACGCCGCGCTGATTTTTGATGTTGAGCTCGTCAGCATCGAACAACCAGCACCAGCAGCGAAACCCGAAGGCGGCGAAAAAGCCCCGGCAGCGGCTAAGCCGGCGGCGTCTAAGGATGGCGATAAGAAGTAAGCCCATCGTTTAACGCAAGGGCGCGTCGTTGATTGACGCGCCCTTTTCGTTTTGGGGCAACAAAAAAGTGGCACCGATAACTCGCCAGCGATAACATCGGCTGTTACCAACGAGATTCAACTACCTGTGACATCACGATGAAGATCACTATCTTCGGCACCGGCTATGTGGGTTTGGTCACCGGCACGTGTTTGGCCGAGGTCGGAAACGACGTGGTTTGCGTCGATATCGATGCGAGCAAAATTGACCGTTTAAATCAGGGGCAGATTCCGATCTTTGAACCGGGCCTTCCTGAACTGGTGCAAGACAACTACCAGGCGGGCCGCTTGCGTTTCACCACCGAAATCGCACCGGCGATCGCGCATGGCCAGGTGTTGTTTATTGCCGTAGGCACTCCGCCGGATGAAGACGGCAGCGCCGATTTATCGCACGTCCTTGCCGTTGCGCGAGATATTGGCCGTTATCTTAGTGAATATGCAGTAATTGTGAATAAATCTACCGTTCCTGTTGGGACGGCGGATCGAGTGCGCGCCACCGTTGCTGGCGAACTCGCCCTGCGCGGTGTCGTTACCGATTTTGACGTTGTCTCCAATCCGGAGTTTTTGAAAGAAGGCGATGCGATCAAAGATTGCATGCGCCCGGATCGCATTGTTATCGGTTCGGACAGTCAGCGCGCGATTGAGCGCCTTAAAACGCTGTATGCCCCATTCAATCGTAACCACGAAAGAGTGGTGCTGATGGATGTGCGTTCGGCGGAGTTGACCAAATACGCGGCCAACGCGATGCTCGCGACGAAGATCAGCTTCATGAACGAAATGGCCAATATCGCCGAACACGTGGGCGCGGATATCGAATTGGTGCGACACGGCATTGGTTCCGATCCTCGCATCGGCTATTCGTTTATCTACCCCGGCGCTGGCTACGGTGGTTCTTGTTTTCCAAAGGATGTGCAAGCGCTGGAGCGTATCGCGCATGTGCATGGCTATCATGCGCGGTTGCTCGATGCCGTAGAAACGGTGAATAACGAGCAAAAGAACAAACTTTATCATTTGATCGAACGCCATTTTGATGGCGCGATCAGCGGCAAGACGATTGCGCTGTGGGGCTTGGCGTTTAAGCCCAACACCGACGATATGCGGGCCGCTCCCAGCCGGCAATTGCTGGAGCGCTTATGGGCGGCGGGAGCTACAGTGCGGGCTTTCGACCCGGTGGCGTGTGAGGAGGCCGCGCGGTTGTATGGTCCACGTTCGGACTTGGTGCTGTGCGAAGAGGCTTATGAGGCGCTTAACGGTGCCGATGTTCTGGTATTGGTCACGGAATGGAAGGCATTCTGGAGTCCGGATTTCGCCCGCATTAAATCTTCTTTGCGTACCCCTGCGATTTTTGATGGCCGTAATATTTATGAGCCTAACGCAGTAGAAGCCGCGGGTTTGGCCTATTACGGCATTGGCCGTGGCCGTACGCTGCAGTGCCCGCCTATATAAATTCACTTATATAAACTACCGGTAAAATTTTATTCAACAATTAAGTAAATACCTGGGAAGCAACGAGACGATGACATTAAAGCGCGCATTAATCACCGGGATCACCGGCCAGGATGGGGCCTACCTCGCCGAATTGTTGCTGGCAAAAGGGTATGAGGTTCATGGTATCAAGCGCCGCGCCTCCTCATTTAACACCGAGCGTATTGATCATCTTTACCATGAACTGGATGAAGTGGTGCCCAAAGTCGCTTTGCATTACGCGGATTTGACCGATTCCACCAGTTTGGTGCGCGTGGTCCAGCAAGTCCAACCGCATGAAATTTACAACCTGGCCGCGCAAAGCCATGTCGCGGTGTCGTTTGAAGAGCCGGAATATACCGCCAATGCCGATGGCATCGGCACATTGCGGATTTTGGAAGCGATGCGCATTTTGGGGTTGGCTAAGAGTTGTCGTTTTTATCAGGCTTCGACGTCAGAGTTGTACGGCTTAGTGCGAGAAACACCGCAAACTGAAAAGACCCCGTTTTACCCGCGTTCACCGTATGGCGTGGCGAAGTTGTACGCGTATTGGATCACCGTGAACTATCGCGAGGCCTATGGGATATATGCGTGCAATGGCATTTTGTTTAATCACGAATCGCCCATTCGTGGCGAGACGTTTGTCACGCGAAAAATCACGCGTGGGTTGGCGCGTATTTGCCATGGATTGCAGAATTGCCTGTACCTGGGCAATCTCGATGCGCGGCGCGATTGGGGCCATGCGCGCGATTATGTTGAGATGCAGTGGTTGATGCTGCAGCAGGACCAGCCACAAGATTTTGTGATTGCCACGGGTATGCAGCATTCCGTGCGCGAGTTTGTAACCCTGTCGGCGCGCGAGATGGGTGTGGAAATGGAATGGCGTGGTAATGGTGTCGAAGAACAGGGCGTGGTGAGTGCGATCAATAATCCGGTGGTTAAGCTAAAAGTCGGTACCACGATCGTGCGCATTCACCCGCAGTATTACCGTCCGGCGGAAGTTGAGACGTTGCTTGGCGACGCCAGTTTGGCCCATGAAAAGCTCGGCTGGAAACCGAAAACCGGTTTTGCCGATTTAGTCCGTGAAATGGCCGCCGCCGATTTTGCCTTGGCCGGGTGCGCGGTGGCGGGTTTGATCGGAGCTCGGCATGGTCGGCATTTGATAGAGACGTTGTAAAAATGGCCCCGACATTCGAAGATCGTTTAAGTGAGCTTGAGGTGCGGCTGGCCTTTATGGATGAAGGCTTGACTGCGCTCAACAGCAGCATCGCCAATCACGACCGGTTGCTTCACGATTTGCGTGGCGAGCTTAAATATCTGCGGGATGAGCTTGGCGTTGTCAGAAATGGTTTGGCGCACGATCCGAGCAGTGAACCGCCGCCACCGCATTATTGAGCGTTAACTTATGTCCGATTCATTGCGCGATTTGTTATTGAAAAGCGGTTTGGTGTCGAAACTGAAAGTTGAGGCAGCCGCTAAGGCGCCGTCTCCGAAGAAAGGGTTTTCCGGTAAACGGCCGGACAAAAATTCCAATATTACGGCTAAGCCCTCAGCTAAATTGCCGGCCGAACCGGATTTAGCGCAGGCCTACGCATTGCGCGCACGCCAGGAGAAACAAGATCGCGAGCAGGCCACGCGCGAAGCCGCACTGCTTGCACAGCAAAAGCGCGAACGCAAAGAAAAGCTCAATCAATTGCTGAAAGGTAAAGAGCTAAATGCGCCTCAAGCCGAATTGCCGCGACATTTCTCGCACGCGAATAAGATTCGCCGTGTCTATTGCACTCCGGAACAGTTGCCGAAGCTCAATCAAGGTGAGCTCGGCATCGTTCAATGGAGTGGACGCTACCTATTGGTTGAGCGTTCGATAGCACTTGAAGCACAATCGATTTCACCGACCGCACTGGTGCTGTTATGTGATCCAGACAGCACCAAAGTCGAAGACGATATACCTGCGGACATTATTTGGTGACGGCTGCGGTACGCTTGTTCGGGGTTGTGACACGGTTCTATTTTTTGATTTTTTATGCCGCCTATTCTGCTTTAAAGCAGCATCAAGGGAATGGTCATGTGGCGCATAAAAAATGTCTTCAAACCCACAGTGGGGATCACAGCGATCTTAGTATCGGCAAGTATGGCCATTGCCGCACCGGTACCGCGTTTCCCAAGCGGTGCTGTATGGAATCAGGACATTAGCCAAGCGGCGATCAGCCCGCAATCAGCAACGATCGTGAATTGGGTGGATAACCAAGGTGGGTGGGGACCACCCAATGGAACCGGCAATATCCAATTCCAGATCGATATGAGTTTGCAAATAGTGCACGCTAATCCCAACACGCCGATTGCGACTTTGGTGAAGTCCGCAGGGTATTACACGCCCGATTGCGATAGTCAGTCATCGATTCCACTGCCGCTCGGTGGAGCGATCGAAGGCACGGCAAACTATACCTGCAACGTTAACCAAAACGATTGCCATCTGTTGGTGGTGAGCGGCAATTCGTTGTTCGAATCGTATAAGACCACGGTGGATGCGTTTGGCGTTCATTCCCAGTGCTTGGTGGTTTGGAACCTGGATGCCGTGTACCCAGCGCAAGGGCGTGGCGATCAGTGCACCGGCACCGATGCAGCGGGGTTTCCAGTGGCGCCGTTGTTGTTCAATGCCGATGAAGTTGCCGCCGCAATTGCGGTGAACGGAGATCTGGGCCATGCGATTCGCTTTGTCATGCCCAATGAGGTGATTCGCGCCGGTGTTTTTGTCCATCCGGCCACGCACGCGGGGGGACCAACCGGCCCTTCGAGCGCCATACCTTATGGCGCTCGGCTACGATTGCGCAGCAATTTCAACATCAGTGGGTATGGACCCGGGGCGCAAGTGGTACTGCGGTCGTTAAAGAAGTACGGCATGTTGTTGTCCGATGGCGGCAATATTCCATTAACTGCAGAGAGCGACCGTTTCACGACCACGAAATGGGCGGACATCCCGGATAACGATTCGGGTGGATTTAATTCGCATTCGTTGTATGGGGTGACGATCAAGGATTTCGAGGTCCTTGATTTCGGCACGCCCATTCCGTTGAACTACGATTGCCAGCGCTACGATCGGATCTTATTGGATGGGTTTGGGCCGTAGACCTAAAATTGACAATCTTTCCTTCCCGTAATGGGGCTGGGGTTTACAAAGGAGCGCTGGCAGCGCTCATTGGTTGCCCGCGCGAATGTACTTCGCGCGAGCGCACGGAATCGATAAAAGTCCACGCCGCGTACGGCGCGAATTTTAATAATCCATGAAATAACCGCCGTTAACCGGAATATTGGCGCCGGTAATAAAACCGGAGTCATCCGCCGCGAGAAAATTCACCACGCGAGCGATTTCACTGGGTTCGCCCAAGCGCCCAACGGGGATATTGGTGATGATCTGATTGCGCACGGTTTCTGGAATTGCCATTACCATCGCAGTGCGGCAGTAACCTGGTGATACGGAGTTAACGGTGACGCCTTTGCGTGCAACCTCACGCGCCAAAGCCATCGTTAGGCCGTGGATTCCCGCTTTTGCGGCGGAATAATTGGTTTGACCGAATTGCCCGGTTTGTCCGTTAACCGAAGAAATATTCACAATTCGCCCAAATCCGCGATCGCACATGCCATCCACCACGTGGCGGCACATATTAAACACGCCCTCAAGATTGATTTTGAGAACATCGATCCATTGCTCCGGCGCCATTTTACGCAGCGTGGTATCGCGCGTGATGCCGGCGGCATTGATTAAGATATCGACTGGACCGTGGGTTTTTTCGATGCGACGAATGGCGTCGTTGCAGCCCTGAAAATCAGCGACGTTTAACGGTTCGAAGAATATTTGGTCGGTGAGCCCGGCGATTTCTCGTTGAAACTCGGCAATCCTTTCGCCGCGGGTGCCAAGATCGGCCGCAATCGCAATCACGTTCGATTGCGCCAGTTGTTTGCAGATTTCCGTCCCCAACCCTCCGATTCCACCGGTTACGACGGCCACTCGCTTAGTCATTGCAATTCCTCTTGCTACGTATGATGAACGCACAGCGCACCACCATGGTGCGCCGCAGCATAAAGGACATGTTAGAGAGCGCGGTGAAACCTGTCAAACGTTACCGGAAAACTTAAGTTTTCGGTTCTTTGCTGCCGGAATTGTTTTTTAGGGTGCCGGCGGCGGCGTTAAGGAATCCTTGTTGCAAGGACTTCCACATATCCATATTTTTATCGGTGAGGTCGGTCAGGATCGACCAGGGCGTTTGCCCCATCAAGGTATTTAATTGGCTGCGAAACTGTTGCTGTTGGTCCAAAAAAATCTGCAGGCTTTTCTCCAAGTAACTGCCCATAAAACCTTGCAGTGAATCGCCGTAAAAACGAATCACTTGGGACAACAACTGGGTGGTGAACATGGGCTGCCCATGTTCCTCGTGCTCGGTGATGATCTGCAGCAGTACCGAACGGGTGAGATCGTCCCCGGTTTTGGCGTCGCGCACTTCGAATTCCTCGCCGTCAACGACCAGCTGGCGAACCTCTTCCAGGGTGATGTAGCTCGAGATTTCGGTGTCGTAGAGCCGACGATTCGGGTATTTTTTGATGATACGGATTTGCGCCATGCAGCAACGCTAGCAGATTATGCCGCGGTGCACCAGTTTCGAATACGTAAAGGAGGTTATTCAGCAAAGGACGCGCGCCTAAAGCGCGCGCCCTGGGTTGTGTGCTTACCAGCCCATATAGTGCCCGCCATTGACCGACAGGTTGGCACCCGTAATCCAACGCGCCTCCTCGGCAACGAAGAACGCCACCGCGTAAGCAATTTCATCCGGCTCACCCAACCGCCCGACGGGGATTTGCGCTGCGATCTTGGCGCGCACCTCCTCCGGAACGGCCATGACCATATCGGTGGCGATGTAACCTGGGGAGACCGTATTGACCGTAATGCCAAGCTTCGCGTTTTCCTGGGCCAGGGAAATCGTAAAACCGTGCATACCGGCTTTGGACGCGGCGTAGTTTGCTTGTCCGTATTGGCCTTTCTGGCCGTTGATCGAGGAGATCTGTACGATCCGGCCCCATTTGCGATTGCGCATGCCATCAATCACTTGGCGAGTGACATTAAAGCAGGAATTGAGGTTGGTATTGATAACCTCCTGCCATTGCATCACGCTCATTTTGTGGAATGTCGTATCGCGCGTGATGCCGGCGTTATTAATTAGGATATCGACCGGTCCCAATTGGGCTTCTACCGCCTTGACCATGGCTTCGGCCGCCGCCGGCTCAGCGACATCCCCTGGGACGATCGTGAACTGGTAACCCTGCGTTTTCATTTGTGTTTGCCAGGCTTTCGCTTTGGCTTCGTCGCGGTAATTGGTGGCGACTTTGTGCCCTAAGTCGGCCAAGCGTTTGCAAATGGCGCTACCGATGCCACCGGTGCCTCCAGTGACCAAGGCGATGCGTGCGGTCATATTTCCTCCAAATAGTGAGGTTAAGGGAGATTGGGCGGCGATTGTACACATTCACGACGGTTCTCGGAGGTTGCAGGGCAATCGATTGCCCGATCTGCGGGGCATATGGATAAGATCAAAGTTCGCTGTTGCGCTACGCAGCAGTTGATCGACGTTGCCTCCATCACCCATCGGTAGCCCAAGAAACTGCACTGCTGCACGCAATGCCGGTAGCGGATCGCAACGATCCACGGGCCGCGAGCGGTCTTGCTTACTGAGTTTCCTGCCCGTAGCATCCAGTGCCAATGGCAGGTGCAAGTAGTTCAATGGCGGATATCCCAGCAGCCGCTGCAAATGGATTTGGCGGGCGGTGGAGTCGAGCAAATCGGCACCACGTACGACTTCGGTAATGCCTTGGTCGGCGTCGTCTACGACCACGGCGAGCTGGTAGGCGTAGTGTCCTTCTACGCGCTTTAATACAAAATCACCGACATCGCGTTGAAGATTTTGACTTTGCAGACCTTGCAATACATCGTAAAACGCAATGGTTGCATCGGGCACCTGTAAGCGCCAAGCGGGTGGGCGAGCGGGGTTGTCGGGGGCGGCGCAAACGCCGCGGTGAAAACGCTGTTGGTCGTCAAGCTCACTGCGGCTACACCAACAAGGAAATACGTAGCCAGCCTCGTGCAATCGCTCAAACGCTAAGGCATAGGCAGTATCGCGGGTGCTTTGATAGAGCACCGGTTCGTCGGATACCAGGCCAAACGCGGCCAAGGTTTCAAGAATGTCGAGCGCGGCCCCGGGAACTTCGCGCAGTGGGTCCAGGTCTTCCATACGCACAATCCAGCAGCCATTTTGCGAACGGGCGCGCAGATAACTGCCAACCGCCGCAATCAAAGAGCCAAAATGCAATGGCCCGGTCGGTGAGGGAGCGAAACGACCGCGATAGGACATAAAGATTTACATTTACGGTACCTTGAAAGTGCGCCAGTCTACCCAAGCTACCCATATCATGTTGCGGTTTTTTTGTGGGTTCTAAATTTCGAGTTTTATCTTAAGGATTGCCATGTTACGAATCTTGTTATTCATTGCTACCAATCTTGCGATCATGCTGTTGTTGAGTATCGTTGTGAAGCTGACGGGGCTTGATGTTTACGCCTATCGCCATGGTTTTCACAATTTGACCGGGTTGTTGGTGATGGCGGCGGTTATGGGCGTTGGCGGCTCATTCATTTCTTTGGCTATGTCCAAATGGATAGCGAAAACCTCCACCGGTGCGCAAGTGATCACCCAGCCGCAAACCGAAGCCGAGCAATGGCTGATCAACACCGTACAACGTCACGCCGCTGCCGCAGGCATCGGGATGCCGGAGGTGGCCGTGTATCAAGCCCCGGAGATGAACGCATTTGCCACCGGTATGAGCAAAAACAGCTCATTGGTGGCGGTCAGCGCCGGGCTTTTGAACAGCATGAACCGCGAGCAAGTCGATGCTGTGCTTGGACACGAGATTACCCACATTGCCAACGGCGATATGGTCACTTTGGCCTTGATTCAGGGCGTGCTGAACACGTTCGTGATCTTTTTTGCGCGCGTGCTCGGCAGTGTGATCGACAGCGCGTTGCGTGGTAGCCGCGATGATGACCGGGGCGGCGGTTTTGCCTATTTTATTATCGTCATGCTGTTGCAGATGGTGCTCGGCGTGCTGGCTTCGATGATCGTGATGTGGTTTTCGCGCTGGCGTGAATTTAGAGCCGATGCCGGTGGAGCGAGGTTGGCGGGGACGGGAAGCATGATTTCAGCATTGCAACAATTGTCTGGTCAGCACGATGACGCTGCATTACCGAAAGAAATGCGCGCCTTTGGTATTTCGGGAAATTTGGCTGGCGGATTTGGGCGTTTGTTTATGAGCCATCCGCCGATCGAAGAGCGCATCGCTGCGTTGCGGCAGTTGGGGGGTTAGAGCCCTTGCGATAAAGCGATTGGTGCGCTGCGAAAGGTTGCGCGCACCGAATTTTGCATCACTTGCCTTCGTAACTCATAACCTTTTCCGGCTCCTGCAGGAAGTTACCCTGTACGAAATTCACGCCGCAGGAAAACAAGATCGACATGCTCGCCGCATCCTCTACGAATTCGGCAATGGTGAGCTTCCCGGCGTGATGGGCTTGGTCGCACAAGGCTTTTACGCGCTCTTGGTTTTCTTTGTTCTTGGGCAATTCCGCCATGTAATTGCGGTCGAGCTTAAGATAATTCGCATCCACGTGTTTTAGCAGTTGGAATGAATTTAAGCCCGAACCGAATTGTTCCAACGCGAACCCGCAGTGCAACTGCTTTAATCCGTTCACAAACGCGCGCGCCGGTTTCAGGCTGGTGACCACTTTGCTTTCCGGCATTTCAAACACCAACGCATCGCCGCGCAAGCGTGCATTCTTCAAGCGCTGCGCAATCCAAGGCAGCAAGGTTTGGTCTTCCAGCGTTTGCGCGGTGAGCTTAATGAAAAAAGTGGTGCGATGCCCGGATTTTTCGTGATCCGCAAGCGCTTTGATTGCACTGGCGATCACCCAGCGATCAACCGCTGGCAATAAACCGTGTTGCTCCGCCACCGGCAAGAAAAAGTGCGGGGCGATCTCGCCTTTGGGGCCTTTCATGCGCAGCAGTATTTCGAAGAAATCGCCTTCGGCGCCGTGCAAAGAAATGATCGGTTGATAGAACAGCACGAAATCGTTGTTTGCCAATGCATCTTGCAGCAATTTCAGCCAATGCCGGTTTTTCTCTTCATCGGCTTTGTCTTTCGCGGCCGGATCGAACAAATGGATGCGGTTGCCGCCTTCGTTTTGAGCGACACGCAATGCGGTGTTGGCTTGATTTACAACGGTTTGGATGCTGGCGTTTTTTTCACCGATCAGTGTGCCGCCGACGCTGATGTTGACGCTGATCGATTGCGTGCCGACCTCGAAGATGCGCTCTTCAAATGCTTTGCGCAGCGTTTCGGCAAGCTGGCGCGTGTTTTCGGCATCGCGTTCGCTGACCAAGACACCAAGCGTATGGTCGCTGAAACGGCCAGGGACGTCGGTATCCTTTAGATGCCGACGCAGCATATTGGCCATATCGCCCAGCAACAAATCGGTGTTTCCCAAACCGATGGTGTCCAACACGTGCTTGAAGTTATCCGGCTCAATCAAGATCATTGCCTGATCGGCTTTGCCTTTGGTGGCATCGCCAATCATGCGTTCAAGCTCCGCCATGCAATACGGACGATTGTAAAGATCTGTTACCAGGTCCTTCGAGCGTAAGGCATCGATCTCTTTCGCTAACGCCGCGTTGATCGCCTGTTGCCGGAAAATGATTTGCAGGCAGGTCTCGCCCTCGTAAGTGGCGGTGGCGAATTCCATCACGGCGTCAAAGGTCGAGCCATCCGCGCGTTGCGCTTTGAGGTTTAGGCGCTGTGGCGGTTTTTCGCCTTTGGACAGTTTTTTGAGCAGGTTTTTAAAATCATCGGCATCCTCGGGCGCGATCATATCGAGTATCGACATGCTCTCGATATCCGCAAATTCCTCAAAGCCGAACATTTCAAGATAGGCCCTGTTCGCGCGCACATGCATGCCCTCGTGCACATAGGCGATTGGGTCGCGCGATGACTCTTGCAATGAATCGCAGCGGCGCTCGGATTCCCGCAGAGCCGCTTCCAGACGCCTTACTGACCGGCGTTGGGTTAAACTTTCGAATTCGCGTTTAACGATGATCTGGAATTGATCGCTGCGTCCGCGCAATGCCACTGCGCGCGCGCCTTCGCGAAACGCGTTGACGATCTGGTCTTCGTTTGGGTTTTGCGCCACGGCGATGATCGCCACATCCTTCCCGCCGCGATTGGCGATCTCGGCCACGGTACTGAGCTTCAGTTGCCGGGCATTGACATTGACCAGGATTAAATCGGGCGTTAACGCCTCCATCTGCGTTTCGAGCTCGACCTCGTTGACGGCACAAACGGGCCTTACCGCGATGCCGCCATTACGCAGCACGCTGGTCAGTTGTTCGGCGTCCTCGACCGAATCCTCAACAAGCAAAAGCCTGATGACGTTGTCCTGTCTGGTCATGGGTAAAGATACTCAGGGTAGATCGTAAGTTGTACTTGATTCGCGCCCGCATTTCCAGTCAACTAATGTCACAGTACCGCGCAATGCGGTGCGGGCGATCTACCGCAGGCAATCATACACAACAATCGAGACTGCTGCAGGGCTTTCTTCTGCCTTCAGCGGCTGTCTACAGCGGAAGTTTATAGCCCAAATCCGGTATTTCTCGCACCAATTGAGGGACTAAATAGCCGGGTAGTTTGGCGCGCATCTCCTCGATCAATGCTCTTGCACGCTGGTCGGGCACCTCAAAATGGGCGGTCCCCGCAACACGATCCAATTGGTGCAAATAATAAGGCACCACGCCGCATCCGATTAAAGCTTCGGACAAAGCAGTTAACGCCGCGCTGGAGTCGTTGATCCCGCGCAATAATACCGATTGATTGAGCAAGGTCGCACCTGCCGCGCGCAGCCGGGCGCAGGCATCGGCGACGGTGCTGTCCAACTCGTTCGCATGATTGGCGTGCAGAACCACGATGACGGTCCAGGGCAACGCGTCGATCCAAGCACACAATTCATCATCGATGCGTTCGGGCAAAACCAACGGCAACCGCGTATGAATGCGTAGGCGCTGGATAGGGGCGATCTCGCGCAATGCGGTGCTCAGTTCGGTCAGTTTTGCGGTTGCCAGCGAGAATGGATCGCCGCCCGACAAAATCACTTCGGAGATGGAAGGGTCGCCGCGCAAGTGCGCAATGGCTTCGCGCCACTGATTGGCGGCAGCGATGTGCTCGGTGTATGGGAAATGCCTTCGAAAACAATACCGGCAATGCACGGCGCAAGCGCCGGTGGCGATTAGTAAGGAGCGCCCCTGGTATTTGTGCAGAACGCCGTTGACGGTAACGGCATTAAGATCACCCACTGCGTCATGTGTAAAGCCCTCCGTCACCGTCAATTCTGCACGCAAAGGCAGCACTTGGAGCAACAATGGGTCGTTGCGATCGCCGCGTTTCATCCGCGCTACAAAGCCGCGCGGTACCCGCAAACCGAATTCGACACTCCCAGGAGTCGGCAGCTCATCGCTAAGATGCGATAGATTCAACTCGGCCAATAACTCCAACGGGTCGGTAATGGCCTCGCGCCAGAGTTGCTGCCAGCTTAATTGCTGTGCGGAACGTGCGCTTGCGGTTATCATTAAGGGTCTTCTCGGTGTCCGATCTACGGACGTTGTGAATGAGGCAAACTTCTATTTTAGCCGCTTTTACAGGGCGGCTTTGCATCCTGGAGCAGTGTTATGGCCAGTTATGGCATGAACGACGTAAAAAATGGGCTCAAAATCATTGTCGATGGGCATCCGTGCTCGATTGTTGACACCGATTTCATCAAGCCGGGCAAGGGACAGGCGTTTACCCGGGTCAAATATCGCAATTTGCGTACCGGGCGCGTGGTGGAAATGACCATGAAATCCACCGATACGGTCGAGGGCGCCGATGTCATGGACGCCGATATGCAGTATTTGTATAGCGATGGTGAGTTTTGGCATTTTATGCAGCAGGAAAATTTTGAACAATTTGTCGCCGATAAAAACGTCGTCGGTGATGCCGCGAAATGGTTAAAAGGCGAGGAGATGTGCATCGTCACGTTATGGAACGGAGCGCCGTTGGGCGTGTCGCCGCCGAACTTCGTCGAATTGAAGATTGTTGAAACCGATCCCGGCGTGCGGGGCGATACCTCGGGCGGCGGCGGCAAACCCGCCAAGCTCGAAACGGGCGCAGTGGTTCGCGTGCCATTGTTTGTTGGACAGGACGAAGTCATCAAGGTCGACACGCGCACCGGCGAATATGTATCGCGGGTAAAGTAATTATTGTGCCATGCCTGTGAACGCGGGCATCCAGCTCTTTGGTTCCCATCGAGGCTAATGGATTCCCGGTTTCACGGGAATGACAGCACTTATGACGGCGAAGTGGAATTAAGCGTGAGTGAGTTAGAGAAAATTGAAACGATTCTCGAGGCGCAATGGGTTATTCCGGTTGAGCCGCACGGTGCCGTATTTAACCAATACGCGGTCGCTTTGGCTGGCGCATGCATTGCCGATGTGTTGCCGATAGCGGATGCGCGCTCCAAGTATCCGAATGCGCAACGTATAGAATTACCAAACCACGCTTTGATTCCGGGCTTGGTGAACGCCCATACCCACAACCCCATGACCTTGATGCGTGGGGTTGCCGATGATCTGCCGCTAATGACCTGGCTGCAGGACCATATTTGGCCCACCGAGGCCAAGTTATTGGGACCGGAATTCATACACGACGGCACCGTATTGGCTGTGGCCGAAATGTTGCGCGGCGGCACCACCTGCTGCAACGAAAACTATTTTTTCCCCGATATCATCGCCGCCACTTACCGGCGTTTGGGTTTCCGCGCGATGGTCGGTTTGCCAATCTTGGAATTCCCCAGCGCCTGGGCGAGGGCGGCGGATGAATATATCGGCAAGGGTTTGGCGGTCCACGATGAATTCAAGGGGGAATCGCTCATCTCCACCTGCTTGGCCCCGCATGCGCCCTATACCGTTAGCGACGATAGCTTCAAGCGCATTCACATCTTGGCCGATCAGCTCGATATCCCGGTGCATCTTCATTTGCATGAAACCGCCAATGAGATCGAGGAGTCGCGTCGCTTGCATGGAGTGCGTCCCCTAGCCAGGTTGCACGGCCTTGGCCTGATCAATAGTCAACTGATTGCCGTACACATGACGCAGCTCACCGAGGGGGAAATCGGTTTGTGCGCGGAAAATGGCGTGTCGGTGGTGCATTGCCCGGAATCGAACTTAAAGTTGGCCAGCGGATTCTGTCCGGCCGAGGCGCTGCGCCGCGCCCACGTTAACGTGGCGCTAGGTACGGACGGGTGTGCCAGCAACAACGATTTGGATATGTTTGGCGAGATGCGCACGGCGGCCTTATTGGCCAAAGGTGTCGCAGCTGACCCGAGCGCTTGGGACGCCGCATCAACTTTACGCGCCGCGACCTTAAATGGCGCCAAAGCGTTGGGTTGGGAGGGTCGCATTGGCTCGATTGAGGTTGGCAAGCAAGCCGACCTTAGCGCAATACGTTTAAATGTTCCAGAAACACAACCTATATATAATGTTATTTCGCAATTAATATATTCGTGTGGAAGGCATCAAGTATCGGATGTATGGATTTCCGGTCAGCGCAAGTTATGCGATGGTGCATTGGTTGGTCTTGATTTGGCCGAAGTTTCGGTACTGGCCGAGCGTTGGCAAAGTCGGATTGCCCATCTGTAATGGCGGCTTCATATGATTACTGATGGTGTCAATGTCGACGTCGCCGAGCTTAACAAGTTTGATCGACTTGCGGCACGCTGGTGGGATTTGCAAGGCGAATCGCGTGCTTTGCACGATTTAAACCCCGAGCGTTTGCGGTATGTTGCAGAGCGTGCAACACTGAAAGACGCTCATGTGTTGGATGTGGGCTGCGGTGGCGGTATCTTAAGTGAAGCCTTGGCCAAAGCCGGCGCGAACGTTATCGGCATTGATCTTGCGCCACGTGTTTTGGAGGTGGCACGACTGCACCTGCTGGAATCGCAATTGCACGTCGATTATCGCGCCATCGGTGTTGAAGCTTTGGCTGCGGAAACACCCGCTCATTTCGATGCGATCACCTGCATGGAAATGTTGGAGCATGTGCCGGACCCGGGCAGCGTCATTAGTGCGTGCGCCGCTTTGCTTAAACCGGGCGGACGGTTGTTCCTGTCCACCTTGAATCGCACACCCGCGGCTTTTTTCTTCGCCATTCTAGGTGCCGAGTACGCGTTGCAGGTTCTGCCACGCGGTACTCACCATTATGCTCAGTTTATTCGGCCCTCGGAGATCGCGGCTGCATTGCGCGCCAATGATTTGATTCTGGAAGACATCCACGGATTGGATTACAACCCCTTCATGCGCAAGGCGGCTTTGGTTGGCAGCACCAAGGTTAATTATCTTGTCTGCGCGCGTAAGTCGCAATGAAGCAAAGCTCGTCAAGTGTGCAAGCCGTATTATTTGATTTAGACGGCACTTTAATCGACTCTGCACCTGATTTGGTCGCGGCGTTGGATCGACTATTGGCCGAATATGATCGTGTGCCGGTTCAATACGAATTGGCGTGTCAGGCCGTATCGAAGGGCGCACGCGCGATTCTTAAGCGCGGATTTCCCGATTACGATGACGAAAAAATAAACGCGCTATTGCCGCGCTATTTGCAGATGTATTCGCAAGCGATCGCCAAACATACGCATATGTATCCAGGTATCGACGCAATGTTGGCGACGATTGAGGCCGCCGGGTTGCCATGGGGTATCGTGACCAATAAACCAGGCTGGTTAGCTCGTCCGCTACTATCGGCGCTGAGTTTGAATCAGCGCTGCGCGGCATTGGTGACTGGTGATTGCTTAACGGTAAAAAAGCCGGACCCGGCGCCGTTGTTGCAAGCGTGTGCGATGGCCGGCGTCGTTCCCGAGCATTGCCTGTACGTGGGTGATGACTTGCGCGATGTCGAGGCGGGTGCGCGCGCGGGCTTGCGTACCGTGGCCGTTACCTGGGGCTATTTGGATGGCGAAGATCCCCGTACCTGGAATGCAGATTTTGTTATTGCCTCTCCGCAGGAGCTATTGCCCATCCTGGCGTTGGATTGAGTATGGCCGCGAATAATTCCTCGCTCGCAGCGTTTGAGCATAAGCTGTTTTCTGCGCAACCGGAGCTGGAAGTTATTGGGGTTTTCCTCAGTGAAGCTCAAAGGACTCTGCTTACCGTCTATGGATGCTTAGTGCATGAGCTTGAGCAGGCGGTATTTGCTATTCGTGAACCGCAAGTGGCTGCCGAAAAATTGCAGTGGTGGGGGGAAGAGCTTGGTCGTGCGGTGGCCGGCCGCGCGCAGCATCCGATTACGCAAGCCTTGTTTGCGATTCAAGGCGTTGGTATGCAACCGGCATCGATGTGGCAAATGCTGCTAAACGGCGCCCTTGTGCAGCTTAATTGCGATGCCCCATCGGATCTTGCGGCGCAATTGCTCAAGTTGGGTCATTTTTATAGGCCCGTCACGTATGTGGAAATGGCGTTATTGAGCACGGTACCTTCCATTGCTGCGCTCGAACCGGTGAAGGAAGGCGCTGGCGCGGATACGGCCGCTCGAGTTGCGGCATGTATCCATTTGTTGCGATGTGTAAAAGCATTGATTGTGGTAAAAACAACAGATGCTTTGTTGTTTCCTCTTAACCTATTGGCTCGTCATCATAAGACCGCAGCGGATTTTACCCGGCCGTTATCGCTATGGCGCGGCTTGCTGAACGATTATCTGGATGAGCTGGCAAATACCCTCGAAGCAGACCTTTCACGTGTAAAAAATTTAAGTGTGCCGCGCAAAGTTCAGGCGCGCTTAGCTTTGGCGGAAATCCGGTACTGGCGAAATGCAGTCAACCCCGAGCATCTGATAGGAAAAAGAACCTTTCGGGCATCATGGGCTTGTGTATGGTATGCATGGCGTGAAGCCAGAACAGCTCACTTTCAAGGCAATTCTTGAGTCGTCGTGAGCCGAGCGCATGCAATGTGTAGCAAAATCGCGATTCAGTGCACGGTTTTGTCATACGTTTGAGTATGTAGTGACTCGGCCTGCTTTTTGTAGAGTGTTTGAGTAGCAAAAACAGGGCGAGCGGCGAGACCGAGGGAGGGTGTATGTCACAAAGGCTCAAAGGGCTATCGCGATTTTTTGTGGTCTGCGCAGGTTTTGGGTTTTTATGGCAACCGGCGCAAGCCGATACGGTGCATGCGCTGCCGTACGATTTGGTATACGTGCGCGCGGCCTACAAAGGCGCTACGGGAAGCAGCAACAACACGGTTTGGCCGGATACGGTGCGCCCGTTAATCCCCGACGCGGGAGCGCAGTTGATGGTGCTGCATCCCTCCGGTGCGCGTGAAGTGGTGTTTCCGCTGGAAACGTACCGCAACCAAGTGGATACGCCGTCCGGCACCCCGTTATCGGCGGGCAGTGTGTCGGACCCGAACATCTCGTTCGACGCGAAATGGGTGGTGTTCACGTGGTACCACGATCTGACCAATTTAAACGGTCAGCGCGATGGTTTATCGTATAAAGGCGCTGATTTGTACAAGTTAAACTTGCAAACGCATCAATTGGTGCGGTTGACGCACCAGGAATTTACCCCTAACACTGGGAATGGCGCGACCTTTAATTCGGCCGACAGCGGCAGCAACTATCCGCGGGTGGGCGTGTTCAACACCGGCGCGACGTTTGCTCCGGGCGGCCAAATCGTTTTTACCTCGACGCGCAACAATTTCCTGCCGCCGAAGGGAATGAGTGCGGTGCAACGCGTATTGCAGCTGTTTCGCATGGACGACGATGGCCGCAATGTGGAGTTGATCGGACATCTCAATTTGGCGATGGCGCTGCATCCGCAGATCTTGTTGGACGGACGCATCGCGTTTTCGAGTTGGGAAGAGCAAGGCATCCGCGACTCACGGCAGTTTGCGCTGTGGGTGATCGGTCCGGATGGACGCAGCTGGAGCAGTTTATCGGGGTTTTCCGAATTCGCCCTGGTGCATCATTTTATGACGCAGATGCCGGGTGGGGATCTGGTCGTCACGCGCTATTACAATTTCAATAACAACGGATTTGGGGATTTGATTCGTTACCCCTTGCCGCATGGGCCAACAGGGACGGCTGATCCATCCCCCGAGAGCGGCGTGGTACCGTTCGAACCGGCCGGTCAAATCAAGTTAACGCCGTTTACAACCCCGGATGATTACCCGGCCCCGTGTCCGGGGCATGAGGACAATCCCTATGCCTCCGCCCCGTTGGCGACCTGCGCGACGAGCGCACGCCGCGGCAAATTCACGCATCCGGCGGCTACGCCGAGCGCGTATGGCGATCCGAGCAAGGCCGATTTGTTGGCGGTGTATTCGCCAGGGCCGTCCAATCACAACGGCATTTATGTGGGATCGGGGGTGGATTTCCCGTGGTATCACGGCGAAATCGTGATCCTGCCGGACGGTGCGGCGATTCCCGTGCCCGCATCAAGCGTGGCGGGTCGGCCCCCGCAGTTACAGACCATCTTGGCCGAGGATTCCTATAATTTGCAGTGGCCGCGCCCGGTTGTCACCTACCAGCAATTGTATGGTGTTGCTGAACCGGCGACTTGGCATGAACTGAACGATGGAGATATTAGCGCGGAGCATCTGGTACCCGGCGAACCGTTCGGTCGTATTGGTACGTCATCGATGACGTGGCGGGATACGGAGCAAGCGCTTTCGCCATTTTCGTACATCACCGATCGGGATCCGTTTAACCAGACATCGGAGCAACTGTATCGCTGGGTGCACCAGGGCGGAGACGCTGGTATTTACAGCGACAACGACATCTACGCGGTGCGCGTGTTGACGCAACAAGCGCAGACGGACCGCAGCTATCCGGACACGCAGTCGCAATTTTACGTGGTGGGCGGGGAGCGCATGCGGATTTTGGGCGAAGTACCGGTGCGCAAAGCGGGTAATCCCACGGTGCTGATGCCGGATGGCAGTACGGCTGCGGACACCAGTTTTCTGGCGAAGATTCCGGCCGACACCTCGGTGACGTTTCAAGCGATTGATAAGCGCGGTATGGTGCTGAACATGGCACAGACCTGGCATCAGGTACGCCCGGGTGAAGCGCGTTACGATTGCGGCGGGTGCCACGCGCACAGCAAGAGTCCGTTGGATTTTTCGGCCACCGCGGCAGCACAATCGAACTACAACGTACTGGATTTGGCGCACACAACGCCGTTGCTGACGGTGGATGCGGCGGGCGCAACGGGCCTGAACACGTTATCGGTGCCGCAGACCACGGTGGAGTATTTCCGCGACATCGTACCGATCCTGCAAGCGCGTTGCGTGATGTGCCACAGTGCCGCCAATCCAGCGGCGGGTTTGCCTTTGGCATCCAATACCTCGACCATAAATGGTTTTCCCGGCGCTTATTACCGATTGATCCGCGACAGCGATGCGGTCTATTCACCCGCAGCGCCAGGCGGTGGCGGGTACGAAGAGCCGCAACTCACGCATTATGTGCGTGCGTTCCAATCGCGGCAAAGTCTGCTGATCTGGAAGATTTGGGGTGAGCGTTTGGACGGCCGTGCGAATGGCGATCGCAGCGATGACTTGGATTATGCGGGTTCCATGTCGCATCCGGACGGCATTGGTGTGACGGGTATGACGAACAATGAGAAAGTTACGCTAAGCCGTTGGATTGATTTGGGTGCGCCGATTGAGTTCGCAACGAAGTGGGGATTTTTGGAAGACGATTGGCGACCGACCTTGGTGTTAAGTCCTTCGCTGACCAAGGCGCGCAGCTTGGGTTCTTTCAGTAATTTGGAGATATCCGCGTTTGACACCGACAGCGGCGTGGATCCCAGCAGTTTGGTGGTGACCTGCGATTGCGCGCTGGGTGCAGTATCGGCTGGAACCAATCTGGCGGCCGGACACACGCTTGACGCACAAGGTACGATCTTAACTATCCCGCTGCCGCGCGCGGTAACGTTAGCTGAGAACGCAACGTTCACGGTGAGCGTTCGCGATCATGCCGGCCATACCACCACGATCGCGCGCAGCTATAGCGCGAATGAATCGTATGTCATCGACAGCCAGGTCACCGCGAGCTGGTTCAACGCCCAGCAGAGCGGCCATGGGATGGTGTTTGAGTATTTAACCGTCAACGGCGTGCCGTCGTTGTTTGTCAGTTGGTATGTGTACCTCAATGGCGAACAGCGTTGGCTGTACGGGGTTGGAACGGTGCAGGGCAATCAGGTGCATATGCCGCTGTTGATTACCACGGGCGCGAATTTTCCGCCGGATTTTCAAGCGGCAGCCGTGCAAACCGCAGCGTGGGGGACGTTGGATTTGACGTTTGCTTCGGCCAGCGCCGTGCACGCCCAATGGAGCAGCAGTTACGCGGGGTTCAATGATGGCGGGATCGACTTAATCCCGATTGCCCCGGTATTAACACCGTCCGCTGATCCAGCCGGTGCGCAGGTTCGTGCGTGCCACAGCGGCAGTTGGTACAACCCGGAACAAAACGGCCATGGGTTTGAGCTGGAAGTCATTACCATCAATGACCAGCGCAGCGTGTTGGTCATATGGTACAACTACAACCATGGGGCGCAGTTGTACTTGGTGGGTACCGGTCCGATCGAAGGCGATCACGCGACCGTGTCGTTTTACAGCACGCACGGTGGGCAATTTCCACCCGCGTTTGATGCAGCGCAAGTGACCCGGGACGCTTGGGGTACGGCGACGTTTCAATTCGCCGATGCGGATCACGCCAGCGTCAATTGGGTGCCAACCGCGGCGGGGTTTAGTGCCGGCAGTTTGGCGTTAACGCGGCTTACCACGTTGATCGATCGCAACTGCAACTAGACGAGGGTACGAGGTCGCGCTCAATCACCAAAACCATCGACGAAAAGCAGCTCATGGCCGACGATCACGGCACCATACATGTTATCGCTTGCACCGTGCGCTAAGCAGTAATAGCCGAACATACCTTGCCGTGTGATTGGGAACGTTCTCGTCATGCCCGTATCCTGAGACGGGATGGGGCTGGTGAAATCCTCGATCTCCACGCCGCCAACAACACTGCCGCCACGCAAACTGTGGCTGGCAAATAAGCCACTAAAGGTTATTTGCGTGCCTGGATCTATCTGCACGCAGGCGGGTGAATACGTTAAACCGAATGTGTTGCCGAAATTTATCGTCACCATGGATTGGCCGCTCCAGTCTGTGGCTGTGTTTAAAACACAGCCGTTTATCGTAGGTGACGTACTGGCGTGCGCTAACGTCATAGGCATCAGCAGGCCGATAGACAATCGAAAAACATTTGCGCGAATCATTCAGCTTAAAAATCCAAGATTGGGCGTTGCAAAGCGCGAAAGATTTGGAAAAACCGTGGCAATCGGAAAACCGTTGCCGCCGTACCAACTGGCTAAGGTCGCCGCGTATTGATCGACCGCGGTGGTGGGTATGATCTGTCCGTAACCGGCATCGTCCGGGTTGGTGCCCAAAGCCGGTGCTAATAAGCTTGGCATACGCCCGTAAATTCGTTGCCCGGCTACTGCGCCACCCACCACAAAATGATGGGCGCCCCAGCCGTGGTCCGTGCCATCGCTGTTATGCGCGAGATTTCGCCCAAACTCGGAAATCGTGAATGCAGTCACCGAATTGGCGATGCCCATGGCAACGGTGGCGTCGTAGAACGCCTTCAAGCTTGCCGAAAGATCGCTCAAGATTGTGTTGTGGGTGTCGAGTTGGTTGTTGTGGGTATCGAAACCGGACAACCGAACGAAAAAAATTTGCCGGCCCGGGCTCATGTTCAAATTGCTGCGCACGCTAATGAGTTTGGCGACCATCGCCAATTGGCTGGCCAAGTTGGTAGCAGGGAAGTTGGAAGTTAACCCCGCTGGCGACTGCGCCAACGCATCGTTAACGATGCTGTAGTTGTTTATGGCGGTATTGACGGCCCCGCTGTGTGCGCGCTCCAGCACATGCGCTTGAGTGCCTTGCGCCCTTAGCGCATCGAATGCGCTAGTGCCGGCGCTGTTCATGCGAAACAAGCGCAAGGCCAGCACGCCGCTTTCGTTCATGACGTACTGATCGACCAACGCGCCACGCTCGAATGTATTGATGCCGGAAAGCGAGATATTCATCGACAATTGTTGGTTGGCATTTTGCGAATACAACAAATCGGCGATGCGTCCGCCCCAGCCGTTAGCGCTGTCGTCATCCGGCCGGGAAGTTTGCCAGTAGGTGATTTGCTCATTGTGCGCATATAGCTGCGGCGGTATGCGTCTGCCATTATTGCCGACGGCCCGGTAATCGGATTGAGTGATTGGATCGAGCAAGGTGCCAGTGTTTGCGACGATGGCCGCATGGCCGTTATTGAATAACTCGGCCAATCCAGACATGGACGGGTGCAGGCCGTAAAGGCCATCGTCCGCTGCGTCGGTGGTGCTGACGGTACTGCTTGAATTAAGGGCAATGATGGAATCTTGGCTTAGCGCTAATCCACCCTGCGCCTGGTTACCACGAGTGGCCAAATACGTGGAGTAGTAGCCGGCTTTCGGCATGACCATATTGAGGCTGTCATTGCCGCCATCAAGATAAATGCAAACCAAGGCTTTATAGTCACTAAAAGTCTTGGTGGCACGGGCCGCGGCAGCTACCAGTTGCAAATTACCCAGGCCCGAATACAGGCTAACTCCACCAAGCGCTGCGCAGATGCTTTGGTTTAAAAATTGTCGGCGACTGCAATTCACGGCGCGCTCCTTTATTTCTGCACCGAGTATTCGGGTGAGGTTAAGATCAGGTATAGCGTTTGACCGACGCGATCGCGGCCGCCATTGTTGTTCGGTGTGGCGTTCAGTTGATCGATCAGTGTTTGGTGCATGAACGGCGACATCTGCTGGGACAAAAACAACAAACTGAAACGATTGAGCAGCTGCTCGGGGTTCGCCGCCAAACCGCTGGTTTCGTCCATGACGATGGACGCGGGGAGATTCGCGTAGCTATAGGGGTTTCCTGCATAAAATTCAAAAATGCGCATTTGTATATCATTGGGTGCACTGGTGATCAGGATTGGAGTGACGATTTGAAATTCCGGAGACACCAGGCCGAGGTTGCTGACCTCGCCGGGCTGCTGAAAATCCGGGCGAAAGAAATTGAATACCGAAGGCGCACGTAGCGGCATTTCGCCGTATTCGGCGGCTGGGTCCGCAATCGACATATCAAAGCGGCCGTTGGTGGAATAGGCGCCCATCACACGCCACATATGTGTGAGTTTCAGCATGGGCTCGCGCAATTTCCCGAATGTATCGGGCGATCGCCATTGACCATAGCGTGCTTCCGGATCGAGCAGAATGGCGCTTACTACCGATCGCAAATCGCCGCGTATACCCAAGCCATTGTTGTTGAATGCTTGCGCCACGCGTTGCACATAGGCCGGGCTTGGGTTGCTGGTAACCAAACGCTGAATCAATTGCTTGCCGATAAAGGGCCCGACATTGGGGTGATTAAAAACAATGTCGAGAGCGGCATCCAGATCGCTCTGCGCAGAGGCGTTGGGCGGCAACACACCGCCATTGGCTACCCCTGAGTAAACCAATAAATTCTTGGCCGCGGTGTCGTGATACGCTTCGACCGCTTGCATCGGGAGGCGCCAGGCCGGTCGACCGGCGTTGAAGGGATAGCAAAAATCGTAATTGGCCGAACAACTGGGATCATCGCCGGTGTCGCGAAAGTTCCAGCCGGTAAATACCCGGGCAAAGGCGCTAACGACGCTTTGATCGTAGGTGGCGACGGGATGACCGTTGCTTAGGATGATTGAACCATCGGTACTGAGCATGAAAAGACCGATCGAAAACAGCTGCAGCACTTCTCGCGCGTAGTTTTCATCTGGTAGGGTGTTTTTTATAGGATCGAGCTTTTGATTGCCTAGCATGCTGAGATAGGTGCCCATCGCCGGGTGCAGCGTTACGTCGGTTAGTAGCTGTCGATAATTACCAAATGCATCATCCGCCAATAGGTCGTAATAGCTGGCTAGCGAAAACGGCTGTTGGTAAAGCGCGCCGTTGCGATCGGAGACCACGAAAATTTCACTCAAGGCGAATGCAACACGCTGGCGCAATTGATCGCTTGGGGCTACATGGTTATTGCTGGGATCGGGTGTTCCGAGCGCGTTAATCAGCCAGGCGCTAAAGCGCTCTCTTTGGTCTACGGTGTTTTGGCCCGCGGGTAAAGTTGCCACCCATTGCAGATACGAAAGCTCGTGTGATGCGGGTGCGGTGAACTGCTCAGCCAACCAGGCGTTGTAGCCTATTTGCCGCAGATGCTGGATGTCGGTTAAGGTGGGGCCAAACGTGCTTTGGGCGAGAAATCGCGCAGCGTCTGAGTCGCTGTTCGGGCCGCCACCAATGCCATCGAAGCTGTCATTTAGCAGAGTATCGAGTTTATGGCTGAGCTGCGCATAAGCGGAGGTAGCCAACAATAACGCACAAATTGCCGCGTTAAAAACCCAAAGCATCGCTCTTTCGCACGCCACCGTGGGCTTAACGAAACGTACTATGCAATGCTCCATAGAACGGGTCCCCGCGTGAAAGAACCAAAGTCAGCTTAGCAATTTCCTTTGCACGTGCATACATTTTTATCCATTTCCACTGAGTGCTGGGATGCTTGCTTAAAACGCGAACAAGTTCATGTGAATTTGTGGTGTATTTCACACTTTGTTAACGTTATCGCGGCGCCAGCAGAGCCGGATCCAATCGCACGTCAAACCAGTTGCAGCCCCAATGCAAGTGTGGGCCGCTGGCGCGACCCGTTGCACCGACGGCGCCGATGATTTGGCCCTGCGTCACGTAATCGCCTGCCTTAACGTCTAATCGGCTCATATGGAGAAAAGATGAGGTCACGCCATACCCATGGTCCACCAATAAGGTACCGCCGGTCAGGACGAAATCCGGCTCGGCCAGTGTAATTAGGCCGGCTGCGGGGGCATGAATTGGTGTGCCGGTGGGTAGTGCAATATCCAATCCATAATGCGGCGATTTGACCACACCATTGTCAACGCGCTGGCTGCCGTAGACGCCGCTGATGCGTCCTTGCGCGGGCCATTGGAAGCCGTGGCGGAAATCTTCCCGTGCATCGTCGCGTTGACGGGCGACGGCAACAGCAGTTTGTTCGCGTGCAATGCGCGCCGCGAGCTTCGGGTCGGGGGTAACGGTATGTTGCGGTAATCCGTTGACACGCTCGATTGCGTATTTGCGTTGGGTAACGGCCATGGTCACTGATTTCGTTACGCCATCGGGAAAGCGCAGATCAAGCTCGACTTGTCTTGGTGCGTCGCGATCTAAGCCAAAGACGAAAACCCCATCGGCGCCAACACGCAAAGCATGGCTGTTGTAGCGAACTTCCGTGCCATGCTCGGTTTGACCGATAACGAGCGCGCCTTGGGCAACGGATTTCGGAAGATTCAGTCGATGCTCGGCAGATAAGACCGCCAAGGGGTAAAAAAATATACAGATTAACGCCAGGGTTTTTTTGGCAAACGTCATGGGTGACGGTATCAGCGCATGAATTCCAAACGTTGACCGGGAGGCGAGGGTTGCACACGTCCTTCGTGGTAAGCGAGATGCCCGTTCACCCAGGTTGCAGCAATGCTGGAACGAAAGGTCTGTCCTTCGAACGGCGACCAGCCGCATTTTGATAACACGTCTTGGCGGTGCACCGTTTGTGCGGTTTTCAAATCAATCAAGGCAAGGTCGGCATGGAAACCTTCTCGGATAAACCCACGTTCGCGAACCTGGAATAATGTGGCGGGCGCATGGGCGATCTTATCGACAATCAACTCCAACGCGAGATCGCCGTCAAAGTGGCGTTCCAGTGCGCATTGCACCGCAAATTGCACCAGCGGCAATCCGGAAGGTGCTTGGTCATAAGCTTGCGATTTTTCTTCCAACGTATGTGGTGCGTGGTCGGTGGCGAGCACATCGAGGCGGCCTTCGCGCAGCGCTTTGATGATGGCCAATCGATCGCTGGCCGATTTCACGGCCGGGTTGCATTTGATGAAATTCCCGCGCGTTGCATAGTCGCTTTCATCGAAATGCAGGAAATGCACGCAGGTTTCCGCGGTGATGCGCTTACCGCTTAACGGTCCCGGTGTGAACAAAGCCAGCTCATCGGCTGTTGATATGTGCAATATATGCAATCGTGTGTTGTGCTGGCGTGCTAATTCGATCGCGAGTTTCGAAGATTTTATGCACGCCTCACGACTGCGAATGTACGGATGGCGCTCAACTGGGATCGCATCGCCGTAGCGGGCGCGCTCCTGAGCAAGGTTGGCCTCGATGGTTGGGGTGTCTTCGCAATGGGTAACGATGATCACCGGTGCTTCACGAAAAATGGCATCCAGCGTCTTTGGGTTATCGACCAGCATATTTCCGGTTGATGCACCCATAAACACTTTGATACCGCAGGCTGCCCGCGGGTCTATGCGTTTCAGTTCTTCAAGATTGTCGTTGGTGGCGCCGAAATAGAACGCATAATTGGCCAACGAGCGTTGCGCGGCCAGACTGTATTTGTCTTCTAGAGCGGCATTGGTGGTAGCGGGCGGTTTGGTGTTCGGCATCTCCATAAAACTGGTGATGCCACCGGCTACCGCAGCGCGCGATTCCGTCGCCAGATCGCCTTTGTGGGTGAGTCCGGGTTCCCGAAAATGCACCTGGTCGTCGATCATCCCGGGAATCAGCAGGCGGCCTCTCGCATCGAAGGGCTGTTCGTCTGCGCGTGAGGTTAAATGATCTGCAATGGCGTCAATGCGGCCATGCCGAATGCGAACGTCACCCGAAAAATTGCGGCCCTCATTGACAATCTGAGCATTTCGGATCAACCAGTGGTTCATGTAAGCAGTTCCTCAGAGTCGGGTGTGGCGTCTGGCCGGCGGTAGGCTTATGCCGCCATTTCGGAAATTCCATCGGAACCGGATCCAAACCGCCGCGAAACAGCGGATGGCAGCGAAGCAGCCGCACTAGTGCGAGCGTACTTCCGCGCCAGGCGCCGAAGCGGCCAACGGCTATCCGGGCGTAATCGGAGCAGCTTGGGTAGTAACGACAACGTGAGCCCAGCAAAGGGCTTAAGACCCTTTTGTAGCACAAAAGCAAGAACAATAGCAGTCGGTTCACAGGGGTTGGTCCATAATGAAATAGTAGCGTGTTTGCAGTGAGCGGTTGCTGGTAACGATGACTTAGGCTATAACACGCCGCCGCCTGGCTACAATGGTGATGAGAGAAATGGCGAAATCCAAACCAAAAACAGTCAAGAAACCCGTTCAAAAGGCGAAACCTGTCGCCAAGAAAGCGGGTGCCCCGAAGAAAATCGCTAAGGTGAAAACAGCGAAAGCGGCTAAACCGGTAAAGAAACCGGCACGGGCTGCTGTAAAGAAAAAATCTCCGCTGCCGATCAAAGCAAAGACCGCCGCTAAAAAAGCGTTGCCGAAGCCAAAAAAGGCCGAGGTACGTAAAGCCAAACCAGCGGTGAAACCCAGGGCCGTAAGCAAACCGGCTCCGGCAGAAAAGAAAATAGTCGCCAAAGGTACACTGCCCGTGACTAAACCGCTGAGTGTTGCCAGTACACCGCCGTCTGCATCGGGTAGGAAACCCCCGCCGGTGCAAAGTACGCCGTCCCAGCCTAACCTGATGGTAAAGGCGCCGGAAAAGAAAATCACAACCTTTACAAAACAAGCTACTTTAAATAAAAAGGGAAAAATGGGAGAGACTGCCGCACTGACCGGAAGCGATTCCGGCATAACGATTGAAGATGGACGTTATGCGTTACCCGCGACGACGCAAATCGATTTACCGAAAGGGTATAAACCCTCTTCGAAAGAAGAGTACATGAACCCGCAGCAGCTGGCCTATTTTCGCGCAAAGCTGATGAAGTGGCGCGAGGATTTGGTCGAGGAGTCGAAGCAGACGATCGACAATCTGCGCGAGGAAGTTCGCGATGTGGGTGACGAAGCCGAGCGCGCGACGCGTGAAACCGAGAACTCCCTGGAATTACGCACCCGCGATCGTTATCGTAAATTGATCGCGAAGATCGACAAAGCGTTGAAACGCATTGAGGACGGACGCTACGGTTATTGCGAGGAAACCGATGAAGACATCGGCATTGAGCGTCTCGAGGCGCGGCCGATTGCAACCTTGTGCTTAGACGCGCAAGAGCGTTGGGAGCATCGTCAGAAGCAGATGGGCGATTGACTCTAAACGTGTTTTGAGTTTCTATCTAAAACGCCCCGCTCGGGGCGTTTTCTTTTGGAAGAAATTTATCGCGTACGGTTGCGCCTTCTTATCGCTCAACAAGAACGAGCCGAGCATGAGTCTTAATGGCGTTAAGCAGCGCCGCCAGTCCATTGCTGCGCGTCGGTGATAAATGCGCCGATAAACCCATCGCGTCGATAAAACGCGGTTCAGTATCCAGAATGTCTTGCGCGCTCAATCCGGAATAGGTGCGCAGCAACAGTGCGATTAATCCGGAAACGATGGCCGAATCACTGGTCGCTTGAAAATTAAGCTGTTGCGCATCCCCCTGGGAAACCAGCCACACTTGAGACTGACAGCCTTGGACTTTGTGGGCATCGGTCATGAACTGAGTTGGAAACTCGGGCAGTTTGCGACCCAGATCGATGAGGTACTGATAACGCTCGCTCCAATCGCTGAATAACGCGAATTCCGCAACGATGTCGGATTGGGCGTCTTCACTGCGGTTGGGTGCCTTAAGGTTCATGACCTTGATTATGCGTTCGCCGTGCGCCAGCGGGTGCCGCCGCTTCCGTCCTCGATGACGACCCCAAGATCACGCAATTCATCGCGAATGGCGTCCGCCTTAGCAAAGTCCTTTGCATTACGCGCGGCGATCCGCGCGGCGATCAGCTGTTCGACATGCGTGGCGTCAATCGGTTTTTGCCCGGCAGCCGATTGCTTAAACCAAACTTCGGGATCTTGTTGCAATAAGCCCAAGAACGCGCCGGCAGACAACAGAGCCGATTTCGCCTCACTTTTTGCTGCCACGGTTGGTGCTTTGCGGGCAGTGTCGGCCAGGCGAGATAAGATTGCCAATGCCTCGGGCGTATTCAAATCGTCGCACAACGCCGTTTCAAACGCGTCTGGCAATGCCACCTCGGCTTGCGCCGCAACCCCAGCCAAATCGCGTAACACGCCGTATAAGCCGTTCAATGTACTAGCCGCCTGGGCCAATGCCGATTCCGACCAATCCAACGGTTGCCGGTAATGCGCTTTCAGCAACACATAGCGTAATGCTTCGGGCGGCGCCTTCTGCCGCAAATCGTGAATCAGCAAGACATTCCCTAGCGACTTCGACATTTTGCGGCCTTCCACCGTTACAAAGCCATTGTGCAGCCAATAGCGCGCAAATAATTTGCCGCCATGGGCGCAGGTGGATTGGGCCACTTCATTTTCATGATGCGGAAACAAAAGATCGTTACCACCGGCGTGAATGTCGATGGTTTCGCCAAGATGAGCTTCGCTCATCGCTGAGCATTCGATATGCCAACCGGGGCGACCACGACCCCACGGGCTTTCCCAACCCGGCTGATCGGGGTTGGACGGTTTCCACAACACGAAATCCGCCGGTGTTTTTTTGTACGGGGCGATTTCCACGCGCGCACCCGCGATCATTTCATCGGGTGAGCGCCCCGATAATGCGCCGTAGTCGGGGAACGAGCTGACATCAAACAGCACATGGCCCTGCGCCGCGTAGGCATGGCCGCGGTCAATCAGCGTCGCGATCATATGAATCATCTGCGGCATGTGTTCGGTGGCGCGCGGTTGCACGTCCGGGTTCGACACACCCAGTGCGTGCATATCATCCTGGTACGCCTTGGTGTAGCGCTGGGCAATCGTTTCAATCGAAACGCCGGCTTGGCTTGCTGCGAGATTGATTTTGTCTTCCACATCGGTGATGTTGCGCGCGTAAATTACCTGTGGATAACGGCGGCGTAGCAATTTCGCTAAAACGTCGAATATCACCGGAGGGCGGGCGTTGCCAATGTGCGCAAAGTTGTAGACTGTGGGGCCGCAAACATACATCGTTACCCGCTTCGGGTTTTGCGGAACAAAGGTTTCCACTCGGCGCGTTAGGGAATTATGAAGTTGAAGGTTCATCTTAAGTTAAGACCGTCTGTTGCTTTGCAGCATTCTAGCAGGAGCCGGGAGGTTGTTACGATCGGAACGGGAGTTCCACCCTTAGGCTTGGTTCAGGTATAGCGTGATCTAATTCACACAGTGGTGGTTAAACCACCAAGCCCATTTTTAAGGAGATACATCATGGAGCAGGTCGCAATCAAGATCACGCTGGGATTCTTGTCGGTTTTTCTGGCAACCTCCGTCATGGCTCAAGACCGACGCAGCCAGGCCGGTCGCGATGATTCGGTGCATTTCGCCTGGGCCGATGTTTTACGTGTGGATCCGCAATTCGAATACGTGCCCGCGAACCGAGAAGACTGTCGCGAAGAACGCATCGAGCATCGCGAGCGCGATAACAGCGCCGGCGGAGCGGTGTTAGGGGCGATTGTTGGCGGTGCGCTCGGTAATCAGGTCGGCAAAGGCGACGGTCGCAAAGCGGCCACGATTGCTGGCGCGGTGATTGGTGGTGCGGTGGGGCATAACGCCGGTAAAGGCGATGATCGCGGTTATATCACAACCGAAGTCCATTGTCGGCGAGTGGCTGATGGCGGATACGAGCAGCAACGCATTATCGGCTACGATGTGGAATATCGGTATCGTGGTGAAGTGTATATGGCGCGCTTGAATTACGACCCGGGTGATCGTTTGCGGGTACGGGTTAGCGTGACGCCAGCGGAATAAAAAAACGCGCTGGAGTAGCATATGGCCGGTGGATGGATCGCCGGCTTTTGCTTTTTGAGGATTTACAGGGTTCATTACTGTTTTATATAGAAACGACCTTTATGACAGAGTTAAGAAAGGCGTTCATGCTGAGCCTGTCGAAGCATCGTGCTTTCCCGTTCACCCTTCGACAGGCTCAGGGCGAACGGGAAAGAGGAATGTCTGTTGCAAATTGAAATCAGAAGATTAACGACGCCACCTCCCAATTCGGATGGCAGTTTATTGCGTTGCGATTGGAACGCGAGTTGGTCTTGAGTACGCCTTTGCACTTGCAGCGCCATGATCGGTTGCTGGTGCTCGCACCGCACCCCGACGATGAATCGCTGGCCTGTGGACGATTGCTGCAAATTGCCGGCGATGTGGGTGCTGCCAAGCGCGTATTAGTGATTACCGATGGAGACAACAATCCTTGGCCGCAACGTTGGATGGAGCGGCGCTGGCGCATCGGCGCGGAACAGCGTTTGCGCTGGGGATTGCGTCGCCGCGAAGAAGCGCGCGCCGCGTTGATGATACTTGGTGTAGCAGAAAGCGAAGTCGGGTTTTTTGGATTACCCGATCTTGGCATTACCCAGTTATTGCTTAACGCCGATCCGATTTTGCTTGATCGACTGCGCACAGAAATCGAGGAATTCAAGCCAACGCTGATCATTGCACCGGCATTGAGCGATCGCCATCCGGATCACAGTGCGTTGCATGTCGCCTTGCGTCTGGTGCTTGCACACCAGCCAACGGCACGCGTTCTCAGTTATGTGATGCATGGGCAGCCCAATGTATCAAGCGACATCGAAATCGCAATGGATGTGCAGCAACAGCAACGCAAGCGCGCCGCCATCGCCGCTCATACCAGTCAAATGGTATTGAGCCGGCAGCGGTTTTTGTCGTATGCCGATGAACCGGAGCGGTTTATCGACGAAACACGAACAATAATCGATGCCCCAATCCAAGCCACCTTCACGGCCAATGCGATGCAGTTGCGCATTGAGCTTAAACGTTGGCGCTGGCGATTGCGCGATTGCGTTCTGTATTTGGTGTTGCAAACCGCAAATGCGGGCTGTTGGCGTTGGCGTTTGCTTTTGCCAAGACGTTCACGTCGATGCGAACTTCGCGATGCAGGAACGGGGCGAGTGCTTAATAAAATTGATGTAGAAGTGGCTGGCGGTATTGCCAGCATGACAATACCCTTAACTGATGGGCCGTTTCGGGCTTATGCCAAGCTCGAAATTACGGGGAAATCACTTTTGGTATTTGATCGCGCTGGTTGGTGCGTGTTGCAATAGCGCCACGGCGGTATGTGTGTTACGAAATTAAATTGCCCACTAAAACGGAACGCTTAATTCCGCTCTCACCATGGGTTCTTCGGCCGCGGTTGGTGCTAACCAATGGCTTAAGTTGCCAAACACCGCTTTGAATTGCGCGTAGCGGGTTTCGGCGTATTCCCAGGTGTTATCGTGGTAATTGCGCTGGCATTTGGCGTCGTACGGGAAGGTCGAACCGCCCGTCAGCAAACCGACGAACACCGGATCGGTGTGGTGATCGCCCGCGGCGTCAACGCGCGCGAACAATCCGCCGCCGCTGCTGCCGGATTCGATTCCGCCTTGCTCGAAATGCATGCTGTAATCGGGACCGACCATGCCTTGGCCGTAATCGTCCCCGGGTGTTTCCATCACGATGGTGCCGCGCGATGTTTTCTTAACGTCGCCAAACGGGTGATGCACCGAAATCACATTGTCGCGGTTTTGCGGTAGTGTGAAATCACCGCCAAAAAAGCCAACGTAATCGACGTGGTTGGGCACATCGCGCAGCCTCAATAAAGCGATATCTGACGAAGACGCATCGGGGTCGGATGGATCGGTATGCGGTGCGGCCCAGAGCAGCTGGGCGCCGCTCGACCGCCACATGCCGGTGGCAAGATCGCTGGATTGGATTGGAGTCACCGGATGCAAGGCCGGCGTGTAACCGCCGCTGGCCGTGCGAGTGTAGGTTGCGGGGAGAGAGGTGGTGCTAAATGGAAGGTCGGTGGAGCGGGTAAGACAAGCCATACGCTCCGATGGCACTTGATAAAACCAATACGCGCTGACACTGCGCGCTTGAGCGTCCGTTTCAATGCAGTGCCGCGCGGTGGCCACAAACAATCGGTTGCCTCCCGGCACCGCGCCTGGCGCATCGCTTGGCCAGAGTGAATTGAGCAAAGTACCCGTGCACGTGGCGATGCTCGGCACGCCGCTGGCGGGAGTATAGGTAAAAGTGATCTTCACCACGCCGTTATAGGGTGTACCCCATAAGTAATCGCGGCACGCCACGTCCATATGACAGCCTAAGGGCCGCGCCTGGACTCGATAGGGCAAGGAGAAAGAGGTTAGATAAAACCCGTAATTCGACCAACCCAAATTATCCGGAATCATGCTGGCGGAGCTCAGCACTTCTTCCACGGCGGCTTGATGTGGAGCAAACGCCGTATGCAGCGGACGGTTTTTTGATAGTACCAATTCCCCCAGCGTGGGCTCAACACTCCAACTTTTTGCCGGAGTCTTGATCGTTGCATTGACCGGGCGCTGCGGATCCATCCAGTAATCGAATACTCTCGAAAGCTTCATTGTTACCAAGCTTGGCTTGATTTCTTCATGCAGGCGCAATTCGAGTACCACTGTATCGCCACTGGTGGGTGGCGTTTGAAAGTTGTTATCGTCCTTAATGCGGTCGAGATTCACTTCTTCTGCCGGGCTGCTTATAGACGCGTACGCCAGCGTTCCTGCGTTCTTCGGCGCTGAAATAAACATCGCCAGTGATAGCGCAGCGGCGTTTTGAACCCGTACTGAAAATTGCGCGACTTTCCAGCCATTGCCGGAACTCACCCAAGACAACTTATTCGCATCCATGCTTGCTTGTGCCGGATCAATCGCCACACTGCCGCCAATCACGAAACGTCCGGCGTCATCATGAGGAAAGCCCTCCGAGCCTTGCGGTAAATCGATCAACAGGGTGGATTTGGTCAGCGGTAGCCACAGTTTGGTCGCTGTGTTGAGCGGAGTTCCGCCGCCTTGCGCGTCGATAAGCGAAGGCACGTAATCAACGGCGCGCGTTGATAATGGCGTGGCGATTAAGCCAACGGCGGCGCTCGCGGCTAGGGCCAGTTGGCAAATGGAGGTGGGCAATAATAAAGACGGAATGAGCTTCATCGTGCGTGCCTTAAGTTGGGCTACTACCCCGATTGGCAAATGTAGCACTGAAAAAACCCACAAAAAGGTTAGGAATTGTCAATTTTAGTAAATCGTTTAATGATGGGTATGGATCGCTAAACCCATAACAAATGATTCTTTTTATACCGTAATGAATAACGGTTTTTCGTGCATTACCCTACGTTAAGAAAAACACGATGCCCGACGAAATCGAGATTAGCCGAGGTGAGCGCTTTTTCGACGCGGCCAAATTTTTGGCCTTTTAAGTCGCCTGTCCTGGAGGGTGGGCGCTTCGGATTGCCGAGGGGTGGTGGGCGTTGAAATTTAGTTCAAGACGCTGATTTTTCGTATAAAAATTGGTCGGGGAGACAGGATTTGAACCTGCGACTTCTACGTCCCGAACGTAGCGCTCTACCAGACTGAGCTACACCCCGATGGAAAAATCCTAAGAACGTGGACCGTGAATCATAACGGGGCGCCCCACTCGTGGCAACTTTCTCACTGCACGAGGTTGGCAATTAGGCTTTGTGTCCGGTTTACCGGGGTGATCTGCTGCGATCCATCTACCATTGCCATCTGCTAGGCTATAGACCCTGCTGCGCTGCGGCGCAATCATCGTATATTTTTCGAGAAAATCAATGGCATTAACTGCTGCCCGTACTATGCCTGGTGTGATGGAGCTGCTACCGCTCGATCAAATTGCGTTTCAGAACCTGTTGGACACGATTCGACGCAATTTTGAGTTGTTCGGCTTTTTGCCGATTGAAACACCGGTTATGGAATTCACCAACGTGCTGTTGACTAAAACCGGTGGCGAGACTGAGCGCCAAGTGTATTTTGTGCAATCCACCGGAAGCTTGAAACAAGGTGCTGAACCGGAATTGGCACTGCGTTTTGATCTTACCGTGCCGCTAGCGCGCTATGTGGCCGAGCATGAGCGCGAGCTGTCGTTTCCGTTTCGCCGTTATCAGATGCAGCGCGTTTATCGCGGTGAGTCGGCGCAGCGCGGGCGCTTTCGCGAGTTTTACCAATGCGATATTGATGTGATCGGTAAGGACACTTTGTCGTTGCGTTATGACGCGGAAATCCCGGCGGTGATTTATCGTTTGTTCCACGATCTCAAAATCGGCCCGTTCACGATTCATCTTAATAACCGCAAAATCATGCGCGGTTTTTTTGCCAGTGTCGGTATCGTTGATGCTGAACAGCAAACGCGGGTATTGCGTGAAATTGACAAGCTCGATAAGCGCGGGATTGGTTATGTCAACGAGGTGCTTACTGGGTCGAATTTCGGACTTAATCAAGACGTGGTGCAGTGCCTGCTAGATGTTATGCAGCTGCGCGCAAAGCTTGGTGAGTTCGAGATGATTTTTGTCAAACTATTAACCATTGCAAATCAGTATGGAACTGCCACTGAAGCATTGCACGAAGGGATTGATGAAATGCGCAGTGTGATGGGTACGCTTATAGGCCTTGACGTACCTAAACATGCTTGCGTGCTAAATCTTTCCGTTGCACGCGGTTTGGATTATTACACCGGTACGGTATACGAAACCACACTGAACGATCATCCGGATATCGGTTCCATTTGTTCTGGTGGCCGTTATGAAGACCTCGCAACGCATTACACCAAATCGAAATTGCCGGGCGTAGGTATTTCAATTGGCGCCACGCGCTTATTTTATCAATTGCGTGAAGCCAACTTGTTGCCGAAAAGTCAAAGCACGGTGAAAGTGTTGGTGACGCAGATGCACGCAATGCAGATGGAGGATTGTTTAAAACTGGCCATGGAGTTGCGCGAAGCAGGCATCAATACTGAGTTGGTGTTAGAGGCATCCAAATTGGCCAAGCAATTTAAGTATGCGGATCGTGCTGGAATCCGGTTTGTCATGGTGCTCGACGAAGGCGGCGCCACTGTTACGATCAAGGATATGGACTCGCAGCAACAATCTCAGGTTGAGCGGCCGCGGGTCATCGAAACACTCACTAGCGAATTAAGCCAGGAGATAAGGCAGACTTGCCCATGAGTGTGCTCGATGTTTCGCGCCGTGCTTTTAAGTGCGTGGCCACATGGGTGTTGCTGAGCCTGGGTTTAAACTCTTTCGCAGTATATGCCGTGGACGTAGTGTTGTTTGCTGCCGCAAGCATGAAGCCTGCGTTGGATGAGATCATCATAAGCCCAGAAGTTGCGGCGATCGCGACGGTAAAGGTCAGTTATGCGGCGACATCGGTCTTGGCTCGGCAAATCGAGCAAGGCGCGCCAGCGGCGTTGTTTATTTCGGCGGATCGCGAATGGATGGATTATCTCGAGCAGCGGCAATGGCTGGTCGCGGATACGCGCTCGGATTTGATCGGCAATCAATTGGTATTGATTGCGCCAAGGGACAGCACCATTCAACTTTCGATTGCGGACGGGTTCGATTTGCGCGGAGCGCTCGGTGCAAACGGACGCTTGGCCTTAGCTGAAACCAGCGCCGTGCCCGCGGGCCGTTATGCGAAAGCGGCGCTGACGAAGCTTAACGTATGGGATGCGATTTCCGGTCGCGTCGTGGCTACTGAGAATGTACGCGCTGCCCTTACTTTGACTGGTCGCGGTGAAGCGGCTCTGGGCGTGGTCTATCGATCGGATGCGCAATCCGATGCAAATGTAAAAATTATCGATGGTTTTCCGGAAGGCTCCCACATGCCGATCGTCTATCCAATGGCGATTGTGCGGGGACAAGACAACGCTGCCGTACGGCAAGTTTTTGGCTGTTTGAAATCGCAATCGGCGCGCACAATCCTATTGCGCCACGGCTTTACCGTGCCTTAAGGTTAACTGCGTGCCGAACCTAACCACGGACGAATGGGCAGCGCTAAGCTTAAGCTTACGCGTGGCTTTGGTTAGCGTTTTGTTGGCGCTGCCGCCCGCGTTGGCATTGGCGACTTGGCTGGCGCGCCGACAGTTTTTTTTCAAGCCGCTGGTTGAAGCGGTCTTGTTCCTGCCGATGATTTTGCCACCCGTGGTGACAGGCTATGCCTTATTGCGTTGGTTTGGCAATCAAGGCGTGCTTGGTGGCCTGCTTGCCCGTTTAGGAATCCCCATTGCGTTTCATTGGACCGGTGCAGTACTGGCCGCCGCCGTGATGGCGTTCCCGTTGTTGGTGCTGAGCATACGCTTATCGATCGAATCCGTTGATCAACGGCTGGAAGCGGCCGCGGCGACGTTGGGCGCTACGTACTTACGGCGCTTTTTTACCATTACTCTACCCCTATCGGCACGTGGCATCGTTGCCGGCAGCGTACTCGCATTTGCGCGCGCGTTTGGCGAGTTTGGTGCAACCATCACCTTTGTATCCAGTATTCCCAATGAAACACGCACATTGCCCATTGCGATATACGAGTTGATTAGCAATCCAGGTGGTGACGCCGGGGTACAGCGGCTGACCGTCGTGGCGTTGGCGGTGGCGTTGACTGCCACGCTTGCTGCAGCAATGGTGATGCGGGGACAGGGATTGCGGAGTGGGAACGATGATTGAGGTGGTATTGCGTCAACCGTTTCCCGGGATCGACGTTTGTCTTGATTTTCAGACCGATATCACCATGCTTGCATTATTCGGCCCATCTGGCGCCGGGAAAACCACGGTGCTCAATGCGATCGCGGGTTTGTTGCGGCCGGCGATGGGGCGCATTGTGGTAAACGGCCGGATTTTGTTCGATAGTCAAAAGGATATAAATATACCTTCGTGGCAACGGCATATCGGGTATGTGTTCCAGGATCAGCGCCTATTTCCGCATCTGAATGTGCGGCATAACCTATTGTACGGCGTTAAGCGCAATCGCTTGCGCAAAAGCATTGTTCAATTTGGGTCGATTGTGGATTTGCTGGATTTGGGTCCGTTGTTGAAGCGCCGCACCTATGCTTTATCCGGCGGTGAGGCGCGACGAGTGGCGATCGGTCGGGCACTGCTTTCGCAGCCGGATGTGTTGCTGCTGGACGAACCTTTGGTTGGGCTTCATCACGAGGCGCGCGATCAGGTAATGTGCTACTTGCAAGGCATGCGACGGGAGTTTCGCTTGCCGACGGTATTGGTCAGTCATGCTCCCGAGGAGGTCATTGCCTTAACCGACCAGGTGTTGGTGATGCAGGCCGGTCGCATGCATGCTCAATATTCGACACCGGAATTTAAAACGCAAATGTTGCTTGGGCCTATAATCTCTAATTGAATGGCGTATTCCCTAATTCTGATTTCATTTCAATTTGCCAATCGGAGTATTTCCATGTTCCTAATTCGTGTACTGCTAGCAGGTTGTTTTTTGTTGCTGGCGGGCTGCGGTGGGTCAGTCAAACGCATCAATTCACCCACGGCCAGCATTCAACAGCTCAGTGTATTGGCGGATGGCAGTTGGCAGCTCCAGATCCGTTTGCAGAATTTTAGCAGCGTAGGCATGCACTATAAGACCCTGGCTGCACATCTGGACTTGATGGAGCTTTCGGCTGGCGAAATCAACGTCAGTCTCGACATGGATATACCGGGAGAATCGGCGGATGTGGTGCAAACGGTGATCGTACCGGCGTCAAGCGCACGCGAAGCGTTGCTCGGTACGGATAATTCAGGTGCCGCCAAACCAACAGAGATTGGCATCGCCTATTCGCTTAAAGGGCGCATTACAATTAGTGATCCCAAACACGAATATGAATTTGAATACAAAAGCCGGCTCAGTCCAGCGCCTGGTTTAAATCACGTTTACCGCTAATTCTTTAGGTTGCCTCATGAATCCATACATTGCCCCGCTTTCCGATATTCGGTTTGTGCTGTACGACGTCCTTAAAATCGAAGCGTTGTATGCACGCTTGCCGGAAAGCGAATCCGCCACGCGCGATGTGATGGATGCGGTTTTAGATGAAGCGGCAAAGTTTACAACGCAAGTGCTTGCCCCCTTAAATATGAGCGGCGATCAGGAGGGCTGCCATTTTGACAATGGCGTGGTGCGTACCGCGCAAGGATTTAAAGAAGCTTATGCACAGTACGTGGCGAATGGCTGGACTGGTCTCACCGCGCCGCTTAATTACGGTGGCCAGAATTTTCCGGAATCGATCGGTTGCGCTGTTAAGGAGATGATCGATTCGGCCAACTTATCGTGGGGCAATTACCCGCTGCTGTGCCACGGCGCGACTGAGGCGCTGCGGCATCACGGCGAGCAATGGCAGCGCGAAATATTTCTGAAACCAATCGTTGAGGGGCGTTGGACTGGCACGATGTGCCTGACGGAGCCGCACTGCGGTACGGATCTTGGCTTGCTGAAAACCAAAGCAGAGCCGTCCGCTGATGGAAGCTTTAAAATCAGCGGCACCAAAATCTTCATTACCGCCGGAGAGCACGATTTTACCGACAACATCGTGCATTTGGTGCTTGCCCGCCTGCCCGGTGCGCCGGCGGGTACACACGGAATCTCGATGTTTATTGTTCCTAAAGTTAAAATAAGCAAAGATGGTAAAATGGGCGAAAGAAATTCGGTGGTCTGCGGTTCGATTGAGCATAAAATGGGCATTCGTGCATCCGCTACCTGCGTGATGAATTTCGACGGCGCTGAGGGCTGGCTGATTGGCGAGCAAAACAAGGGCTTAAACGCCATGTTCACGATGATGAATGCGGCTCGTCTTGGCGTCGGTTTGCAGGGGTTAGGTTTAATTGAGCGGGGTTATCAGAGCGCCGTGGCATATGCCCGCGATCGATTACAGATGCGCTCCTTAAGCGGCGCTAAGCGCCCCGACAAGGCTGCCGATCCATTGATTGTGCACCCCGATATTCGCCGCATGCTGCTAACGCAGAAGGCATTTGCCGAGGGTGGGCGCGCGCTGGCGTACCACACCGCCACATTGCTTGATACGATCCACCGCAGCTCCGATGCCGATGAACGTAAATATGCGGAAGAGCTGTCTTCGTTCCTTACGCCTATTGTAAAAGGCCTGCTTACGGAAGCCGCCAACGAGTGCGCCTACCATGCGCTACAGATTTTTGGTGGCCATGGATATATTCAAGAATCGGGGATGGAGCAGATTGCCCGCGACGCGCGAATTACCACGATTTACGAGGGCACTACTCAGATTCAGGCCTTGGATCTTCTGGGCCGTAAGATTATTGGCCAGCAAGCCCAGGGATTGCGGCACTTCAGTCAGGAGATCGGAAAATTCTGCCACTCGCACAGCCAAGACGCTATTCTGGCTGAGTTTATTGGTCCGTTGGCGAAGACCACGCAAGACTGGTTGGCTTTGACCCAGGAAATTGCTCAGTTGGTAAAGTCGAACGTGGAAGAGGTTGGCGCTGCGGCGGTGGATTATCTATTTTATTCTGGCTACGTTGCTTTGGCTTATTATTGGGCGCGTAGCATTCACGCCGCGCAATCGTCGCAACAGTCAGTGGATTTTAAGGAGTCGAAACTGGCCACGGCGCGGTTTTATTTTCAGCGTCTGTTGCCGCGTACACTGAGTCACGCGGCGGCAATTCGAGCAGGCAGTGCAAGCTTAATGGCATTGCCAGAAGATCGGTTTGTTGTCACCTGAAGGAGGGATGGTATGAGCAATACGCAAGCCCGCATTCGTATGGCCAATGCCGATGATGATGCATTTATTCTTGGTTTGGTCGAGCGTTTCGTTGAGTTTGAATTGCCGCCATGGCGTAAACGCAGCGAGACCGCCACCGGCATACGGCGCGATATTGCACGCCACTTGAGCGAGCAACCTCCCGGTACATTTGTGTTCGTTGCCGAAGACGATGCCGCTGAGCGCCTAGGTTTTTTACATTTGCATAAAATGGTGGATTTTTTTTCCGGCCATTGGAATTGCCATATTGCGGACCTTGCGGTAGCGAAGGGTCAGGATGGCAATGGCATTGGCCAGCAGTTGCTTGAGTTTACGGAAGATTGGGCGCTTGAGCACGACTGTCGCCTCATTACGCTCGGCGTATTTCCCGCGAACGCTAGGGCAAGGGAATTGTATGAGCGAAACGGTTATGGCGTGGATTTGGTGCGCATGGCCAAATCGGTGTCACCGAAACGCCGTTGATGAGGATTAAAGGCGGTTACGAAACCTTGGTATCTATTTTTTAAGAAAATATAAACCAACGTAGAGCTTTGGATCGATTGAAAACCCTTGTGCGCGTTTTTGCTTGAGCCAATTGTCTACCTCTTCGTATGCGACTTCATGTACCGTAATGTTTTCGGTAGCATCTCCGCCGCCTTCGTGGATGCGGACCAGTCCCGATGCGCGTACGAAAGTGATCATTTCATTACTCATGCCGGATGAGGACGGCCCGCTGATCAGGTATTCGATATGCTTGGCGGTGTATCCGGTTTCCTCCAGCAGTTCGCGCTGCGCGGCCTCCAGTGCATTTTCACGTTGTTGATGAATCTCATCGCCAATCAAGCCCGCCGGCATTTCAATGGTTCTGGCATCGATGGCCGTTCGATACTGCTCAACGAGCAATAGCCGGTTTTCTTCGGTGAGCGCGACGATAATCACCGCGCCATTGGGATTGGTGCGTTCAACGAACTCCCAACTGCCGCGGCGGCACAGCTTTAGAAAGCGACCGTTGAAAAGTGTCTGAATTTCAGTCATTGTTCGTCCCCGAAAAAAAATCCACAGGGAATAACACCGCCTTTCGATTCAGTTCGAGCAATGACAGGCAACACATTGTTCGTGAGAAACTTCTTCGCAAAGGTGGGGTCCTACCGCCGTCCTATACATCTTTAAGGTAAATACCATGAGAACACAATCCCTGCTGCTAATGGCCGGTTTATTCATCAGCGTGGCAGGTTCGGCGCCGGCACAGAATGATGCCCGGACCAGCACGGCTGCAGGAAGGCCAGATCTCGCCAACGCCACCGAGCAACAGATCAAACAGATCGACTCGGTGACGACGGTGTCCAAATTGGCCGAGGCTTATAACGGACATGGCGACGTACAACGCTTCACTTGGGCCATGGAGCAATTGGCCAAGTTGATGCCAAACAGCGGAGACATCAAGTATCAGTTAGCGGTTACCTACGCAAAACAAAACGAAAAATCAAAAGCCTACGATCTGTTGGTGCGTATGCAGGGCCAGGGTTTTGGCTACGATATCAGCAGCGATGAGAGGCTTACCAATCTGCACGACACCAAAGTATGGGATTACCTCGTTGCGAATCTGAAAGTGAACACCAAGCCCTTTGGCGAAGGAAAGGTGGCCTTTGAATTGCCCGCGCAAGACTCCCTGTTCGAAAGCATTGGTTACGATCCTGTCCGCAAGCAGTTCTTAATCGGCAGCGCGCGCGAAGGAAAAATATATCTTTCCAGTAGCGAAGGAAAATTATCGGAGTTTATACAGCCGGATGCCAAGAACGGGTTGTGGAGTGTTTATGACCTTGGCGTCGATCCCAAGCACGATTGGCTATACGTGGCAAGCTCGGGTTCGGTGTATTTCAAAGGCTTCAACCAAGACGCTTTTGGTAAGGCCGGCGTATTTAAGTTTCAGCTTTCAAGTGGGAAATTCCTGGAGCGTTATCTTGCGCCAGAGGACGGTCGTCCGCATATTTTCTCGACCATGACGGTGGGCAAGGATGGCCAGGTGTTTGTGGCCGATGGCGTAAGAAATGAAATCTACAAGTTGGAAACGGCCGGGTTGAAGCTGCTGATGCAAAATCCCAAATTGACCAGCGTTCGCGGACTGGCGTTAAGCGATGATGGCAAGACGCTTTATTTCGCCGATTATGCGCTGGGTTTGTTTGGTGTGGATTTAGTGAAGAGCAGTGGGTTTGATCTGCATTACAATATGGATAAGTTGGTGTTAGGGGGGATTGATGGCCTGTATTATTTTGATGGCCATTTGGTCGTCATTGAGAACGGGATGGTGCCCAAGCGGGTCATGCGGCTGAAGTTGGCGCCGGACGGCCGCAGCATCTTAGGGGCGATGCCGCTGGATGTCGCGCAATCGGCGTTTGTATTACCGACGCTAGGGGCAGTGGTTGGAAACAATTTGTACTTTATCTCCAATAGTCAAAAAGGCCTTTACGACAAATACGGTGTGGTCAGCGATGCCTCCAAATTGCAGCCGACTCGCATTTTCAAGAGCGATCTGCGTTTTGCCTGGGGCGAATCGGGTGTGGGAGGGGATTTAGCGCCGATTCCAGTCGCTCCATCCGGACAATCGAAAAAACTGCTGAATGCGGCGCCTGTGGTTGGCGATGAAAATGCCAAGGATTCTGCCGCAAAGAACGCCACTGACAAATAAGCGGCGGCGCTAGCGTTTTATATTGGCGATAGCGCGGCAGCGCGAACGGGTTAGGGGCCCAAAACGCAAGCGTTCCAATAAAGCATCAAGCTCGACAAGGTTGGGGTCGCGCCAGCGTAGGGTGTCTGTTTCTTTAGGCACCGGTGCATCGACTGCGATTCGCGCCAGTTCGCGCGACATGAGCGCTTGGGCGCTGTGCATTTTGAGTTTGGCGTAACAGGCTGCGGCGCCGCGCAATCGTAAATAAGGCACTTCTTCGATTCGGGCCAATAAGGCGTCCAATGATTGGAAGTGTTGCAACAAGCCGACCGCGGTTTTCGGACCGATCCCCGGTACGCCGGGGATGTTGTCTACTGCATCACCGCATAAGGCCAGGAAATCGACCAATTGCTCGGGTTTGATACCCATGCGCTCGATTACGCCTTGGGGGCCGAAGCTGTATTGCCGCGCAAAATCCCACTGCTGGTCGTGCTCGCCGATCAGCTGACCAAAATCCTTGTCCGCCGAGACGATGACCGAGCGAAACCCATGAGCTCGAAATTGAGTAAGGACGCTGCCGATCAAATCGTCGGCTTCGTAATTCGGATCGCTTAAAGTAGTGCATCCCAAAACGGTGGCGATTTCTTTGCAATAGGTAAACTGACGCTTCAGCTCTTCCGGCGGCAGTTCGCGATTGGCTTTGTACTCGGGGTAGATGGCATTGCGAAATGATGACGTAAGCGATTCGTCGAACGCGATCAACGCGTGGCTCGGCTTTGCCTGTTCGAGAAAATCGCAGATGAATCGGGTGAAGCCATAGACGGCATTTACCGGCGCGCCGTCCGCATCAAAAAATTCGGGCGCGATCGAATGCCATGCGCGAAACACATACAAACTGGCGTCGACGAGATAGATGGTATTGGTCATGACCGCGGTTCGCTTTGCCACTCGCTGAGCACTTCGCTTAATGCAGGCCGCAGCCGCTCCGGGGCTTGTTCTCGCGCAGTTCCAATATGAACAAAGCCCAAAATGCGTTCCTGGTTGCTTAAATGAAGCGCCGCGGCAATATCGCGATCGTACGCGGCCCAGCCGGTTAACCATTGCGCCCCGAAACCAAGCGCTTGCGCCCCTAGCAGTAGATTGTACGCAACACAGCCGCCGCTTAGCAGTTGTTCTTGCTCCGGTATTTTATGATCGAAGGTTACGCGCGCGATGACGGCGATGACGATTGGCGCGAAATTAAAACGTTCGCGATCTTTCTCCAGTGCCGCAGGGGAAAGGTCCGGCTCCTTACGTTGATGAGTTGCGACGAGCAATTCGCTTAAACCATGCCGGTTTGCGCCGCGAATCAGCAATAGCCGCCACGGTACGAGTTTGCCGTGATCGGGAGCGCGGATTGCCGCTTCGATCAGCTTACGCAACTGCTCGTCATTAGGCCCCGGCTCACCGAGCAGGCGCGCGGGTATTGAGCGACGGGCATTCAGTAAATCCAACAGTGAGACCATTGCCTGTTATCGCGGCGTTTAAGTAACGCCGCATGTTATTCGAATTCCGCGCTGTTTGCGCGAAGATTCGCAGGTTCAATGATTCGCTATATGTTTTACGACGTGCAGCCCTTTCCTTGCTCCCACCAATGGTGGGGGGGCATTACGTTGGTGCGAAAATCCCAATACGAATTCAATAGTTGATTGTCCCTATCTTTTGGATCATCCCTATGCGTTAAAGCGTTGGGGCATATGGTGGCTTGTAACATACTCGGAAGGGGCGGCGGCGGCGGGGAGCCGGTTAGCAGGTTATGGCTAACATCAAACCACTGCAGACTCGTCGTTTCGCGCAATGACGGAATTGAGCCGGATAGGCTGTTATGGTGGGCATAAAAAGTTACCAAGTGGCTTAATCCCGATAGCGATGGAATGGGACCGCTCAACTGATTATTGGAAACGTCAAATTCGATCATATACGGTAAGTAAGAAATTTCAGGAATACCACCGGTCAGTTGGTTGTCTGCGGCCAGGAAAACCGTGAGACGTCCGCTGCTACTCGCGGCTGGAATCGATCCGTGTAGAGCGTTGTGGCGAACATCAAAACCCATCAAGGCTGGGAGCAACGAGATATCTGGAATGGTTCCCATCAACGTATTATTTGAAACATTGAAATGCTCTAGTTTAGTGAACGGGAAACTATCAAAAGATCCTGCACCGTCAGTGAAAGAGGGTAAATAACCTATCAGATTATTATTGGGTAGGTGGATGTCGATGACATGTTGAGAATACGAACCATAGTCACAGGTTATTCCAAGCCACGTGCATTCTGTGCCTGGAAGGCCAAATTCGGATGGATCGGACGCAGTACACATGCCATCAGGCCGTCTGCACCAACCTTCGCGATGGGTCCAGTCGACGCCATTCGTGCTGCTGTATAGGTTGATCAGAAAATTGCGTTCGTCGGTATTGATAGCAGCGTGGGCTGACAGTGTTAAGCCCGCGACCAACAATCCGAGTAGCGCTAATGCACTAGAGCGCCAAGATTGTGATCGCTTAGCGAATGAATTGTATTTGGTTTTTAGAACGTTTAAGTCGGTCATCACTGCTCTCCACAAGCATTGATTAAATGGAATAGCATCGTTGGTTAAAACGTAAGGAGGTAAATTACCTATCATCCTCATATGGGCAAGTAAATTTTTGTATCTTCATGACGCCCTGAAAAGGCAGCTGCGTTAAGCAATTCGTTGGTACAGCAGGCTGCGGCACACCAAATAGAGGTGCTATCTGAAATCGTGAAAAAATGTGACGGCCTGCCACAATGAGTAGTGGATCACCATTGCTAAGATGATCAAGTCAATGTTGGCCTGGTGTTAGGTTGCTTTGAATTTCGGTGTTTAATCGCTGTCTTGGCGCGAATGCGAAAGCTGTTTCGGGGCCTCATTCCGATACCACGCCCATATGGCAGCGATTAGCGTACCTGCTACGATCCATACTAAATCGAATGCAGAGATCGTCACGCGCGCCAGCGCAAACGCCATATCGGGGCCGACACTCATTAAAGCGTTTTTAAGCGGAATGCCAAGCAGCCTAGTCATCCTCACGGCTGCGAGCAGATATTGAGCATACCCGCAGGCCAATAAAGTGAAGGTTGCCGCGAGCAAGGCGTTCAACCAGCGCAGTTCCGGGCCGTTCATACGCGAGATTTGCGCAATGCTTATTCCAATGGGTACTGCAAGCCAACTGAGCTCTCGGTTAAATACGATTGCGACGACAGACCATATCGCACCAGCAGCCAGCGCGCTCATTAAGATCGTCGCTACACCGAAAACGAAGTTAAAAGGAGATTGCGTGGTGCGGGTGTTTGGCTGCGGCATTTTTAACTGAGGCGGCGATAAAGATGCATACGATACGCCCCAGTTTATTCGAAATCGCCTCCGCGCAAACAAAATTATTTTTACGTCGCCAACAGTCGTTGCACGGAAGCGGGTATTCCGATATCAGATGGCAAGTCGGCAGCTGGTTCTGGCGTGCCATACCGCATTCTTGTTGGAACGACTCCGGCCCAAAAAGGCAACGCGTAATCGGAAGCGTTATCCTTCGCACCCGCGCTGCGAATTTTTGCACTTACATCCTCTATATGAAAGAGCAGAACAGAGGTGGCCGCCAGCTCTTGCGCATCGGCGGGCCGCGCTTCCGCAGCGCGCCCCGGGATTAGCGTATCGACGAAACGCGATAGGGCCTCGGCTTTCGCGAGCGGTTCATGAATGTCTGTGGCCTTCCCAAAAGCGACCACCGAGCGATAGTTCATGGAATGATGAAAATGCGATCGCGCCAGCACCAGGCCATCGATCAATGTCACGCAAACGCAGACATCGCAGCCTTCACCCAAGGTGCGTTGCAGACGGCTGGCAATGGAGCCGTGCAACAGCAACGCCTCGCCCTCGCGCGCGTAGAGCATTGGGATGACAAACGGTTGGCCATCGACACAGAAAGCGACATGGGCGATCCAGCCCGCATCTAGGATGGCGTTGACTTGCGCGCGATCGTAATGGGCACGGTCTTTGATGCGTTGAACTTGGTGGCGGGGGCGTTTACGCATGGGGGATTTGGCTCCTGTGAACATTCGCACTTGACAGCGGCAGCATAGCGTTGAAAATTGGCTCTATTAAGATCCATTTTTCATTTAATCTATAGAGCCATTATGCATCTTGAACTGGACGATAGCGGTCCGCGTTATGCGCAGTTGATGCGAGCATTGAAGGGAGCCATCTTAAGTGGGCGCTTCGACGCCGGAACAAAATTGCCCGCGACGCGAGTGCTGGCGCGCGAGCTTGCGCTATCGCGCAACACCGTATTGGCCGCTTATGAGCAATTGGCTGCGGAAGGTTTCATTGAAGGACGGGTGGGCTCTGGTTGCTACGTGGCGCAAATAGCCGAGGCAGCGGCGCCCAAAAAACGGTTGCGGGTACGGCTGGCCGGGTCGCTTTCCGCGCGCGCGAAGCGTGCGTTGGACCTTTACGACCGCGCCATTCCTGGTCGCCAGCACAAGGGTTTGCGGTATAACTTGCAGTACGGTTTGCCGATGACTGACCCGGCATTGGCAAGCGCTTGGCGGCGCGAATTGTATCGGGCGGCCGCGCACGCGGAATTGGATTATCCCAATCCACAAGGCTTGCCGGTTCTGCGTGAGGCCGTATGCGATTATTTATCACGCCGGCGCGGCGTGGTAGCTAATCCGGATGACGTTTTGATCGTCAGTGGAACTCAACAAGCGTTTACTCTCGCCAGCGAAATGTTGTTGAACAGCGGTGATGGCGTGGTGCTGGAGGATCCGCATTACCGCGGTGCGCGGCAAGTGTTCCAAGCGCATGGTGCGCGCGTGACCGGCTGTCGTGTTGACGTAAACGGATTGGTGGCTGATGAGCTACCGCAGAACGCGGGTGCAAAATTATTGGTGGTAACGCCCTCGCACCAATTTCCAACGGGCGCGGTACTGTCATTGCCGCGGCGCTTGGATTTGTTGCGCTGGGCTGAGCGCATGCGGTGCTGGGTGATTGAAGACGACTACGACGGGGAATTTCGCTATAACGCGCGTCCACTAGCGGCATTGAAGGCGCTCGATGGCAATGAATGCGTGATCTATATTGGAACTTTTTCTAAAGTTATTTTTCCTTCGCTGCGGTTGGGTTATATGGTCTTGCCGCCCGGATTGCGCAATGCGTTTGTGGCGGCAAAATGGTTAAACGACCGCGGTTGTCCGGCGATTGAACAGGCCGCACTGGCGCAGCTTATCAACGGTGGTGGGTTTGAGCGGCATCTACGCCAAGCCGGATTAGCGCTTAAAGTGCGCCGCGCAGTGTTGTTGGCGGGATTGAAAAAATATGCCGGCGCCTATGTTGAAGTGGCGGATTCCAGTGCCGGCATGCATGTGCTTATTTGGTTGCCGACGCTGAATCATCGCCAATGCGACCAATTGGTGGAGCGCGCCCGTGAGCGCGGGCTGGGCTTGTATTCGATCGCGCCTTATTGCCTGCATAAGCCGTCGCGACCGGGATTGTTATTGGGCTATGCCGATTTGCCCTCGGCCGATCTTGAAACCGCGATGCGGCTGTTTGGTGAATGTTTGCGTTTGGTCTAGGTCGCGTCTTTTCATATGTCGAAATGCACCGCCACGTATCATTAGTGACGGGTGGCGGTGTTTAATCGCATAATAGCAATGCAGTCACCGTTAATCGCGTCAAAAACCCTTTGGTAATGTCATGGCCAGCTATCATCAAAGCAGCGAGCCGATCAAATTCGAACGCGATTGCGAAGCCGTTATGGTGCCGCAGGGGCAGGTTGTGACCTTGCCGGCAGGTCAGGGCGGTTATATCACGCAGGCGCTGGGCGGCAGTTTTACCGTGTATGTGGACGGCAATTTGTTTCGCATCAGCGGCAAGGATGCCGACGCCATCGGGAAAGAACCGCTCAGCTTGCCCGAGCTTAAAGAAGGTGCCGGCGATGCCGATGTCGAAAAGCTGGTTTGGCAGCAGTTGCGGACTTGTTATGACCCGGAAATCCCGGTCAATATCGTTGATCTTGGTCTTGTATACGATTGTTCTTTAGAAACAATGGAAAATGGAAAACGCAAGGTCAATATCAGTATGACCCTTACCGCACCGGGTTGCGGCATGGGCGACACCTTGGTGGATGACGTGCGCAGCAAGGTTGAGCTAATCCCAACCGTCGGTGAGGCGGATATCGAGCTTACGTTTGATCCGCCCTGGAATCACAGCATGATGTCGGATGTGGCAAAGCTGGAAACGGGGATGTTGTGATTGGGTGCCTACTCCACTTCCCCCGTCAAGGGGGAGTGGAGTTAGGAGTGGTTTACCTTACTTATAAACCTTGAAATCCCCGAACTGCGCCAGGTCGTCCGCAATTTTTGTTTTATCCCCAACAACCACAACCGTCTGGTCTTTTGCGGCGAAATATTTTCGTGACACCGCTCGCACCTCCTGCGCGCTCACGGCGTTCACTTTGGGCACGTAGCTGCCAAGGTATTCTGGCGGCAAGCCGACGATCCAATTGTGCGCAAGGGTGGAGACGACAGCGCCCTGCAGTTGATTCTGGTTTAGGTACAAACCGGCGGCCAGATGTTTAGCACTGGTAAGCTCCTCTTCGCTGATGTTGGTGGTTCCCATGCGATCAAGCTCATAAAAAATTTCATTTAAGCTTGCACCCGTGACTTCCGATCGAACATCGGCGCTTACGTGGAAGTTTCCGCCGGCTTTAAGTCGCGGAACACTAGACCCTGGGCTGTACGTGTAGCCTTTCTCCTCGCGTAGATTATGAGTGATTCGGCTGTTAAAGCTGCCGCCCAAAATCACATTGGCGATCGCTAACGGTAGAGCCTCGGGGTTTGTCGCTGCAATCGCCGGACGGCCGACACGCAATGTGGTCTGCACGCTGCCAGGACGTTCAACCAATAGCAATTGCCGTGGTGCATCCTTTGGGGCGGGTGGTGTTATGGGCAGTTCGGCCCCCTTGCTTTTCCAATCACCAAATGCCTTGTTCACTAGGCGAAAAGTGGCCTCGTTCTCAACGTCGCCCCCGATGACCAAAAGCGCTTGATCGGGACGAAAGCGGCGTGCATGCGATTCAATGAGGGCGTCCGGTGTCACTGCCTTGACGACTTCCGGTGTCATCGAGACGAAGCGATACGGGTGGGCACCATAGATTGCCGCGTCGAACGCTCGGGTTGCTTGGAAACCCGGTTGAGCCTCTTGTGCTTGCAGATTTTGCAGGGTGTTCGCTTTCGCAAGCTCCACTTCATCTGCAGGAAACGACGGGTTTCGCGTTACATCGGCAGTCAAATTCAACAAGGTTTCGAGATGGCTGCGCAACGCGCTGCCGGATAGATAAATTCCATCGTCACCGGCGTCGGCGCTAAGATCGCCACCAATCGTTTGCAGCTCCTCGGCGATCTGACGTGCGCTGCGCGTCTTGGTGCCCTCGGTAAGCAACGACGCGAGCAAACTGGTAGAGCCTTCCATACCCGCAGCATCGGCTGCTGTACCGCCATGCAATACCAGATCAACGTTCACTTTTGGGAAACCGGAGCGTTTCACGATCCATACGCTTAGACCGTTGGGTAAGCGGCGCTGGGCGATGATGGGCACTGGTATTAAGCGGTCTGGCCCATACGCAGGCAGCTCTTTCGGCAGCGCCTTTTCTTCGGATGCGCAGGCAATTTGGGCAATCAACACCAGTGAGAAAAGAAATTTTTTATTCATGGCGGGCTCCTTATGGCGTCTCGGACGATGGTGCCGCGGGAGCGGGTTTTCGATCGATGACGCTGCGATTGGCTTTGGTCAAATAGGTGGTGGCGACACGTTTTAAATCATCGCTGCTAACCGCCTCAAGCCAATGGGGTATTTGGTTAACTACCGCTGCATCACCCCATACGGTTTGGGTTTTGGCCAGAGTGTTGGCGCGGCCTAGGAAGCTTTCCAAGTTGGAGTAGTAATCGGAAATCAATTTCGTTTTATTCCGTTTCAATTCAGCGTCACCGATGCCCTCCTTGGCAATCTTGGCGACTTCGTCATCCATTGCCGCAAGCACTTTATCGGCGTCGGCGTTTGGTTTGTACAAAGCGAAAATCACAAATTGGGTTGAGCCGTCGTAATCCCAGGTGTTGCCCAAAGGCCAGTTCACCCCGCCGCTGACGTTAAGTACCAGCTCCTGACCCTTAACCAGCCCAAGGTATAGACGTGAAGCCTCATCCCCGAGTAAAACCTGGCTCAATACTTCGGTTGCCGCCTGGTCTTTGCTGCCCCGAGTGGGCATTTTCCAGCCAACGGCTATGGCCGGCACTTGCGCCAACGGATCTGTTTGCGCCAGCCGTCGTTCGTTGGTATTTAAGGGCTCACTCACGTCCGGCAGCGCGGGCTTTGTGCGCGAGGGGATGGCGCCAAAATATTTTTCGATCAAGGCAAACGCCTCGTCAGGCTTAACATCACCTGCGATGCCAATAACGGCGTTGTTTGGCCCATAGAAATTTTTATGGAACGTTTCGACGTCTTTCAGATCGGCATGGTCGAGCTCCTCAAACGAACCATAACCGTCGTGCTTGTTCTCCCAACGATCGAAAGCCAGGTTGGAAAGATCGGTCCAAAAAAACAATCCATACGGTTTGTTCTTCACGTTAAGGCGAATTTCCTCCTTTACTACCTCTTGTTGATTCTTTAAATTCTTATCGGAAAAATCGAGCGTTTTCATCCGATCGGCTTCCAGCCACAAAATCGGCTCCAACGCGGACACCGGTGCGGTTTCGATGTAATTGGTGTAATCGGCACGGGTAGAACCGTTATTGGTGCCACCGCCGCCTTGTATCACTCGATCAAACGTCCCTTTAGGAGCCACCGGCGTACCCTCGAACATCAAGTGTTCGAATAAATGCGCGAAACCGGTACGGTTCTTGGGTTCGATTCGCATGCCCACGTGATAAACCACACTCACGCCAATCGTGGGAGAGCTGTGGTCTTCCGAAACCACCACGGTTAAACCGTTAGCGAACGTTTTCGTCTGAATGGGCAGCTGCCAACTGTCGTGCGATGCGGCCGCGAAGACACAAGAGCACAAAACGCTAAGGACAAAGGAAACCAGCACCACACTGCATTTGCGCATGGGAAATCCTGTTAGAGGAAGAATGGAAGGCCGGTAGAGTAGCTCGAGCCCGATCCCCAGGGAAGGGCCGATCGTCATTTGCAAAACTTTGTCTTAAACCCTAGGAGTTGGTACTCGTTCTATCGCACAATAGGAGGTTACCCAACCCCATTAATGATTTCATGCCTCGAAAAATTCTAATGCGCAAATCCGCCATTCACGGCAATGGCGTGTTTGCCGCCGCCGATCTTGCAGCGGGAAGCACCGTTATTGAGTATCGAGGCCGGCTTCTTACCCATGCGCAAGCGAATCGCTTGTATGGCGATAGTTCGGATAGCGGGCATACGTTTTTGTTCACACTGAACGAGAAGTACATTGTGGATGCGAATGTCGGTGGTAATGCCGCGCGCTGGATCAATCACAGTTGTGCGCCAAATTGCCGCGCGATCGTGGAAGAAAATACCGATGGCGATCGCCGTAGGGATCGGGTGCTGATCGAAACGCTGCGGGCGATTTCAGCCGGTGAAGAGCTAACTTACGATTACGGCATCATTTTATCGGAGCGTCACACTGCCGCTTTAAAACGGATTTGGGCCTGTCATTGCGGAACGGCCAAATGCAGCGGCACCATACTCAAGCCAAAGCGCACTCGTGCAGGAACTCCATGAGGGATGGACCTCATGGATTGTTGTCATGAATATTTCAAAATACCAAGAATGCCGATGATGATGAGATAAAACGCGACTACGTAGTTTAGAAGTTTTGGTCGAACCAGAATCAGTATCCCAGCGACCAAGGCGATAACGGCATGAATGGGAATATACATAGAGCTCACGATGATTTAATCCAAATGACCGGTCCTGGATAGCAAGACACGGAGGGTAACCTTGCTGAGGTTGGATGAATTGATTTTGGCAAAAAATTACAACCTTTCTACAATAATGCGTGGATCTTGTTGCTCTTTTCTCCATCCGATTGCCTTGATTACAGATGCGGGGTAGCAGCGCTTTTCAACGCCCCGCCCCGCGCCAGGCATGGTGAGCTCAGCGCAAAAGAAGTTTCCTCCCACTTCAAGCAGCTTGCCTTCCACCGATAGCTTTCCGATGGACTCGGTAACCCGGATGGGCTGTCCGATATTTAGCCGGATTAGGTCCAGCAGCGAGGTATCACCCGCGTAAATTGACGAGCAAAAGCCGATTAAACACGTAGAAAGAAATGCTTTTTGCATACCCATATTTTTATTCCCTTCATGAAATAAAGTGCGGCTATAGTGCGCAAGAACGAAGATGGACGTCAATCGTCCTCGTGTTTAGGCCGATAACTTTCCATTAACTGCCTTTGCACATTCACCGGCACCGGTTCGTAATGGCTAAAATCGAGTGCATAGCGCCCTTGTCCTCCGGTCATGGCTTTCAGCTCCGTTTGGTACTCGGTAATTTCAGCCAGCGGCACTTGGGCCTTGATGACCAATTCATCACCGCGGATCGAGTCCGTGCCGTTAATGCGCGCACGTTTGCTGGCCAACCCTCCCGTAACACCGCCCATGTGCTGATCTGAAACATAGACCTCCAAATTGACGATGGGCTCGAGCACTTGCGGATGCGCTTTGGTGATGGCGTCGAGAAAGGCTTTCTTGCCCGCGCTGACAAAGGCAACTTCTTTTGAATCGACCGGGTGGTACTTGCCATCATAGACAATCACGCGGACATCCTGCAGATGGTACCCAGCGATGGCGCCGGTTTCCATCGCCATCCGCACCCCTTTCTCTACCGCCGGAATAAACTGGCCGGGAATGGTTCCACCTTTTACTTCATCCACAAATTCAAAACCACCACCGCGTGGTAATGGTTCGATGCGCAAAAACACCTCGCCAAACTGGCCGGCACCACCGGTTTGTTTCTTATGGCGATGATGGCCTTCGGCCTTGACGCTAATGGTTTCGCGATAAGCAATGCGTGGTGGGCGTGAGTGAACCTCGACGCCGTAGCGCTCTTTCATGCGTTCGAGCATGATTCGCATATGCAGCTCACCAAGACCACGAATTACGGTTTCGTTGAGCTCTTTATTGTGTTCAATTCGAAAACACGGGTCCTCTTCGGCCAGCCGATGCAATGCAGCGGCAAGTTTTTGCTCTTGTCCGCGATGCGCCGGTTCAATGGCTAAGCCGAACATCGGCGGGGGAAAATTCAGTGGCTTTAAATGGATCGCATCTTCGTCATGGGAATCGTGCAGTACGGCATCGAAATGAATGTCGTCCACTTTGGCCACAGCAGCAAGATCGCCCGGGACGGCCGCTTCAATTTCGATGTGGTCTTTGCCTTTTAGCTTAAACAAATGTCCCACTTTGAAAGGCTTTTTGCCGTCGTCAATAAACAGTTGGGTGTCTTTTCGAACCGTGCCCTGATAGACACGAAATACACTGAGTTTGCCGACGAACGGATCGTTGACGATTTTGAAAACATCGGCGATGACATGCCGATTGGGATCGGGTAGGGGCGTTACTGTGACCGCGCCATCGCCCAATCCTTTGACGAAAGGCGGCGGATTCCCTTCGCGCGGATTGGGTAGAAGTTTCGCGGCCAGCTCAAGAAATTCCTTTACGCCTGCACCAGTGCGGGCCGATAAGTAACAAATCGGAACCAGATGCCCCTCGCGCAAGCATTGTTCGAATGCATCGTGCAGTTCAGAGCCTGACAAACCCTGTTCGCCTTGTTCAAGATAATGGCCCATGACGGTTTCATTGATCTCCACCACTTGGTCAATGATCTGTTGATGCGCTTGCATTACCGAGGAGAAGTCCGATTCTCCGGCAGGATTGTAGAAACAATCAACCACCGTTTGGGCGCGCTTAGCCGGCAGGTTGATCGGCAAACATTCGTTGCCAAACTCCTCCCGCAACGCCGCAGTCAACGCTGCGATGTCAACGCCTTCGGTATCCATCTTGTTGACGATCAAAATGCGGCATAAACCGCGTGCTTTCGCGTACTCCATCATGCGCCGCGTACTGTATTCAATGCCGGATGCCGCATTCACAACAACAGCACAGGTTTCAACCGCCGCTAAGGCGGATAACGTAGGCCCGCGAAAATCCGGGTAGCCGGGGGTATCGATCAAGTTGATGTGGCAACCCTGATAATCGATGCTGGCAAGCGTTGTGTTGAGCGAATGCTTGCGTTCTTTTTCCATCGGATCGTAATCGGATACGGTAGATCCGCGCTCCACCGAGCCGGTTGTTTGTATGGTACCGCCCGCTTGCAGCAGCGCTTCGAATAAAGTGGTCTTACCGGCGCTTGCATGGCCTACGAGTGCAATGTTTCGGATGTCGTCAGTGGTATAGGGCATAAGATTTCCCAAACGAAAGTACAAACGAATTCAATGCCGTTGTTCGCATCAAGGGGTCAAGTAAACCGTGTTCTCCTGAGCCTGCCGTGCTATTCGAGTCGATAGACTTGCGCGTTCGAAGGCCAAGGTCAAGACGCGCTGCGCGATAGGTGGTGGCAGCTGCACCAACCCACAAAATTTCGCGCCTTTACTGCACGGCCGCTGCAGTTTGCAGACAGATTAAACCTTTGCTGAACGCGGAAAAGCCGACCCACAAACAGTCGGCACAATTCATCCCGAATTCAGCCATTACCGACTAAATTGGCGCCAGCTAAACCGGGACATGGGCCCATCGATTAGGAGTTTTTATGAATCACATCAAACAGATACTAGCAATTGCGTTGGGCTTGACGGTCGCTGGCATGGCGCAGGCCCGGGAGCGAGATGCGTATTACGCCTATGGCGAAGTGGTGCGGGTAGACCCCGTCATCGTAAGCAATGAGCAACCGGTACATCGCGAGGTATGCAGGGATGTTCCGGTGGAATATTACCAGCCGGGTTATACCTATCATCGCGATCGTACCGGATCGACGATTGCCGGAGCTATCGTTGGTGGGGCGCTCGGCAGCTTGGTCGGTCGTGGCGATGGACGTCGTGCGGCAACGGTTGCCGGAGCGTTAATCGGCGGTTCGATTGCTCATGATCATGCAAGGAGCGGCTATTACACCACCGGCGGTTATTACGAACGCGGCTATCAACAGCGCTGCCGCACCGAAACCGAGTATGAAAACGACGACCAGGTGACCGGCTACGACGTTACCTATCGCTATCACGGCGAAACCTACCAAGAACGTTTGGACTACGATCCGGGCAATCGGGTGCGAATTAGCGTTGATGGTGACGATGTGCAAATTGTCGATTAAACCCTAAAGCCGAACAGAAAGTCAGTAAAACGGGATCTTCGGATTCCGTTTTACTGTGTCTATTGACTAATTTGCGGAATGACAGGCACAGCGTTCTATGTACGGTGAGTGAAAACGAATTCCATAGGCTTCGGTGGGGAGTGCGCGATTGCCCTGGTCAAATCACGGATATAGCTGTTATCAGAGACTGGTTTCGATAATGGTTGTAGTTTTGCTGCATTGGTTATTTTTAACGATTCTACGTAAGAATATCGATCCTTCCTTTGATCAACGTAACAATAGCGTTTTGCATGTCGTCTTAATTCAACGGGTGAGTAATAGGGAGGTCATTCCTAGGGCATACTCTGTCAAGGACGTTGTCAAGGTAGATCGTTTAATAATGGCGTCTGCAGATAAGCAATTTCGCAGCCGCAAGAGTTTTCCAGCTACCAGCAGTACGAGTCGCGAGGTTAACGAACCGAAAATTTTTAATATCGATGGATCATTAAATATTCCCAAGGATTTAATCGAACAAATCGAGCAGGATTTACCAAAGCCAAAATTTAGGCCAACGCCACCGCTGGCCTCAACAATAATGCAGCGCCCCCGCATAATTAAACTGCGCCAAACGTTGTTTGAGCCTTATTGGGTTGGCGCTAATGAAACTTTGTTCGCGGAGTTTGGGCGCCAACACCTTATTAAGGAGAGAACCTTCAAAACTGGATCGGGGGCACGAATTGGCTGTACCTGGATGGTGGTCTTGCTCGCGTGTGGGGATGTTCCTCCTCCGGCTTGGAAGGCGCCGACTCGCTGGCAGCCACGTCAGAGTGAAGCGGATGAATAGGCGTGTGAGCGCGTTTATTTAAAAAGCACATAAGAAATTATATTAAACTAATATACTCTATAATACTTTTTTCAATTGATCTGCGATCGGTAAACGCCGGATGCGGAAACCGGTGGCGGCGAAAATCGCGTTGGTTAACGCCGGCGCCGCACTTGGTATGCCCATTTCGCCGCCGCCGGCAGGTTCGTGGCCATTATCAACAATATGTACTTCGACGTTTTCTGGTGCTTGAGCCATACGCAGCAACGGGTAATCGGTAAAATTGCTTTGCTGGATTTGGCCGTCTTTCACGGTAATGGCGAGGTTGATGGCGGTGGACAATCCATCGATCGTACCGCCGATCATTTGCGCTTCCAATCCGAGCGGGTTGATCACTCGCCCGACATCGATGGCGCACACGGCTCGATGAATCACCAAATCGCCGTCGATGGCGGAGACTTCAAACGCGTGTGCGGCATAACCGCCGAAGGTGAAATGGCAGGCGATGCCAAGGCCGCGGTTGGCTTCTGGCTTGCGGCCCCACCCGATTGCCTCGGCGGCGGTTTTTAAGACGGTGGCAAGGCGTCCGGTATCGAATTTCGGGCCGCCGTGATTATGGTAATCGAGCAATCGCGGCGGCCCGAATAATGCCAAACGCAAGGCTACGGGATCTTGTTTGGTTTCATGCGCAATTTCGTCGACAAAACTTTCGACAGCAAACGCATTCGACGTATGCCCAGGTGCGCGCCAATTGCCACGCGGCACGCCGGATTTCAGGGCGTACCACTCCAGATGAAAATTCGGCAGCATTTGGGCCGGAAAATCGTCGGGATAAAGCTCGGATTTCCAATGATCGACTTCCGGCACCGTGGTGCGATAGCGCTTACTGGTACTGGCCAGTTTGTGGCTCCAGCCGGTTAATTGGTTTTTCTTATCCAAAGCGGCGCTTAGCTGATGCACTCCGAACGGGCGATAGAAGTCGTGTTGCATGTCGTCTTCGCGCGTCCACATTAACTTGATTGCGGCACCTTTGCCCGCGGCTTTTGCGATTAACGCGGCCTCGGCGACGTAATCCTGATTCAGTCTTCGTCCAAAACCGCCACCGATACGGGTGACGTGCACTTCCACTTGGTTCAGTTTAAGACCAGTGATATCGCAGACGATTTTTTGTGCCTCATCGGGTTGTTGCGTTGGTGCAATAACCAAAGCGTGTTCGGCCTCGAGCTTGATTAAACAGTTTTGCGGCTCCATCGTCGCGTGTGCCACATACGGTTGATAGTAGCGCGCCTCGAGTACGCGTTTGGCGGCTTTTCGTGCTTTTTCAAAATCGCCATCGTTGCGGGCGATTTGGCCGGTTCCTTTCAATAAGGTTTCGGCTTGCGTTTCCAAGGCAGTGCTCGACTCCTCGGCCCAGGGACCTTTGCGCCATAGCACTTGTAACGCTTGGCGGCCTTTCAGCGCGGCCCAGGTGTTCTCGGCGATTACCGCAATTCCTGTGGCCAAAATGCCGTTAAATGGGGCATCTGGTTTCGGGCCTTCGATAACGATAACGTCTTTGACGCCCGCCACGGCTCTAGCGGCTACGGCATCGAACGATTCAATGCCACCATCAAGGTATGGGCAACGCAGCATGACCGCCGTTAGCGCGCCGGCGACGTAACTGTCGATGCCATAGCGGGCACGGCCGGTAACGATGTCGGGCCCATCGATGATTCGCGTGGGTTTGCCGATAATGCGATATTGCTCGGGCTTCTTTAATGCAACCGGTTCCGTCGGTGGATCAATTGTCGCTGCCTGGGTGATCAATGATCCGTAACTTAATTTGCGCCCGTCGGGTGCGTATACGTAGCCCGCTTGCGTGTGCAATTCGTCCGCGGGCAATTGAAGCTCCTCAGCGGCGGCTTGAACCAACATCCAACGCGCCAGCGCGCCAGCTTGACGCAGGTCTTGCCAGCCTTCCGGAATGCTGGTGCTACCGCCGGCGCCTTGCGGGCCGTATTTCCATTGCAGACCGTCTTCGGTTTCCTCAAGGCCCAATGGCAATTGCTCGACACTGACTTGATCCCAGCTGACATCCAATTCTTCGGCAATCAACATTGGCAATGAGGTTTTTACCCCTTGTCCCATATCGGGATTGCGTGCACCGATGATCACATGATTGTCGCGTTCGATGCGGATAAAAGGTCCGAGTCGTTGCCCTTCACCATTTATACCTAGGGAACCATTGCCTTGCGCGAATGCAGTGCGCCAACCAAACACTAAGGCCCCAGAAGCTGCAATGGAAACGGCTAAAAATTGGCGCCGCGACAAATGTATTGTCGTGCTCATTTTTTAGCTCCTTGTATTTGCTCGGCCGCACGCTTGATTGCTTTGCGTATGCGCGGATAAGTGCCGCAGCGGCATAGGTTGGCAATGTGGCTGATGTCTTGATCGGTGGGCTCCGGTTTGCGTTTGAGTAAATCCACCGCAGCCATGATCTGTCCAGCTTGGCAATAACCGCAAAGTGCTACGTCCTCTTCGATCCACGCTTGTTGCACCGGATGCAAGGTTTCGCTTTCCAATCCTTCGATGGTGGTGACGGACTGGCCGGCCGCGGCTTTAATTGGCGTGAGGCAAGCGCGTTGCGCGTGGCCATTCACCAATACCGTGCAAGCACCGCAGGCGCCGATCCCGCAGCCGAACTTGGTACCGGTTAGGCGCAACACATCGCGCAGATACCACAGCAATGGCATGTCCGGATCCCCGCTGTGGAAGAACGGTTTGCCGTTGATGGTCAGAGTGAGGGAATGGTCGTCACTTTTTGGAATGCCGACATGAGGGGGTTTGGCGCGGCGAGTGGTTGGGTCTTGCATGAGGTAACTCTCCGAGAAGCTTTTCAGTGTGCGTTATCGATTTGCGGCGCGTTTCCAAAACCAATATACCGGCGCGCCGGAAGCAATTAATAAAGTGCCAATCGCAGCGTTGACTGGGTTGGAGCCAATATAGCTGACCAAAATACCGATCACACCGATAATAAAAATCGCCGGAAGCCAAGGGTAGGCCGGGGCAAGAAATACATCGGTGTTGCTGGTATTTGCGCGAAAATAATACAGCGTGGCCACGCATAACAGATAGCCAATCCAATCACCCAACGTTGCGTAATCGAGCAGTTGCCCGAAACTGCCCGATAACGCAAGCACGATGGCCCAGCCAGACAGTAAAATCAGCGCCAAATCCGGAGTATGGAAACGCGGATGCAAGCGTGCGGCGGCACGAAAGAACACGCCATCGGCACCCATGACTTGAAACATGCGCGCGCCCGATAGTATAGAAATATTGCAAAAGCCAAATGTGGATATAGCAATTCCAAGGGCGATGATTTTACCACCGATATCCCCGAATGCCGGCTGCATGACAGAGGCGGCGGGAGTGGTTGCGGCTGCCAGTCCCGCATGTCCAAGCGCATGCAAATAGGCCATATTGGTTAGCACATAAGCGGCGACCGCCAGTACCATCCCGGCAATTAACGCACGTGGCAAGCCGTGCTGCGGGTTACGGATTTCAGCCGCGACGTTGTTTACATAACCCCAGCCACCATAGGCGAACAGCACCGGTACCAGTGCTGCACCGAAGCTCCAAAACGTCGGTGAGGCTGCGGCGGCGGTTTCCGCTGGCGCTGCATCAGCACCAACCTGCGCCAAGAACAATCCGGTAACGATCAGCATCGCTAACGCCACCAGTTTCAATACCGTAAATACATTCTGCACATAAGCGCCGGCACGTATACCCAAGATGTTGACGCCGGCGAGCAGCACAATCGCGCCCACGGCCAGCGGTTTGAGTAACGCCTGCGGCAATCCGAATGCGGCACAGGTATAGGTCGCGAAGATCGTGGCAACCGCCGCAATGCTGCCCGAATAGTTGATCAACAGCATGATCCAACCGTAAAGAAACGCGATCAACGGACCGTAGGCTTCGCGCAGATAAACGTAGCCGCCACCGGCGTGCGGCCGGCGCGAGCCCAACTCACCATAGCAAAGCGCTCCGATCAGTGCGAGCGCGCCGCCGACCACCCAAACCAGGATCAATTCGCTGCTGGATCCTGTTCGCTGGGCGACGTACGGTGGATTCAGGAAGATTCCGCCGCCGATAATGCCACCGACCACCATCATGCTGGCATCCCAAACGCCCAATCGGCGCACGTATTGCACTGGCGTTGTGTCAGTCATGGGTGGGTACCTCGAACAGGTTTGCAATTGAGCATCATGGCGTGGGATTTGTCGAGGGGGATAAGATTTTTTTGCCGTGTTCATAGGAGAACTTTGGGTTTAAAGCCCGTTCGTGGTGAGCTTATCGAACCACGAACGGGCTCAAGAAGGTTATGTCATTAATTAAGGGGAAACCTTCCGCCAACAAAGCACTTTGTGTTTTCACGGCGCAATGGGACAATAACCGTCTTTTGAACGTGGTTTACCCGTGACTAACTCCAACGCAAGTCTCTTACCCAAAAACGCCCCTTGGGTCGTATTGAAATTCGGCGGCACCAGCGTGTCGCGCCGCAGCCGCTGGGATACGATCGTTAAGATCGCTCGCGACTGGCGCGACCAAGGGCGCCGTGTGGTGATCGTCGTATCCGCTTTATCTGGCATCACCGATGCGCTCAAAGGCGTGATCGATGCCCATAGCGATGATGAGCTGTGCTTGCGCCGTTGCAGCGACATTGTTGAGCGTCATTATGCGATGTTTAGCGAATTAAGCCTGGTCGAGCGCACCGCACTGGACGGCTGGCTGGCGAAACTTAAATCCTTGATCGAATCGCCGGAGCGTGCGCGCGCGCCGCTGCATTGGCAGGCGCAAGTGCTTGCGTGCGGTGAATTGCTGTCCAGTACCCTGGGTGTGGCTTACCTCCTATCGCAGAACCTGGATACGCAATGGTTGGATGCGCGCACCTACCTTGCGGCACAGCCAATGCCGAACCAAAATGCTTGGGGGCGCTATTTGTCGGCTTCAGTTCCTACTGCACTGGACGAAAAGCTGCGCGCTACACTCGCCGCGCAAGGCGATGTGTTTATCACGCAAGGGTTCATTGCGCGCAATAGCTCGGGTGAAACCGTCATTTTAAGCCGTGGTGGGTCGGATACGTCGGCGGCGTATTTTGGCGCCTTGCTGCACGCGGAGTGTGTGGAAATATGGACCGACGTTGCCGGAATGTTCAGCGCCAATCCGCGTCAAGTGCCCAATGCGCGCCTGCTCAGCCGATTGGACTATGAAGAAGCGCAGGAAATAGCGACCACCGGTGCCAAAGTGCTGCATCCGCGTTGCATTAATCCGCTGCGCGAGGCGAATGTTCCGCTGCAGATCAAAGACACCAATCGCCCTGAGCTTGCGGGCACCCGTGTCGAAGCGGCCCCGGCGCATGCGGCACCCAGCATCAAGGCGATCAGCTCCCGCGCCGGCATCACATTGATTGCCATGGAATCGATCGGGATGTGGCAACAAGTCGGTTTTCTGGCAGACGTATTCGAGCATTTTAAGCGGCACGGCCTTTCGATCGATTTAATTTCCTCGGCCGAAACCAACGTCACGGTATCGTTGGATCCCAGCGAGAATCTGGTCAATTCCGATGTGTTGAACGCCTTATGCGCCGACCTTGCCAAGGTGTGCCGGGTGAAGGTGATCGCTCCGTGCGCCGCAGTAACGCTGGTCGGGCGCGGGATGCGTGCGATGCTGCATAAACTGAGCGGCGTTTTGGCCGAATTCAGCTCCTTGCGCGTGCATCTTATTACGCAATCGTCCAATAATCTCAATTTAACCTTTGTTGTGGACGAGGACGTGGCTTCCACCTTATTGCCGCGATTGCACGATCTGCTGATTAAGGCGGAGGCATTGCGGGTTGAGGATGCGGCGCTGTTCGGCCCAAGCTGGCGCGAGCTCTACACCGACCGTGCCAATCAAGCGGCGGTCAATCCATGGTGGCGGAAGAAACAAACGGCATTGCTTGCGATTGCACAAGAATCCACGCCTCGCTATGTCTACGATCTGGAAACGGTGCGTGAACGGGCGCAGGCCTTGCGTGCGATGACTGCGGTCGATGTTTGGTTTTACGCGTTGAAAGCCAACAACCATCCGCAGATCTTGCGTGAATTGGTGGCCCAAGGTTTTGGTTTGGAATGCGTCTCGCCACAGGAAGTTGCCGCGGCGCGCGATGCTGCCCCGAACGCTCGTTTGCTGTTTACCCCCAACTTCGCTCCGCGCGAGGAGTACGCATGGGCGGTGGCCGAGCGTGTGCCGATCACGTTGGACAATCTGCACCCTTTGCTGCAATGGGGTGAGACGTTCCGTGACCACGAGGTGCTGCTGCGCATCGACCTTGGCGTTGGCCGTGGGCATCACGATAAGGTGAAAACCGGCGGCGTGCAGTCGAAATTTGGTCTGGTCTTGGACGAGTTACCCGAGTTCCGCCGTTTGGCCGCGCATCACGGCGTGCGCATCACCGCACTGCATGCGCATCTTGGCTCTGGCATTTTGGACAGTTCTCATTGGAAAGAAGTATACATGCAGCTTGCCAATTTGGCCGAACAGTTCCCCGATGTTGTTGCGCTTAATATCGGCGGCGGATTGGGCGTACCTTCACGCGCCGACGAGGCACCGTTGGATCTTGCGACCGTTGCGCAGACGTTAACCGACGTGAAGCAGGCTTACCCGAAATTTGAGCTGTGGCTGGAGCCCGGTCGCTACTTGGTGGCGGAGGCGGGGGTTTTGTTGGGGCGCGTCACTCAGGTCAAGAGTAAGGGTGAAGTGCGCTACATTGGCACTGACGCGGGTATGAATTCCTTGATTCGACCGGCGTTGTATGGGGCCTATCACGACATCGTCAATCTTTCGCGATTGTCGGCTGCGGCAAATGGCGTTTACCAGATCGTTGGACCGATCTGCGAGACCAGCGATGTGCTAGGCAGTAATCGCCGGTTACCCGAAACCCACGAGGGGGATGTGCTTCTGATTGCTCAGGCGGGCGCGTATGGTGCGGTGATGGCGTCGCGCTACAACTTACGCGAGCCGGCACAAGAAGTGGTGCTGTGATCGTTCTTACGGGGAGAGGTGACTGAACTTGAATTTAACGGACCCCCGCCATTGCGAGTGCTTCCGCTTTATCGGCGTTGACTACGCCAATGGCGAGGCACACTTGCGCTATGCGTTTGATGACGATCCGGAACTAACAGAAACCATCGAGTTTCCCGATGCACCGGCGGTGCCGATCGAGCGCCAACCGGCATTTAAGGCGGCGTTGCAACTGTTGCACTTGATTGCGGGTGTTAGCTACTACAAGGCTGGAGTTCAAAAAAAAATTCAGGTGGAAGGCTACCAACTTGAATCGGATACGGCTGGATTGCTGCACGATATTTACCTGCATGGATTGGGGGAGTTTGCGTACCACAACAAATTGGACCTGCAAGAAAGGGTTCACTTCCCTGCGGATGGTAAAGCCATTCCTGCCCCGGCAAAGCGGCTTGGGTTGCCTCGCCGTACTCTGATTCCGCTTGGCGGCGGTAAGGATTCGTTGGTTACCGTAGAAATGCTAAAAATGCTGCATGAGCCTGCCACGGTCGCGTGGGTTGGTGATTCCGCCTTAATTGCCGCGTGCGCCCAACACACGGGTCTACCGACATTGAATATCCGGCGCACATTAAGTCCGTTGTTATTCGAATACAACCGAATCGGGGCTTGGAATGGGCACATTCCCGTAACCGCGATCAATTCGGCGATTCTTGCCGTAGCGGCCATCCTATATGGTTACGATGCGATTGCATTTTCAAATGAGCATTCCGCATCCTCTGCCACGCTCAAACATTTAAATAATTCGGTAAACCATCAATGGAGCAAGAGTTACGCGTTTGAGTGCGCATTCCATGATTATTTGCACGCGCATATCGCGGTCGATCTTGATTATTTTTCGCTATTAAGACCGTGGTCGGAATTGGCGGTGGCGCGGCAATTTGCACGATTGGAAACGTATCATTCGGTATTCTCGAGTTGCAATCGCAATTTCCGTATTTTGGGCGGCGAACCGGCCGATCGCTGGTGCGGGCAGTGCCCGAAATGCCATTTCGTGTTTTTGGCTTTGGCGCCGTTCATGCCGAAATTGCGGCTGCTGGCGATATTTGGACGTAACTTGCTGGACGACAGTAGTCTGGTCCCGAATTTCGACGCGCTCTTGGAATATAAAAAATCAAAGCCCTTTGAATGTGTCGGCGATGCCAGCGAATCGCGCGCGGCGCTTTACTCGCTGAGTGAGCGTGCCGAATGGCAAGAGGATGCGATTGTCGCGCATTTTACGAATGAGATTTTGCCGCACTTGGATCGGACGCAGCTTCTGTTGGCGCCACTGCTGGCACCCTCACCTGAGCATCAGCTTCCCGCACGTTTAAGGGATGTATTGGATGCGTTTCGCTGACCTCGCCGATAAGCGCGTAGCAATTTGGGGCTATGGCAGCGAGGGCCGTGCGGCGTTGGCTGCTTTTCGCCGACATTTTGCCCTTATGTCGGTAACACTGATGTGCACGCCTGGCGAAGCCGAGGCGGCGCGCGCGTTACAGGATCCGCATCTTAAGATCATCGTCGATACGGTCGATGCCGCCGCATTGATTCGCTTCGATACGATCATAAAATCACCCGGGATCAGCCCATATCAAGCGCCCATTGCGCAAGCGAAAGCGCAAGGTGTGCAGTTCACGTCAGGTACCGCATTATGGTTGGCGGAACATCCGCAGGCGTATACGATTTGCATCACCGCAACCAAAGGCAAAAGCACGACGGCCGCGATGGCCGCGCATCTGTTGCGCAGTCATGGGTACTGCGTGGCGTTGGCAGGAAATATTGGATTGCCATTATTGGCATTGCCCAATTCATCGCGTGCGGTCGATTATTGGGTCATTGAGCTTTCTAGTTTCCAAATCAGCGATATGGCAGAGCAGGCGCGGGTAGGCGTGATCGGCAATCTTTATCCGGAACATATCGATTGGCATGGCAGCGTCGATCAATATTTTTCCGACAAATTGGCGTTGGCAACGCACGTGGAGCATTTGGTTGTGAATGCGGCTCAGCCAGAGTTGTTGTTGGCGACCGCCGCGCACCCCGGGCGCAGTCTGTTTGGGGATGCGGACGGCTGGCATGTCGATCAGGGCTGGCTAAAGCGTGGGTCGGATGCAGTATTTTCGCTCAATAGGTGGACCTTGCAAGGCGCGCACAATGCCGATAATGCCTGTGCGGCATTGGCCGCGCTGGAGGCGGCGGGCATTGACGCACGAGCATTGGCACCGGCGCTCAGCAGTTTTAAGCCGCTGCCGCATCGACTGCAGCGTTTGGGCGTACTTGCGGGCATTGAATTTATCAATGACAGCATTGCAACAACGCCCTACGCCAGTCTCGCCGCTTTGGATGCGTTTCCCGAAAGGCCAGTGACGATCATTTTAGGCGGTTATGATCGCGGCCTCGATTGGAGTGTGGTTGCCGCGCGTTTTGCCGAACGCGTACCCCATGCCATTATTACCCAGGGCGCGAGCGGTGCGATGATTGCGAATGTGTTGCGTCCATTTACCGGTGCAAGTGGCTTTTTATTGCACGAGGCATCCGATCTCGGCGCGGCTGTCGAGCAAGCCCGCAGCATTACACCCGCTGGCGGAGTCGTTCTGCTATCGCCCGGTGCGCCCAGTTTCGATGCATTTCATGACTATATTGAACGCGGCCGCACGTTTGCGCGTTTGGCGGGCTTTGGCGATCAAACCATAACCGATATCGAAGGCCTAGGCATTGCTTGAGGAGGTTGAATGTACCCGCATGACACTAAGGTGCGAACCTTTGTTTGGGATTTACCGGTGCGTTTGTTCCATGGCCTGCTGATTGCGCTGGTTGCGCTGCAGTTTTTGACTGGCCAGTTTGAATGGCTGTCCATGCGCTGGCATTTTTGGTTTGGTTACGTGACGTTGGCGTTGTTGGTGTTCCGTGTTCTATGGGGCATTTTTGGTTCGGATACGGCGCGCTTTAATTCGTTTATCCGCCGACCCGCCGTTATTTATGGCTACCTGCGGTCATTTTTTGATAAAAGCGGATCACGATCTTATGGCCATAATCCACTCGGTGGTTTGGCGGTCTTGGCGATGCTGCTGTGTTTGTTGTTTCAATCGATTACCGGCTTGTTCAGTGCGGATGACATTGGCGAAGTCGGCCCTTTGAGCGGTTTGCTCAGCGACCAAGCCGTTAAATGGATGACCCACTGGCACCGTCTGAACCGGAACATATTGATGGGATTAATCGCGCTGCACCTGACAGCGGTTTTGTTTTATTTAATCGTTATGCGTCAGAATTTGATCGCACCGATGATTACAGGGTGGACAACTCGTTATCAAGGTGCACTGTTGCATTTCGCTACTTTGAAGCGAGCATTTTGGCTTTTTATTTTAAGCGTTTGCCTTATTGTGCTGGTGATAGGGCTCAGCGAGATTCGCAACGGCTGATGACTTAGCTCGGTAGCCAAGAGTCGTCATTTTCGTGCTGGCGCAAAGCGCGAGAAGTGAGATGCCGGTTTGAAAATGGATTAATGCCCGCTAATCCGCACGGTATTTTTCATGGCAGGCTTTGCAGGTTCCCGCCATCTTTTGAAACTGCGCTTTGATTTTTCCCTCATCGCTGCTCTTAGCTGAATCCGCCAATGCGCGCGATTCATCGACCAATGCCTTCATTTTCGCTTGAAAGTCGTCAGAACTCGTCCAAATTTCTGCTTTTGCGTCGGTTTGCGCGCCGCTGTTCGAGCCTTTGGGGAACCCCTCCAACAGCTGTGGCGCCAGTGCCGCGATGCGCTCTGCGTGCAGCGTAAACGCTTGGGAATCGAACGGGATTTTGCCTTTCATCATTTCGCTTAAAGGCAGAAAATTCCACAATATTACACGATAGACGCTTTGGCGGTAATGGATGGCGGTGTCGGGTTTCACCTCGGCGCGGGATACTTCAGCGATAAACAAACCGCACAGTAAAAAGCCACTAACCAGTAATTTACGCATGAACACCTCCCTAAAACTGCAGACTGCATTGAAAGCCTGGAACTTGGCCGATCTTGTTTGCCGGGTTGCTGGGCCTTCAAATTACCAAAAATCGCGCCAAATATCTTGTCTTATCTTGCGATCTCCAGTTTGATGATTAAGCCATCGACGTGCGAGATCCGAACCGGAAGTCCTTCGCGTATTGGACCGCCATGGGAGCTCGTGTTATTAAAACCTCCGGTGACAATGTAATCAGAATACGCAAAGCATTTATTCGACACGCAGAATCGCTCCGTTGTATGTCCGGTTTTAGGCATCGGTTTAAAGTCCGTTACAACGCCTTCGACGACCTCAACGCGGCCGCTTTGTGCCGCGCTGGACAGCGATGAGTAGTTTCCATACGTCGCGACAAAAGTCGTGATCGTCCAAATCACCGCGAAACCCAAAAAGCAGAAAGCGAAAAGATTCTTCTTGAATGCGATCAGGGAGATTCCAATCACGACAAAGACAAGGCCGTAGGCGGAGAATTCCCAACCTGGGTAGCCTGTGGTTGTGATATCGAAAGCGATGCGATAATCCATTGCGGCGTTAGCGAAAATATTGAAAAGCAAGTCCAGGCAAATCGTGTCGGGCTCGCTAGCGCATTTCGCTTAGCGAGGCAGGCATTGCTCATGTCTATTTGTGTGCAATTTGCTTTTCGGTGAAAAGGTATTCCTTTAGCTCTTTTGAAAACCTTGGGTCTTTGCGCCGAATCCACTCCAACACCATTGAAGCATGTTCTTTTTCCTCGTCGCGGTTGTGCTCAAGAATCGCCTTGAGTTCCGGATCTTTGCACGCGTCGGCGCGTTGGTTGTACCAATCAACGGCTTCGAGCTCTTCCATCAGGGAAACAATCGCGCGATGCATGTCGCGCGTTTCATGAGAAAGCTCTTCTATGGGTTCGTGATAACCGACGCTGGACATTTTTTTCTCCTGGTGGGTAAGTGTTTTTAATGGCGAGCCGTATTCGCTGCAATTATTTGAATGAGTTGTACTCATCGCGGCTAAACAGTAAACAGGTTTTGAACAACGCATTACATTTTCGGTAGCGGTAGGCACTCCATAACCTCGACGGACTCGCCGGGGAATATCGTAAAATGCGGATGTTGCTCAAACATTTTTGCGGCGTCTTCGTGCGAGTTCGCTTGCACGATCACGTACGCTGCGATCTCGTTTTTGGTATCCGAAATGCCCTGCGTAGAGATGCGCTTGGTTTTACCAACGGGAGATCCTTGATCAACGATGTCCTTCGCGTTAGCCATTGCCCATTTCCCCCATGCTTCCTTGCCGGCTTTTTCCCGTTCCCGGCGCTGCGCTTCGTCCAGGGTTTTCCACTTTGCCAACGCCGTTGCAGAACCGGTGTATATAGCTAAGAACCTTTTCATAAAGCACGCCTCGCTACGTTTGCGTTCAATGGTGGGCTGCAGGATGATCAGATGACCAGCAATCAATGCTGATTTTGCGGCAAACCATCGGCGATATCGTAGTAGTCGCCTTTTTCGGCCACATAGATATGAATCCTAAGCTTGGTGTTTGTGGGCGTGTCAAATGCGCCCATGGCGATGCCGGTCCAGTCTTTATGGATCGGATCCCAGAACAGCGAGGATCCGCAGGTCGAACAGAAACCTCGCCGCGCTTTTTCGGAGGATCGAAACCAAGTCAGATGCTCCGCTCCGTGGATCGTTAAGGCAGAACGGGGGACGTCGGTGGACGCAAAGACATGTCCCGAATGTTTGCGGCATTGCGAGCAATGGCAAGCGTCTGGTGCAGGTAATGTACCGGCGACTTCGAAACTCACGGCTCCGCAAAGACAAGATCCTCTGTGCATCACTCACTCCTTACTCTTAAAAGCACTTATGGCTTTTGGTGTTCGGCTAAGCCACTAGTTTCCCTTGCGCGCGAAACAGTCCTGCTCCGATTGCGATTGCTTGAGTGTAATATCGTCAAGAGTGTTTGCATCAAGGATACCCGCATAGAATGCATGCCCTCGCATCTCGGGAGCCCACGATCCCGCCGGAAAACGCTTACAACCCTTAGAAAGATCGAATAGCACGGTGAAGGGTTTACCCGCTATATTGAAATGAGTTTGTCCACCTAAGGCACCGGTATGACAGTGCTGGAAGAGGGTCTTTTCAGAGCCGCTAACGGACGCTTCGTAGTTCCAACACGATACCGGTGTCGCTTTGTTGGGCTGCGAGATACCAACAAACTTGACCTCAACACCCGGAAGCCTAACAGGATTACATTGATCAAATACGATAATATCGCCATACTTTGCAGGGCATGGCTGTGAACTCTCTGTCTCCGCCGCAATCGTGGAAGTTGCGTTCCAGAGCATCGCCAACACTACGGATATCCGAAAAATTTGGTCAATCATAAGTTCCTATCTGAGGGGTTCATTTCAGCAGTTTGCGAAGTGTTTCTAACGACCAAGGTCGCTCATTCTATCTTTATCTTGTTGTTGCGAGCATACATTGCCGCCAATATTAGGCGGGACGCAATAAGAACCATAGTCCAAGCAGGCCAACCGCTGCCGATACCGTGATCCGAAAGCGTGCGGGAGGCAGACCGAACAGTATGCGTTCGCCGATAAGTGTACCGATCATTACGCCTGCGACAGCCAAGATGATCAAGTTCCAGGTCGCGATAAAACTCGGACCAGTGCTGTACAGGTAGACCGGCGTTCGAGCCACATCGATGAATATACCTATTACCGTTGACGTCGCGACGAAAACGGTTGGTGTAAGACCGAAGGCAGATAAGGCAGCTGCGCGTAATCCACCCTGAGTACCAGTGATTCCGCCGAAGAACCCGGATAGTGCCCCAAGTAACCAGACAAGTACACCGTCTGGCTTCCAGTGCTTGGACCAACCGGCGATGCCAGCCGTTGCTGTTAGAAGCAGCAGCGCCCCCAATATTCGCGAGAGCAACAGTGGTGCGAGACGGGCGAATAGAAAAGCTCCGATGAGCCCACCGATTGCGCTTAAGATCCCGAAGCGGACGAGAACCGACCGGTCTATGGAGTTGCGAAGACGCCAGCCTCGCAAGAGACCACCAGCCAGATGCGGTAATGCAACTGCAGCAATTGCCGCATCAGTGCCAAGGTGTATCGCAAGCACAGGTGTGAGTAGACTACCAATACCGAATCCAATGACCGAGGCGGTTGCGCCTGAAACAACGGACGTAATCAAACTCAGTACTAAAAACCACAGGGGAATATCGGTAAACATGGTCCAAACTGCCTAGTGCTAGCATCGTCGCATTCAGCAGTAAAAGCAAGACGCAGACGTTACCCACAAAGAATAGTTCGAATTATATAAATAAATATGGGTAAGTCGCACTATCGATCGTCCGCTGCAACGGCATGTTGAGTAGTAGTCACCGCGATGTGTCGATCCAGTACTGTTTGATCGGTTTGCCTGTCCTTTCGGAGAGGGTTTCGCCCGAAAGAACTCCGCCATTTCTCTCGACGATCTTGATCGAAGGCAGGTTATTGGAATCCACTGTAATTCGCACCCGTTCAAGACCTCGACGCCGCGCTTCGGGCAATACCAGCGCCAGTGCTGCAGTTCCAAACCCGCGACGTCGTGATGACGGACGCACGTCGTAGCCGATATGGCCACCGTCGGCCTCAAGCGCCGGAGTCAGCCAAAACCGCAGACGCATGCAAGCCACGATTTCACCAACATCATCTTCAAGCCAAAATTCAACTCCCGGAACCCAGCCGACGGGTATCTGACTGGCGTCCTGGAATTGATGCAGTTTCGCCAGGTACGCGTCGAAGTCTTCCAACGCCAGGCGATAGCGATCGTTTCCGTTATCCTGCCAGTCCTGCGCCAACCGCAAGAACTGCTCGCGCTTGTCTTTGGACGGATGAAGCAGCTTTGTCACAACCTTAAACTCCGCTTGAATGGATCGTCCGGTGTTTCAATTGCATGCAAATTTTCCCGCACAAACCAAATCCAGCAGTACGACAAAGGCGGCTATCGCGATGTAACCCAATGCACTGAGGGCGGTATATAGGAGCAGCGCAGCGGGCTTGGATGTCTTTCGATTCGCCCAAAATAAGACGTTGCCTAACACGGCCGGAATTGGATAAGTTGCAATTGATATGGCGAGCGCAACGGTAATCCAGTTGCTCGATGAGCCCGGCGCATCAAAAAAGAAAATAGTGGAAAACACGGCCAGTGGCCAAACAAGAGTTCCTAAAGCGAGTAATCCGTTAACCAGCCCAAGAAGGGAAATCATGCTCGACCTCGCCCAATCAAGAAATACACCACGCAATAGTTAGAAGATCGATATCGGACCGGCTGTTCAGGGGCGGAATTTCTCATGACGTCGCTTTCTTTGAAGGCTTGGATTTTTTTTAGAACGGTTAAAAGCGATCGCTTGGCGAACGAGTGCCTTGAAGGCGGATGCATCAATCTCTTCCCCTTCGTGGATGTCAATGGCGCGGCGTACGTTTCCGTCGAGGCTCGAGTTGAAGAGGCGGGCGGGATCCCTCAGAGATGCACCCTTGGCGAACGTGAGCTTCACAACCTTCTTGTAGGATTCGCCAGTGCAGATGATGCCCTCGTGCGACCAAACCGGAGTGCCCATCCATTTCCATTCCTCGACGACGTCCGGATCCGCGGCCTTAATGAGCTTGCGCATTCTGCTTAAGGTTTCCCCGCGCCATCCCTTAAGTTCGGCGATTTTTCCCGAGATGAGTTCCGATGCCGGCAGGTCTTGGGTTGCATCCGGTTTTTTCATGTTTTCATCCTAGAAGTTCGAAATGTATTTCATGCGCAAGGCAGTACAGGAGCGGCATGGCAGACTTCAATACGGCGCCGCGTAACGCGCTTGATTTCAGCGGACTGCCGACCGTCCGTTGGCAGGAAGTGTCAGCTATCCGCTTGCTTCAATCGCTGAAGAATGATCTTGGCTACTCGCCTGCTTAGCGGAAGGATAGTGTGCATCTGCTCGATCTGAATTTGCTCATCTTGCCATTCAGCACATACCTCCGAAACTGAAACAACCCCGTCGTTAGGTTCCGCACCGAAGTGGCGACGAGTAAGCGACAATCCTTGAATACCGATGACCGTGGTGGTTGGCGCCTGCATGGGTGCGACCGAACTCATTCTCGACCCTGAACCCAGCATTTGTCCACAATCCCTGGTGAGCAGCCGGAAGATTGGATTGCCGCTCAAGCTCAGTGCCAGACTAGAGGAACGAACAGGCGACCCCAGCATGAACGCGCGCCCTGGGCGGGGAACTTCAGCAGGCAGAGCGCTTACCGCTGCACGCAATAGGACTCCGCCCAGGGAGTGCCCGATCACGACATAGTCACCCTTGAAGGCAATTTGTGTGATGGCTATTACCAAGCGCTTCACAATTGAGTTGAAGTCTTCTATGGATACAAAATATCCGAACGTTCCAACCGACACTCCTGCCATTTTCAGGCGCAGCAGGAGCGGCCAACCGGATAGCGGCGAACGACCCATTCCGTGGACAAATAGCGCTTGCACCGTAATGACCTGTGTTTGAGTTAAACCAACGTTCTTGAGAGCCCGGACGTAAACCCCCCAATATCTCCAGCAACCGGTTTGGATGGTATTTTAGGCTTCATATTGGAGCGAGCTCCCCATACCAGTATGCAGCCGTACCGTGCGCGTCGATTTAAGCGGGAGCATCTTCGTTTCTATCCCGGAATGTCAGGCTCGACCAGCGTTGCCAATTGTAGTATCGACTCTTGCCAACCGAGATAGCACATCTCCAGCGGAATAGCGTCTGGAATTCCGCTTTGAGTGATGTTGATCTCCGTTCCACACACGACGGGCTTTAATTGTACGGTCACTTCTAGCACACCAGGCAAATTCGGGTCTTCGAACTTGTCCGTATAGCGAAGGGTCTGGTTCGGGACCAGTTCGAGGTATTCACCGCCGAATGAATGTCCATTGCCGCTGGAGAAGTTGTGGAATGACATCCGAAATGTGCCTCCCACGCGGGCATCTAGGTGATGCACCGTGCAGGTAAAGCCATAAGGAGGCAACCATTTGGCCATGGCGCTTGGCTCGAGGAACGCGCGATAGACCTTCTCAGGCTTGGCGCGGAGTATTCGATGAAGACGAACCGTACGATCGGACATGCGTTAATTCCTTACCGTTTGCTGTCAATAACCCGCATTTGAAAAACCCAATTTCGGAAGCGTAACCGGTGCGATGCCTAACACCTCGGTGGGTGTACACACGTTTACTTTCCTTCGGGCGGTTGCCACAGCTCGACTTTATTACCCTCAGGGTCCATGACCCAACCAAACTTGCCGTACTCGGATTCTTCGGTTTTCTCTAAGACCTCACATCCTTCCGTACGCAGCGCAGCCAAAAGTGCATGGAGGTCGGACACCCGATAGTTGACCATAAACGACGCGGTGCTGGGCGCAAAGTTCTTCCCGTCTCCCACGAACCATGCGGTGGTTCCGGCAATTGGATGGCCTGAACCATCCGCCCAATGAAACTTTGCTCCGCCCCATACTTGAACGTCAATGCCAAGGTGCTCTTTGTACCAGGCGCGCAGCTTTGCTGGGTCCTTTGCCTTCAGGAAAACGCCGCCAATGCCCGTGACTCGGGTCATGGGTTTTTGTTCTGGATGATTGCTTGAAGGCGGGTTTGAATCCGCTGTGGCGGTTTCCGCTAGGGCGAATGCCGAAAAGATGGAAAGTGCAGCGGCAACCGCAAATCGTTTGTAACGCATCTGAACTCTCCCTTTAAAAAATGAAACGGCATGATCACGCCCAACGTTAGCCGTTCGATGCAGGACGCAAATGACATCATCTAGCACACCGGTTCACTCACGACGCGCCGCTTGTCCCCAGGGATGTGGCGCAGGAAACGCGATGACGTAACCGCGGTCGGCGTGGTTGCCAGGTTAGGCCAGGGGAACCCATGTCCATGGAGTGAGCCATTAGACGGCGCTCTCAAACACAAATTCATAATGAGTGATGTTTGCGGGATGTGAATGCAGTGTAGCCAATAGAGTATCGAGTGACGGATTGGATTGCTCCCAGCTACAGCTGAACTCCATATGTGGCTGAATGTTGTTATCAGTAAAGACAGTAAAAGCATCATAGCCATAGAACCGACACTGTCCTGAAACGATTCGTTGGACGCATGCGATTGCATCTTGGCGAGCGACCAAGGTAAGGCCATGTCGTAGGGTAATTGGGAAGTGCCATATTTTTAACAACTCGGGCCCATCTACCATATTACACCTACTCAAAAAGTAAACCGACGCGCGGTTGCAGGGCAATCAACGTGATGACTTAGCCGTTGCTTGGTTAGGCTGCATGGCCAAGCGAAACCTCCCAGCCGGGAAAGACTAATACAGCAGGATGGCACTTGAGGGAACGAGCAAGCACCTTCGCACGTTCGATACCTAAATTTACTCGTCCGTTTTCAATGGCTGAGATGGTCGCTTGGGGAATGCCCGTGAGCTCGGAAAGTTGGTTTTGGCTGAGCTCTTGGAGTTCGCGCACGATACGAACAGACTCTCCCACCGAGACCTCAACTCGTTTTTTCGCAGGACGGAATGTTTTCATCTCATGGCCTCCTATAATCATGGGCGGTGACTTGAATAACCTGAATCAGCAATACATTGGCAACGACTCGGTAAATCACGCGCCATTGCAACCCGAGTCGGGAGGAACGATGTCCTTTCCATTCCCCGGATAGGGCTTCATCATGAAATCCTTTGATGGTTCGTAATCCCGGCGGTCCCGATAGTCTGGCAATGTCTTTCCATTTCTCGTAACGCTTCAGAATCTCAATAGGAACGGAACCCGAAAGTTGTTTTTCGATACGACGGTGTTCCTCGATTCTCCACATAACTCATTATGTATATACCAATAATGATATGTCAAGAGTATAATATATTTGGCAGAAACCTAACGGTTGACATAAGCGGCAGGCGGCAGCTGGCGAAGCCGGATGTTGCACGTCCCCTCGATGGAATGGTTGGGCGGCACTGCGGCGGTCCGCTCAGTCGATGAATGTCCAAGTGTCCGCACCATCGAAACGGCGAATCTGAACAGACTGCTGAAGACGCGGATCGAAGTTATTGAGGTTGACGCCGTGCTTGCTACCCGTTTCCGGTACGAGTGGTTCCCAATGCGTCACGCACCCGCAGGTCTTGCAGCGCACGTTGCGTAGCGTCTTATCGCCCCAAATGTACTCGGTGGTGTTTTCCGGATGTCCCTCTACCCGAACCGTGCCGAACTCGTAATACGCCCAGAGTCCGCCAAGGCGCCTGCAGAGGGAACAGTTGCATTTGGTTGCCTTTTCGGGTGCTGATGGCAGCGTGAGGCGAACTGCACCGCAGTGACATGAACCCTGTAGAAGATGTTCGTCGGCCATGGTGGAGTCGCATTGGTTCCTATGTCGCCTACGCTAAAAGGAGGAGCTATTCAAACTGGTCAGCAAAAATTCGATCGAGCGTGAAGAGGGTCATATTTGCAATTAAATCACTTCCAAAAGTTGTCGGCATATCACCGACTAATTCACTTGTGAAAGGACTCGATGCGGGAAGTCCATCGGTTGTACATTGCAATTGATATAACGAATAACCTGGCGGTGATGAGCCATCATATTGAATCGCCCCGGATTTCATAGACATCCTGTAGCCTCTAACATGAGGCAATCAGGAGATGGAAATGAAAGGCAGACAGCGATATACAGAAGAGTTCAAGGTTGGTGCAGTTAAACAGGTGACGGAACGAGGCCATTCGGTTGCGGAGGTAGCCGGACGGTTGGGTATGAGCGGTCACAGTTTGTACGCGTGGGTCAAACGCTATGCGGGTGATCCGGTTGAACAAGCGCAACGAAACGGTACGCAAGAAGAACTTCGGCAACTCAAGGCAGAGTTGCGCCGAGTGACGGAAGAGCGCGACATCCTAAAAAAGGCCGCCGCGTACTTTGCCAAGCAGTCCGGGTGAGGTACGCATTTGTGAAAGCCTATGAAGAGCACTACGCGGTGCGGCGTTTATGCAGCGTTGTAGACGTTCATCCCAGCGGATACTACGCGTGGTGTCGACAACCGATGTCAGCACGATCGGTTGAGGATCAGCGCCAGACCGAACAGATCAAGCAGGCTTGGCAGGAAAGCGGTGGTGTGTATGGATATCGCAAGGTACGTGACGATCTTAAGGAGATGGGAGAGCGTTGTGGCAAACATCGTGTGGCGCGCTTGATGCGTGCAGCGGGCTTAAGATCACAGACCGGTTATGGACGACGGCGTCGACCAAGTCACAAGAGTGGCACCCCCGCACACCTCGCACCCAATCGGTTGCAACAGCAATTTGATGTGTCTGAGCCGAACCGAGCTTGGGTGACCGATATCACTTACATTCGTACTTACGAAGGATGGCTTTATTTGGCGGTGGTGTTGGATTTGTTCTCGCGCCAAATCGTGGGTTGGTCCATGCAACCGCGCATGACCAGCGATTTGGCACTCAACGCAATTCTGATGGCAACGTGGCGACGCAAGCCAAAACACGAGGTCATTGTTCACTCGGATCAGGGTAGTCAATTCAGCAGCTACGACTGGCAAGATTTTTTAAAGGCAAACCGTTTAGTCGGTAGCATGAGCCGTCGCGGTAATTGCCATGATAATGCGGTTGCTGAAAGTTTTTTTCAGTTGCTTAAGCGAGAGCGCATTAAACGCCGCATCTATGCAACCCGAGAAGAGGCGCGTTTGGATATCTTTGATTACATCGAAATGTTTTATAACCCAAAACGTCGGCATGGTTACAACAATCGAATTTCCCCAGTAGAGTATGAACGGCAATATTCTTTGAGGCTCGGGAATGTCTAGGGAATCCGGGGCGATTCAGCCAATAGACTTACGGCCAAGACTACGAGCGGCGAGGAGGGTTGTACCTGTCCCACAAAACGGATCGAGTGCAATACCGTTTTCAGGGCAAGTCGCTAGCAGCGGTATACGACAAAGATCTTGGGGGTACGCCGCAAAGTGAGTTTCACGCCGTTGCGTATCCTCGGGAATGATGTCCCACACGTCACCCGGTTTGCTTCCCTTTGGATGGTATTTCAAGAAGTAGAAGCCTTTGTCTCGTAGCTCTTTCGCGCGTCCGGAAACCTTGGCGCTGTCGGAGTGTGTGGTGCGTTGCTGGCCCCGAATAATCATTCGGAAATCAGAAATATCTCCACCTGCAACACTTGCAAGCATCTTTTCTAGCGCACTGAAGGCAGCCTCTTTCTCGTCCTCGTTCAGGGCTGTCGAGAGTTCAATCTGTCGCTTGTATCGAACACCAGAGACGCCGGTCGCAGAGATAACCGTTCCGTTAACAATCTTTGCTTCTCTCGGTTTTGAGCGAATTTCGTCTGCGTTGTAGTAGTAGCCCCTGGCCTGCTTCACGAAATGGAATACGTGTTCATGCAAATTGGCGAGTCGGTCTTTGCTGTTGTCCATCCCGCCTTTCAACTTGTTCCATACGACGCTGTTTCTGAGTATCCAACCTTGGTTGTCGGTAAGCTCAAACGCCACCCGCCAAGGGATGCCCACCAGCCCTTTATCGTTGTAAGTATCGCCAAGGTTGAGCCAGAAGGAGCCCGTCGGCTTCAGGACGCGCTTTAGCTCGGCACAGATTGCTGCAAGGTCTCTTACAAAGTCTTGGTAATTGGCTTCCAGTCCAATGCCGCCATTGTCGTACTCTCGCTTTCCCCAGTAAGGAGGGGATGTCATTACGAAGTCTACGGAGTCCGCTGGAAGCTCCTTCAAGACGGCAAGCGCGTCGCCGTTCAGGAGTAAAGGCGCGGTTGATTTGTCTCGGTGGTAGCTGTCAAAGGCACGTCGGAAACTATCAGCAATGATGGCGTCCACGGCTGAAACCGGCCGGTCTGTGTGTGGGGGCGGGGATTCCGATACCCCAGCATGTATAGCGTCAAAGAGGTCCATGCGTCGGATTATCCGGGATTTCGCGCAGTCTAGATACGGCCCGATGCAGAGTAGGCATAACTAGAATTAGAATTGCGATAAGTGTTGCGTTAGGTTGGTCTAAAGTCAATAACGATAATCATCGTTTTCGAATAGAGCTGAAACATAAAAGAATTTTTCTATCAGAAGTATCTTGCATGATCGATTTAGGCCGCCTAATATTTTACAGATGTACCAATCAGAAAATGCCATCAGTACTGGCGTACCTCCGCCAAAATTACTGGATCAGCTGCGCGGTTGTATTCGTGCATTGCATTATTCGATTCGCACGGAAGATGTCTATGCGGACTGGGTGCGGCGCTACATCATGTTCCATGGCAAACGTCATCCGCGTGATATGGGTGTTTTCGAAGTGGAAGCGTTCCTGACTCATTTGGCAGTGGTGCGTAATGTTTCGGGAAGCACCCAGAATCAAGCCAAGGCGGCTTTGTTGTTTCTGTACAAAAAAGTACTGAAGATTGATTTGCCTTGGCTGGGTGAGGTGGTGGCTGCCAAAGTTGCTAGACGGTTGCCGGTGGTGTTGACCCAACGGGAAGTGCGTGAGCTGTTGTTGGAGCTTAACGGTGTGATGTGGTTGCTGGCGTCGTTGTTGTATGGAACGGGTATGCGCGTGCTGGAAGGTTTGCGTTTGCGGGTCAAAGATGTGGAGTTTGAGCGGCGCGAGATCATTATTCGCGAAGGTAAAGGCAACAAGGACCGTGTTACGGTTCTGCCAGAAAATCTCATTCTGCCATTGCGTGAGCAGATGGATCGTGCGCGCTTACTGCATCGACAAGATCTCGATGAGGGATTTGGTGAGGTTTGGTTGCCGGATGCATTGGCATTGAAGTACCGAAACGCGGCGAAGGCTTGGGGTTGGCAATATGTTTTCCCGAGTGCCGTGCGCAGTGTGGATCCGCGCTCCGGGGTTGAGCGGCGCCATCATTTGCATGAGCAGTCGATTCAGAAAAGCGTTTCACTCGCGGCTAAGCGCGCTGGAATCGATAAGCCGTGCACGCCACACGTTTTGCGCCATAGTTTCGCCACGCATATGTTGCAAGCGGGATACGACATTCGCACGGTGCAGGAATTACTCGGGCATCAAGACGTCAGCACTACCCAGATATATACGCACGTGATGAATCGCGGTGGGCGCGGTGTGTTGAGTCCGCTGGATGCATTGTGAAACAAAAAGGCCACGCATTGCGTGGCCTTTTTGTTCGTTTGCGTAAGTAACGCGATTTTTATTTAAACTCACTCGTCCAATACGCTTCAATTTGCTTCACCAGCGGTTCCGGCAATGGGACGAAATCCAATGTCTCGGCCTGTTTTTGACCGCCTTCAAGCGCCCATTTAAAGAAATCGAACACGGCTTTGGAGCGTGCGGCGTCTTTGGGTTGTTTGTACATTAAGATGAAAACGGTGGCGGTGATTGGCCACGATTTTTCGCCCGGCGCGTTGGTGATGACCAAAAAGAAATCTTTGGAATTTTTCCAGTCGGCGCTGGCGGCGGCCGCTTGGAAGCTTTCCATGGTGGGCTGGACGAATTTGCCGGCGGCATTTTGCATGGCACCGTAGGTCATCTTGTTTTGCTGTGCGTAGGCCAACTCGACATATCCGATCGAGCCCTTGATTTGTTTTACGTAAGCGGCCACTCCTTCGTTGCCTTTGCCGCCGATGCCGGTGGGCCAGGGCACGGTCGTGCCTTCGCCGACTTTGCTTTTCCACTCGGGGCTGACTTTGGCCAGATAATTGGTGAAGTTAAAGCTGGTGCCGGAGCCGTCCGAGCGGTGCACGATGGTGATGCGCGCATCGGGCAGGGTGACACCGCTGTTCAGTGCAACGATGGCCGGGTCATTCCATTTCTGGATTTTTCCAAGAAACATGTCGCCCAATACGGCGCCGGTAAATTGAATCTTGCCTGGTTCAACTCCATCAAGATTCACCACCGGTACAACGCCACCGATGACGGTTGGGAACTGTCCTAAACCTGCATCGGCCAGCTCTTTCGGATCCAGCGGTTTATCGGATGCACCAAAATCAACCGTTGCCGATTTAATTTGCGCGATACCACCACCGGAACCGATCGATTGGTAATTGATTTTGTTACCGGTTTTAGCGTTGTAGTCGGCCGACCATTTGGCGAGGATCGGATAAACGAAGGTGGAGCCGGCGCCGGTGATGTCGGTGGCGTACACGCTGGTTGCGATCAAGTAGGCGAGGCCGGCGACGAGAATGCGGCATTTATTTAAAATAGGCATAATTATCCTTTTTGCAATTATAAGTTAAGGCAAAAGCGGGGGCGTTTCGCCCCCGGATCTTGCAATTAACGCTTTTTACCAATAGAACTGAACGCGCGTTTCCAGAATGTTGGGGCTGTCGTCAACATCGTGATGCAGCGAAGAGCTGAATTTGGTGCTGTCGACTTTTACGTAGTTGAACATCAGTTTGAAATTGGAACGCAAATACCAGTTTACGCCAAGGGTCCAGTTGCCTTCCTCGCCGCCTTTGACCAGGTTGTCGTTCAAGTTGGTTTTGTCGTAGCGCACGCCGACTTGCCACATGCCGGTGCCGGGTTCGTTCGGCAAGGGGGTGGTGGGTACCCCGGCTTTGTAGCCCCAGGTTTCTCCGGTGATGTTCCACACGCCGGAAACGTACCAGCTGTCGCCGGTGAAGTTATCGTGCGATAGGCGCTCCACGGTCGAGGTCATGTATTCGCTTTGCACCTTGAACGGTCCGCCTACCCACATTCCTTCTAATCCAAACGTGCGTTGACGATCGGCGTCGGTTAGGTTCGCGGTGTCGACCAAACGCGCCACCGAAAGGTCGGCGTCCGGACGTACGCGTAAACGCGCGGTATCGAAGTGCGTGTCGTAGTCCACCGCGGAAACACCGAAGTGCAGCACTTGTCCGGCCTCGTTCCACGGCGCGTAATAGAAACGGCCGCCGTAGCCGGCGCCTTCGGTGAGGTTGCGCGTTAATTCGCGGCCGAACGCGTTCACGCTGTAGCCCCAGTTTGCTTTATCGCTGCCGTAAGCCACACCCAGGCGGCGCGACAGGCCGAATAAATTCGTGACCATCGCTTTTGAAATGAAATCGTTGTTTTTGGTGCTCGACAATTCTTCCTGGCTGTTGGGCTGTTTGAATTGGCCGAACATCAGGTAATTGTTGCCGAGTTTCCATTTGGCGTCGACGTCGAGCCATTTGTTGGCCTTGCCGTCGTAACCGACCACCCAGTCGAAGCTGGTGCCTTTGCCTTTCAAAACCACCTCAGAACGGCGCATCTCGAACTCGGAATCTTTGCCGTCGTTTCCGGTAGGGCCATTAAGGTCGGCAACATCGTTGTGGTACCAGTTGCCATCGGCTTGCATTAAGCCTTCAAGACTGACTTCGTAGCCGCCGATGACGTCGATAGCGATTTCGGCGTGCGCTGAGAAAGGCAGTGCGGCAAGAATAGCAACAGCTAAATATCGGGGATTGATTTTCATAGTTATACGCTCGGTTGGATTGGAAACCGGCGTAGCGTAGGGGAGATTTCTTACAGTAGTGTGACGGTGGGGTTCCTGGCGCACTTTAAGGTTTCATTATCGTCATTCCCGCCTGCGCGGGAATGCCGAATCCGATGAGAGATCGTAATGAAATTAAGTGCGTGCAAAACGCCCGAATCCCAGCAAGCCCATCCCCATAATCAATAATACGTAACCGAGCAGGGGCATCAACATCGCAAATGGCAAACCCAAGGCAAGCGCGGCAAGGCCCCATGCGTAAGCATCGACAATGGCGCGCGGCATCGGGTTGGCTTTAAGCCCGCGCGCAAGCAAATAGTCCAGACTTAACTTACCCGGGCCTTGAAAAATAAGCGGTAACAACAGCACCACAAACAGCAATGGCAGTTTAAAATTGCCGTAACCCATGTCGGTGATTGCATAGCCCTTCGCCAGATCGCCCCACATGGCAATCATGTCGGGCCAGTGCACCGCGGCGGTCGCGACAAAGGTCAGCACCAGGAGGCTGTAAGCGGCGAAACGTGTAAATAGACCAAAGATCAACAAAACAGCTCCGCCTAATTCAAAGTACGTGGCCATCGCCCAACTTAAATCGGAAGGAATGATGTTGAAAGGGAAAGGAAACTTGTTCTGGATGTCGGTGAACCAGTTTTCACCGTGGTATTTTTCAAGGCCGGATTCGTAAAACTCCCAGCCCATAATCAAGCGCATGATCAGCGGCGGCAGCAATTGACCGATGCCGCGCAGGCGGGCGGTTAGGGCTTCCCACGCATTGAGCATTGCGGCTTGTGTCAGTGGCATACGGATGTTCTCGCTGGGCTAAATGGAATGGGCGGATCAAATGCGCGTGCCAAGTATAGCCGCGCGTGCTTTAAGTTCGCCGAGGAGCGCGATACCGGCGTTGCGTAGCGGTTCTAAGTTCTCCGCGGCGCTTTCGCTCAGCACCTCATTAAGGCACGCCATGCCCGATTGCACTGAATTGTCCTGCAGGCGTTCGAGCAACACCGCCGTTAGCGCGTTGATTTCAAGAAAACGCACTTGATCATCGCGGTCGCGAATCAGCAGCAGTAACGTCGGTTGCTCCGGCGCGGTATCGGGTTGATAGTCGGGGCGGATGCGGTGCACGGGGAAACGATAACCCAGCCGCCATGCCAACGGTGAAACCACCGGGATGCCACGCACGGGATCACCGTCCGGATCGTGGGGGACGCCGCTGATGTCGGTTTCCTCAAGACTCAATGCCAATTCAGCCCATTCGTAGTGGGCGAGCTCCAGCAAAAACGGCGGATCGGGCTCGTTATTGGCTTGGCGTGTTTCCAAATAGCGCAGGAATTCGCGCGCGATTTCCGGAAACAACGGCGTGTGGCATTGGTGTTCGCAGTAGAACGCGCGCACCAGGGCATGCCAACGGGTATCGTCGTACAGGGTGCGAATAACGGGAAAATTGGACGAAAGTAAACTTTCAATATTGTTGAAAAACAACTCGCGGTAAATTTTTAAGCGCCGATCCTCAAGGCCAGCGGGGGCTGGGTTGCGTTGCGGGTCGCGCAGGTGGGCGGAAAATTGGTACTGCAGGGCGCGCGTGCGGCCCGCTGGACTAGGCGCGGCGGACATTTTGCGCAATTTCGGCCGGTGACGAATGGGCGTTCTGCAATTGACGTATCTGGTGCAGTTCTGCGTTTAATTCCGCAATCGGTGGAAAATTGAAATCGCGTTCAAGCAGCGTGGGGCGGGCGCCGAATAGCGCATAGGCTTTGGCGAGCAACGTCCAGACCGGATCGATGACGGCGGCGCCGTGCGTATCGACGAGCAAATCCGGTGCTTCATCGTAATGACCGGCGACGTGCATATAAGCGATGCGCTCACCCGGCATCGCTGCCAGAAACTCTTCCGCGTTGTAGCCGTGATTCACGCTGTTGACATAGATGTTGTTGACGTCGAGCAGCAAATCGCAATCGGCTTCATCCAATACGGCGCGGATAAAATCGACCTCCGGTAATTCCTGGCCCGGTGCCAAGTAATAGGAAACGTTTTCGATCGCGATGCGCCGACCTAAGATATCTTGCGTGCGCGCAATGCGTTGCGCCACCCAATGCACGGCCTCCTCGGTGAATGGGATTGGCATCAGATCGTACAGATGGCCATCGTCCGAGCAGTAACTTAAATGCTCGCTGTAAAGCGGGATTTGATGTTGATCGAGCAGGCGGCGAATTTTAATCAGTAAGGTTTCATCCAGCGGGGCGGGGCCGCCGAGAGATAATGATAAGCCGTGACAAACGAACGGATAACGTTCGGTGAAGGAGCGCAGTGTTCGGCCGAGCTTGCCGCCGATATTGATCCAGTTTTCCGGCGCAATCTCAAAAAAATCGATCGTAGCATCGGGAGATTGTTGCAGCGGGCCCAATAAGGCCCGCCGCAGACCGAGTCCGGCACCGTGTACAGGGGAGCGCGGACTCATTGCTGTAACCTTAAGCGGAGTGGCCGCCGCAGGAGCCTTCTTTGCCTTTCTTATCGGCGCCACAAGAACCCTCTTTAGCTTTCTTGTCAGCACCGCAGGAGCCTTCCTTGCCTTTCTTATCGGCGCCACAAGAACCTTCTTTGCCCTTCTTGTCGGCGCCACAGGAGCCTTCTTTACCCTTGTGCGCGGCATCCCATTCGGCTTGATCTACGAAACCGTCTTTGTTGGTGTCCATTTTGTCGAAGTGCTGCTCGTGGGCGGCGTCGGCTTCGGCTTTGGATACTTTTCCATCTTTATTGGTGTCCATTTTGGCTACACCGCATTTGCCTTCGCCGCATTTGCCTTCTTTGCCTTTATCGGCGGGGGCCTTGGCGTTATCGGCAACCATGTAACCGGAGCTCATTTGGTTGAGTTGAAATGCGTTGCTGGCGTGCGCGATCTGACTAAGTGACACCGAGCCGATGAATGCTGCACCGACGGCCAAGGTCAACGGTTTGATCATTTTATTCGACATGCGTGTGTTCTCCATTAATGGGGTGGTTATTGTGTTTATTACAACGAGCCCTTGCGAGCTTAAAGCTGCTGATTATCAGCAGATCACTGCACGACAAACCGACACAACGTTATAGGTGGTGAAATGCGATTGTCACCCATGAGCTACGCGATTTGTTGAGGCGCGTACAGTAAGGCAAGTGCGACAGGTAGACAAGGTGAATTTGTGCTGCACTGCGCAAGTTTTCGCCTAGCACCGTACTGCGCTTAATGGATGGCAAGAGTGACCGGAGTTCGTGACAATTTTATTGCTACAGCCAAGGATTAATAAGGCACTGGCCTGAATGATTGCAATGGGCATTGCTTCCACTATATCGGTCACCTCGTTACGGTTTTGTTATTCGAGGCGAAGTTTTTTTCTTGGTACTCACACAAGTCGCAAATCACGCAGTGCGAGCAATCCGGTTTGCGCGCTTTGCACACATAGCGTCCATGTAAAATAAGCCAGTGGTGCGCGTTTTTTTTGAATTCGGCGGGTACGTATTTTTCCAATGCGGCCTCAACGCGGGCGACGTTAGCGCCCGGCGCGAGTCCGGTGCGATTGGCGACGCGGAAGATATGCGTATCCACGGCTATGGTCGGCTCGCCAAAGGCGGTATTTAGGATCACATTGGCGGTCTTACGCCCGACCCCAGGTAGGGATTCCAACGCTTCGCGTGTGCGCGGCACTTCCCCGTTGTAGTGATCGAGCAGTCTTTGGCAAGTGGCGAGGATGTTCTTGGCTTTGGCGTTAAATAGGCCAATGCTGGCGATATGGCGTTTCAGCTTTGTTTCGCCAAGCTTAAGCAGTTTTGCTGGGGTATTGGCAACGGGGAACAACGTGCGCGTGGCTTTATTCACGCTGACATCGGTCGCTTGTGCGGACAATATGACGGCGATCAACAGCTCAAACGGCGTCGCGTAGTTAAGCTCGGTGGTGGGGTGCGGGTTTAACTGGCATAGGCGCCGGAAGATTTCCTCGCGTTTCGGGTGATTCATGGTCTTATCGTTTAGAAACAGCGCAGCAATTTTAGCCGCCTTTCCAAATTACCTCCATGAAACTTATTGGCACAATTCGTGATACGCCCTAATGGCGGCATTGCCATCAATGCCCGTGTTTCTTTGCAAGCAACCGGGAGACAAATATGACACAGGCCCATGCGCACTATGCTCATTCGCCAGAGCCCGGGAGACCTGCGCGACCGATTGAGCCGGGTGATCCCCCACCTAAAGGCATACCGGAGGTTCCCGAACAACCGGGATCCCCGACCATCCCACCCGGAGATCCGCAGCCGCTGCCTCCCGGAATTGATAAACCGTTCCAGCCACCGACCATCGTCGATGGATAGCTGTCACTCCCGGAACAATAAAGCCGAGTCAAGCGGTCAGCGTGACTCGGCGTCCGGAGATTGAATATGCAAGCATTGCGCGTACTGCTTTATTGACGCGATGGCAGCCGGCTAGTGGCCGGTTGCCATATCGACATAGGCGTTCAACAGAGCCCGACTTCTACTCGTCGACATCGTTGCGTTGTGAGGGCGTGCGGGTTTTATCGCGACCCTCTTTATCGTTACTCAAGTTCTTCTGATCCGTTTTATTCGGATTGGATTGATTGGATTTGCGATTGCCGTCGCTGGGTTGAGCGGGGGCGTGTTTTCCGCCTTGCGTTTGATTGCCGTATTTGGAAGGAGTTTGGGTTTTGTGTTCCATGGTGATTTCCTGTTGAGTTGTTGGAGTGATGCCGCGATGTTGGCGGCGCAAGGTAAGTAGCATTTGCTGTGCCAAGCCGTTAGCGCTGGAAAAACAAGGGTTGCTTATTTTTTTTCCGGTAAATTTGCACGATAAACGTTTCCACGTCGGGCAAATTACAAATGATAAAAACGGTGGGTGACCTGGCACCGGTCCTCAACGCATCAACGCGGCGGAATCCCGCGATCGCCTTTCTTGGCTTTGCTGCGAGCAATTGCCTCGTTAACGGCGGCTTTGCTGATTTCGGGTTTTTTGACTTCCATTTTGCGCGTTTGGATTTGCAATGAACGCAGGGATTCCTGATGCGCTAGACGCGCCTGACGCGCTAGATAACGCTGGCGCCATTGGGCGGCGCGGTTGCGTTGCGCCAACGGTGGCGGCATTGGCACCATTGCGATGCAGTCCACTGGGCACGGCGGAATGCACAACTCGCAGCCAGTGCAATCCTCCGTGATCACGGTATGCATCAATTTTGCAGAGCCGACGATCGCATCCACTGGGCAGGCCTGCACGCATTTGACGCAGCCGATGCAGACGCTCTCATCGATCCGGGCAATGGTCTTTGGCGTTTCGGTCCCGTTTTTCGGGTTAAGCGCAAGCGGTGCGCGGCCCAGCAGGTTGGCTAGATCACTTATGCCCGGCGCGCCGCCCGGCGGGCATTGGTTGATTTCGGCCTCACCCGCTGCAATTGCTTGCGCATAAGGTCGACAGCCGTTGTAGCCGCATTTTCCACATTGCGTCTGCGGCAGCAGATCGTCGATGCGGTCAATCAATGTGGAATCGTTGCCGGGAACCATCCGGTCATTTTACCGGCATTCCCGCCTTGGCGCCGGAATCCACATCCAATAAGAACAAATCCGCGCCGCCGCTGCCAGCCGATAAAATCATGCCTTCGGATAGACCGAAACGCATTTTGCGCGGCGCCAGATTCGCGATCACGACGACATGGCGGCCGATTAATTTCTCCGGTTCCGCATAAGCGCCTTTGATGCCGGAAAAAATTTGGCGCTGATGATCGCCCAAATCGAGTTGGAAGCGCAGCAGTTTGTCGGAACCTTCAACCGCTTCGCATGCCACGACACGCGCAATGCGCAGGTCGAGTTTGGCGAAATCGTCGATGGTGATGGCGGCAGCGGCCGTAGTTTGTGCAGCAATAGGTTTTGTTGCTGCCGCTGCGGTTGATGGCGTTTCTGTCGTGTTCGTACCGAGCGATTCTTTCGAGGCTGTGATCATGGCTTCAATGTGGTTGGGATCGACGCGGGCCAGTAAATGTTCGTATTTATTGATTGGGTGTCCGTCAGCGAACGGCGTTTCCGTATCCCCCCACGTAAGAGGAAGTACGCCGAGGAACTGTTCTGCATGCTGGCTCAACTGCGGAAGAATGGGTTTGAGGAAAACCGTTAGCACCCGAAACGCCTCGAGCGCGCGGCTGCAAGCAATTTGCGCCTCCGACAGGGCGGTTGCGTTGGAGTGATCCTTTACTTTTTTCCAAGGCTCCTGCTGCTGCAGATAATTGTTCACTTGATCGGCCAGCGCCATCGTCGCCTCGATAGCGAAATGGTAGCGGCCGCTTTTATAATGCAGTGGAATAAGCCGTTTCGTTTCAATATCGATCAAATCGGGTGAGCGCGCAATGCGCCCGCCGAAATGGTCGTGCAGTATTTTCCCGGCGCGGCTCGCAATGTTGACGAACTTGCCGACCAAGTCCGAATTGACGCGTGCGGAAAAATCCTCGAGGTTCAAATCCAAATCATCGACCCCGGGCCCTAATTTCGTCGCAAAGTAATAGCGCAAATACTCCGGATTCAACCCGGCATCGAGATAGGTGCGCGCCTGGATAAACGTGCCGCGCGATTTCGACATCTTCGCGCCGTTCACGGTGAGATAACCGTTGACGTGCAGATGCGTCGGTGTGCGGAAATTGGCGCCGTGCAGCATCGCCGGCCAGAACAGGCCGTGAAAATTGATGATGTCTTTGCCTAGGAAATGGTGCATCTCATTGGCGCTATCGGCGTTTAAAAAAGCGTCGAAATCGACGCCGTGCTTCGCGCAATAGGCTTTGAAACTGGCCAGATAACCGATGGGCGCATCGAGCCAAACGTAAAAAAACTTACCCGGGGCATCGGGGATGGGAAAGCCGAAATACGGCGCGTCGCGCGAGATGTCCCAATCGCGCAAGCCGCTGGTCATCCATTCCTGCAATTTTGCCTTGACCGAGGAATGTGCGATATCGCCAGCTAACCATTCGCGTAAAAAGTTTTCAAATTTACCTAATTTAAAAAAGTAATGCTCTGAATCGCGCAGTTCCGGCGTCGCGCCCGAAACCACCGAGCGCGGATTTTTAAGATCGGTGGGGGCATACGCCTTGCCGCAGACTTCGCAATTGTCGCCGTATTGATCGGGGCTGCCGCAGTTCGGGCAATCGCCTTTGATATAGCGGTCCGGTAAAAACATCTGCTTCACCGGATCGTAAAGTTGCTGGATGGTGCGTTGAGCAATCGCGCCGCCGGTTTTAAGGCGCGTGTAAATCAGCGTTGCCAGTTCGCGGTTTTCTTCGGAATGGGTCGAATGATAGAAATCGAAATCGACTTGAAACGCCTTGAAGTCGCGCTCGTGGCTGGCTTGGATGCCTTGAATAAAGACTTCCGGCGCCAAACCGGCTTTTTCCGCCGCCAACATGATCGGCGTGCCGTGCGCATCGTCGGCGCAGACAAAATGCACCGTCTCCCCGTTCATCCGGCGTGCGCGCACCCAAATATCGGCCTGGATGTAGCCGACCAAATGGCCGAGATGCAAGTGACCATTGGCGTAGGGCAGGGCACTGGTAACAAGGGTATGGCGTGACTTGGCCATGCGGCTTTCAGCGGATTGTTGGCAAGAGGAGGGGCAGTTTGCGACTGCCCCTTAAGTACAGGTAACGCGGTTTAGAAATCGGTACAACCGTATTGGCTCATCGCGGCTTTGGAAGCGTCGTAGGCTTGTTTGCAAGCCGATGCCAAGCCTTCTTTACCGGCTGGGGTGGCGGCTGCCGATTTCCAAGCGCCACGGGTGGCGTCGAGGCTTTGTTTGAGCGATGCGCGTGCGGCTTCCGGCACTTTGCCGTTCACACAGGCTTCGTATTTGTTTAAGTAATCATCGCATTCGGCCACGCCAATGCTGCTGGCGGTCGGTGCTGCTACCGGCTGGGTCGGTGCCGGAGCGGGAGCGGCGGGTTTGGCCGTCGTTTGGGTTGGAGCGGATTGCTGTTGGCATGCGCTGATTGCGAATACCAAACCAACGGAAAGAAGGGCGCGAGAAAGGTTAGTCATGAGTAAAAGTTCTCCAGAAGATGTTTGAAACAAGCCAACCCGACAAGGGCAGCGCGGGGATGGTACGCGAAACTGGCCCCAGCTCCAATAAACAGAAGCTGAACAGCAAGATTCATCGTGCGGCGGCGGGTTATTTTTCTGAAAGCGGGTGCCGCGGGGCGTACGCCTCAGCTACAATCGCCTGCTTTATTTCGCTTTCGAGCAATCCCGACCATGACCCAGTTAAACCAAGAGCAAATCAAAAGTCTGCTCTTAAGCGTGATCGATCCCTACACTGGCCTGGACATCGTCACCAGTGGTGCGGTGCGTGGCGTTGGCATTGATGCGGATAAGGTGGCGGTTGATATCGTGTTGGCTTATCCGGCCGACGGGTTTAAGTCCACGTTGACTGAGGAGGTGCAACGCTTACTTACCAGTCAATCGGGTATTTCCGCAGTCAGCGTCAATGTCGCTTGGCGCGTGTATGCGCACAAGGTACAGAAAGACTTAACGCCGCTGCCAAACGTGAAGAACATCATTGCCATTGCGTCCGGCAAGGGCGGTGTCGGCAAATCAACCACGGCGGTCAATTTGGCGCTGGCTCTGATGGCCGAAGGTGCCAAGGTCGGAATTTTGGATGCCGACATCTACGGCCCCAGCATTCCGCGCATGTTGGGTCTGTCCGGAAAACCCGATTCGAAGGACGGCCACACCATCGAGCCTAAAGTGAATTACGGTTTGCAAGCGATGTCGATCGGCTTTCTGATCGAGGAAGACACGCCGATGATCTGGCGCGGGCCGATGGTGACGCAGGCGTTGACGCAATTGCTGAATGAAACCAATTGGGTTGATTTGGATTACTTGATTATCGACCTGCCTCCTGGCACCGGTGATATCCAGCTGACGTTGTGCCAGAAAGTGCCGGTGTCGGGCGCGGTGATTGTTACCACGCCGCAGGACATTGCGTTGCTCGACGCGCGCAAGGGTTTGAAGATGTTTGAGAAGGTCGATGTTCCGGTGCTTGGCATCGTCGAAAACATGAGCACGCATATTTGTACGAAGTGCGGGCACGAGGAGCACATCTTTGGTGCCGGTGGTGGTGCACGTATGGCTGAGCAATACCAAGTGCCGCTGTTGGGATCACTACCGCTGGCGATCGGTATCCGCGAACAGGCCGATGGCGGCACGCCGACCGTGGCGGTTGATCCAAGTTCAGCGATAAGCCAAATTTATCGCGGCATTGCGCGCAACGTGGCGGCTAAGCTGTCTTTGCATACGCGCAACAAGAGCATTCAATTTCCCAATATCGTTATCCAAAACACCTAAACCTTGAGGCTGGCATGAGCATTAAGAGCGACAAATGGATCCGCCGCATGGCCGAACAACACGGCATGATCGAGCCGTTCGCCGCGGGGCAATTGCGCGAGGACGGCAACGGTGGGCGCACCATCTCCTACGGCACCTCCAGTTACGGTTACGATGTGCGCTGTGCGGACGAATTTAAGGTATTCACCAACATCAATTCCACCATCGTCGACCCGAAAAACTTCGATCCGCGCAGTTTCGTCGACGTGAAATCCGATGTCTGCATCATCCCGCCGAACTCGTTCGCGTTGGCGCGCACGGTTGAGTATTTCCGCATTCCCCGGCAAGTGCTGACGATTTGCCTGGGAAAATCCACCTACGCGCGTTGTGGAATCATTGTCAACGTAACTCCGTTGGAGCCGGAATGGGAAGGCCACGTTACGCTGGAGTTTTCCAATACCACGCCGTTGCCGGCGCGGATTTACGCCAACGAGGGCGTGGCGCAGATGCTGTTTTTGGAATCGGACGAGCTGTGCGAAGTCAGCTACAAAGACCGCGCCGGGAAATACATGGGGCAGCGCGGTGTGACGTTGCCGCGCGCATGATTGGGTACGCCAAAGCTGTTAAACCAGGAGACGACTGATGCAAATTTCCAAAGCGACAACGAGGATGATCCACTGCGCGGCGCTGATCGCGGCTTGCCTGCTGCTCGGGGCGTGTGGCAGCCGGGATATCAAATCCTCCACCAGCACCGTGGCGAGCGTGCCCAGCGATTTTGATATGGTATTGCGTGCCGATAAAGACGGCCAATTCGATTTTGATGGCGCCACGTTGGCGCCGGAAGATTTACGTGGGCATTTGCGCTATCGGATCGAGGTGCAAAAACCGGTGCATCGGTTGTTGCTGAAAAATAGCGATAAGGTAAAAATAAAGAAAAACCACATTGTTTCGCTGGCGTCGATCGCGCACGACCTTAACATCGAGGCGTTTATCGATGATGGGGCCATAAAAGCGATTAAGATGGAGCAGTGATACGCGCTGAAAAAGCCCGTACAAACCGCTCGTGCTGAGCCCGTCGAAGCACCCTTCGACAGGCTCGGGGTGAGCGCAAGGCGATGGATGTTGGAAAGGCCGGTTTAGAGCAACGTCTTAAGCCGATAGAGTTCAGCCAGCGCTTCTTTTGGACTTAAATCATCCGGGTTCACGTGCCGTAACGCGTCGAGCGCGGCGGTATTTTCCGCAAACAAAGTCAGCTGCGGTTGCTTCGCCGGATCGGACTGGCCAACCGCCGCTTTCACCGGCGGGCGGTGTTCCAAGGTGTGCAAATAGGCGCGCGCCTGTTGCACCACGGCTTTCGGCAAACCGGCCAATGCAGCCACTTGCAGACCAAAACTGCGGTTGGCGGGGCCTTCCTTCACCGCGTGCATAAACACCAGCGATTCGGCGTATTCGATCGCATCAAGATGCACGTTTGCGATGGTTTCGCATTGGGCGGCAAGTTCGGTTAACTCGAAATAGTGCGTTGCAAACAACACAAACGCGCGGTTTTTTTTCGCCAATTGCACCGCACAGGCTTGCGCCAGCGCCAACCCGTCGTAGGTCGAGGTGCCGCGGCCGACTTCATCCATCAGTACCAAGCTGGAAGGGGTTGCGTTGTGCAGGATGTTCGCGGTTTCGGTCATCTCCACCATAAACGTGGATTGCCCACGCGATAAATCATCGCCTGCGCCAATGCGCGTGAAGATGCGATCGATGGGTCCGATTTGCGCACTATCGGCCGGTACGTAAGAGCCGATATGGGCCAGCAGCACGATTAAACACGTCTGCCGCATGTAGGTGGATTTGCCGCCCATGTTCGGCCCGGTGATGATCAACATGCGGCGCTGATCGTTAAGCACCAGATCATTCGGCTCGAACGGTTCTTCGCGTACCTGCTCAACGACTGGGTGACGTCCACGGCGAATATCGATGCCGGGTTTGTCGTCGAGGGCGGGGCAAACCCAATTCAAGGTTTCGGCACGTTCGGCCAAGGTGGCTAACACGTCCATCTGCGCAATCGCTTGCGCGGCATTTTGCAACGCTGTTAACCGTTCGATCAGAAAATCCAATAGTTGATCGTATAGGGCACGTTCGCGCATCAATGAGCGTTCGCGCGCAGAGAGCACTTTGTCTTCGAACGTTTTGAGCTCTTCGGTAATATAACGTTCCGCGCCTTTGATGGTTTGACGGCGCGTATAGTGCGTCGGCGCTTTGCCGCTGTGCGCATGGCTGATTTCAATGTAGTAGCCGTGCACGCGGTTATAGCCAACTTTTAAGGTGGCGATGCCGGTTTGCTCCTTTTCGCGCTCTTCAAGCTCGATGAGAAAGCGATCGGCATTGGTCGAAAGCTCGCGCAGTTCATCCAGTTCGGGGTCGAAATGGGAGCGGATCACACCGCCATCACGCAGCAAGGCCGGTGGTGTATCCATCAGCGCGGCGGTCAGGTGTGAGGCGGTGGCCTCATGGTCGCCGAGTCGATCCAACAATTGCAGCAGCAACGGGCTGTCGTGTTCGCTTAAGGCTGCGCGCAAGCTCGGCGTAAGCGCTAGACCATCTCTTAAGGTGGATAGGTCACGCGGCCGCGCTGAGCGCAAAGCAACGCGCGCAAGAATGCGTTCCAGATCGCCAATGCCGCGCAAGGTTTCACGTAAGCCGTCGTAACGGCGTTGTTCGGTTAATGTGGCAATCGCGTTATGACGATGGCGTAACGCAGTTTGATCGCGCAATGGTCGATTAAGCCAGCGGCGCAATAAACGTGCGCCCATCGGCGTGATCGATTGATCGAGCACGCCAAGCAGCGTGTATTCGGTGCGCCCGCTTGGGTGTGTGTCCAATTCCAGATTGCGCCGGGTGGCTGCATCAAGTGCGATGGTTTCCGCGACATTCTCGACACTAAGGCCAGTCAGATGCGGCAGCGCGCTTTTCTGCGTTTCTTCAATGTAACCAAGCAATGCGCCGGCGGCCGCAATGCCTAACGATAAGTTCTCGCAGCCGTAACCGCTAAGATCGCGGGTGCCAAAGAAACGGCTGAGTTGACGCGTGCCCGCTTCGCTATCGAACTGCCACGGTGCGCGTTTGCGCAGTCCAGGCAGCTCGTTAACACAAGGCGGCCATGCGCCGTCTTCACTGACCAGCGATTCGGCGGGTGCCAGGCGCGCCAATTCGGCTGCCAGTGCGGAGGTACTGGGCACCTCTTCAAGTAAAAAACGACCGGCTGATAAATCGACCCAAGCCAAACCGTATCCGGACTTTCCCGCGGCGATCGCCAGCAGTAGATTGTCGCGCCGCTCTTCCAGCAAGGCGGCGTCGGTAACGGTGCCGGGTGTGATGACGCGTACGACTTTGCGTTCAACCAAACCTTTGGCCAAAGCCGGATCGCCGATTTGTTCGCAGATCGCGATCGATTCTCCCAATCGCACCAGTTTGGCGAGATAACTTTCGATCGAATGCACCGGCACCCCGGCCATCGGGATCGGAGCGCCAGCCGATTGACCGCGTTGCGTCAGCGTAATGTCGAGCAAGCGCGCCGCTTTGCGCGCGTCGTCGTAGAACAGTTCGTAAAAATCGCCCATGCGGAATAACAGCAGGGTGCTGGGGTGCTCGGCTTTTGCGCTTAGGTATTGACGCATTAGCGGTGTATGCTGCTGGTCGGTCGGCTTCATGGTTTTGCTAAGACGGTCGGAATCGGCTAAAAGGCGTAAGCTTATAATCTCGGAGCGTAACGTGCTCAAGTCCGTTGTGCCTAATGATGCTGAATTGCAAGGCTTGGCCGTCGCCACCACCAAGCTTCTAACCGCGCGCATGCTGATGGTCGCGACCGCCGAATCGTGCTCGGGTGGGTGGATTGCCAAAACTTTAACCGATATCCCGGGAAGCTCCGCTTGGTTTGAGGCGGGCTTGGTGGCGTACAGTTACGAAGCCAAGCAAGCGTTGCTGGGGGTGCGCCCGGAAACGCTGGAGCATTATGGCGCAGTCAGCCAGGAAACTGCGATCGAAATGGTCTCTGGTGCCTTATCGCGCTCTGGTGCGGGTATTGCGCTAGCCGTTACCGGTATCGCGGGCCCAAGTGGCGGCACGCAAGACAAACCGGTTGGCACGGTATGGATCGCTTGGAAGCGGCGTGGCGGCTATGCACACAGTGAATGCTTTTGTTTCGCTGGCGATCGTGAAGCAGTGCGGCGGCAAACGGTGGCTGCTGCATTGCAGGGGATTCAGAAAATTCTTACAAATTAATCCGCGAATGGTTAGTGCGTGGCTTAGGGTGGTATGGAATAATTGCTGCTGTTTTTAAGCGCGATCAAACGCTTTCCAAATGTGTGGTTAGGAGTCTCACTAAATGAGACACGACCACTAAATACTGGCTAAAGTTGAAACCTTAAAGGATGTAACCAATGGACGAAAATAAGCGCCGCGCGTTGACTTCTGCTTTGGGTCAGATTGAAAAACAATTCGGTAAAGGCGCTGTGATGCGCATGGGCGACCGCAGCAACGAACCGGTTGAAGTGGTATCCACCGGGTCACTCGGTTTGGATGTGGCGCTTGGCATTGGCGGTTTGCCGCGTGGGCGTGTGGTTGAGATTTATGGACCGGAATCGTCCGGTAAAACCACATTGACTTTGCAAGTGATTGCGAATGTTCAACGCAATGGCGGTACCGCTGCTTTCGTGGATGCCGAACATGCACTTGATCCGAGCTACGCTGAAAAACTCGGTGTGAATGTCGATGATCTTTTGGTCTCGCAACCAGACACCGGTGAACAAGCGCTGGAAATTTGCGACATGCTGGTGCGTTCGGGCGCGGTGGATGTGGTGGTGGTCGATTCGGTCGCGGCGTTAACGCCCAAAGCCGAAATCGAAGGCGAGATGGGCGATTCCCATGTGGGATTGCATGCCCGTTTGATGAGCCAGGCGCTGCGTAAATTAACCGGCAACATTAAGCGTTCCAATTGCATGGTTATTTTCATCAATCAAATCCGTATGAAGATCGGCGTAATGTTCGGCAGCCCGGAAACCACCACCGGCGGTAACGCGCTTAAGTTCTACGCTTCGGTGCGTTTGGATATTCGCCGTATTGGCGCGGTCAAACGCGGTGAAGAGGTGATCGGTTCGGAAACGCGCGTGAAGGTCGTCAAGAACAAGGTCGCACCGCCATTTCGTCAAGCGGAGTTTGAAATTCTCTATGGCGAGGGCATTTCGCGTGAGGGAGAAATCATCGAGCTTGGCGTTAATGCCGGCCTGATTGATAAATCCGGAGCCTGGTACAGCTACAACGGCGAGCGTATCGGGCAGGGCAAGGACAACGTGCGCCAGTTCCTGCGTGAACATCCCGATATTTTGAGCGATCTGGATGAAAAACTGCGCGCCAAGCTGCTGGCGGTCAAGATTCACATCGTTAATACCCCTGAGCTGATGGCCGAAGAAGCATAAGCCATTGGGAATGTGTTGATGGGGCGTAAGAGCACAGCAGTTGGTAGCGCTTACGATAAAGCATTGGCATTGCTTGCGCGCCGCGAACACTCGCGGCGCGAATTGAAAGTCAAACTCGAACAACGCGGTTTCGAGCGTTCCGATAGCGACAATGCGATTGCCAAGCTGCAATCGCAACAGTATCAAAGCGATCAGCGTTTCGCCGAAAGTGTATTGCGCCGGCGCATTGCCGACGGTTACGGCCCCAACCGCATTGCGGCCGAATTGCAAAGCCACGCCATGTCGCGAACCCAAATTCAGGCGTTATTGCAGGCCGCGGATCCCGACTGGCGGGCGATTGCAAAGGCGCAATTGCATCGACGTTATGGCAACATAGCAGCAACGGAATTTGCCGAGCGCGGTAAACGCGCCCAGTTTCTGTTGCGCCGCGGGTTTGATATGACCACCGTGCGCAAGGTTATCGGTGAGGAGGGTGTAGACTGCTTAATCGTAGAACATGAAGAATAGGGTTCGGTGTGTCGGCTTGTTTGGCCGATATTTTTACAGTTTCCACATGCGTCAACTCAAACCATGAAAACCAGCGCTGAGATCCGCTCCAGCTTTCTCGAATTTTTCCGCTCCAAGGGCCATGAAATTGTGCCATCGAGCTCTTTGGTGCCAGGCAGTGACCCCAGTTTGTTGTTCACCAACGCCGGTATGGTGCAATTCAAAGACTGTTTTTTGGGGTTAGAAAAGCGCAGCTATACCCGTGCCGCATCGTCGCAACGGTGTGTCCGCGCCGGTGGTAAGCACAACGACTTGGATTCCGTGGGCTATACCGCCAGGCACCATACTTTTTTTGAAATGCTCGGCAATTTCAGTTTCGGCGACTATTTCAAACGCGAAGCGATTTCCTACGCTTGGGAGCTATTAACCAAAATATACCGGTTACCGAAAGACAAACTGTTAGTCACCGTTTATCACACCGATGACGAAGCGTTTGATATCTGGTCTAAAGAGATCGGCGTCCCGGTTGAACGCATCGTGCGCATCGGCGATAAGCCGGGCGGCGGCTCCGATAATTTTTGGCAGATGGCCGATACCGGCCCCTGTGGCCCATGCACGGAGATTTTCTTCGATCATGGGCCGGAGATTGCCGGCGGCCCGCCAGGGTCGGCTAACGAGGACGGTGATCGATTTATTGAAATTTGGAATTTGGTATTCATGCAGTTTGATCGGGCAGCTGATGGCAAGCTTACGCCATTACCGGCGCCGTGCGTCGATACCGGCATGGGATTGGAGCGCTTAACTGCGATTTTGCAGCAAGTGCATTCCAATTATGAAATCGATTTATTCCAACATTTAATCCGCGCCGCGGCGAAATTTACCCATACGGACGATCTTGATAACAAATCCCTGCGGGTGATCGCCGATCATATCCGCGCGTGCTGCTTTCTGATCGTCGATGGCGTGCTGCCCTCGAATGAGGGGCGTGGTTATGTACTGCGCCGAATTATGCGCCGCGCATTGCGCCACGGACACATGTTGGGAGTGCATGAATTATTTTTCCATCGCATGGTTGCGCCGCTGATTGAGGTGATGGGCAATGCCTACCCTGAATTGATCAGCGAACGCGAAACGATCGAGCGCGTGTTATTCGCCGAGGAGGAGCGTTTCGGCGAGACCCTGCAGCAAGGCATGCGCGTATTTGAGGAAATTGCGCTGCATACGCGCAAGGTAATCAGCGGTGCCGATGCGTTTCGGCTTTACGATACATTCGGGTTCCCCGTCGACTTAACCGCCGATATAGCGCGCGAACGTGGGTTGTCCGTGGACATGCCGGGTTTCGATGCGGCAATGGATGAACAGCGCCAACGGGCACGCGCGGCTAACCAATTTGGCGGCCCGGCGCAGCTCGGCGCTGAGGTGATTAACAACCTTAACGCTACCGAGTTCCTGGGCTATCACGCATTGGTGGCGCCGCAGTTGCAGTTGGTTGCAATCGTGCGTGGGGGACGTGCCGTGGAACAGTTGGCCGACGGTGAGGATGCAACGCTCATTTTAGACCGTACTCCATTTTATGCCGAATCGGGCGGTCAAGTCGGCGATACGGGAGTGCTTGCGACCGATCGCGGGCAATTCACGGTGCGCGATACAGTAAAGGTAGCGGGTAATTTCCACGGGCACGTAGGCAGTTGGCACGGCAAGACATTGCGTGTGGGGGCGCAGATGGCCGGCAGCGTTGATGCGGAACGCCGCCAAGCGATTGTGCTCAACCATTCAGCCACCCACCTTCTGCATGCGGCGCTGCGGCGGATGCTTGGCAATCACGTGCAGCAAAAAGGAAGTTTGGTCGCTCCCGATCGCTTGCGGTTTGATTTTTCTTATTCCACATCCATCGGCGCAAACGAACTTAAGCGCATAGAGGATTTGGTCAACGCGCAGATTCGACGCAACGTTGAAGTCGACACCCGCCAGATGGCTTATCAACAGGCGTTGGATTTTGGCGCCATGGCGCTCTTCGGTGAAAAATATGGCGAGCATGTGCGCGTCTTAAAAATGGGTGATTTTTCAACCGAGCTTTGCGGTGGCACGCATGTGGTGCGTACCGGAGACATCGGTGTGTTGAAAATCATCGGTGAAGGCGGTGTTGCAGCCGGTATACGGCGCATCGAAGCGGTAACCGGCGCTGCGGCATTGGCGCATATCGCTGAGGAGGAGTATCGCCTCACCGAGGTGAGTAAGCTCCTGTCCACAAACAGCGCGGAAGCTGGGGAAAAATTACGCCAAATACTCGATAAACAAAAACGCCTGGAGCGGGAGCTCGATATTTATAAGGCCCGCGCGGCTTTATCGGCCACGCAAGAGTTGGTCGATCACGCCATCGAGCAAGACGGCATTAAAGTCATTGCCGCGCGCGTGGACGGACAGGATGCAAAAGAATTGCGCGACAGCGTTGATCACATGAAACAGCAGCTTGGCGATTGTGCCGTGCTACTGGCTTCGGCCAGCGCCGGTAAAGTTACTTTGATAGCCGGTGTGCATGGCGCGGCGTTGAATCGCATTAAAGCGGGAGATTTGGTGAGTTACGTCGCTACCCGAATTGGTGGCAAGGGCGGGGGGCGAGCGGATATGGCCCAAGGCGGCGGCGAGGACTCGCCGGAGCTCGCCAAGGCGCTCTCATCGGTGCCGGATTGGATAAGCGCGCAATTTCTGTAAATTCCCGGTACAACATTGGGGTTGGTTTGTCGGAGTATAAAATCCTTGAGATTAAATCTATATGTCTTTGATATATAAAGTTATAAATATTAAACATAAAGGAGAGTCTCAAGACCAATACGCTCGAAATCGAAGGCGATGATGGTTTTAGTTGAGATCGCGATGCTTGCGATTGGTTAAGGTTTGTACTTTCATTGCGCGAGGGGGTCGGCTAGTATTCCGAGCGGTTTCAGTCTGTTTGCAACGCTCTTGCGTCGAATGATAGGCGCTCTGACTTAATCGGTTGGAGTGGATGAAGCCAGTCCAAGCGAGAATTGCGCTTGATCTTTAAAGTAGGCAGCAACCGGTTACAGCCGAAGCCGGATTGTTTTGAAGCCTCGTACGCAGCGCGTTCGTAGGATGATGATAGCGGCGAAGGAGTATGTTTATGCTGATTTTGACTCGCCGGGTAGGAGAAACCCTAATGATCGGTGATGCAATAAGCGTCACTGTGCTAGGAGTCAAAGGGAATCAGGTGCGCGTTGGTATCAATGCACCCAAAGACGTAGCAGTTCATCGCGAAGAGATTTTTCAGCGCATCAAGCGGGAACAAATCATTCCTGGTGAAGACCCTCCCGCCAGCGGGTAATTAACTATTTACCCTGCGCGACTAAGTCGATATCCTTGCCGGCCCGTTTATGATGCGGGATTACCGAGGTTGCTCGTTTGTTGTTTTAGAAATGATTTGGAGAGGTGCCCGAGAGGCCGAAGGGGCTCCCTTAGCTTAAGGGAGTATATGCCTAATCCGCGTATCGAGGGTTCGACAAATCGGCAGGATTGCCGATTTGCACAGCGAAGCTGCCCGAAGGGCGAGGTACAGGATGTACCGAGTGAATCCCTCCCGCCCAACAGGTCTGGAGTGTTATCCTTCGCCGCTTAATAAAATTGATTTAAAGAAGTTAGCAACAACACATTGGAGAGGTGCCCGAGAGGCCGAAGGGGCTCCCCTGCTAAGGGAGTATATGCCTAATCCGCGTATCGAGGGTTCGAATCCCTCCCTCTCCGCCAGTTAATCAACGCATTTGTCAACGCTTAATTTGATGCGGTTATAATCAAATTAAGCGTTGACGAAAACTCCCCCAACCGCAATAATTTCCGTTCTTTGCGCCCGTAGCTCAGCTGGATAGAGTACCAGGCTACGAACTTGGTGGTCGGGAGTTCGAATCTCTCCGGGCGCGCCAATTGAGTGTAGGGTGTTTCGGCACCCTCACTTTTTATCTCAAATGCGACAATGCCCGCCGGTGTTTGTGGCGCAGATGATAATTGACGAGGTTAAGGCCCAATCGTAGTATTTCTTAGGTTAATTTAAGAGTCAAAATTAGTACTAAGCGCATCTGGAACGAACGGGGTATAGCGCAGTCTGGTAGCGCACCTGCTTTGGGAGCAGGGTGTCGGGGGTTCGAATCCCTCTACCCCGACCAGTTTCAAATTCGTCAGCGACTGCGCCTGTAGCTCAATCGGATAGAGCATCGGCCTTCTAAGCCGACGGTTGCAGGTTCGAGTCCTGTCGGGCGCGCCAATGCTAAAGACCGAATATGGTGGGCGTAGCTCAGTCGGTAGAGCTCTGGATTGTGATTCCAGCGGTCGTGGGTTCGAGCCCCATCGTCCACCCCAATTCGAGTTGGCGCTGGTTTAGGCCGTGGTGTTGAGCGACTGAGTCTAAGATAAAAAAAATTAAGCGTTAATGCGGGCCGTTAGCTCAATTGGTAGAGCAGCTGACTCTTAATCAGTAGGTTCCAGGTTCGAGTCCCGGACGGCCCACCAATCATGCATGATGTAGGACAGGTTGCGTGGCGTTATGATGCTGCGCGATGGTGATGGATCAAAGCGAATGTGGCGGAATTGGTAGACGCGCTGGATTTAGGTTCCAGTGGGGTAACCCGTGAGAGTTCGAGTCTCTCCTTTCGCACCATTGCTAAAGGTTAAACAGTTACCGCTGAGTATGTAATTTCAGCACCAGCCGGCGTATTGCACGAAGAGTTTTCGGCAAGCTCGCGCACTAAGTACCAGGAGATGGCATGCAAGTTTCAGTTGAAAATGTCAGCAAACTCGAGCGCAAGCTTACGGTGAAAATCCCTTACGAGAAGCTCGATCATCAAATCAAGTCGCGCTTATTGGAAATGGGCCGTAGCGTACGTTTGAAGGGCTTTCGGCCCGGCAAAGTACCGGCCAACATCATTGAGCAGCGTTACGGCCGGCAGATTCGCGGCGAAGCCTTATCCGATTTGATCAGCGCCAGTTTTCGCGAAGCCGTAGTGGAACAAAAATTGCGCCCGGCCATGGCGCCTGCGATCGCCACCAACGGCCAGCCGATCAATGGCGAGATCGAATACACCGCGACGTTTGAAGTGTTTCCCGAGCTGGGATCGATCGACGTAAGCACTCTGGCGATTAATAAACCCGTGGCAAGTGTAGCGGACGCTGATGTCGATCAAATGATCCATACGTTGCGTTCGCAACGCCAGAATTGGATCGTGATCGAGCGCCCCGCTAAACCTGGTGATATGGTGTTGTTCGAATACAGCGCACAAACCGCCGATTTCCGATTGCCCGAAACCGGTGTCGAGCGCGTCGGGACTGTTATCGGCTCGGGCGCTTTATTGAAAGCGCTGGAAGACAGTCTCATTGGTTATAAGACCGGAGATTCGATTGAAATCGACATCGCGTTCCCGGCCGATTTCCGGGTACCGCAGTTGGCCGGTCGATTGGCGCGAGTGTCGGCGAAGGTGATGCGCGTACAAGAGCCCAAGATGCCGGAATTGGATGCTGATTTTGTGTCTGGCTTTGGCATTAAAGATGGCGATTTAGCCAAATTCCGGTCGGACGTCCGCGCCAACCTGGAACGTGAACTAAAGGCCACACTAACCGTACGCCTTAAGGCCGAGGTGATCGATAAATTGGTTGCTGCGCACAGCGACATTGAGTTGCCGAAGGGTTTAATTCAATCGGAGGCGGAAGCTTTGGCGCAGCAAGCGCAGGCGAAGGCACAGCAAGCCGGCCAAACGGTCACGGCGCAACCGGCCGCGGCGTACTTGGAAATGGCGCACCGGCGTGTTGCGGGTGGGGTGCTGTTGGGAGAGATCGCGCGCCAGGCGGAAATTCGTCTTGATTCGCGCCGGGTCGCTGAAACGTTGGCGACGATTGCGTCAACTTACGAAGAGCCGCAGCGGGTCATTGAACTTTATAAGAACGATCCCCAACTGATGAGTGGGCTTGAGAATCGGGTGCTGGAGGATCAGGTGGCCGATTGGATTGCCAATCACGCGAATCTTACCGAACAACCGCTTAGCTTTAGCGAGGTTATGCGACCCGTTACCGCATAAGTGTAATAGGCTGGATGCGTGTTAGAGTAATCTCATTAACCATTGCGGCGAATGCGTCGGAGAACCAATGATGTCGAATACTAGAGAACCGATCCGGGGTTTGAATTTGGTCCCGATGGTGGTTGAGCAAACCGCTCGCGGTGAGCGCGCCTACGACATTTATTCGCGCTTGCTGAAGGAACGCGTCGTATTTTTGGTTGGGCCGATTGATGACTATATCGCCAACGTGGTGGTTGCGCAGTTGCTGTTTTTGGAATCGGAAAACCCCGACAAAGACATCAATTTGTACATCAACAGCCCCGGTGGGTCGGTAACGGCCGGGCTTGCCATCTACGACACGATGCAATTTCTTAAACCGGATGTCAGCACCATGTGCATCGGTCAGGCGGCCAGCATGGGTGCTTTATTGCTGGCGGCCGGCGCGAAAACAAAACGCTACAGCTTGCCGCACTCGCGCATGATGATCCATCAGCCGTTGGGTGGTTTTCAGGGACAAGCCTCGGATATTGACATCCACGCGCGTGAAATCCTTTCGGTGCGTTCGCGTCTGAATGACATCATGGCACGGCATACGGGACAGCCGGTGGAGCGCATTCAAAAAGACACCGATCGCGACAATTTCATGAGCGCAACGGAGGCGCAAGAATTCGGTCTTATCGACGCTGTGCTTGAAAAACGCCCCACCGAAACCGTCAAACCCGGTTAATAGGGTGGTCTAACGCATTGGTTGACATTGATTTTTTGTTTTTTAGCGCGCCAATCGGGCCTCCTATAAGGCTAAGCCTTAAGGCTGTGTTATTCTCCCTCCATCGGATTCTGCATCGGAAGCGGGGTTAGGGGCATGAGTGACGACCGGCAAAGCCGATCGGGCGAAAGCGGTAAAATTCTCTACTGCTCGTTTTGCGGCAAAAGCCAACACGAGGTACGTAAGCTAATTGCGGGTCCAAGCGTATTCATTTGCGATGAATGCGTTGAGCTTTGTAACGACATTATTCGTGAAGAGCTCGAGGAAAAAGCCGCCGGGGTACGCAGCCACTTACCCAAGCCGCGTGAAATCATGGATGTGCTCGATCAGTACGTTATCGGGCAGAATCGTGCCAAGAAAACATTGGCCGTCGCCGTTTATAACCATTACAAACGCCTTGAGTCGCGCAATCGCCAAGATGAAGTTGAGTTGGCGAAATCCAATATCTTGCTGATCGGGCCAACCGGTTCCGGCAAAACCCTATTGGCCGAAACCCTCGCGCGCTTGCTGAATGTTCCGTTCACCATTGCCGATGCCACCACATTGACCGAAGCCGGTTATGTCGGTGAGGATGTTGAGAACATTATTCAGAAGCTGTTGCAAAAGTGCGAGTACGATGTCGAGAAAGCACAAACCGGCATTGTGTATATTGATGAAATAGATAAAATTTCTCGAAAATCCGAAAACCCGTCGATTACCCGGGATGTTTCTGGCGAAGGCGTGCAACAAGCGCTGCTGAAGCTGATCGAAGGAACCGTGGCCTCAGTGCCGCCACAGGGTGGGCGGAAGCACCCGCAGCAGGAATTCCTGCAGGTTGATACCCGAAACATTCTATTTATTTGCGGCGGCGCGTTCGCGGGGTTGGAGAAAGTGATCCAACAGCGCTCCGAATCCACCGGTATTGGTTTTTCGGCGGAAGTGCGTAGCCGAGCGCAGCACACGAATGTTGGAAAGGTGTTGGCGGATGTCGAGCCGGAAGATTTGGTGAAATTTGGCTTGATTCCGGAGTTCGTGGGACGGTTACCGGTGGTGGCCACACTGGAAGAGTTGGATGAAAACGCCTTGATAAAAATTCTTACCGAACCAAAAAATGCGATTACACGGCAGTTCAAGCGCATGTTTGAAATGGAAGGGGTGGAGCTCGAATTTCGCCCCGAGGCATTAGGGGCTGTGGCACGTAAGGCGCTTAAACGCCGCACCGGAGCGCGTGGTTTGCGCACCATTCTTGAACAGGTGCTGCTTGACACGATGTATGAGCTGCCTTCGCTGGAACACGTCAGCAAGGTGGTTATCGATGAGGCCGTCATCAACGGCCAGGCAGAGCCTTATCTGATCTATCGCGGCATGCAGGCGCGTGCTGCGGCGGAATAATGACGCTGTGCGGCGAATTTCTGCCGCAATGCCCCATTATTTCCCTTGTAATTTGTCTTGTTGCCCTCACACTTGACGTTTAGCAGCGTGGTATCACGTTTGCATGGAAATATCCTAATCGAGGTTCCTAACAGGAAATCACATGGAAAAGAACCCCAAGGTCCCGAGCGTCCTCAGTCCGGATGTTGTCGAATTACCGGTGTTACCACTGCGCGATGTGGTGGTTTACCCGCATATGGTGATTCCGTTGTTCGTCGGCCGCGAGAAATCCGTGCGGGCGCTCGACTCAGCAATGGCGGGGGAAAAGCACATTGTGCTGATCGCGCAGCGCAGCCCCGATGTCGACGATCCACAAGGGTCCGATTTACACACCATAGGTACGTTAGCGACGATTCTGCAATTGCTTAAATTGCCCGATGGCACGATCAAGGTGTTGGTGGAGGGCATATCCCGCGCGGAAGTCGTGAAGTTTGGTGAGCGCGATGGGTTGGTGATGGGCCACGTGCGCACACTCACCCCGGCCTACACCCGCGAACAGCGTGAGATTGAGGTGACGTCAAGGTCGTTGGTGTCGCTGTTTGAGCAGTTCGTCAAGCTCAACCGCAAGATTCCCCCGGAGCTACTTACCACGCTATCGGGCATTGATGATCCCAGTCGATTGGCCGACACCGTTGCGGCGCACCTGTCGATCCGGATTCAGGATAAACAGCGCGTGCTCGAAACAGCCGACGTTGGTGCGCGTTTGGAGATGTTGATCGGTTTGGTGGATGGCGAAATTGATGTGCAGCAAATCGAAAAGCGCATCCGTGGCCGGGTCAAATCGCAAATGGAGAAGAGCCAGCGCGAGTATTACCTTAATGAGCAGATGAAGGCGATCCAGAAGGAGTTGGGCGAAAACGACGAAGCGCCGAACGAGATTGAGGAGCTTGGTAAAAAAATCACCACCTCCGGGATGCCTAAACCGGTCGAAGCCAAGGCCAAGGCGGAGCTCAATAAACTTAAGCAAATGTCGCCGATGTCCGCCGAAGCGGCCGTGGTGCGCAATTACATCGATTGGTTGGTCGGTGTTCCGTGGAAGAAACGCACCAAAGTGCGCAAGGATTTGAGTGCCGCGCAAAAAGTGCTCGATACGGACCACTTTGGGCTGGATAAAGTGAAGGAACGGATCCTTGAATATTTGGCCGTGCAGCAGCGGGTGAAAAAAATGAAGGGCCCGATTTTGTGTTTGGTCGGTCCTCCGGGCGTGGGTAAAACGTCCCTCGGGCAATCGATCGCGAAATCAACCAATCGCAAGTTCGTTCGGTTGGCGCTTGGCGGTGTGCGCGACGAGGCCGAAATTCGCGGTCATCGGCGTACTTATATCGGCTCGATGCCCGGGCGTATTGTGCAAAACATGAGCAAGGTCGGGTCAAAAAACGCGCTGTTCATGCTGGATGAAATCGACAAAATGTCGGTCGATTTCCGTGGCGACCCATCATCGGCGCTGCTCGAAGTGCTCGATCCGGAGCAGAACCATACCTTCAATGATCATTACCTTGAAGTGGATGTCGATCTGTCCGAGGTGATGTTCATTGCCACGGCCAATTCGCTGAACATTCCCGGTCCATTGCTTGATCGCATGGAGGTAATCCGGATTCCAGGGTATACCGAAGAAGAGAAAATCAATATTGCGCAGCGCTATCTGCTAACCAAGCAGATGAAAGCCAATGGCCTTAAGTCGGCAGAAATCCAGGTTGCCGAATCGGCCATTCGCGACATCATTCGTTATTACACGCGCGAGTCCGGCGTGCGCAATTTGGAGCGCGAAATCGCGAAGATTTGCCGCAAAGTGGTTAAGGAAGCGGCGTTGCGTCCAAACCAGAAAAACAAACGCGGCAGGGCGTCGATCAGTTCGCGCAATCTGGATCATTACCTTGGGGTGCGCAAGTTCACGTACGGCCGTGCCGAAACGCAGAATGAAATTGGCCTGGTTACCGGGCTTGCCTGGACCTCGGTGGGTGGCGATTTGCTCAGTATTGAAGCGACGATTGTTCCCGGTAAAGGCAAGCTGATTCACACCGGCCAGCTCGGCGATGTAATGCAGGAGTCGATCCAGGCGGCGCTTACTGTGGTTCGCGCACGCGCGGCGCGGCTTGGGTTGGACCCCGACTTCCACCAGAAATTCGACATCCATATCCATGTTCCCGAAGGGGCGACGCCGAAAGACGGCCCGAGCGCTGGCGTTGCCATGTGTACTGCCTTGGTTTCCGCCTTGGCCAAGGTGCCGGTGCGTTCGGAGGTGGCGATGACCGGTGAAATCACGTTGCGCGGCCGGGTATTGCCCATTGGCGGGTTGAAGGAGAAATTGTTGGCAGCCCACCGTGGCGGCATCGAGACGGTGATTATTCCGGACGAAAATGTGAAAGATCTGGCCGACATGCCGAAAAATGTCACTGAATCTTTAAGTATTCGTCCAGTTCGGTGGATCGATGAGGTGCTGGACATCGCCCTGGAAAAGCCGTTGACGCCAACTAGTGCAAAAGTGGATGAAGAACCAAAAGCAACAAGTGATGCAAAACGTGATGGGCACGCCGATACGACACCGGCGCGTCCGCATTAAAATATTCACTGTGAAACAATCGGTGTCAGCGAGAAGGTCGCAGTGAATTTGCATGCAACTTCTTTGTCTGTGTGTCAAGTCAAAGCCAAAAAAAATCGCAAACGAAGGATTTTTTTGAACTGGGCGCAAATCCGCGCTGCGCTTTGTGTTGCGTGATTCCAGGCGGGCTGGTATAAAAGACGCCGCCGTGATCCAAGTGACAATACTTGTCCGAGCGATTGCGGGGTAGCGATACAAGTTTCGCGCTAGGGTTTTCCCGGGCGGTTGCCTGTTTCGTCTCATGGGGTACGTTGGGGTCGCTATTTAAAGAATTAGGGAGTCATAGAATGAATAAAGCAGATTTCATAGGTGCTGTATCCGATGCCGCAGGTTTGACCAAGGTCGACGGTGGCAAAGCTGTAGAAGCGGTAATTGAAGTAGTAAAGAAGGCATTGAAGAAAGGGGACAGCGTGGCTCTGGTTGGTTTTGGCACTTTTGCGGTACGCAAACGTGCGGCTCGCCTTGGCCGTAATCCCCGCACCGGTCAGCAAATCAAGATTAAAGCATCCAAGATTCCAGCGTTTAAGGCTGGCAAAGCCCTCAAGGATGCCCTAAACTGACGCGCTTTGTCGGGGGGTGCTTAGCTCAGCTGGTAGAGCATCGCCCTTACAAGGCGAGGGTCGGGGGTTCGATCCCCTCAGCACCCACCAGGCAACGGAGTGGTAGTTCAGTTGGTTAGAATAACGGCCTGTCACGCCGTGGGTCGCGGGTTCGAGTCCCGTCCACTCCGCCACTAATCTTAAGGGCGCCGTACAGGGCGCCCTTGTTTTTTGCGTAGTTCGCCTCGGCGATAGGGAAGATGCCGACAAATGGAAAAAGCAGGGAAGGCAATGGATACCTTACGGATTTGACGCCGCGCGCGTCGAAGAATTTTGGTCAACCCGTTTGAGTTAGATATTTATGTTGCAAAAACTGCACGACAAATCCTCTGGCTGGTTCGTCAAATTGGTGCTTGCCGTTATCGTCGTCGTTTTCGGCGGCTTTTTCGGCATTCAATCGTACATGACCGAACGCACTGAAACCTTTGTGGCTAGCGTCAATGGCCACGAGATTTCGCAAAGTGAATTCCGTACCAGTTTCGATGAATACCGTTCCCGCATGCAGCGCATGATGGGCGGTAAAGTCGATCCGCAAATGTTTGAAGGCATCGAGCGCAAGCGCGAAGTGCTCGATCATCTGATCGACGAACAATTAATAACTGAAGCAAACGAAAAACTCGGCATTGTGATTCCGGCGCAGCGCGTGCGCGATGAAATCACCCACATTCCGGCGTTTCAAACCAATGGACAATTCGACAAAGAACAATACAAGTCGTTATTAAATGCGCAACGCATGACGCCAACGGGGTTTGAGCAACGCGTACGGCACGATCTTGAGGTGCGCGAGTTGCCGGCGCAGCTCAATCAATCCAGTTTTGTGACCGACCAGCAGATTGACTCCTATTTGCGCTTGCGCGATCAAACGCGTGATTTCCATTACCTAATGTTGAACAAGCCGGCGGTGGATACTGCCACGATCGACGACAGCGAAATCGAGGCTTATTACAAAGCGCACAGCACCGACTACACCAATCCAGAGCAAATAGCGCTCGAGTATCTTGAAATTGACGCAATGAAGATGAAAACCGAAGCCGCGGCGGACGAGTCGGCTTTGCGCGCCCGTTACGAAGAACAGAAAGCCCGGTTCATCTCAAAAGAACAACGCCTTGCTTCGCATATTTTGGTCAAGGTTGAAAAAAACGCCGATGCCGACGCGCAGAAAGCGGCATTGGATAAAGCCACCTCGATTGCTAAGGAGGCAAAATCCACCAAGGATTTCGCCAAACTAGCAAAAGAAAAGTCCGAAGATCTCGGCTCTAAAACCCAAGGTGGCGATTTGGGTTGGTTAGACAAGGGAATGACCGAAGCTGCGTTTGAAAGCGCTTTATTTGCGATGAGCAAGGGTGATGTTTCGGATCCGGTGCTATCGCCGGAGGGCTATCACATCATCCAATTGCGCGATGTGCGCCCTGAAAAGATACGCAGCTTCGATGAAGTAAAAGGCGAATTGACCCGAGAATACCTCGAAAGCGAGCGCGAGCGCTTGTACAGCGAAGCGTCGGGTAAACTCACCGATCTGATTTATCAGGATCCCTCTTCGCTAGAACCCGCGGCGAAAGCGTTAGGGTTGACTGTGCAAAAAACCAAGCTGTTTTCGCGCAAAGGCGGCATGAGTTTTACTTCGCATCCGTTGGTGTTGAAGGCGGCGTTTTCGGATGCCGTGATGGTGGAAGGAAACACCAGCGATCCAATTGAGCTTGGACCGAATCACATCATCGTGTTTCGTATGGCCGAGCACCAACCCAGCACACCCAAACCCGTCACTGAGGTTCGCGACGCCATTCGCACCAAAATCAGCGCCGAACACATCAGCGCACAAGCAAAGGCCCGCGCCGACGAGTTGGCAGCCCGTTTAAGCAACGGAGAAACCTTGGATAAGTTGGGTGAAGAGCTAAAGATTAAGCCGATTGAAGCGAAAGACACATTGCGTTCGGCGGTTAATCTCGATTCGAAATTGGTCAGCGCCGTATTTGCGATGCCGCGCAATAGCACGGAGGGGCACCTCAATACCCGGTCCGTTGCGCTCGGTAACGACGCTTATGCGCTAGTGCAACTGGATGCCGTTACCAACGGTGACCCGACCAAAGTCGATAGCGCGGGCCGTGACGCGGTGCGCGCTCAGCTGTCTCAAGGCCTGGCGAACGAGGCCATGCGCGGCTTTGTGCAAGCGTTGCGCAAATCGGCCAAGATTAAAATTGCCGAAGACCGGATGTAGGTCTTCGTAGGCTTAAGCTGATAAGCCCAGCTCTTTCGCCTCAGGCAAATTGCTGGGCTTATCAGCCCAGCCTACCAGATCCGTTTGCGGCAGCGCGGTGTCTTAAGGGTTGAATATTTCGATGAACGAAATCCTGTTTCAATACCACCACATCATCGTCACGCCGTGGAAGCTCGTCGGATATCTTGGCGTATTTTTATTTACCAGCCGCTGGTTTGTGCAGATGTACATCTCGCGCAAGATGAAACGCGTGCATATGCCGGCCTCGTTTTGGTGGTTATCGATTGCTGGCAGCATTATGTTGTTGGTGTACTTTACGTTCGGAAAAAACGATTCCGTCGGAATTCTTTCCAATCTATTTCCGATGCTGGTCGCAGGTTACAATCTCGTGCTTGAGTTGCGCCATCGGCGCAATAATGACGTTCTGGATCCAAGCTGACCTACTCCGGATCGTAGTCCAAATTCGTCGCTAGCCAGCGCTCGGCTTCGTTTAATGTCCAGTTTTTGCGATTTGCGTAATCGCCGACTTGTTCTTTCGATAACTTACCCACGACGAAATATTGGCTATCGGGATGTGAAAAATACCAGCCCGATACCGATGCGGCGGGATACATGGCAAAGGCTTCGGTGAGTTTGATCCCGGTGTTGGCCGTTGCGTCCAAAAGGCGGAACAGCGTGGATTTTTCGGTGTGATCCGGGCAGGCGGGATAGCCCGGAGCGGGGCGAATGCCGCGGTATTGTTCGCCGATCAGCGCTTCATTCGAGAGCGTTTCATCGTGGGCATAGCCCCAGAATTCTTGGCGCACGCGTTGATGCAGCCGTTCGGTGAACGCCTCAGCTAAGCGATCGGCCAATGCCTTTAGCAGGATCGAGTTGTACTCATCATTCGCATTATGGAATCGTTCTAAATGCGACTCGATACCTAGGCCGGTGGTAACGGCGAAAGCGCCGATGTAATCGGTCGTTCCGCTTTCTTTTGGCGCAATAAAATCGGCAAGACAAAAATCCGGACGGGCGGGGGGCTTGTCGATTTGTTGCCGTAAGCAATGCAAAACCGCATCCGGTTTGTTCTTTTCCGCTTTGATATAGACTTCAATATCGTCACCGATGCTATTGGCGGGCCATAGACCCACCACGGCTTTGGCCGTCAACCAGTGTTCAGCGACGATTTGCTCGAGCATCGTTTGCGCGTCGCGGTACAAATCGCGGGCGGCACTGCCAACGACGGTATCGTTTAAAATATCCGGAAAGCGGCCGGATAACTCCCAGGTTTGGAAAAACGGTGTCCAGTCGATGTACGGCACCAATTCCGCGAGTGGGTAATCATCAAAAACCTTGATGCCCAGCGCTTTCGGTTGCGGTGGAAGATAATTCGCCCAATCGCAGGTGTAGCGTTGCGCGCGAGCTTGCGCTAATGGGATTAGGCGTTTCGCTGGGCCGCGATCCTTGTGGCGCTCACGAATCTCCGCATATTCGGCGCGGATTTTCGCCATAAAATCGGCGGTTAATTCTTTGCTCATCAAGGATTGTGCAACGCCGACCGCACGTGATGCGTCCTTTACCCAAACGGTGGGGTGCTGATAGTGCGGCTCGATCTTAAGCGCGGTATGCGCGCGCGACGTCGTCGCCCCCCCTATCATCAGCGGTTGCTGGAAGTGTTGCTGCTGCATGAGTTTTGCGATGTGACTCATTTCTTCCAATGACGGTGTGATCAGGCCGGAAAGCCCGATAATGTCCGCATTTTCCAGCTTCGCGGCATCGAGGATTTTTTGCCCCGGCACCATAACGCCAAGATCCACCACATCGAAATTGTTGCAGCGAAGCACCACGGCAACGATGTTCTTGCCGATGTCGTGGACATCGCCCTTGACGGTGGCTAAAACGATTTTGCCGTTGGCTTGGTGCACCTCACCGGTGCGCAGCTTTTCTTCCTCGATAAACGGGATCAGATAGGCCACGGCTTTTTTCATGACGCGCGCCGATTTCACGACTTGCGGCAGGAACATTTTACCGGCGCCAAACAAGTCGCCGACCGTGTTCATGCCGTCCATCAATGGACCTTCGATCACATCGAGCGGGCGTGTCGACAGTTTACGAACCTCTTCGGTATCAAGCTCAACGTATTGATCGATGCCATGCACCAGCGCATAACTCAAGCGTGCGCGTATCGGCAGTTCGCGCCACTCATGTGCACTCGCCTCTGCTTTTGCTTGACCGCGGTAGGTGTCGGCAATTTCCAATAGGCGTTCCGTGGCGTCCGGGCGTCGGTTGAGTACGACATCTTCGACCCGTTCGCGCAATTGTGCGTCCAAATCGTCATACAGGATCAAAGCGCCGGCATTAACGATGCCCATATCCATGCCTGCTTGAATGGCGTGATACAGAAATACCGAATGGATCGCTTCACGCACCCAATTGTTGCCGCGGAAAGCAAACGAAACGTTGGATACCCCGCCGGAGACATGGCAATGCGGCAGCGTGCGTTTAATGATGCGGGTCGCTTCGATAAAATCGACCGCATAATTGTTGTGTTCGTCAATGCCGGTGGCGATGGCGAAGATATTTGGATCGAAGATAATGTCTTCGGGAGGAAAGCCGACTTGTTCGGTTAAAATCGAATAGGCGCGCGTACAAATATCCACTTTGCGCGAAACGGTGTCGGCTTGGCCCTGTTCGTCAAACGCCATAACCACGACAGCGGCGCCATAGCGAAGCACCTTGCGGGCTTGCTCGATGAAAACCGCTTCGCCTTCTTTCATCGAGATCGAATTGACCACACCCTTGCCCTGCAGGCAGCGCAAACCGGCCTCGATCACGCTCCACTTCGATGAATCGACCATTACCGGAACGCGCGCGATATCAGGTTCCGCAGCGATCAGGCTTAAATACTTCACCATCGCCGCTTCGGAATCGATCAAGCCTTCGTCCATGTTGACGTCGATGATCTGCGCGCCGTTCGCGACTTGTTGACGCGCGACCTCCACCGCTTCGTCGTAGCGGTTTTCTTTTATCAATCGTTTGAATTGCGCAGAACCGGTGACGTTGGTGCGTTCGCCAATGTTGACGAAATTAAGCTCCGGCGTCAGTACTAATGGTTCGAGGCCAGCCAGGCGGGTATAACGCGTGATCATTCCGGTCTCCGCGGCGGGTATTTGGCAACGGCGCTGGCGATCGCATGAATATGCGCAGGTGTGGTACCGCAACAACCTCCGACCAAATTGACCAACCCCGCGCTGGCGAACTCGGCGATGACTGCGGCCATTTCCTGCGGCGATTCATCGTATTCGCCAAACGCATTGGGTAAGCCCGCATTGGGATGGGCGCTGACATAGCAGTCGGCAGCACCGGCAAGAATATCGATGTAGGTATGCAACTCCTTGGCGCCGAGCGCGCAATTAAGCCCCACCGACAAGGGCTTCACGTGACGCAATGAATAATAAAACGCTTCGGTGGTTTGTCCCGATAAGGTGCGGCCGGATAAATCGGTGATCGTGCCGGAAATCATGATCGGTACACGCCCACCGAGATCGGTGAACAGCTCTTGCAGACCGAACAGCGCTGCTTTGGCATTTAATGTGTCGAAAATCGTTTCAATCATGATGACGTCGCTGCCGCCTTCAATCAGTGCGGCGGCGGCTTCGCGATAGGCAATGGTTAGTTCCTCAAAACGGATATTACGGAATCCGGGGTTGTTGACGTCCGGTGACAGCGAGGCGGTGCGATTGGTGGGGCCGAGTACGCCAATCACAAAGCGCGGTTGATCCGGGGTTTGCGCGGTTTTCGCATCACAAACCTCGCGTGCAATGCGCGCGCCTTCACGATTCAATTCGCCCACCAAATGTTCGAGCCGATAATCGGCTTGTGCCACACTGGTGGAGTTAAACGTGTTGGTTTCGATGAGATCCGCACCGGCATCGAGATACGCCTGGTGTACCGCGCGGATGATTTCCGGTTGCGTTAATGTCAGTAAATCGTTGTTGCCCTTAAGATGGCATTCGGAATCGGTATGATTGTGCGCTGAGTCACTAGCTGCAGCAAAACGCGCCCCGCGATAACCGGCCTCATCCAATTTGTAGTTCTGCAGCATTGTACCCATCGCACCGTCGATGATCAGGATGCGGCGCGACAGCGCGTCAAGCAGGGCTTGAACGCGCTTGGGGTGCAGGTAAGGCAATTCATTCATTGAGTGCAGAGCCTGAAAGTAGGTCTTAAGTTAAGTGACGTTTGTGTTACGACTTACGCGCCAGTAGGGTCAGTACTTCAAAATGCGGGGGCCGACGTTCGCGCGTGACGGTTTCGCAGCGGATGACTTTCAGCCCGGCTTTGCGCACAAACTCCTTCAATTCTTCGGGCTTAAAACCGAGGTTGCGATGATCGAAAGGCTCGACCGCGGTTTTGTGCGCGTGCTTGGCCAGGGTGCAGATCAAAAGCTGCCCTTGCGGCTTTAGGATGCGTGCGGCTTGCGCTACCACGTGGGCCGGTTTGGTGCTGTAGGTCAACGCGTGCATCAGCAACGCCAAATCGAATTGACGTTGCGCATCGATGTGGTGCATATCCCCCAGCCGCACCTCCACATTATCAAGGCTTTTGAGGCGTTCTTGTGCGGCCTTGACGACCCGCTCACTGGCGTCGATGCAAAGGATGGAGCGGGCATGCGGCGCGAGCAGCTCGGCCAATACGCCATCGCCCGATGCGATGTCCAGCACATCGCCAAGATCAAGCAGATGCACCATGGTTCGGGCCAACGCTTCCCAGGTACGTCCCGGTGAGTAATGGCGCTCCATATCCCCGGCGACCGTGTCGGCCCAGTTTTCGGCATGGGCACGCTTGGCCAGAACGGATGACAATCGTTTCACGTCATCGCGCAGCAGCGCATCGTCCATCGCCTCTTGCAGCGCGCGCAATAGGGTTTCTTGCTTGGAGGTGCCCTCGGCGTTGAAACGATAATAGGCCGAAACGCCGGCGCGTCGATCGCGGACCAGGTTGGCTTCTTTTAGTTTTGCCAGATGCGTTGACACTCGCGGCTGCGCCAGCCGAAGCACCGCGGAGAGCTCCGCCACGGTCAACTCCTCCCGCTCCAGAAGGCGTAATAGGCGCACCCTGGTCGGATCAGACAACAGTCGCAGCAGGGCCGATGTGGTGGCCAGATCCAAAATACATCCTTTTATCTTGATTAAAAGATGTATGGAAGCGTAGTCGCGGTTGCGATTGAGGTCAAGCGTTGTTCCGGCGGCCATGCAATAACCGATACCACTGGCGTACCAGGCTTGGGTAAACTAAGGTATGTAAGTATGTAATTCGATTGATTCTAAAGTGGCAACTTTAAGAAAACCGTTCATGCTGAGCTTGTCGAAGCAGAGTGCCTTTCCCGTCCACCCAACGACCAGCTCAGGGCGAACGGAAAAGGTGAATCGCTATCGCAAATTGAAAATATTTCAATGCGGTGTATTGACACGCTGTTTCTGGGTTTCCATGCTGCTGGTAATTGCCTGGCCCGCAATGGCGATCACCACCGACGATTTTCTGGTTCGTAATACCCGCCCCGATGGCACCGGCACCCCCTATCGCGTTTTTGTGTCACCCGGTTATCGTGAAGGTCAGCGTCTGCCGGTCCTCGTGTTTTTGAATGGATCCGGCGAAATCGGCGCGGACAACGAGGTTCAGCTCGATGACAACACCGACGGGCTGTTTAATCGGCTGCTAAGCCCCGAGCATTTGGCGCAGCAGCCGTTGCTGTTGGTGGCTCCGCAAAGCCGTTGGCTTAATTGGGATCCGGCCGAAATTGCGGAAGTGGTGGCATCGGTGCAAGCCGAATACGGCAATGATCCTGAACGGGTCTATTTAACCGGTTTATCGAGCGGCGGCAGCGCGGTATGGGAAAGCCTAAAAGCGTTTCCCGATTTGTTCGCGGCCGGTGTCCCGATATGCGCGGCAACGAGTATTTATGGGTTAAAACGAATCGCGCGGATACCGGTTTGGGTTTTTCATGGCGCACAAGACCATGAAACCGATCCCGATAAAGGCGATGGTGGGCGCCGCAAAGGCCCGCGGACTATTGTGGCTAAGCTGCGCGCATACGGTGCCAACCCAAAATACACCGAATATCCGGATCTTGGCCATAAAGTGTGGGATCGCGTCTATGCGCAGCCACAGTTGTTTTATTGGCTAATGGCGCAGCGCCGCGGATTGCCAATGCAGCCGGCATCGATCAGGCAAAACCGTTAAAATAGGCAGTTAAGCCCCATCTGGGCGTCACTCGATTTTAAAACGCAAGGGGAGTTTCATGGATTTTCGTTTCACAGAGGACCAGTTATCCATACAAGCGATCGCGCGCGAGTTCGCCCAAAAGAGGATTGCCCCGGTTGCCGCCGAATTTGATAAAAGCGGCGAATTCCCTATTGATAATATTAAAGAAATGGGACAAATGGGCTTGATGGGTATCGAAGTGCCGGGCGAGTACGGCGGCGCCGGTATGGACCCGATAGCGTACGTGCTGGCGATGATCGAAATCGCCACCGCGGATGCCGCTCATTCCACTATTATGTCTGTAAACAATTCTCTTTTTTGCAATGGCATATTAAAATACGGAAATGAAGCGCAGAAGCAAAAATACGTGCGCGCAATCGCCAGCGGCGAGGCGATAGGCGCCTATGCGTTGACCGAGCCGCAATCGGGGTCGGACGCATCCGCCATGCGCGTGCGCGCCATTAAATCCGCGGATGCTGCGCATTACGTGATCAACGGTAAAAAAAGCTGGATTACATCCGGGCCGGTGGCCAAATACATCGTGCTGTTTGCGATTACCGATCCCAGTAAGGGCGCCAAAGGCATCAGCGCTTTTATTGTGGATACGCAAACCAAAGGGTTTCAGTGTGGAAAAACCGAGCCAAAGCTCGGTATTCGCGCCTCCGCCACTTGTGAAATTGAATTCAGCGATTATCAGTGTCCGGCGGAAAATTTGCTGGGCCAAGAAGGCGAGGGATTTAAGATTGCAATGGGTGTGCTCGATGCCGGACGAATTGGCATTGCTTCACAAGCCATCGGCATTTCACGCGCGGCGTATGAGGCAACACTGACCTATGTGCGCGATCGCAAAGCGTTTGGCGCACCGATCGGTTCGTTTCAGATGACGCAAGCGAAAATTGCCGATATGAAATGCAAACTTGAGGCCGCAACTTTGCTGACACTGCGCGCGGCATTCGTTAAAGGTGAAACGGAAAAGAATGGCGGGCGTTTCAGCACCGAGGCGTCTTGCGCGAAGCTGTTTGCGTCCGAAGCCGCGATGTGGATTTCGCATCAAGCCGTGCAAATTCACGGTGGTATGGGGTATTCCAAAGAAATGCCGCTGGAGCGCTATTTTCGGGATGCCAAGATCACCGAAATATACGAAGGAACCAGCGAAATCCAGCGTTTGGTCATTGCGCGAAACGAAACTGGATTGCGTTGAAGCTTCAGCTATGCCGTTTTGGGTTTATATGCTTCGTTGTGCTGATGGTAGTTATTATACTGGGCATACAGAGAATCTCGAAACACGGATTGGTGAACACAATGCCGGTGTAACATCCAACTGTTATACCTACAAACGTCGTCCGCTTCACTTGGTGTTTTCGCAAGATTTTGCAACCCGTGAGGAAGCGCTTGCCGCTGAACAACGAATCAAAGGTTGGAGCAGGAAGAAAAAAGAGGCAATGTTTCGCGGTGATTGGATGGAGGTGTCTCGTCTTGCCCGATCAACAGGCAACGTTCTCAAGTCTTAGGTTCGTTCAGCGCACATTGCGGTGAGGGCATGAGGGCTCCGTTCATCCTTCGACAAGCTCAGGACGAACGGAGGGAGAGGTTCGGTATACCGAATGGTTAATGGCGTTCCTACCAAATCCGTTCGCCCTGAGCCTGTCGAAGGGTGAACGGATTTGGTACTGATGACCTCGGTGAAAAATACACTGAACGATTTCCGAATTTGAGTGGATTTGATTGCGGCCAAGACGGTATCCTTCTGGCCTGTTTGTGGCTTTTTTTGGACGATTCCATGAATGCACTGAGCTCTGAGACGGTCGGCACGACGGTTGAGACCCTCCTCGAACTGCTAAAGCGCGAATTGCCAAAGGCGCGCGCAGAGGAAAATCGCACCTTTATCACCGAGTTCTTTCGGCGTGTGACCGAGGAAGACCTGTTGGCGCGGCCTGCCAATAATTGGCTTGGGTTGGTGCGTGGCTGGATGGATTTTTTGCATACGCGCCAGCCCGGGTGCGCCAAGGTGCGCGTATACAACCCGACGCTGGCCGAGCATGGGTGGGAGTGTCCTTACACCGTTATTCAAGTCGTCACCGACGACATGCCGTTTTTGGTCGATTCCGTAAGCATGGCCATCGCCGGCGCCGGCTTATTGGCGCACACGGTGATTCATCCCGTGCTGATGGCCGAGCGCGATGCGCAAGGTAAATTGCTGAGCTTGGGCTCGGAAACAGGCAACCAGGGGAAACCCGATTCACTGATGCACTTTGAAGTCGACCGCAGTGCGGAAGCCGAAGAGTTGCAGCAACTGCAGCAATCGATCCTGGCGGCGTTGGATGACGTTCGCGCCTGCGTGACCGATTGGAAGGCGATGCGCACCAAGATGCTTGATATCGTTGACGACTTACCCAAGCGCAATATGCCGGTGAACCAGTCCGGCATTGTTGAAGCGCAGGAGTTTTTGCGTTGGGTTGCGGACGATCATTTCACCTTTTTGGGCTATCGCGAATACGAAGTCGGGAAAACCGGGTCGGAAGAGGTGTTGAAAACCGTAGAGAACTCCGGCTTGGGATTATTGCGGGAGCGGGACCAAGCCTCATCGCGGTCGTTGAAGAGCTTGGCGGCGAAAGACTTGCCGCAGTCGGGGTCGATGGATGCGCTGATTTTGACCAAAACCAACGCACGCGCGTCGGTGCACCGGATGGGTTATATGGACTACATCGGTGTGCTGAAGTTTGACGCAAACCACGTGCCGGTCGGCGAGCAGCGGTTTTTAGGTCTGTACACCTCGAGCGCCTATACCCGCCGCCCGCAAGACGTGCCGTTGATTCGGCAAAAAGTGGACGCCGTGGCGGTGCGGTCTGGAATCCGCCGTGACTCCCATTCCGGCAAAGCGTTGCGCCACATTTTGGAAACCCTACCGCGCGATGAGTTATTCCAGTGTACAGAAGATGAATTATTTACTTTATCTACTGGTATATTAAGTTTACAAGAGCGCGCGCGCACCCGTTTGTTCGTCCGCCGCGACCGCTACGGTCGGTTTTACTCTTGCCTAGTGTTCATTCCGCGCGATCGTTTCAACAACGAGTTGCGCGAACACATTGAAGCATTGCTCAAGCGCGCCTTCCATGGCGAGCGCGTTGACGCCAATATCTTGGTCGGTGATGCGGTATTGGCGCGGCTGCACTTGGTTATCCGCCCGAAATCGGGCGAAACACCTGAGGTTGACCTTAACGAGTTGGAAGGCAACATCGTCCAAATTGTCCGGAATTGGCACGATGAGCTGCGCGAAATCTTGGTGCGCAAGCATGGGGAGGAAAAAGGCCTGCGCTTGGCCAACCGCATTGGCAAGGTGTTGCCGATTGGGTACATCGAAGAGGTAACGCCGGTGATCGCCGCGGCGGACGTGGAAACGGTGGATCGGCTTAAGAGCAGTGAAGACATACGTTTGAGCTTTTACCGTTCGCGCAAGAACGAGGCCGCGTTGCGGTTTAAGTTGTTCCGTTTCGGTTCGCCGATCACGCTCAGTGAAGCATTGCCGATGATGGAGAACATGGGGCTTAAGATTCTTTCTGAACACCCGTATGAATTGGAGCTCAATGGCGCGCGCATCATTATTCAAGATTTTGAAGTGCAGTCGGCGCTGAAGTGCGAGATCGATGTCGAACAAAGCCGCGATGCCTTTCAGGATGCGTTTGAACGGATCTGGCGCGGCGAAGCGGAGAACGATGGCTTCAACCGCCTGATTTTAAGCGCGCAAACGCAATGGCGCCAGGTTGCCGTGTTGCGCGGGTATTGCAAATACCTGCTGCAGACCGGGGTGCCGTTTTCGCAAAGCTATATGGAGGAAACACTGTGCAATTACCCCGCCATTGCCGGTCTTTTGGTGGAGCTGTTTGAAGCAAAATTTGATCCGTTGCGCGAGAGCAGCGGTAAGGAAACGACGGAGGCGGCAAAGGATCGGCTCGCACAAGAATTAAAAGCGCTGCTTGACCCTGAGATTACGAAAATACATCCCGCGTTCGTGGACAATTTGGTTTCCGCCCGCAGCGCGCCGCGCGCGCAGCAGGCACAGGCAATCATCGAGGCCATTCGGTTATTGCTCGATCGGGTTGCGAGCTTGGATGAGGATCGGATTCTGCGCTCTTATTTGGCGGTGATCGGGGCCACTGTGCGCACGAATTTTTATCAGCGCCGTGATGGTAAGCCAAAAGAATACATCAGCTTCAAGTTTGATCCGGCCAAAGTACCGGATTTGCCAAAACCACGCCCGTACCGCGAAATTTTTGTTTGTGCGCCGCGCGTGGAGGGAGTTCACCTGCGCTTTGGGCCGGTAGCGCGCGGTGGCTTGCGTTGGTCGGATCGCCGTGAGGATTTTCGCACGGAAGTGCTGGGTTTGGTGAAAGCGCAGACGGTGAAGAACACCGTCATTGTGCCAGTGGGTGCGAAAGGCGGTTTCTTTGTCAAGCGCTCGCCGGTTGGCGGCGATCGTGATGCGGTGTTAGCCGAAGGCATTGCCTGTTACCGAATGTTTATTAATGGATTACTGGACATTACCGATAATCTGGTGGAAGGCAAAATCGCCTACCCCGCCGACGTGGTGCGACACGATGGCGATGATCCCTATTTGGTGGTTGCCGCCGATAAAGGCACCGCCACCTTTTCCGACATCGCCAATGCGATTTCCGCCGAGCACGGCTTTTGGCTTGGGGACGCGTTCGCGTCGGGTGGTTCGGTTGGTTACGATCACAAAGCCATGGGCATCACCGCCAAAGGCGCCTGGGAGTCGGTCAAGCGGCATTTTCGCGCCATGGGGCGCGATTCGCAGAGTCAGGATTTCACTTGCGTGGGCATTGGCGACATGTCCGGCGACGTGTTTGGCAATGGCATGCTTTTGTCCCCGTACATCCGTTTGTTGGCCGCATTTGATCATCGGCACATTTTCCTCGACCCGAATCCCGATATTGCCGCATCGTTTAAGGAACGCGAGCGCCTGTTCAAGTTGCCGCGGTCGAGTTGGGCCGATTACGACGCCAAGCTCATTAGCAAGGGCGGTGGCGTTTTCCCGCGCAGCGCCAAATCGATCCCCATTTCACCGCAGTTGCGTACCGCGCTTGGCATTGACCTAAGCACCGAACAGCTTGCTCCCAACGATTTGATGCGCGCCATTTTGAAAGCGCCGGTCGATTTGCTGTGGAACGGCGGGATTGGCACCTATGTGAAGTCCGAAAACGAAACCAGTGCTGACGTCGGCGACCGCGCCAACAATGCCATTCGCGTCAACGGCAAGGAGCTGCGCTGCAAGTGCATCGGTGAGGGCGGCAATCTTGGCATGACCCAACGCGGGCGTATTGAGGCGGCATTGAATGGCGTGTTATTGAATACCGATTTTATCGACAACTCGGCCGGTGTTGATACTTCCGATCACGAAGTGAACATCAAGATTTTGTTCAATGACGCCGTGGCACGCGGGGAGCTTGATCTTGATGCGCGCAATCGCTGCCTGGCGCAGATGACCGACGAGGTCGCGCGTCTGGTGCTGCTCGATAATTATCGCCAGAACCAGGCCATCAGTTTGATGGAGCGCATGTCGGTATCGCGCTTGGGCGCGAAGCGGCATTTCATTCGTACCCTGGAGGCGGAAGGGCTGCTGGATCGGCAATTGGAGTTTTTGCCGTCCGACACCGAAATTAGCGAACGCAAAGCCCGCGGCTTAGGGCTAACCAGGCCGGAATTATCCATTTTATTGTCTTATTCAAAAATTGTCATTTATCAGAAATTGTTGGAATCGGACGTGCCCGAGGACGCTTACCTGTCGCGCGAACTTAAACGTTATTTCCCCGAGCCGTTGCGCGAGCGTTATGCCCCGCATATGGACCGGCATCGCCTGAAGCGCGAGATCATCGCCACCGCCGTGACCAACTCCCTGGTCAACCGCATGGGTGCGACATTCATGCTGCGGATGCAGGAGGATACCGGGCAGTCTCCCTCGGCGGTGGCGCGCGCATTCAATATCGCGCGCGAAACGCTCGATGCGCGCTCGCTATGGGCCGAAATTGAGGCGCTTGACGGTCAAGTCAATGGCGACAGCCAAATCGATGCGCTGCTTAAGATATGGACATTGCTGCGCAATATGACGCGGTGGTTGCTCAGTCAACCCGGCGAGTCGCTGGATATTGCGCGCGCCGTGGAGCGCTACCAGCCGGGTATGGTGGAATTGCGCAACAATCTTGGAAAGGTAATGGCAGCCGGCGACCGCGCGCTCTACGAAACCGAGCAAAAGCAATGGTCGCAGGCCGGTTTCCCAGATGCGTTTGGCGCACAGTTGGCCGCTTTGCCCGCGCTTAATTCGGCGTTCGACATCATCTTTATTACTGAAAATAGCAAATTTACCATTCAGCAAGTGGCCGAAACCTATTATGAACTTGGCGAAGCGCTGCACCTGCAGTGGCTAATGAACAAGATCGAGGAGCTGCCGGTGGAGTCGCGCTGGCATGCGCACGCGCGCGGAAGTTTGCGCGATGAGCTTTACGTGCAGCACCGCGCGCTTACCGCGCAAATTTTGGAGAAAAACAGCCAGGTTCCCGGGGCTGGCGCTGTTTCAGCGTGGTTAAACCGCGAGGACACCTCGCTTAAGTTTACTTTGGGCATGTTTGCCGATATGCGCAGCCAAGTAGTGACGGATTACCCCATTGTTTCGGTCGCGGTGCGGCGGTTAGCGCAGTTGGTGCAGGCCGGAGCGCGGACCCAGTAGGCCGCCAACCGCCGCTACGAAGTATGGCCGGCAACCACAGCGTGGGATTGGATTGCTCTTATCGCAACATCGGCGGGAAGTACTTTTATGACGGATAAATTGATTGCCTTTGTTGCCAGCCGTACCGACGAGGCGCAACTTGCGCTGATTGAAATGCGCAAGCGCTACGGTGAGGTGCCGGTGAACGATGCGCAAGTCATCGTGGCCCTCGGTGGCGATGGATTTATGCTGAGGACATTGCACCGGTATATGCAATTGAATCGACCGGTGTATGGGATGAAGCTTGGCACCGTGGGCTTTTTAATGAACCAGTATCGGCCCGAGGGATTGCAACAGGCTTTGGCCCGCGCGCAACCCACGACGCTACGGCCCTTGGTAATGGAATCGGTGGCCGAATCCGGAACCGTTACCACATCGCTCGCTATCAATGAAGTTTCACTGTTGCGCCAAACCAAGCAAGCCGCGCACATCCGGATTTTTTTGAACGGAATGGTTAAGCTTGAGGAGCTCGTGTGCGATGGCGTGTTGGTGTCAACGGCCGCCGGTAGCACTGCTTATAATTTGTCCGCACACGGTCCGATTTTGCCTTTTGGCTCCAAGGTGTTGGCAATGACGCCGATCAGCCCGTTTCGCCCACGGCGCTGGCGCGGAGCCATTCTCCATGCCGAGACCGAAGTAAAGTTTGAAATACTCGATCCTTACAAACGCCCGGTCAGTGCGACGGCCGATTCCAATGAAGTGCGTGATGTGGTTGAGGTGACGGTACGTGAGTCGCGTGAACAAACGATGACCTTGTTGTTCGATCCCGAACACAATCTCGAGGATCGGATCTTGAACGAACAATTCGCGTATTGAAACAGGCGGTATTTCTCAACATGGTCTCTCGCTGATGGTCGATCCGGTAACGGCAGCGGATACAGAATCCAAACTGATCGTCGCGATTTCTTCGCGCGCACTGTTCGATTTATCCGAAAGCCACGCGTTGTTCGAGCGCGAAGGCTTGGATGCGTATGCGCGCTACCAAATGGCACGCGAAGACGAGTTGCTGCAACCGGGCATCGCGTTTCCATTGGTCGAGAAGTTGTTGCGGTTGAATCGAATGGGTAAAGCCGCGCCGCGCGTGGAAGTGATTTTGTTGTCGCGCAATTCCGGAGACACGGGATTGCGGATCTTCAATTCGATCGAGCGTTATGGTCTTGATATTGTGCGCGCCGCGTTTACCAACGGCGCATCGACGTTTCCGTATGTGCAGCCGTTTGGCGCCAATTTGTTTCTTTCCTCAAACGCCGTGGACGTGGCTCGGGCGCTGAAAGCCGGGGTTGCCGCCGCGACGATCCTTCCGTCCAAAGCGCCGCAATTTGCGTCCGAGCAGCTGCGCATTGCCTTTGACGGCGATGCGGTGATTTTTGGCGATGAATCCGAATCGATTTCGCAACAAGGGGGGCTTGAGGCATTTAGCCGCAACGAGACCGAACTTGCGCAAACGCCGTTGTCGGGTGGACCGTTCCAAGGGTTTTTGGCTGCATTGCATCGCATTCAAGCGGCGTTTCCGGCCGATACTTCACCTTTGCGCACGGCGTTGGTGACGGCGCGCTCGGCACCGGCGCACAAACGCGTAATTTTGACGCTGCGCCATTGGGGTGTGCGTTTGGACGAAGCCCTGTTCTTGGGTGGCCGTGATAAGGGGCCGTTCCTGCAAGCATTTGGCGCGGATATTTTTTTCGATGATTCGCAGCACAATGTGGAATCGGCGCGGCAGCACGTCGCGACCGGCCATGTACCGCACGGCGTAAGCAATCGCGGCGGAGAACACGCATGACGCGGGCATTGGAGGATTTTCTGGTTGTCGGCGTCGTCGAGGACGGTGCTGTGTTGGCTGAGGGAATCTTCCAACGCAAGTACCGGGTCAAGGCACCCGATTTCCCTCATCATGTACTGGCGTTTTATCGGCGTGAGGACGGCGCGTTATTGCCAGCCTGCTACATCCACTTTACCGATGCCGGCAAAATGCTGCTGGGCGGGGGCGCATGTAGCGACGATCGCGTATTGCGCAACATGAGCGTGTCCGAACGCGCAGCTTTGCGTGCGGCGGGTGGTCTTTATAAATACACGTTGGCGTATGCGCTGCGCCATTTCGCTCCGCATTACACGGCCATTTTTGGGTATTGTGGGGATGTGCGCGCCGAGCGGATTGATCTTGCGGTGGGTTTCGTCAAGACCGAACACCCGCATTTGCTGGTCTATTGGGCCTCCGAATTATCGAAGACCCAACGCGCTGCCTTAATTGCCAAGGCACATGCCGTGGGGCCTTTTTAACGGCACGTTTGCGTACGGCACATCAAAGCGCTTGGTTTAGAATCACACGCAATTCCTGCGTTGATTTCCAATGATGGCCGCAGATATACCGCGGTAGCAGCCAGCGCCGGCTGTCGCCAGTGACGGGTGCGGCGCCGTCGCTGAATGCCGCACGCAACCCATGTTCCAACGGGTGGTTCGGGAGGTAATCTTCGAGCAAGTATTCCGGCACCTGACTGAACGGGTAGCAAAACAACGTGCTGCGATACGGCGCTAAACCTTGGTTTAAGTAACGCCTGGCTTGTGCAATTTCGAAATCCGCCCGCGTTTTGTTGTTCACCTCGAAAAAACTGCCGCGCGCCATATTGTCGCAGCCGATGTCGCTCAACTGCGGATGGTTGTGATCCCAACTGTGGTTTTCGATTGCCATTAAACCAGAGGCGAGTGCCGAGCCCCACCATTGTTCGCCCATATGGCCCTTTCCAAACAGGCAATGGCGATCAAGTTCAGTGCGAGCCTGTGGCGAGGCGATCACGAAGCTGGTCAGATGCAGTTGCGGTTGGGCGGCGATCCCATGAGTCTGACGAAAATCGAGCAACGCATTGAAAAAGCTGCGTTGTGTGCCATGCGGTGGGTAATCAAGGTCAAAGAAATCGTAATCGGTGCCATCGTCGCACGTTAGCGCTACGCAGCGGTTAAGGTCATGCGCCGTATGCCCTAACAACGTGTCCACTACATGTGCCAACGGCACAATGCGAAAGCCTTGCGTCGTAATTAGCCGTAAATCCTCGGCAAAGGCAATATGGTCATTGCCGCTGTAGTCGTTACCGGCAACGTTGACCGCGTGGTAGGTAAGGATGGGAACTCGCATCTTATGTCGTTGTTAAACGTGACCTTTGCCGTGAGCACCGTTAGAATAACCGGTCTTGTTGCACCGCAAAAACCTTTTCGGTGCGTAATTTTGAGGTAAAGCCTGTGGCCAATCTAAATCCTTGTGATCTCTACGATGTACGTTCTCTGTTGAGCGAAGAAGAACGCATGGTGCAGGATACGGTCGCGCGCTTTACCGATCAGCGCGTATTGCCCATTATCGGCGATTGCTTCGATAAAGCGGTATTCCCCAAGGAATTGATCCCCGAAATCGCGGAATTGGGCTTACTTGGCTCCAGTTTGCCGGTCGAATACGGCTGTGCCGGCATGAACGCGGTCAGCTACGGGTTGATTTGCCAGGAGTTGGAGCGCGGCGATTCCGGTATTCGCAGTTTTGTCTCGGTGCAATCCTCTCTGTGCATGTATCCGATTTTTGCGTACGGGTCGGAAGATCAGCGCAAACGTTGGTTACCGGATATGGCGGCAGGCAAGGTGATCGGGTGCTTCGGCTTAACCGAGCCGCACGGCGGCTCCGATCCGGCCAACATGAAAACGCACGCCAAGAAAGACGGTGCCGATTGGATCATCAACGGTGCCAAGATGTGGATCACCAACGGCGGCATCGCGAATATCGCCATCGTTTGGGCGCAGACCGAGGACGGCATCCAAGGGTTTATCGTCGAGCGCGGTATGGCTGGATTTGCCACCAAGGACATCCATCGCAAAATGAGTTTGCGCGCCTCGATCACCTCTGAGCTTTATTTCGACAACGTACGCGTGCCGGAAACCAATCGCCTACCGAATGTAAAGGGACTTAAAGGCCCGCTCGGTTGTTTAACTCAAGCGCGTTATGGCATCACCTGGGGACCGATCGGTGCGGCCATCGCTTGCCTTACCGAGGCCAATGAATATGCAAAAACGCGCATCCTGTTCAATCGCCCGATTGCCGCAACGCAAGCGGTGCAGTTGAAATTGGCGGATATGGCGCGGCGGATTACCTTGGCGCAGTTGCTGTCGTTGCAATTGGGTCGTCTGAAAGACAAGGGCCTGATGCAGCCCACGCAAGTAAGCTTAGCCAAATGGAACAATGTGCGTATGGCGATCGATATTGCGCGCGAGGCGCGCGATGTTCTCGGTGGTGCCGGTATTACGACCGAGTTCTGCCCGATTCGCCACGCGCTAAATCTTGAATCGGTCATCACCTACGAAGGCACCGAGACCGTGCATCAACTGGTGGTGGGCCGCGAGCTTACCGGAATTAATGCGTTCTGATGGTTGAATAAACGGAAGGCTTGCTATGGTTACCGTGTATGGCATGAACGTCTCCGGCAACTGCTACAAGGTGCAGTTGTTGTTGGAGCAGCTCGACCAGCCGTATCGCTGGGTTGAGACCGATAGCATGCAAGGGCAAACACGCACGAGCGAATTTTTGGCCAAAAACCCGAACGGCAAGGTGCCGTTGTTGCAGGTGGGAGAAGGCCAGTTCTTACCAGAATCAAACGCCATTCTGTGTTATCTCGCGGAAGGCTCTCAATTCTTGCCGGCCGATCGCTGGCTGCGCGCGCAAGTGTTGCAATGGATGTTCTTCGAGCAATACAGTCATGAACCGTATATTGCCGTGGCGCGTATGATCGATCGGTTTTTGCCGCACGATCATCCGCGCCGCGCTGAATTGCCAAGGTTGCGTGAGCGCGGCGCCCAAGCGTTGTCGGTTATGGAACGCGAGCTGCGTGCACGGCCATTTTTTGTCGGGGAAACTTATACGGTGGCCGATATTGCGTTGTTCGCTTACACGCACGCGGCGGGCGATGGCGGTTTTGATTTGAACGCGTATCCCGCCGTTTGCGCTTGGCTTGCCCGGGTGCGGCAACAGCCGGGATTTGTCGCGCAGGAGCAGCATCCTGCATCCGTCAATTAATTTTTCACCATCGTGATCACGAATCAAGCAGGTTAATCATGTCCGCCGAACCGATGCAGATCTCCGCCCGCGCCAAAAACGTCAATCGTGCGGAAGTGGTGGACCAGAATTTTTGTGAATTTGTAAAAACCTATTCCGGCCCTATCGCCGCTTCGGCGCCAGCTTCCGATGCGCCGGTTCTGCCCGGTAGCTTGTGCACCGCGCGCGATTTTTTGGAGTTGTTCGAATCGCAATTGATTTCGCGCCATCTCGATCTGATGGCGCGCGTGCTTCGGGTTAAGAATAAAGTGTTTTATACGATCGGCAGCTCCGGTCACGAGGGCAATGCAATGGTTGCACGGCTGACGCGCCATACCGATCCCGCGTTCTTGCATTATCGTTCGGGCGGATTTATGGCCGAGCGCTTCCGTAAGCTGCCCGGTATGGATCCGATCATGGACTCGGCGCTCAGTTTTGCCGCCAGCAAAGAGGATCCCGCCTCCGGTGGGCGCCACAAGGTTTGGGGGTCGAAACCGTTGTGGGTATTGCCGCAAACCTCGACCATTGCGAGTCACCTGCCCAAAGCGCTCGGCACCGCGATTGCGATTGAGCAGGCGCGTCGGGTGGGTCATGTCTTGCCAATTCCCGCCGACTCGATTGCCATCTGCACTTTTGGCGATGCCTCGTCGAACCATTCCACGGCCCAGGGCGCGTTTAACGCGGCGGCGTGGTCTTGTTATCAAAAATTACCGACGCCGGTGCTTTTTGTCTGCGAGGACAACGGCATCGGCATTTCGGTGAAAACGCCGAGCGGCTGGATCGCGAATGCGTTTTCGCAACGGCCGAATTTGGCCTACTTTTTTGCCGATGGATTGGATTTGGCCGAAGGTTACGAACACGTTGCGCGTGCGGTGCACCATTGCCGTAGCACGCGCCAACCGACGTTTTTGCATTTGCGCACAACGCGATTGATGGGGCATGCCGGTACCGATTTTGAAGTCGAATACCGCGCGTTGGATGAACTTCTTAGCGTGGAGGCGTGCGATCCCTTGCTGCGCTCGGCCGAGATCGCGCTGATGTCTGGGTTGGTCAGCAAGGATCAATTATTGACCCAATACGAGGCCTTGCGCGCTAAATGCCTAAGCGCGGCCGAGGATGCCGATCGGCGTCCGCGCTTAAGCTCGTTGCAAGACGTGATGGCGCCGTTGGCTCCGTATTCACCGGAAAAAGTGCGCGCCGAAGCGTTGCGGGACGACTATCAAAACCAACGGGTGCAAGCCTTCGGTGGTTTCGATCGTTTGCCCGAGAATCAACCCGCCCGGCACCTTGCCGTTCAAATAAACAATGCCTTATTTGATATTTTATGTAAATATCCACAAGCGCTGTTGTTCGGCGAGGATGTGGCGCAAAAAGGCGGCGTCTACACCGTGACTAAGGGCTTATACAAGGCCTTCAAGGGCAATCGCGTGTTCAACACCTTGTTGGACGAGCAAACCATTCTGGGCTTGGCGCAAGGTTACGCCAACATGGGCATGCTGCCGATTCCGGAGATTCAATATTTGGCGTATTATCACAATGCCTGCGATCAAATTCGCGGCGAGGCCTGCAGCCTGCAATTTTTCTCAAACGATCAATACCGCAACCCGATGGTGATGCGCATCGCAAGTTTGGGGTATCAAAAAGGCTTCGGCGGGCATTTTCACAACGACAATTCGATTGCCGCACTGCGCGATATCCCGGGTTTGGTTCTGGCGTGTCCTTCGCGCGGTGATGATGCGGTAATGATGCTGCGCACCCTAATGGCGTTGGCCAAGGTCGATGGCCGCGTTTGCGCTTTTTTAGAACCGATCGCGCTCTATATGACCAAAGATTTGTACGCACCCGGTGACAACCAATGGTTGTTCTCTTATCCGCAACTGACGCAAACGATTGAGTTTGGCGAAGGGCGCGTTTATAACGAAACGGCGACGGATCTGCTGATCATTACCTTCGGCAATGGCGTGCCGATGAGCCTGCGCGCGGCGCATGCGCTCGAAACCAAATTCAAGGCAAAAATCCGCGTTTTGGATTTGCGTTGGCTGCTGCCGCTGAATGCGCAGTTGATTGTGAAACACGCCGGTCAATGCGCGCGAATATTGGTGGTGGATGAGGGGCGCCATTCGGCCGGTGTGGGGGAGGGCGTTATCACGGCCATTGTCGAGGGCGGGCTCGGAAATAAACCCTTGCAGCGCGTGACGGGTGCAGACACCTATACCCCGTTGGCGGGGGCCGCGACTTTGGTATTGCCGTCCGATCAGAGTGTTATCGAAGCCGCTGAGCAGTTGTTGAAGCGCTAACGTTTTATCTAAACCCTTTATTCGATCAGGGTTTCTGAGCTTTATTTAGGCGCTAAAGCGGCCTTTGATCCGCTAGCGCTGGAGCGATGTTAAGGTTTGCCCTATTATGAAGGCGATGAGCCAGAGCCAACCCCTTACCATCTTGTTCGCTGATGTCAGCGGCAGTACGAAATTGTTCGAATTGCGCGGCGACGTCATCGCACGCCAGCTGGTGTCCGCAATGCTGACGGCATTAAGCGAAGTCTGCGCGCGCCATGGCGGCAAGGTGATCAAAACCATTGGCGATGAGATCATGTGTACCTTTCCCGGAGCGATGCAAGGGTTGTTGGCATCGATGGATATGCAAAAGCGTATCGCACAGGACCCGGTTTTCGCCCGGGATAACTTGGCCATTCGCATCGGCCTGCATCATGGCGATGCGTTGCAAGAGGACGGCGACGTGTTTGGCGATGCGGTAAATACCGCTGCGCGCATGGCGGCCCTGGCCAAACGCGAACAAATCGTAACTACCGCCAGTACGGTTAAAGGTTTGACCAATGCTGCGATGCTGCGGGCACGCTCGCTGGGGCAGGCGCGCGTGTCCGGTAAATTATTGCCGATCGATATCGTGGACTTGATGTGGCAGGAGGATACCTCCAATGTCACGATGGTGCAGCGCGCGATTCGTCTCGATGAGGGTGGAGCCGTCGTTCGCGTCAAGTTGATGTTGCGCTACCGCGGGCAGGTGCTTGAGCTTGATGAGTTGTCGCAACCGTTTACCTTGGGGCGCGATACCAATAGCAGTCTAGTGATAGAAGCGGAGTGGGTGTCGCGCAACCATGCCATGATCGAATACAAACGCGGCCATTTCGTCGTTTCGGACCGATCCACCAACGGCACGTACGTTAAGTTCGGCGAGGATGACGAGTTGCGCTTGCATCGGGATGAATTTCATTTGCGCCGCAGCGGCACGATCAGCCTAGGCCAGGCGGTGAAGTTGAACCCCGAGCATGTGTTGTTTTTCCAGTGCCTGGAAAGTTAACAAGAAAAATACGCGTCTGAATTGAATCACGCGTAGATCGACATGATTTCTTCCAAATGCTCCGTCACGATCGTGATCGTCGCGTTGTACTGCTCCTCGCTAAGCTGCAAGCGCTCAAATACCCCAGCATCAATGTCCGAGACGTCCGGGTCCAACGTGGAGGGGACGATTTGCCCGGCAATTTTATAGGCAAGATAAACCAGGTCCGTGCAGCGTCCCGGGTGTTCGTTGGGTTTATTGTGGTAAATCACCAGATCGACGATGGTTTGTGGCAAATTCCATTTTTGTAAAATAATTCCGCCGATTTGGGCATGGTTCATGTTGAAAAGCTCGCTTTCCGCGGCATAAATGTCGCCAGTGGTGGCGAGCGTTTTCTTCAACAGGCTGGTCTCTCTCGATTTGAGATAGCGCCGTAGTATCAAAATGCCGATGTTGTGCAGCAGCGCGGCGGTGCTTGCCTCTTTAGGCGCTTGAATCGACAATTGCAATGAAAGAGTATCCGGCACCAGCGATGCGGCTACCGCATTGCGCCACAGTCGGTTTTTCCCCCAGCCCAATTCCGGTGCCTCTGCGCTGAGCAGCGTACTTACGCCGCTGGCGATAGCAACGGCAAGTACATTGGATATGCCAAGTTTCGTAACGGCATTGCCAATGCTGACGATCGGGCCGTTGGCGCTGTAATAGGCCGCTGAGTTAGCCAATCGCAACAAGCGTGTGACCATGATTGGATCCAATTTAATCACCTCAACCACTTGTTTCCAGCTCCAAGCATCGTTGGCGGTTAATCCGACCAAACGTGCTGCCGTAGCGGGTAAGGGATCAATTTCGTTGGCGGATTTAATTAAAGCGTCAAGGTCTATCATGCGGGCACTGGTCTAAAGAGAAAAATGGAGTACCATTTACGATTACAACATATGTACAGTATTCCAATAGAGTAACGATTCCAGTCGCGTAATGACATCCTTTCTTCGCACCGTCAAATTACTGTCGGCTCCACTTCCAATCCTATACTGAATGTTTCATGGACCGATGCTTGAATGCGTTGCGCTAAGGTCAGCAAGGCTAGGCCGCTGGCTTGCCCATGGTTGAGTAAAACCAGAGCATGTTGCGCCGATACGCCGGCATCGTCCAAGCGAAAGCCTTTCCAGCCGCATTGTTCAATCAGCCAGGCGGCGCTCAGTTTCGCCCGGCCATCGGCGGTAGGGTAGATCGGAAGGTTGGAGTACTGCCGTTTTAACGTTTCTGCGGTTCTCAAGGGAACTATAGGGTTCTTAAAGAAGCTGCCGGCGTTCCCGATCTGCAGCGGATTGGGTAGTTTGCGTTGCCTTAAACGGACAATGGCAGCGGCTACCTCGGCCAGGGTTGGCGTTGCGGCGCCGTGTGCACTTAATTCTTCGCGCACACCCGCGTAATCGAGATGGAAAGGCGTTGATCGGCTTAAGCGAACTTCCACCGCACAAATAATAAAGCGATGTGGCTCCGCTTTGAATACGCTGCCGCGGTAGCTGAAACGGCATTCGGACGGGGTGAGGCGTACCAAGGCATTTTGCACCCGATCAAAGGCTTCGACGGCGTTCAGGGATTCGGACAACTCCACTCCATAAGCACCGATGTTTTGCACTGGAGCGGCACCGACCGAACCCGGAATGAGCGATAGATTTTCAAGTCCGCGCAAATTCTGTGCGATTGTCCAATTAACGAATTTGTGCCAGTTTTCCCCGGCCTCAGCGCGAATCACTGCCGTTTCACCATCGTCTGTAACAAAACGTATGCCGCGAGTGGCGAGGTTGACGATCAAACCCGGCCAGTCGCGCGTGAGCAGTACGTTGCTGCCTTCGCCGAGTATAAAAATTGGCGTATTTTGCGCGGTCCAGGAACTCAGGAGCTCGCGAAGTGCGGAGGCATCGCGTACTTGGGCAAAAAGATCAGTGGATGCGTTAACGCGAAAGCTGTTGTGGTTTTTTAGCGAAGCGGTGCGCAGCAGAGTATACCCAGGCGTGACCAACAGTGGCGTACCGCCGTCAGTGTGCATGAGTGCCCCCGGTCGCCTTGAGTTGCCCAATCGCAGCCACCGACTCGGCGATGAGCGCCGGGCCGCGATAAATCATGCCGGTATAAAACTGTACCAGACTTGCGCCGGCTTGAATTTTTTCTGCTGCATCGTCCCCGGAAAGAATGCCGCCCACGCCGATCAATGGAATCTTCGCTTCCAACCGTTGCGCCATTTCATGCAATACTTTTGTCGCTTTTGCAAATAAAGGGCGGCCGCTCAACCCTCCTGGTTCGTCCTTGTGTTGCGAATCGGCGATGGCATCGCGGTCAATCGTGGTATTGGTGCAAATTAGTCCGTCAATATGGCAGGTTAACGCCACATGTGCGATCGCATCGAGTTCGTTTGCATCGAGGTCCGGTGCGATCTTTAGTAAAACCGGTTTGCGCAAGCCCTGAAGTGCGGCGTGTTTCTCCTGCGCCTCACGCAATCGCGAAACCAATTGGTATAAAGCGTGTTCCTGCTGCAGGTCGCGTAACCCTTGCGTGTTCGGGGATGAAATATTCACCGTGATATAGCCGGCATATGGGTATACGCGAGCAAGGCAGGTTAAATAGTCACTAGCGGCTTGCTCATTGGGCGTGCTTTTGTTCTTGCCGATGTTGATGCCAAGCACGCCTTTAAAGCGGCTGCGTGCCACTTGGTTGATTAAGTAATCCAGGCCTTTATTGTTAAAGCCCAAGCGATTGATGATGCCTTGTTCAGGGTTTAGGCGGAACATCCGCGGTTTGGGATTGCCGGGTTGGGGCTTTGGGGTGATCGTTCCAATTTCCACGAAGCCAAATCCCAGCGCGGCGAGTGCCTCGAAATAATCGCCGTTTTTATCCAACCCCGCCGCAAGTCCCACCGGGTTTGGGAATTCAATTCCGAAGACCTTAGTTGGTAATGGTTGCGGGGTGCCGGCGATCAGTCGCGACACTCCGCACGCATAGGCGGCTTGAATGGCTGTGAGCGCGAGATCGTGCGCGCGCTCGGCATCCAGAGCAAATAAGCATGGGCGAATAAGTTCGTACAAAGGACGTCTAATGGCCGATGCCGGCAAGCAGTGCAATGCCACCGAAAAAGACGATGATTATGCAAATGGCCATAATGACAACAACCAGATGCAGCCAGCCTAAAACCAAGCCGGCAATGGCCAATCCATCGCCTTCGATTTGCCCGGGCGGAGCCTTGCGAATTTCTGCGCGTGCGATATGCCCAAAAACAACCGCAAGAATCGCTCCCAGTAACGGCAATAGCACCCAAGACAATACCCCGAACACTAGGCTGGTGATGGCGGTGGCGCTGGTATGCGCGGGTTGATTGGCGTTCATTAAACCGTCCTTACAAATCGAACTTGATGCCCTGCGCCAGCGGCACGGCGTTGGAGTAGTTCACCGTATTGGTTTGGCGGCGCATGTACACTTTCCAGGCGTCCGACCCGGATTCGCGGCCACCGCCGGTTTCTTTTTCGCCGCCAAACGCACCGCCGATTTCCGCGCCGCTGGTACCGATATTGACGTTGGCTATACCGCAATCCGAGCCCGCGGCCGAGAAAAACAATTCGGCATGGCGCACATCGGTGGTGAAAATGGAGGATGACAAGCCTTGTGGCACGCCATTTTGTAAAGCAATGGCTTGCTCAATTGTTTTAAACGGCATCACGTAGAGAATTGGTGCGAAGGTTTCGGTTTGCACCGCTTCGCAATCGTTCGCGGCGCCGCTGATGATGGTCGGCTCGACGAAGTTACCTTGGCGCACTTTACCTCCGCACAGGACCGTACCACCGGCGGCTTTTGCCTTTTCGATGGCGCTTAAGTAGCGCGCAACGGCGTCCTTATCGATGAGCGGACCCATCAAGGTGCCGGGTGTAAGCGGATCGCCGATACGCACCTGTTGGTAGGCGGCAGTGAGCCGTGCGACCACATCGGAAAAAATCGATTCGTGTATCAGCAATCGCCGCGTAGTAGTGCAGCGTTGCCCAGCGGTGCCGATGGCGCCGAATGCGATCGCTGGGATTACCAATTTTAAGTCGGCAGTTTGATCAACGATGATCGCGTTGTTGCCACCGAGCTCCAATAGGCTGCGACCTAAGCGCCGCGCCACGCGCTCGCCGACTTTTCGGCCAACGGCGGTGGAGCCCGTGAACGAGATCAATGGAATGCGGTGATCGTCGACAAAGCGTTGCGCCAGTTCGGTGCCTGCATCGTTAAACAAAAAGAAAATATCGGGGAACCCGCCTGCGTGTAATGCTTCCGTGCATATCTTCATTACCGCAACCGCAGTCAATGGGGTTTTGGGGGAGGGTTTCCAAATGGAGATATCGCCGCAAATCGCCGCAAGAAACGCGTTCCATGACCACACCGCAACCGGAAAATTGAAGGCCGAGATGATTCCCACCAGTCCAAGCGGATGCCATTGCTCGGACATGCGATGACCGGGACGCTCCGAGTGCATCGTATGGCCGTACAGCATGCGCGATTGGCCGACGGCGAAGTCGGCTATGTCGATCATTTCCTGCACCTCCCCATCACCCTCAGGCTTAATCTTGCCCATTTCCAACGACACGAGAGAGCCAAGCGCATCTTTATGTTTGCGCAGTGCATCGGCGCACAATCGAATGGCTTCGCCGCGTTTGGGGGCCGGTGTGGTGCGCCAAGCGGTAAACGCGGCTTGGGCACGCTCCATCATCAATTCGTAGGCCGCGGCAGAGCTTGCGTAAACGCAGCCATTGACGGCTCCGCTGGCTGGATTAATCGATTGCAAAATCCCAGCGTCGGTGGTTTTTGCCCATTCATTGTTACCAAAATAGGTGCCTGAGTTGTTTTCGCTTAATTTAAGCGCTTTAAAAATATCGTTGCTCATGAACACTCCTGGAAAGGGCGGCAGCGTTTGATTGTTGCGCTGGCATGCTGGCTGAATTCTAAGGATCGATTGTACCAGAGCACTAGCGATTGCAGCCCGCATTTGGCGGCTAACGGTTGGGGCGGTTTATACCAAGGGGTAGGCGTTGCGGCTTGTCAACCAGGGTTTGGTTCGTGCGTTTGACGAATGCGCGCGCATACCTTTTGAAATGAACCAATATGCAGAGGAGTCCGAATTATGAATCATCGTCGAATAATGGCGGCTGCGTTGTGCGGTATGTTAACAACGGCGGCAAACGCTGAATTAAACGTAACGCGGCACAGCAGCGTTTCCGATGCCTTTGGCGGCAGCTTAATCATTGATAGCGCCGGCACCGTTGATATGCCGGGTGCCGATTTAATCAGCCAAGCGGCTTTTTTAAGCTTTCACCCCGGCGATCAGACCCGCAGCATTAGCGGGAATGTTACGCGGACGCTGCAACGCAGTGCCGAATCGGCTATCAGCACCTACAACGGCAGTTTGGTCATTACGGGTGTGGACGAGGGCGGCAATGCCAAGCAAACCACGTTGGATCTCACGAATTTTCAGGTGCAGCGCAGCGATGAGGGCCCCGAGTTGAGCGGTACGGTGGTGCTCGATGGAAAGGTATTGGATGCAACACAGATTCCTGAAAAAGCAAGAAAGATACTTATTCACGCCCTGCGTTTTTTCCATTACGACTGAAACCGGAAGGGTCGTTTATTTATGAAAAGCGTGTGCTGGACCAAGGCCCGGCGCACGTCTTTTTTTTGATGTTGGATTGAAACTAAACCATCCAATAAGGCAGTGCTTGTTACAAAAACCCGCATTTCAGTTCATAATTTATCTTCGGGTTCGTTCTTTGAACAGCTACATTCGTTCGCGTCACGCGGCTTAAGAAATTGATAGGGGTTTAATGATTATGTGCAAGCATTTCCAGGCGATGGGTTTGATCGCTTTATGGGGCTTTCTGGCAATGACGCAAGGCTTCGCCGCCGATTCGCGTAAATCGGTACTTGCCCATGAACCGGATCTTGCACAGCTGAATTCGGCTTCCGCCACCGCGCTGTTGCTGCGCAGCGGCATTTTCGATCCCGTTACCGAGCGCTTGAATTTTACCGCCACTGGCGCCGCGCAAACCTTGAGCAGCCGCTATGCGATTGTGCAATTTCAAGCCGATAAACTCACCGAGCACGCGCGGTTGGAACAGCTGGGTGTGCAATTCGTGGGGTATGTGCCAAATAACGCGTATCAAGTGCGTTTGAATGGCGTGGACCTGAGCGCCATACGTGCCGATCCCGCGGTGCGTTGGGCCGGTCATTTCGAACCCGGTATGAAGCTTGATCCTGCCCTATGGGCGACAAAACAGGCGGCTCTGCAACCGGATTTGAACGGCGACCTTGAGATTGAAATCCTGGCATTCGCCGGCGAACCGACCGACGCTATAGTGGCAGCGCTGAAAAAATATTTGAATTCGGTCGAGATTACCGATCAACACGTGCATCAGGCGGGGTCGAGTGTGCGGGTACGCATTCATCCCGGCCAACTCGCTGCATTCATCAACGCAGCCAGTGCCGCCTCGGGCGTGGCCTGGATTTCACCCTATTATCCTCCGCGACTGTGGAACAGCGGCGCCATTGGCGCGATTCAAAACAACGACACGGCAACGTGTCCCGGCAGCGGTTATCCGTGCGTGTCTCCCCAGTTGTGGTTTCATAACCTTTTTGGCAGCGGTCAAATCGTTGGCATTGCCGATTCCGGTTTAGATCACAACGAAGCCTGGTTTACGACTTTGGACAGCGGGTTCGGTCCTTATACATCCCTTACCGATGCGGTAAATACGGTGCCACCCGCGGTGGGCACCATGCATCCTGGTGCCAAAATTTACGCCTATTGGGTTCAGCCGGGTGCGACGGCTTACGACAATAACGCGGTCTGTCCCGGAGGCGATGGAGCGCCAACGAGTTATCACGGCACTCATACCTCCGGCACAATTGCCGGCGATGCCGTAGGAACCTTCGGTTCCAACACTTACTATGCCTCAAGCCCCACCGCCGATGGCCACGATTTGGCCGATGGCATGGCGGGCAATGCCGAGCTTTTGTTTCAAGACATCGGTGATGACACCACCGGTTGTTTGGTGAGTGTCAATGTGGCCGACTTGCTGGAACAGGCCTATCGAGGCGGCGCGCGAATTCACAGCGATAGCTGGGGCGGCGGCGGCCCGGGTGCCCACTACACCGGTGAAGATGCCAGTGCCGACTATGAGATGTGGCTGCGCGAGGGATTATTGATGGTGGTGGCGGCGGGCAACAACGGATCCGGCATGGCCCCAAGCACGATCGGCTCACCGGGCAATGCCAAAAATGCGCTTACCGTCGGTGCGCTGGGACACGCCGGCAGCCTGACTCGCGCTACTTTTTCAAGCAACGGGCCTACCGCCGATGGACGCTTTAAACCTGAAATTATGGCGCCGGGCAGAACCACCGTTTCTGCGCTTGGCAACACCAACAACAGCAGCACGACGCCCGCACCGCTCACTCAGGCGTTAGATGGTACATCGATGGCCACGCCAACGATCGCCGGTAATTTGGCGTTGGTGCGCCAATATTTTACCGAAGGCTTTTATCCAACCGGCGATAGAAATTTCTCCGATGTCGTGAATCCAAGCGGTAGTTTGTTGAAGGCGGTTGTGTTGAACGGCACCAATCCGATGATCGCCGATGGCACGGTGGTTTGGCCAAACAACCGCACCGGATGGGGACGTATGTGGTCGGACGGCAGTATTTGGTTCAACCTTACTTATCCTGGGGGCGGTGATGACAACCGCCGCATGCGCTATTGGGAGCGCACCAACGCCTCCGGTTTGGTTCAAAACGCGGTTGATACCTACACGCTCAACAACGTGGCGGCAGATCAAGAGTTGCGAGTGACACTGACATGGGCCGACCCCGACGCATCGCTTACGGCGATGCGGGCCTTGGTGAACAATTTGGATTTGGAGGTGGTTGCGCCGGATCACACCTTGTATCGCGGTAATGCGTTTGATCTCGGTGGTGTTTCCAATTCCACCGATCCGGCCGATACCATCAATACGGTGGAGACGGTGCGCTTGCCAACCCCGCAGGCCGGAATTTATACGCTTAGGGTGCGCGGGCGGACTGTGCCTGGCAACGGCCGCGGTGGTACAGATCGGCAAGGCTACGCGCTGGTGGCCTCAGGGGATTTCGGTCTGCCCGATCCGGGCCAGGTTTCGGCGCCGTTTGAGTTGCGCGTGGACAGCAATAATACCTCTGGAGTGGCGGTTAGCTATGCGCCCTCAATGGGTGCGGACAGCTATCAGCTGTATCGCGCCGATGGCGGTTGTCAATTCGATGGCGATGGTGCTCCGCAGGTTGATCAAGGCGAGTTCCATCTGGTGGCCACCGGCGATTCCGATGCCCTTCCCATCGTTGATAATCGAACCCAGGGCGGATTCTTATACGCCTATGAAGTGCGTGCCGTAGGCAACGACGTTGAATCCGAGCATTCCGAATGCATGCAAGTGACATCGAATGATACGTGTTCGCTGACCCCGACTTTTTCTCAAAGCAGTTTTCAGCGCAATCAGCAAAACAGCACTTGTTCGGTGCAGTTAAATTGGACTGCGGGTAGCCCAACGTGCCCCACCGTTTCATCGATGCATTATCAAATCACCCGTTACATAACGCCGACGTTAACCGGTACGCCAACCGTGTTTTTCGGGATCATGGGCACCAGTTACAACGACACCACAGCGCTCAACGGGCAGCCGTATTACTACGTCATCCGTGCAATCGATGGGATGAACAATGCATCGGAATCGATTTCGCAAACCGTATTAAACGCGACGACCACGGGATTGGATGGCATAGCGGCGAGCGCTTATCTGGACGATGTTGACACGCATACCTATATGGATATGACTTCCCCCTGGCAAGTGTCCAATACCATTTTTGATGGTGGCGCTTACAGCTACCGCAGCGCATCGGGTGCTGCGACCACGACGTATCCCGATCTGACTTGCGGGGCCTTAACCACACCGCCGATTCTTATCGGCGCCGGGTCCATTTTGCATTTCAACGCGCGCTACGACCTGGAATATCAATGGGACGGTGTGGCGTTGGAGATTTCCACCAATAATGGCAGCACCTGGAGCGACTTGCCACCCGATGGCGGATACCCCAATACATTTGCGCAAACGCAGCCGATGGGGTTGTCGGCACCGCTCAACGCCTGTGGATATGCCCCCACGCATGGCGCTTTTACCGGCATCACCACACCTGGCTCGAACTCCTTTGAGGATATGGGGACGACCCACACCACGCCCGCGGTGTTTAAGCCGTTCACCGTTGATCTAAGCCAATACGAGGGTCGGTTGGTACGGCTGCGCTGGCGGTTTTCCTCGGACCCAGGCGCAAGCTTTGAGGGTTTCTCGCTCGACGATGTGTCGTTTACCAGCGGCGGAGTGACGATTGGCCGGGTCTTCGCCAACAGCTTTGAGTCGGCGCCGAATCTCACTTGCCAATAATTCGTAGGGTGGGCCAAGGCCCACCCTACAGCGAATCTTGGCGTTACAATACGCGGGCATGCTCATGCCCCGGTAGCTCAGTTGGATAGAGCGCGCCCCTCCTAAGGGCGAGGTCACAGGTTCAACTCCTGTTCGGGGCACCAATAATAATGAATACGTGTTGGGACTATGCCAGAAAAATCCGAATGGATTTGCAGGTTCGTAATATCATCCTCGATTAGCAAGGTTCGCACGCGTTAGCGACGACACGCATTTCCCATTGCTGGTCAAAATCTTGTATAAGATTGTCTTATTGGCGAGTTTACAAAAACGAGCCTCTTGAGTTCGGTGTAGCAACCCTCTAGATTCGCAAGGCAACCAGCTACAAGGAAGACGTACCAATGACGAACGATTTGGATTCCGTGCGCATCTTGGCGATGGTCAAAGATCTTCTGACCGAGCGTTTCGACATTCCCGCAAGCAAGATGGCGAATGACATTGCCATTCGCGAGCTTGGTCTGGACTCAATGGTCATGTTGGAGGTCATGCTGGAAATGGAAAACCGACTTTCCGTCAGATTGAAGGACCTGAGTATGCCGACCAGACCGATGCTGAGCGATTTCGTTGCGCTTATCGAGCGGAACCTTGTCAGCGCTGCTTGAGGCAATCCTGGCATTTAATGCTAACAGACCCTGAACCATGGCCAGCAACAGCGATGTAGTGATCACTGGGCTCGGCATCATCTCGCCGATCGGGCTCAATGTACCGGAAACGTTGGGCAGTTTCAGGACCAATCAATCGGGCATTCGACGAATGGAACCGAAGTTTCTGCAAACGAAGCTGCCGGTTGGCCTCATCGATCGCGATTTCTCGCAGGAATTCAGCAAACTGGAGCTGCCGTATCTCGATCGCTGCAGCCAGATCGCGATATTGAGCGCGCGTCAGGCCATGCAGGATGCCGGAATCGAGCAATTTGCCGAATACGCGCAGCGTGCCGGTGTATTTTACGGGTCGGTCGGTGGCGGGGTGAAAACCGAACATGACTGGGTCGAGCAATTCCATGATCGACATGAGGAAATATCGAAGCCTTACACCATCATGGCGTGCATGCTGAATGCTGCGCCTGCGCAAATTTCAATTCGCCATCGTTTTATGGGTCCGGTAGTCACGCACAGCAGCGCTTGCGCCTCCTCCGGCACGGCAATTGGCGAAGGCTATCGCGCGATTCGCCATGGATATCTCGATATTGCCTTGGTTGGCGGTGCAGAATCGGCTTTTACCGAGCCGTTTCTTGCGATGTGGGGAGGATTACGCGCGCTAGCTGAAGTGAATTCTCAAGATGTTGCTCGAAGTTGCCGCCCGTTTTCGAAAAATCGCACTGGCCTAGTGCTCGGCGAAGGCGCAGTGTTCATGATTATGGAATCCCGCGAACATGCGGCGCGGCGCGGGGCACGTTGTTACTGCAGGCTATCGGGTTACGGCATCGCTTCGGATGCCTATCATATCGGTTCGCCGAATGTGGTGGGGCAAGTGGCCGCGTTGCGCAATGCCTTGACCGATGCGGGTTTGCAGCCGCATCAAATTGATTACCTTAATGCCCATGGCACCGCGACAAAAGGCGGCGATCCGGTTGAAGTTGCCGCCATTTGCGAGGCATTCGGCGCTGCGGCCGACCGCTTGCCGGTCAGCTCCACCAAGGCCATTCACGGGCATTTGTTGGGCGCTGCCAGCGCGATGGAGCTGACGGCCGCGATTCTCGCCGTTACGCAGTCGTTTCTGCCCGCCACCGCACATTTGGACGAAATTGATCCGGCTTGCCAATTGCACCATATTGCCAATAATCCCGTTTTTGATTATTCGGTTGAACATGCGCTATCCTTCTCGGCCGGTTTCGGCGGCACCAACGTGGCGCTGGTCGTTTCCAAGGAGCGCGAATTACCAGGAAAACACTCCCATCCGGTTGAGTTACAATCCGGCGGCTAGATTAGATTGACGGCAGGTTCAGAGGGGAACTTCAATGGGCGCGATTAACCTTACTTCGCAATTGCAGCGTTCTTGCGTAGAGACCGAATTCAACGTCAAGCAAAACAATACGCTGGCCATAACGATGGCGCATACGGCCGCGAATCGAAGTCAGAACTTCTCGCTACCGCTATTGAATGAACTGCGTGGTTTGCTGCAGGGCCTTAAGAACAGTTCCGTTACCTGGATTTCGAACGGTTCGATGCACCCGGTGCATTACGTGGTCCTTAAATCGTCGCATCCCGATTACTTCAGCTTGGGCGGCGATCTCTCGTATTTCCGAGAGTGCATCCGCCAACGCGACAAGAGCGCGTTGCGCGAGTATTCCACACTGTGCCTGGATATGATCTATGAATTTGCCACAATTTTAAACCAGCAGGCGACGACGGTGGCGTTGGTTCGCGGCCGCGCGTTGGGCGGTGGGTTTGAAACCGCGTTGAGCGCCGACTTCATCGTCGCCGAGGAGCAAAGCGAATTTGGGTTCCCTGAAATTCTTTTCGGATTATTCCCATGCACCGGCGGAATGAGCTTGTTGGCAAGGCGCGTCGGGGTGCATGAAGCCGAGCGCATGATGACCAACGGCAAGATGTACGGCAGCGCCGAACTGAAGGAAATGGGCGTCGTGGATGAAATCTGCCCGCTGGGGCAAGGAGAGATCGCCGTCGAGAAATTTGTCGCGAACCATGCGAAGCATCGTCATGCGCGCTTGATGGTGCAGCGAGCGCGGCACCGCCTGACTGCGCTGAACTACGAGGAAATGCTTAATGTGGTGGACGAGTGGGTCGAGGCTGCTGTGATGTTGGGCGCGGATGACCTTCGCGTGATGGATATGTTAATTCAAATGCAGCGCAGCAGCATTGCCGCTTGAAGCAGCCTTTGTTTCCGATAGGATGGCTCTTAACGCTTGCAAGGTCATGTGACGGGCGTCATTAAGGTCCGCCTGAATACGCTCGCGCGAATCGTGCAGCTCTTCGCTCGATGCAACCATTAAGCTGGTCGCCAATGCGACCAGCCGAAGCGCTCCGATGTTGGCGCTCACGCCTTTCAATGCGTGTGCAGAATCGTGTATCGAAGCATAGCTCTTTTCCGCCAGCGCATCGATCAGCAATTGGCAATTGCGGGAAATGTCCTTCTTGGCTTCCGCTATCAGGCTCGGAAAAAATTCCGGCCGGGCGCTGACCTCCTTCAGTTCTTCTATCAGACCCATGTCGATCGGAGTCATCGGTACGGCGGTCAGCGTGGGACGAGCGGGCTTGACGGACTCCAGGGCAGGTGCTTGTTGTTCGGGGCGGGGTTCTTCTTCCGCTATTGCCGGCGAGCTGATTTGCGCGATCGCTTTTCTCAGCTCGATCAGGCTGATCGGCTTGTAAAGAATGCCGGTGCCGCCGGCCTCCTTAAGACGCGTGGCGGTTAATATGGTCGCATCGGCGGTGAGAAACAGGGCCGGCGCGCAATTTAGCCGTCCAAATCGGTAGGTTTGCAGGACGCGCACGCCGTCCATGTCTCCTAAGTTGTAATCGAGCAGAAGCACATCGAAATTCTGCGCAGCCAGAAGCTCCAACGCCGTCATGCCGCTGGTGCACGTGGTGACCGTGTGGCGATCGATCTCAAGCAGTTCCTTAAGCAGCAGGAGGTTGGTCAAGTTGTCCTCGGCAACCAGGATTCGCTTGCCGAACGCGATTTCCGCCGATGCGGCCTTCACTTCAGTGGCTGGCGGTGCAAGTCGCCGCAAAGTCAGATCAAACCAGAAGCGGCTTCCCTTGTCCGGTTCGCTTTCGAATAGGAGGTCACTGCCGAGTAATTTGACGATCTGCTTGGAAAGCGCAAGTCCAAGTCCGGTTCCGCCGTAACGGCGGTTGGCGCCTTGGTTCACCTGGGAAAACGGATTGAATATTTTGGCGCGGAAATCGTCGGGCATGCCGATGCCGGTATCAGTCACACTGAAACGCAGCCGGTAGCTTTCGCTGTTCTCCTCAAGTAGATCAATGTCCAGCCTAACTTGCCCGCGATCCGTGAATTTAACGGCGTTGCCGGCGAGGTTCACCAAGACCCGGCCGAGATGATGCGCATCGCTTTCGACCCAATCCTTAATGGTGGGGTTGATTTCGGCGTGGAACTCCAGCCCTTTCTTGGCCGCCATGGTCTCGAGCGTGGCGCGGACCAGGGCGATCTGTTCGCGCAGATCGACCGGAGCGTCGGACAACTCGAACGAGCCCGCTTCGTATTTTGCTTCGTCAAGCAGATCGTTGATTTCGCACAGCAGCTCGTTGGAGAGCATAAGGATGGTTTCGGTGCGTTTGGCGACCACGCTACTGCCTGATTCGAAGGCAAGCAATTCCGTCGCGGCGATGATCCCGGTAAGCGGAGTGCGCAGCTCATGACTGACCTTGGCCAACAATTCCGATTTCGCCTGGCTTTCGCGTTCGGCATGATCGCGCGCTTCGCGCAGCTTCTTGATCAGCTTGCCGGCGTACATCGGCACGACAATCAACGGTATGAGAGCGGAAAGCCAGATGACCAGGTGTTGTTGCCAGAACGAGCTCAACAGCAGCACCGAGGTAAACCCCAGGATCGAGGCGGCCTGGCACAGGTGCATCAATCGCCGACCGGTACGGAACCCGAAACCCAGGATGGTAAATAAATAGAAGCCAACAATGATACTGCCGTACTCCCCGGTAAATATAAGCCAGGCCGACAGCGCGACGGGGTCTAAAACGGTCGTTGCAAGCAACAGATGGCGGGGTGATAGCGGAGATCGGGCGTGCGCCAACACATAGGCCAGCAGAATGTAGACGCAGTAAAAAACCGAGAAGTCAAAGTACCAGCGCGGAATCCCGTCGGGAATCGCGAAGAACAGCAGCATTTCCCCGACGACGATCGGAATGGCGAGGAACACCCGAAGCTTAGCCTGGGCAAGAATGGTGGTTCGAAGCTTCGCGTCGGTGTTATACGTACCGGCTTCGATTTGCGCACTCATGGGGGGAGCTGAATGCGTTTAGTGAAAAACCCTATGGCCGGGAAATTTACAATCGAACACTGCAGATTTTCGTTTGAGAAGGCGGTAAAGACGGCGATCAATAACGGATCGGAGTAACTTAAGGGGAAGGTTTGAGATGGGATTGGAAGCAGGGTCTGAAAACGCAGTACTCTATTCAGGCCCTCTTTTTTTTGCCAAGAATTACCATTAACCCATTCAATTAGCTCGGGGTTTAGGTGGATGCGCCGAGTTATTTTTTGATTCATTTTGTTCACTAATGCGTAAATCATCATAGAGACTGAGGGCAAAGTTAACTGTTAGGGAGCTCACAGCTAAATTTTGTTCTTGAAAATCCAAGTAGTTAGTTGCTTTTCCTTATATAGATTATCGGCAGCGGCGGCCTCAGCTTGAGCCGCTTTTCTTAAGATTGGCCGGCAGGCGTTAATGCCTCATTGAATAGATCTGGTGAAGAGCACTGGGCCGAATTAGGGACAGTTGGCCGCGAAGAAGGGCAATTGGGCTCGAATACTCCGTAACAACCAACCCTGTATGTTCCGGGCGGTGGCGGATTATGGGTGAATGCCTTTTTTGAGCTCTACCGAACTCTTAAGGGCGAGGTCACAAATTCAACCCCTATTCGGGGCGCCACGCTGCGTAACACGAAAGCGAGGTAAACGCCATGCCCGTACTGCGCTGACGTATTCGAGCACGGCCTTATCTGTGGGGCGCATGAGAGCGTAGCGCAGACCAATATACATTGCGCTTAATGTCGTTATGGGCGCGGCAAGGTTGGGTATTGCATTGGCCGCGCGGTAAGCAAAATCGGCCGGTCCTTCGTTGGTTTGACGAGTAATGCCAAATCGCGCCAGTTTGCTGCAAAAGCGCGCATAGGCGGTTTGCAGCGGATCATTTCGTGGTCGTGGCCGATAAAGTGCCCAGCCCGCAAATAAGCTGAAGATAACGGTCATGCCAATCGCAAGTGTGGCCACCAATTCCCGATAGCCGGCATATTCGATGCCAAGCGGTTGCAATAAGCTCGCTTGACGTAATGCATTAAATTGTATAATGGAACTGTTCCACAACTGGTTTACCAGATCAAGGCGATTGCGCCAGCGTAGCAGCCATTCGGGTCGGTACCATGCGGCATCAGCCGCGTTCGCGGCGCTGGCACCCGCTTCGATGCGTTCGGGGCTCACCGCCGCGGTGGGGTCGACGCGAACCCAGCCTTTATCGGCGAGCCAGATTTCAGCCCAGGCATGCGCATCGGATTGCCGCACTACCAAATAATTCCCGACGTCGTTGAAGTAACCGCCTTGATAGCCGGTAACGACGCGCGCGGGAATGCCAGCGGCGCGCATCAGAAAGACGAAGGCCGAGGCAAAATGCTCGCAATAGCCTTTGCGGGTGCTGAACAAAAAATCATCCACGCTATCGTGTTTAAGCAAGGGTGGATTCAGCGTATAGCTAAATGAGGCATGAAACAGGGCCAGTGCTTTACGCATTAGCGACTCGTCATCGCCTGCACTGGCGCGCCACTGCGCCGCCAGTTCGCGCGATCGCGGATTAAAACCGTTTGGCAGTTGCAATGCTTGTACGCGATGGCGCTGTGATAATGCCGGTTCCAGTCGATAGCTGAGCGCAGAGCGCATGTGATATTGCCGCGGTTGCGTTATCGGTTGGTGCGCGGTCAACATCATATCGTTGCCGCGCACGGCATCGCTTGGCGTGCTCAATGGCAAGTCCAGGGCAAACAGCCAACGTTGTTGCGTGGCATCGAGCGTTACCTCGTATTCAACGATGGTGGCGGCTGAAGCGATGGTGTCGGATTTCGCCTCCAGTTCCAGCGATTCCACGTGTGACCAAGTGCTGCCATCGAAGCGGGTTAACACTGGGCCGCGCCAGTAGCGCTGTTGCACTGGAGGGGGTTCGTGATCGAAATGCACGCGGAACGCGGGGCTGTCATCGACCAACAATTCCGCGATGCTGCCGGGCGTCATGCGATCGTCAATCCCAGTGTGCGCACCCTCGCCGGCGCTTGGTGCTCCCCATAACGGTGTGCTAAGGCGCGGTAAAAATGCAAAGGCGCAAACGGCGATCGGTAGTGCGCAGAGCAGCGACACGGTCGCGCTGGTTAACGTTTTTTGCATTTCCCGCGGCCAGCGTTTAGAGGTTGGGTTTGCCGTTTTCGTTTTTGGTTGCAGCTCGCGCAAGGTGGCAAGAAAAAGAATGAGACAGGAGCACAGTACCAACGTGAACCAAAGACTTTGGACAAATAACAGCGCACTCATTAAGACAAAGCTGGCGAATAAAATGATCGCGTGCGCATCGCGCAGGCGCTCGCTTTCGATCAATTTCAACACCAGCATCGAACACGCCAAAGCGCTGCCCGGTTCGCGCCCGAACACATTGCCGTATTGCAAAACAATCCAAATCGGTAGCAGCAAAGTCAGGGGTAGCTTGATGGCGATCGAAACCGGTTTTGGCCAGTAGCGGCGTTGTATAAAACGCGTGAGTAACGCCAGCAACATAAAAACGGCCATCGGTAGCGCAAAGCGCGCTAGATGCGGCGCGATGGCGGCAAACACGCTTAAGGACAGCCAACTGAATTGACGCAAACTTAGCGGACTTGCGCGGTTCATATTGCCGCTCCTGGCAACAATGCCAACTCACGCAGACACTGATGGCGATGCTCCGGTCCAAGATTAGGGCCCAGGCGCTTGCTCGGTAAACGCAACTCGTAGCGGATTGAAGCAAGTTCGGCTTCGCATACCCAGCGTGTTAGGCGGGCAATGCGTTGCTCGGTATCCAGTGTGCCTAAAGCATCGTAGTCCAACACGACAGCTAAACTTTGATAACTCTCAAACTCTTTCACCATCAGAGTTTCATGACGAGCCGTTGCTTTCCATGCAATAAGGCGCAATGGATCGTTGTTGTGATAATCGCGCAGGCTCGCCAGTTCATCATCCACTTTAAGCGAGTGCGCTCGATTTGCCTCACTTGCGCTGTTTGGCCACGCAGGAGCATTTGACTCGGGGCGTGGATAGACCAAGGCGCGTATATCAGGGTTCAGATAGCTCCACGCATGGAACAATCCATACGGAAAATCGGTCCACAATTTCCAGCGTCCCAAATGCTGCAAGCCGCGCTGTGTGGTTGGCACTCCTACGGCCACGCTATTTTCGCCCGGGTCGAGCTCGATTACCTGACAACCGTTATTTCCCTCAAGACGCAGGCTGAAACGATGTCGCGCGTTGGCAGTGAACTTCAACTCGACGCGCAATGCTTGACCTACGAAAGCAGGCTCAGCATGAGCCGTCTCCAGCTGAATGCCGTCGAGATTACGAAACGCTTGATACATACTTAAGAAAACCGCGCCGCCCAGCAAACAAGTAAGCAATAACGCCGGATTGTTGTTGTAGTTCAGCGCGCCGAGCAGCATTACGAACAGCATGACCGCGAATAACAGGCCAAATCCGGTGGGCACCACGTAGATCCTGCGCCGATTGAGTGCAATCGGCAGCGATTCGGGTTTGCGTAATCGGGTGAGTGCGGGCAGCAGACGCTCGGCCATTTCCAACAAATGCCGAAATGGCGTACTTGTGGAAGAAAATCCGCGCATGCGGTTTTATCGCACCGGTACTTGTTCTAGTAACGTCTTGGCCAAGGCATCGCGCGATAAATTGCTGGCGCTGCTTGGGATAAGCCGATGAGCGGCCGTGGCAACAAAAACCGCTTGGATATCCTCCGGCAGGCAGTAGCTGCGTTTTGCCAGTAACGCATAAGCGCGCGCGGCATTCAGCAGGGCCAAACCGCAGCGTGGCGATAAGCCAAGACGAATTTCGGTGTGTTCGCGGCTGGCGGCGAGTAAGGCTTGCACGTAATCCAAAAGGGCGGGGCTTGCGATGACGGTGGTGACTGAGTTGCGCAGTTCTAAAATTTGCTGAGTGTTGATGCAAGGCGCTACGGTTCCAATCAAGTTACGCCGATCGCTCGCCATCAATAGCGCGCGTTCTGCCTCACGACTGGGGTAATGAAGATTGATGCGCAGCATAAAGCGATCCAACTGCGAATCCGGCAGCGGGTACGTGCCGGCAAGCTCCAACGGGTTTTGCGTCGCAACGACGAAAAACGGTGTTGGTAGCGCATGGGTAATCCGATCCACCGTCACTTGTTGTTCGGCCAAGGCTTCCAGCAATGCGCTTTGGGTTTTCGGCGTGGCGCGATTGATTTCATCGGCCAACACCAATTGTGCGAATAAGGGGCCGGGATGAAACTTGAACTCGCCGCGCTCGCGCTCGTAGACGCTCAATCCGATAATATCGGAGGGCAGCAGATCGGAGGTGAATTGCACGCGCTGAAAGCTTAAATCAAGCGTTGCGGCCAGTGCATGCGCTAAGGTGGTTTTGCCGACCCCGGGCACATCCTCAATCAACAGATGCCCGCCAGCGAGCAGACACGCGAAAGCAAGACGCACCTGCTGCGCTTTGCCAAGCACAATGCTGTTGACCTGCGCTAATGCTTGATCGAGTGCGACCAGTAGCGTAGATGCTGGGGGTGGGACGTCAGATGCAATGCCTGGATTGAGCATAAGGGTCGCCTGATTTAAGAAAAGAAGCCTATAGGGGCAGTGTAACGATGTGGCTTAAGACAACGCGAGTATTGGTCAAGTTTTCACCCCAGGCGGTGTTTTGGCTGGTATGGGCGTTATTGCTCGGTGTAAAAGTGGTGATTGCGGCTCGACTTGGCCTGTTTAGCGATGAAGCGTTTTATTGGCAGGAAAGCCGTCACCTGGATTGGTCTTACAGCGATTTGCCATCTGCCACGGCGATATTGATTCGTTTCGGAGAAACGCTGTTTGGTCACAGCGAATTGGCGCTGCGTGTGCCATTTTTGCTGTTGGGCGCAGCGTTGCCGTTGTTGGTTGTGCGAATGGGTTCGCGTTTATTTGGAGCGCGCGATGGCGCGTACGCAGGATTGCTGACGCTTAGTCTGCCGTTGTTCGGCAGTCTTGGATTGCTGGCATTGCCCGATGTGCCGCTGACTTTTTTTGCCATGCTGGCGTTATTGGCATTCGAGCGTGCGGCGAGCGATAACCGCTGGCGTGATTGGACTTTGCTGGGGCTTGCATTAGCCGGTGCGTGGCTTAGCCATTATCGGGCGGCGATGTTGCTATTGGCTGGACTGGTTTTTCTGCTCGGCTGCGTGCGAGGACGCGGTTTGTGGCGGCAGTCTGGGCTGTGGGTCGCATTGGGATTATCGGTTCTCGGATTGCTGCCGATCGTATGGTTTAACGCGACTCACGATTGGGCGGCCATTGGTTTTCAGTTGATTGATCGACATCCGTGGACGTTCCATGTCGATGGGTTTGTGCAGCCATTGGAACAGGCGTTGGTGTACACGCCGTTTATGTATGCATTGTTATTGCTTGTGGCGATGCGTTGCTGGCACCGAGCACATGAAGGAGCGCCGTGGGACTTACTTACGTGCGCAGCGCTGGTGCCGCTGTTGGGCTATTTTGTTATCGGCTGTTTCGCCGATGACACGCGCTTTCGCGTGCATTGGCCGTTGCCTGGGTATCTGCCGTTGTTGCTAGTAATGCCAGCAGTGCTGCGCGATTGGTGGTCGGGTGTTGTATATGGGAAAAAACAAATTTTACAAAAATCAATCGTGGTATTAGCGATATCTACGGCTGGGTGTGGGCTACTGTTTATGCTGGGTTATTTCGCGTTAGCCGCTGATGCAAAAAACTTTGGTGTTCTAACGCGGATGAAAGCGTTTCCAGAGCATTTCGTCGGTAACCGTGAGGCCGCAAACGCCGCTCGCGTTTTGTTGGCGAATCCACAGTTCTCTAACGATCCTTTGGTTGCCGATAATTTTGAATTGGCGGCGGGTTTGGATTTCGAGTTGGCCGAATCACGACCCGTGTACAGCTTGGATCATCCGCTCAATCACAAGCACGGGCGCGCGGCGCAATTGGCGATTTGGCAGAGGGATGAGGCGGCATTGCGCGCGTTAAAACCGGTGCAAATCCTTTTGGTGATCGAGCCGACCGCACGCCGAGAAAGGGAGCGCGCTAATTGGTTGGACCGTGTTTGCGAACGCATTACGCCGCTTAAACTGCTTGATCGGCTGAATCTGTTCGATGGCCGCAAGCAGTATCGGTTTTATCAAACTGCGTTGATGGCGGAGCCAGATTTGGCAGCAGCATCGGCGTGTCGTACTGAATTATCGACGCAGTAGGTTGGTATGCGGTTTCCCCGAGTTTTCTTGGGAAAAAGCATTTAAATTAAGATAAATAGATAACATATAAGCATGGATCTTCGCTGTTTCTTAATCACTCCCCCTTGATGGGGGAGTCAGCGCGCACAAGCGCGCTGGTGGGGGTGGCTGCGATATCACCCGTTACAGAGCGCATTATCGCTTCGCTCCGAATCCACCCCCATCCCAGCCTTCCCCCATCAAGGGGGAAGGGGCGCGTACGTAAAACGCGGGGAACCATCAGAGGTTGGGGTTCGCAAGCTCACCCCAACTTACAAAGCGCGCACGCTAGCCGTACGCAACAGTCGGTTTAAGGCAATCAACGGCAATCCAATCAATGCAGTGGGGTCTTCGGATTCGATGCGTTCAAACAAAGCGATACCCAAACCTTCGCATTTGAAGCTGCCGGCGCAATCGAGGGGCTGTTCGCGTTCCAGATACGTTTGGATTTCGCTGTCAGCCAAGTTGCGAAATACGACGCGGGTGGTATCGCAGGCTTGATGCAAGTCGTGGTTGCTATTAAGACGTGTATCAATCAGGCAGAGCGCAGTATAAAAAATCACTGTTTCCCCAGAACACAACCGAAGTTGTTCATGCGCACGTTCGATCGTGCCGGGTTTGCCGAGGATACGTTCAGCGCAAACCGCCACTTGATCGGATCCAATGACCAGTGCGTTGGGACAGTCGATCGCTACGGCTTGCGCTTTGGCCTTGGCCAACCGCGAGGCCAGTTGTGCCGGCATCTCATCGGGCAGGGCTTGTTCATCGACGTTGGATGCGAATTGGCGCACACGCGGGGTAAGCCGCTCCACTAACAAGCGTCGGTAGGAAGAAGTTGAGGCCAGCACCAGGTCGATGTCGCAAAGTGCGGTGGTCGATTCCGACATAGCAGTTCGAATGTTTTTTAGGGGGGCTGACTTAAGCGGGTAGGTGAGTTTGAAGTAACGCGGGCTTGAGTAAGCTCCACCGTCATCTCATTCAAACGCCGCAGCTGATTATGCAACACGCTAGTGGATTGGCGCATGGCTTTGACCGCGTCGTCGAGCTTATCTTGGCCGGCACTGCGGGCCTTATGTTTTATCCATAATCGATGCGCCAGCAAATCGCGCAAGGCTTCGTCTATTTTATCGTCTGCACTAAGCGCCGAATCGGCATCGGCGGTCATCTCTTCGGGTAATTCGGCCAATAGACCTTTGATTTCATGCATGCGTTTGCGGCATTCCAACAGTTGCCGTTCCAGCTCATCAGCGCCATTGATGAGCTCGCGCAGCGCATGCGCATGCCGGTGGCGCTGCTGTTCATAAACCCAAATAAACAACGCAATCAATGCTATGGCAAGGCCAACCAGAACAAAATTCACGAAATGATGGCTCCTAACGATACCTTGGCAGTCTGCATCATGCGGCGGCCGGCGACAATCGCTCGATTGACTTTGTGCACTGCCGCATCTACCATCGCGCGCGCCATGTCTACGGCCCTACCCGAAATTGTTGATGCCTGGCGCATGGTTACTGCGCGGCGTTCCTTCCAAGGAAGCATCCCTCAAGCCAGGTTGCGGCGTTTGGCGTTAAGTTTGGCTGCAACGGAAGCCGAAGTGGCCTATAATTTGGAGTTCGGCAGGGATGAGCTCGGTATAGCCTATGTCTGGGTGCGTGCGCAAACGTGCCTGACGTTGGTTTGCCAGCGCTCGTTAGAAGCGTTTGAGCTGCCGGTCGTTATCGATACACACCTTGGGTTGATTACCGAGGAGCAAGAAGAAGCCGGGTTACCGCCTGGCTACGAGCCATTGTTGACCCGCGATGGCCAGTTGCGGCTTGCCGATGTGATCGAAGATGAGTTGATTCTGGCGTTGCCCGTGGTGCCGATGAAACCGGCGCAGGGCGAGTCGGAAACGGTTTGGACCACGATGGAGGAAGATGCTGAGGTAACTTCGCATCCGAACCCATTCGCGGAATTGGAAAAATTGAAAAAACCTGATGTTTCAGGTTTTTAGCTATTGAGTTTTGGAGATAGATCATGGCAGTCGCAAAAAGTCGTAAATCCCCGTCGCGCCGCGGTATGCGCCGTGCGCACGATGCGTTAAACCCGCAGCAGCTTTCCACCGATAAAACCTCGGGCGAAATGCACCTGCGCCACAACATCACCAAAGACGGCTACTACCGTGGCCGCAAAGTCATCGACACGAAAACCAGCATACCGAACGAAGATTAAGCTTGGGCTCTATGCTCATACAGTGAGCATAGATTCGTTTTTGGCTGGCGATGGATTCGTCACGGCTGCATCCCGCATCCGAATATCGCTGTCGTGAGCGCTCTTTAAGTTTTTGGGGGATACCACTCTGATTTACTCGCGCATTGCCGGCACGGGCAGCTATCTGCCGCAACGCATTCTGACGAATGCTGAATTGGAGAAGCTGGTTGATACTAGCGACGAGTGGATTGCCGCGCGCACCGGGATTCGCCAGCGGCATATTGCCGCAGATGGGCAAACCACCGGTGATCTAGCCTACCAGGCGGCGCTTGCAGCGCTTGAGAGCGCTGGGGTCGCGGCTAAAGATCTTGATTTAATCATCCTAGGCACGACCACTCCGGATCTGATTTTCCCATCAACCGCTTGTCTGCTACAGCATCGATTAGGTGCGAATGGATGCACCGCATTTGATGTTAATGCGGCGTGTTCTGGTTTTATGTACGCCTTGGGTATTGCGGACAAATTTATCCGCTCGGGCACAGTTAAAACGGCGCTGGTGGTTGGCGCGGAAACGCTATCGCGTATGCTCGACTGGACGGATCGGGGCACCTGCGTATTGTTTGGCGATGGTGCGGGTGCGGTGGTGCTAAAGGCGACGGATGAACCCGGAATCCTCTCCACGCATTTGCATGCCGATGGTGCCTATAAAGATCTGTTATGGAATCCGGTGGGTGTCTCGTCTGGGTTTAAGGACGAAAAAAACCACGGCGTGCGCGTGCTGATGAGTGGCAGCGACGTATTTAAAGTAGCGGTAAAGACCTTAGACCGCGTGGTGGAAGAAACATTGGCCGCCAATCAGCTGGATAAGCACGATCTGGATTGGCTAATCCCGCACCAAGCGAATTTGCGCATTATTGAGGCGACGGCGAAACGGCTCGATATGTCGATGGATCGCGTGATTGTGACGGTGGATAAGCACGGCAATACGTCTTCAGGATCGGTGCCGTTGGCGCTGGATTATGCAGTGCGTGCCGGTAAGGTTCAGCGCGGTCAGCTGCTGTTGTTGGAAGCATTTGGTGGTGGCTTTACTTGGGGGTCGGCGTTGATTCGGTATTGATAAAGCCCGTTCATGCTGAGCTTGTCGAAGCATCATGCGTCGCGCGTTCACCCTTCGACAAGCTCAGGGCGAACGGAAAACATGAGTCTCTATTTTGAACATCTTTAAGAAAGCCGATTTTAAGAACGCCCGTTCATGCTGAGCTTGTCGAAGCATGTTGCCTCGCTCGTTCACCCTTCGACAAGCTCAGGGCGAACGGAAAACCTGACTTTCTATTTTGAACATCATGCAGGAAATTCATCTTAGCTCTAAACCATTGGTCTCAAGCCTAGCTTTCGTCTTCCCCGGCCAAGGCTCCCAATCCATCGGCATGCTGGCTGAGCTCGCGGCTTCGTTCCCCGAGGTTAAACAAACCTTTGACGAAGCCTCCGCCAGTGTTGGCCAAGATCTTTGGACCATCAGCCAAAACGGCCCGGAAGAGCTGCTCAACCGCACCGAAATCACGCAACCGGCCTTGCTGGCGGCTGGTGTAGCGGTCTGGCGCGTTTGGCAAGCTCAGAATGGGCCATTGCCAGCGCAACTGGCTGGCCACAGTCTGGGTGAATATACGGCTTTAGTGTGTGCGCAAGCATTGACGCTTGCCGATGCGGCGCGCCTAGTCGCCGAACGGGGGCGTTTGATGCAGGCGGCCGTTCCGAGCGGGGTTGGAGCGATGGCCGCGGTGCTTGGTGCGGACGATGCCTTGATTGATCAAGTCTGCAGCGAGGTGGCGCAAGGTGAGGTAGTGGCGCCCGCCAATTACAACTCTCCGGGGCAGACCGTTATCGCCGGGCACACGGGCGCCGTCGATCGCGCCTTGGCTCGCCTGGCCGAGCAAGGTGTGCGCAAAGCGGTGAAACTGGCGGTAAGCGTTCCGTCCCACTGTGCGCTGATGAAAACCGCAGCCGAAAAGTTGGCAGGACCGTTGTCACAGTGCGCGTGGGCATTGCCAAAAATTCCGGTAATTCAAAATGCTCAAGCGCTTTCTTACAGCACAATCGAACAAATCCAACAGGCCTTAGTGCGGCAATTATTTTTACCGGTTCGTTGGACGGAATGCATTCAGGCGTTAGTGGCCGGTGGCACCAAACAGGTTGCGGAATGTGGCCCGGGCAAGGTGCTAAATGGGTTGGTTAAACGCATTGATAAAACCCTAGATACTCGCGCCATCGGCACACCTTCGGATCTGCAGCAGGCGTTGGCGGATTGGCGTGGTGAGCAATCGGGAGGATAAATGAGCGCTGTATTGCAAGGTGAGGTGGCATTGGTAACCGGCGCCAGCCGCGGTATTGGCGCGGCGATTGCGCAAGAGTTAGCAAGCTTAGGGGCGGTCGTGATCGGAACGGCCACGACGCAGGCTGGTGCTGCGGCCATTACCGCAACCCTGGCCGCGCACAAGGGGATGGGGTTAAGCCTCGATGTGACGGATGCGGACGCCGTCGAGACCGTTGTTGAACAGGTTATAAAGCAATTTGGTCGTTTGGATATTTTGGTGAACAACGCGGGGATCACCCGCGATCAGTTGCTCATGCGCATGCGCGAGGACGATTGGCAGGCGGTGATCAATACCAACCTCACATCGGTGTATCGTTTGTCCAAGGCGGTAATGCGCACCATGATGAAGGCGCGCAAAGGCCGCATCATCAATATCGCGTCCGTTATTGGCTTAACCGGGAATCCCGGCCAGGCGAACTACGCTGCCGCCAAAGCGGGAATCATTGCGTTTTCCAAATCGTTGGCGCGCGAGATTGGCAGCCGCGGGATTACCGTGAATGTGATCGCCCCCGGATTTATTGAAACCGATATGACCAAGGCCTTGCCGGATGAGAGCCGCAACGCAATGCTGGCCGGAATTGCGCTGGGGCATTTTGGTCAACCGACCGATATTGCCAAAGCGGTGGGTTTTTTGGCGTCTCCTGCCGCGGCCTACATCACCGGTGAAACGTTGCACGTCAACGGTGGCATGTACATGGCTTAAACGGCCGCGCGATAAACGGCTGGTAATAGTTTTTATTATTCAGATAGTTGGCTGGTTTTTGTAGAAATAGTTAGCAGACGAATTGCGTGCGGGTGATAGCAAAACTCGATTACCCACAAACCTCACGCCACTGAAATTGATGATGGCGGTGGCGGTAAGGTGCGGGTTCCTCTACAATTCGCGCGCTTTTGATATTGAATTGTTTCCCCCTCGGAGGTAGTCGCACACATGAGCAGCATTGAAGAGCGCGTTAAGAAGATCGTCGTCGAACAATTGGGCGTGAAAGAGGATGAAGTGACTCCGAACGCGTCGTTTGTTGATGATCTTGGCGCCGATTCGCTCGATACGGTAGAGCTGGTGATGGCCCTGGAAGAAGAGTTCGAGTGCGAGATTCCGGATGAAGAGGCCGAAAAAATCACCAGCGTGCAGCAGGCGATTGATTACGTTAAATCGCACGTGAAAGCCTAAAGCGCACTGTCAATACAATGAACGCGGCTGCGCCTTTGGGCGCAGTTTGCGTTTTTGGCTTTAGTCGCGTTGCATCAACGCACAGTTCGAACGGAAAATTTAAAACGTATGACCAAGCGACGTGTCGTAATTACGGGTATGGGCATTATTTCGCCAGTCGGCAACGATGTAGCGAGCGCCTGGGGCAATATCGTAGCGGGCCGCAGCGGCATCGGACCCATTACCCATTTTGATACGAGTGCCTTTGCTACCAAGATCGCGGGAGAGATCCGCGGTTTCGATCCCGCGGCGTACATGCCGGCGAAGGACGTCAAGAAAATGGACAGTTTTATCCATTACGGCATTGCTGCGGCGATGCAGGCGTTGCGCGATTCCGGCATTAGCGTGGTTGAGGAGAATGCCGAACGCATTGGTATCGCCATCGGCGCCGGCATTGGTGGTATTGCCACCATCGAGCGCACTTGCGCCAATTATTTCGAAGGTGGGCCGCGCAAGATCTCGCCGTTCTTCGTGCCCTCAACCATCATCAATATGATTGCCGGTAATTTATCGATCATGACCGGCATCAAAGGTCCCAACATTGCCGCGGTTACCGCGTGCACAACCGCTACGCACAACATCGGTTTGGCCATGCGCATGATCCAGTACGGCGATGCCGACGTCATGGTGGCCGGTGGTGCGGAGTATTCGACCACTGGTACTGCCATCGGCGGCTTTATTTCGGCGCGTGCCCTATCGGCGCGCAACGATGAGCCGACCAAGGCCAGCCGGCCTTGGGACAAGGATCGGGATGGCTTCGTGCTCTCCGATGGCGCTGGTGTATTGGTGCTGGAGGAATACGAAAGCGCCAAAGCGCGTGGTGCTCGTATTTATTGCGAGTTGTCCGGTTTTGGCATGAGCGGCGATGCGTATCACATGACCGCACCGTCTGAAAACGGCGATGGTGCGGCGCGCTGCATGCGCAACGCTTTGAAAGATGCGCAGACGAATTTCGATGCGGTCCAGCACATCAACGCCCATGGCACCTCGACCCCTGCCGGCGATTTGGCCGAGACCCAGGCGGTAAAGGCGTGCTTTGGTGAGCACGCAAAGAACATAGCGGTAAGCTCCACCAAGTCGATGACCGGCCATTTGCTCGGCGCGGCCGGTGGCGTGGAAGCCATTTTTACCGTCATGGCGATGCGCGATGGGGTACTGCCTCCGACCATTAATTTGGACAACCCCGGTGAAGGCTGCGATTTGGACTACGTTCCCAACCATGCGCGCCAGGCAAAAATCGACGTTGCGCTGTCCAATTCATTCGGTTTTGGCGGTACGAACGGTACGTTGGTTTTTCGCCGTATGTGATGGAAGGTTAAGCGACCGGCGTGAGCATCGTTACACGCGAATTTCCGGGCTGCCGCGATTTGTTAGCGTTGGCCGCGGCTAACCCTCGACGCTATCCGTGTTTGCTGCAAAGCATTGCCCGTGGCGGTTCCAATGCGCGCTTTGATATTTTGTTTGCATTTCCACAATCGAAAATTTTGTTGGATCAGCACCATCGCCTTCACAACGATTGCTCCACGTCACGCGAGCTTAAATTTTTAAGCGCATTGGATGAGGCATGGCATGCCGAGCATCAAGCATGCACCATGGATCAATTGCCATTCCACGGCGGCTGGGTGCTGTATTTGGGTTACGAATTGGCCGCGGAAATCGAGCCTACGTTGAAGTTACCCGGACGGCCGCAGTCACCCATGCCGGTTGCAATGGCCTTGCGCTGTCCTGCTGCGGTCATTATCGATCACGAACGTCACTGCACGGTTGTGATGGCTGAATGCGGCTACGAGGAATGCCTCCTCGCCATGAGTGACGATCTTGCGTCGGCAAACGTGTTGACCAATCGTTCTCTTAGCGTTTGCGGCTTTGAGGAAGATGCGGCGCAAACCTACCTTGATGGCATAGACCGCATCCACGAGTATTTGCAGGCAGGCGATGTGTTCCAAGTGAATCTATCGCGCGAATGGCGCGTGGGTGTGGATCAAATGGTATCGGCGGGTGCGCTTTACGCGAGTCTACGTGAAGCGAACCCCGCCCCTTTTTCAGGTCTGCTGCAGTGGGAGGATTGGGCCATCGCAAGCTCCTCTCCCGAACGATTGATCAAAGTGCGCGAAGGAATTGTAGAAACGCGCCCGATTGCCGGGACCCGGCCACGCGTTCACGGCGAGGACGATCAATCCAATATCCTGGCGCTGGGAAGCAACCCCAAAGAGCGTGCCGAACACGTGATGCTCATCGATTTGGCGCGCAATGACCTTGGTCGGGTGTGCGTGTCAGGAACGGTTGCGGTGGATGAGTTAATGACGGTGGAAAGCTATGCCCATGTGCATCACATCGTTTCCAATGTGCGCGGGCGGTTGCACGCGCACACCACGCCCGGTCAAATCATTGCCGCCGTTTTCCCGGGAGGGACGATCACGGGATGCCCGAAAGTGCGTTGCATGGAGATCATTGCCGAATTGGAAGGTGTTGGTCGCGGGCCCTATACCGGCGCGCTCGGCTATCTTGATCGCGACGGCAGCCTTGATCTCAATATCCTGATTCGCACCTTGCAATGGGAAAATGGCGGCATCCGTCTGCGCGCCGGCGCCGGCATTGTGGCCGACTCACAACCGCAGCGCGAACTTGAGGAAACGCGGGCCAAAGCGCGTGGTTTGTTGCGTGCGCTGGGAATTGCTGGATGAGCGATGCGCGTATTCTCGTCAACGGCGCAGCGGACCAGTGCGTAAGCGCACTGGACCGCGGTTTGACGTATGGCGACGGCGTATTCGAAACGATCTTGCTGCGCGATGGCCAGGCGCCGCATTGGCCACGGCATTGGTCGCGATTAGTGCAGGGATGTCAGCGCTTGCGCTTGCCGTTACCCGACATGGTGCAATTGGAAACGGAAATGCATACCGTTTGCTTAGGGCTAACGAATGCGGTTGCGCGGATTACGATTACCCGCGGTCGTGCCGCGAGGGGCTACGCGATAAGCGATGAAGCAACGCCTACCCGAATTGTTGCTGGATTTTTTCTCCCCGCCGTTGTTCCGGATGACTATCGATTGGGCATCGAGCTGCGTTGGTGCAGCTTGCGTCTTGGAATGAATAAAGATCTGGCTGGCATTAAACACCTCAATCGCCTTGAGCAAGTGTTGGCACGCGCCGAATGGAACGACCCCAGAGTCCGTGAAGGGTTACTGTGCGATCATCAAGGTAACGTGATTTCCGCCACCGCAGCGAACCTGTTTCTTACCGTTGATGGCAGGCTAGTCACACCGCAATTGGACAGCTGCGGCGTTGCCGGTGTGGCGCGCGCCGCGGTGCTTGAGTTGTTGCCGGAATGCACGATTCGATCGGTGCGTCCCGAAGAGGTTATGCAAGCCGATGAGCTTTTTCTTACCAGCAGCGTGCGCGGGATCGTGCCGGTGGCGAAACTCGACTCACAGCATTTTTTACCAGGCCCCGTTGCCCAACAATTGCAAGGCGTGTGGCGCGACCAAGGCTGGTTGGCACATTAGGACGAAACGATGCGGCAGATAACCAACCGACCAATGCGAGCAAGCCAACGCGGTTACGGGCGCATTGGCCTGTGGCTAACCTTCGCTACCCTGATAGCGATTGCCAGCTATTTGTATGTTGGCTTCCGCAAATTTGCCGACTCGCCGCTGCAGCGATCCTCCGAACAAACGACGCTTGAGATTCCGCCGGGCAGTTCGGTGTCGGCGATTGTCCGCATTATAGGGGCGCAGCAACCCAGGCTGTTGCCCTCGCTTTATTGGCGCGTGTTGTTGTGGCAGGTGGGTGCGAGCACGCATTTGCATGCCGGCGAGTACGCATTAACGCCCGAGTTAACGCCGCGCGAGTTGCTCAAGCGCATGCTGGCGGGCGAGGTTATCCAGCATAAGTTCACCATTGTGGAAGGGTGGACATTTCATCAGTTGCGCTTGGCCTTGGCGCACGAGCCTTTGTTGGTGCAAACCCTGCCGGGCTTAAGCGATGATGAGATCATGCAAAAACTGGGGGCGAAAGAGGAGTTGGCCGAAGGCCGGTTTTTGCCGGAGACCTACGCTTTCGTTAAAGGCCAAAATGATTTGGACGTATTACGGCGCTCCTATCAGGCGTTGCGGTTGACGCTGGAACAACTCTGGCCCAATCGCGAACCGGATCTTTTCTTGAATACGCCGTATCAGGCATTGATCTTGGCGTCGATCGTTGAACGCGAAACCGCGCGCGCCGAAGAGCGCCCGCAGATTGCCGGCGTGTTTTTGCGCCGCTTAAAGCAAGGCATGCGTTTGCAAACCGATCCAACCGTGATCTACGGCTTGGGCGGCAGTTTCAATGGCAACCTTACCCGTCGCGATCTTGATGCCGACACCCCGTTCAACACCTATACTCGGCTTGGGTTGCCGCCAACACCGATCGCGTTGCCCGGTAAGGCGGCATTGGAAGCGGTGCTGCACCCGCAGCCCGGCAATGCGTTGTATTTTGTCGCGCGTGGCGACGGCACGCACGAATTTTCGGATTCATTGGAAGCGCATAATCGTGCGGTAGCAAAATACCAATTGCACAAGACGTTATGAGTACAAAATCATGACCGGAAAATTTATCACACTGGAAGGTGGTGAGGGCGCAGGCAAAAGCACCGTGCTAACGGCCGTGCGCGATGCGTTAGTAGCGCATGGGGTGGATGTGGTCGTGACGCGCGAACCGGGTGGAACCGACTTGGGTGAAGCGCTGCGCGGATTGTTGCTGGATCCGCGTTATCGCGGATTGTGTGCGGAGTCCGAACTCTTGATGATGTTCGCAGCGCGTGCGCAATTGGTGCGCGAGGTGATAATGCCTGCCTTGGCACGGGGCGCATGGGTGTTGTCGGATCGCTTTACCGATGCGAGCTACGCCTATCAAGGCGGCGGGCGCGGGCAACCGCAGGAGCGCATTGAGCAACTTGAGGGTTGGGCCGCTGCGGGATTAATTCCGGATTTAACCTTGCTGCTCGATTTACCGGTGGCGCAAGGTCTACAGCGTGCCGCAACTCGTGCGGAGAATGACCGAATTGAAATGGAAAGTGCGGTGTTTTTTGAAAAAGTGCGCGCGACTTACCTCGCTCGGGCTCAAGCGCATCGTGAGCGTTATCGAGTAATCGATGCAAGCCTTCCTTTGCCGGATGTGTTACGGGATGTTCAATGTGCGGTCGAGGGGTATATCGGAACAACCGGAACGTAAGGTATGAATTTGCAACCTTGGCAACAACAAGCATGGAATAACTTAATGCAGCGTTTGCAAAATCAAACGTTGCCGCATGCTTTGCTGGTGGCAGCACCCTCCGGTTTGGGCAAGCGCGAATTTGTGGATGCGTTTGTGCGCACCTTGCTGTGCGAATCGCATGATTTTTCTCAAGGCTGCGGGCATTGTCGCGCCTGCTTGCTGAACGCGGCCGGCAGCCATCCGGACCGAGTGACCATAGCACTGGAGTTGCGCGATGACGGCAAACCGCGCACGGAGATTACGGTTGACCAGATTCGCGGTTTATCGCAGCGTTTGGCGTTGACCAGTCAGTTCGGTGGTTATCAATGCGCCGTGATTGATCCTGCCGATGCGATGAATGTGAACGCCAGCAATGCGTTGCTGAAAACACTGGAAGAGCCAACACCGGCCAGCATCATCGTTTTAGTTAGCGACCAACCCGCTCGGTTGCCCGCAACGATTCGCAGCCGTTGTCAACGCCTGGCCTGGTCGGCGCCTGCGCCCGATGTGGTGCAAAATTGGCTGCTAGGGCAGGGTATTGAGCCTAAATTGGCCGAGAAAGCTCGAATCGCCAGTGATGGTAACCCCGGTCTTGCATTGCGCCTGATTCAACAAGGCTCGCTGGTGTTGCGTGAAGAACTTAGCAACGACCTTGGTGGGTTGCATACCGGTCGGGAAGCCGCGCTTGATGTGGCGCTGCGTTGGAGCAAATCCGAGCCAGAAACGCGACTTTGGCTCGCCTGCGGGCTGGTACGTGAACAAAGCCGCGCGGACGTCAGCGCGACCCCCGGACCGCTTAACTTGACCAGACCGATCGACTCCACCAAGCTAGCGGGATGGTTCGACCAAGCCAACCGCACGCGCGAGTCCCTACGCGGCCCGTTACGGCCCGAGCTTGCGCTATTGGAATTGTTAAGTTCATGGTGCGCTCTGGCGCCCGCAGGGAGGGCATAAATACATGATTGGTGGAACTGGCGTGCCGCGGCAAGGCATTTTGTCGCTGGCGATCAAAGACAAGGGCGCCTTATACAACGCCTATATGCCGTTCGTGAAAGGCGGCGGATTGTTCGTCCCAACGGCCAAGCGTTACAACTTAGGCGATGAGGTTTTTATACTGCTGACTCTCATGGAGGAAAAAGACCGTCTTCCGGTGGCCGGCAAAGTGATTTGGATTACACCGCCGGGTGCCCAAGGCAATCGCACCGCCGGTATTGGCGTGCAATTCAACGAATCCACCGATGGCGAAACGGTGCGCACCAAAATTGAATCGATGCTCGCCGGTATTCTCACGGCCGATCGTGCGACGCATACGATGTGATTTAAGAATTTAGTTATTACGCAATGCAGGGTTATCCCAACCCGTCTTGGGCGCAAAACGCTTACCGTATTTTTCGGCCAGTGCTTGCAGTTGTGCTTTGATCTTATCCGCACCTTCGCTGCGAATATGCTGAATCGGCCCGCCGCGAAACGGGGCGAAGCCGGTACCGAAGATCACCCCAGCGTCGCACAGGTCGGCATTTTCGACCACTGTTTCCGATAAGCATGCTACCGCCTCGTTCAGCATCGGCAATATCATGCGCTCGGTGATATCGCTTGGCGGCGCATAACTAGGATCGACCGCCGGTTTGACCGGGTTTCCATTTTTCCATGTATAAAAACCTTGACCATCCTTTTTGCCGCGTTTTCCCGATTGCAATAAATTGGACAATGCTTCCGGAATGTCGAGATGAAGAAACTCGGCCAAGACCTTGCCGACCGATGCGGCTACATCAAGCCCCACTGTGTCGGCCAATTCAATCGGGCCCATGGGCATGCCGAAGCGTTTCGCGGCTTTGTCCAATACCGGACCCGGCACGCCTTGGGCGTATAGCGTCATGGCTTCGAGCAAGTAAGGCATCAAGATGCGATTGACCAGGAAACCCGGTGACGTTTTCACCGGCACCGGCAGTTTATCGATGCTTTTGGCAAACGCCAGGATGCGCTTGGCATTGGCCTCGTCGAGCCGATCGTGATGAACGATCTCAACCAAGGGCATCAGTGCGACCGGATTGAAATAATGCAGCCCAAGGAATTGGTCGGGTTTTTCAACCGCGGTGCGAAGCTCAGTCAGAGGAATGCTCGAGGTGTTGGTGACCAATAAGGCAGTGGCCTTAAGCTGCGGTCCGAGCTTGCGGTAGAGCGCCTGCTTGGCTTCGAGATTTTCAAATATCGCCTCAATCACCAAATCCGCGCTTGCAACGCCTGCGCCTTCCACATCGGGCTTTAACCTTGCTGCCACCGGCGCAACGCGATCGGGCGTTTTAAGCCGCTTCGTAAACATTGCTTGGGCCCGATCAAGGGCGGGTTGGATGAACTTGAGCTCACGATCTTGCAGCGTGACGTCAAACCCTTGCAGCGCGCACCAAGCCGCGATATCGCCGCCCATAACGCCAGCGCCGATCACATGCACGCGTTGAATGCCGTGCTCGACTCCCGCACCCAGCGTTTTTAACTGCTCTTGCAAGAAAAATACGCGTATCAAGTTGCGGCAGGTGGGAGTTTGTGCGAGTTTCGCCACCGAGCGTGCCTCGAGCCTTAGTCGTTGCGACAGCTTGGATCCACCGCGCCGCCACACCTCGATCAATGCAAACGGTGCCGGATACTGATCCGACCGCACCTTGGCGGCCGTTTGTTTGCGTACGATCGGCGCCAGAATTTGCCGTGCTGGCCAAGTATTCGTGATAAATGCGCGACCGCGCTGCAGGTAGGACCGCGAGCGCGGCTGACGCACCCAGTTCTTTGCGGTTTGAAGCAAGGCATCGGGAGCGCAAATCGCATCAACCAAGCCCACGGTTTTTGCATTTTCTGCACTTAAATTGCGCCCGCTCAGCATGATCTCCAGCGCTTGCGGCGCTCCAATCAGGCGTGGCAAGCGCGCGGTGCCGCCCCAGCCGGGATGAATCCCGAGTTTCACTTCCGGTAAGGCAATTTTGGTAGACGTTTCAGTGGCCGCTACGCGATAACGGCATGCCAGTGCCAGTTCGGTGCCACCTCCCAGGCAATGGCCGCGGATTGCCGCCACGGTGGGACAGGGTAGACGCGCTACACCATTCAGTACCTGCTGCCCATACTCAATGGCAGTTAACACCGAACCCTGCCGTTCATAGTGCTCAAATTCATGAATATCAGCCCCAGCGACAAAGCCGGCCGCTTTTCCAGAGCGGATGACCACGCCGTTGGGTGGTTCCAGCATCAGACGCTCGCAGATCGAATTCAGCTCATCAAGCACGGCTCGATTTAAGCTGTTAACCGAGGCACCTGCCCGGTTTAGCGTAAGCACCAACAGACGCTCGCTATCCAATTCGATGTGCCAGTGGGAGAAACGCAGGCCTTCAAACATGGCGGTCGGCTTAAAAGTGGGGTGGGGGTATAATCCAGGGAAGATACGCCTCTGGTCAATCGGTGCTTATCCGGGTAAGTTTAGACGCAATTGTTAAGAAAACACATGAAGCGTGAAAACCGATAACCCTGACCATTTCGTCACGCCGAAACTGTTTGAGCAGATCGTGCAATCTCGGCACCATTTGATTGCGATCGAAACGGCGACCACGGCGGACATTGTGCTCCAATTCCGCCAACTGGCATTGCGTGGCGGACAATCGATTTACTTATGGCAAGGCGATAGCGGGATCGTCTCTTTGCGTGAGGGCGACGTGCGGGTTCCGGGTTCGAAACGGATGACGGACGCATTGCGTTACATTTTGCAAAGCATGCAATTTGGCGTTTATTTATTTACCGATTTTGTTGAACATTTACGCCCGCCGAATACGGGGTTGTTGCGACAAATTTCACGCATTCGAACCGGGCACGAGCGTAAAGTGATATTCATCGGCGAACCCGTTCCATTGCCGGATGGTCTGGAGGAATTGATCGAACGAATCAAGCATCATTCTTTGGCGAGTGGAAACCCGCGCTTGCGCGACGGACGTTGGGTGGTTTGATGGGCCGTGAGGAAACCGGTAAAGGTTCGGTGCTGATCGTCACCACCCATCGTGACGACCGCCGGGTATTGTTCGACGTCTTGGATGCACAGGATTTTCACGCGATCTATACCGCCAAAGATTTGTCGCAAGCGTTGGCGTTTCTGGAGCAAGACACCGAGATCGACGTGGTGATCATGGAGTTTATTGGGGCGGCAACGGAGGCAGTCGCTTTCTGTACCAAGCTCAAAGGTGATAGCCAGCTCTCGCAAGTGCCGGTTATCGGTATTGTCAGCGACGGGCCGGAGCGCCAATGGGGGTGGGGGCATAGCCCCGCCGGTGTGGTGGAATGGATTCGAAGCCCGGTGGAAGCGGCTGAGGTGTTGGCGCGCGTGCGATCGGTTTTGGCAAGGCGGGACAACCCGACGGGAAATTCAAGCGACAATAATGAAGACCGCTATCAATTTGCATTTGATGGCAGTCTGGATGAAATCATTATTTCCGATCCCAAAACCGGACGGATACTCGAAGTCAACGCAACCTTCGAACAGGTTTCGGGTTATTCGCGGGCACAGGTTGTCGGGCAACCAACGAGCCTGCTGGATACCAGTCATAGCGCGGAGCAGCGGCGTGAGTTTCTAGCGCGCCTTATACGCGAAGGCTCGGTGCGTTATCGCTGCCAAAAACCGCGTGGCGACGGCAGTTCATACGCAGTTGATGTGCATACCCGGTTGGCGTTGCAGGCTGGCAGATTGATCCACTTTACGGTCATGCGTGAGCCGGGCGAGGCGGTGCGCTATCAAGCGGCATTGGCGATGTTGGCCCAGGTGGTGGAGTGTGGCGGCGGCGATGAGGGGTTAAATCGCATCGCACGCTTGTTGATCGACTCGATGGAACTCGATTTTCTAATGCTGTTGTCCGCACGCCCGGAACAGGCCAGCGAAGTGCAGCCGGTGGTGACTTACCAACGCCTAAGTTTGCCGGCCGATGCACCCGATCCACTGCAGCAATCAAGCCTTAAAACGGTGCTTGAAGGCACCGCCATTGTGCATTTATCCGAGGCGTGGATGCGCGCAGGCCAGGATCTGTTTTTAGCGCACGCGCGGTTTGAGGCGTTTTTAGGGCTGCCCCTGCGCGATGAACGCCATACCGTATTAGGCGCTTTATTGCTGGCGCGGCGCCGGCCTTTGCCGACCGGGGCTGATGTTAAGGACACTTTGCGTGTTGTAACCAGCCGTTTGGCACTCGAGCTTGAGTTGCGCCGTGCGCGCGAGCAAGGTCGTGCCAAAGGCTTGCAGGATGTACTGACCGGCTTGCCAAATCGATTGTTATTCAATGATCGACTGGAAACCACGATCAAGGGCGCGCATCGTACCGGTGAAATGTTTGCGGTGCTGTTTTTGGATTTGGATCGGTTTAAAAATATCAATGACAGTCTTGGTCATTCGGTTGGTGACGAAGTGCTCATCGGCGTGGCCAGGCGCTTGCGGGCCAGTGTGCGCGCATCGGATACGGTGGCGCGATATGCCGGCGATGAATTCACCTTAATTCTTCGCCATATTGTGCAGCGCGATGATGTATTGCGCATTGCTGAGAAAATCGTCCGTGTAATGGAAGCGCCGCTCACGTTATCGGACGGAGCGGAATTGCAAATCACGGCGAGCTTGGGTGTTAGTTTTTATCCGGACGATGCGACCACCGCTGAAAGCCTGCTCAAACACTCGGATGTGGCGATGTACAGCGCCAAGGGCATGGGGCGAAACAATTACCAGATTTATGTGGCGGTGCCGGAAGAGTCGCATCAGCAGCGCTTGGCGTTGGAAGCGAAACTCAGGCAAGCCGAGAAAAACAACGAATTGCGCGTGTTTTATCAGCCGCAAGTGGACACCAAAACCGAAGACATCGTCGGCATGGAAGCGCTGATTCGTTGGGAACACCCCGAACTTGGCATGATCAGCCCCGGGTTCTTTATTCCGTTGGCGGAAGAAACCGGATTGATCGTGTCAATTGGCGAGTGGGTATTGCGCACGGCATGCGCCGAAACGCGGCGTTTGCAATTGCGTTTTGGATTGCCGTTACGGATCAGCGTGAATTTATCGGCATTGCAATTACGGCAGCCGAATCTGGTGCAAATTGTGCGCAACGCTTTAAACGACGCCGAGTTGGACCCAACACTGCTCGATTTGGAGTTAACGGAAAGCATCAGCGTTAAATCCATACCCAATTTGATTGAAACCCTACAGGCGTTGCGGAACCTAGGTTGCAAGATATCGATTGACGATTTCGGCACTGGCCAATCATCGCTCGATTATATCCGCCGGTTTCCCGCCGATCGCATCAAGATCGATCAATCCTTTGTGCGCAATATCGGGGTTGACCCGGACGATGAGGCAATTGTTCAAGCCACCATCAGTATGGCGCATAATCTCAACCGGGGAGTCGTCGCGGAGGGGGTTGAGGTGGAGGAGCACTTGGACTTTCTGCGCGCCAACCATTGTGAGGAACTGCAAGGTTACTTGTTCTGCCGGCCATTGGCAGTGGCAAGCTTTGAGAACATGCTGATGGAGCGCGAGCGCGTGTTTCGCAATATAGCGCTGGCGGTTCCCCACGATTCGGCGGCAGAATCGCCGCCGAAGTGAGTGAAAGTGTTGCTGTGGACTGCGTCAGCAAAGGTTAAGTTTAACGCGTGAACTAATTTTTCCGATCACGGTCTATCTTCGCGTCGGCCGGGTCAACATACAAGGAGTAAGGCCCGGATGGGCGAATTAGACTCGGATCAGTTGCTGGTTGCACGGGTTCAAAACGGAGATAAGCGGGCTTTCGATCTACTGGTGCGCAAATATCAGCACAAGTTGATCAGCGTCATCTCGCGCTATATTTCGGATTGGAGCGAATGCCAGGACGTGGCGCAGGAATCGTTCATTCGCGCGTATCGCGCGATCGGTGCGTTTCGTGGCGACAGTCAGTTTTATACGTGGATATACAAAATTGCCATCAATACGGCGAAAAATCACCTGGTATCGCAAGGCCGCAGGCCACCGACCGATGATGTCAACGTCGACGATGCAGTGCAATTGGATAGTGGAATTCGGCTAAAAGATGGTGCGACCCCGGAGCACGAGTTGTTGCGTCAGGAAATTGAACAAACGGTGTTTGCTACGGTCGAACAGCTACCCGAAGAGCTCAAGACCGCAATTACTCTGCGCGAGGTGGATGGTTTGAGTTACGAAGAAATTGCTGTTGCGATGAATTGCCCGATAGGAACTGTGCGTTCCCGTATTTTTCGGGCGCGTGAAGCCATCGATAATCAATTACGTCCTTTGCTATCGGATTCCAAGGTGTGAAACCCCATGACTGAGCAAACATTAGAGCAACTCTCCGCGTTAATGGATGGGGAACTGGAACACAATGCCGCGCGGTTTTTGTTGCGCCGCTGTGAAGCGGATGCAAATCTCTCGCAACATTGGTCGCGCTATCACGTAACGCGAGCCTGCTTGCGCCGTCAATTGGATGCCGCCGTCACCATCGATTTTGCACACGCAGTGATGGCGCGTATCGAAAAAGAGGTTATGACACCCTCCTCGACGCGTTGGATGCGTTGGGCGTCGGGTGGTGCCATTGCTGCGGCGGTTGCGGTTGTGGCGCTTTTGATATCTCGTCCGGCCGGTTATCCGGATTCCTCTTTGCGTGGCGTTACCGCCAACATTGAACCCAGTCGCGCGATAGAGCCCGCGGTTGAATCGCGAACGCCGCTGCTGCTTACAACACCACCCGTGGTGGCCGCCGCCAGTTTCGATTACGGCCAATCCCTTTCGCCATCATACGATCCGCGATTCGCATCGTATTTGAACCGCCACGAGGCAAATGGGCCGGGTGTGCATTCTGGCGTTGCGCCGTATGTACTATTGATTGAACCCGCGCGCCAGCAAACACCTGCGGCCGCCCCCCAAGACAAATCCGCTAACCCACCATAAGTAGCACTCGGTTTGGGATGCCAAGTAATAAATCCAACCCCTTAGGTGTTGTCATTCCCGCGCCGACGGGAATCTCGAGAGCATTTCTCTGTAACTGAATTCCCACCCGTGCGGAATGACGATAATAAAAGCATTGAATTGAATGGAATAAAGTGGCTGGACTCCGGGCAAATAAATTCCGCTTGCGGCAACGTTCAAAGTAACGAGGTGGAACTTTGTGCGATCATTGTTATCCAACCAGTGCCATTGGCATTTAGCTAAATAAATTTATCTCTACAATTGCAAATGATTATTTTATGAGGTTAAACATGAAGCGAGTATCATCACATTGGATGTATTTTGTTGTCGCGTTTGGGACGCTGTTGACCCAGTCTTGCTACGCCGACTTGCCGGATTTTACTCAGCTGGCGGAAAAAAACGGCCCGGCCGTGGTGAATGTTCAGGCCACGCATAACGCCGCGGAGAACCCGCAGATGCAGCCTGGAGAACCGGACGAGCAGGAAATCCCCGAAATCTTCCGTCGATTCTTCGGCCCGCAGGGGCGGTTGCCGCATGCAGATAGCTCGCGTATCTCACTGGGTTCGGGGTTTATCATCTCCGCCGATGGTTACGTATTAACCAATAATCACGTGGTTGATGGTTCCGACCAAGTGTTGGTGCGGCTTTCTGACCGCCGTGAGTTGGAGGCGAAGGTGATCGGTACGGATCCGCAGACCGATATTGCCTTATTGAAGGTAAATGCCGGTGGCCTACCGGTAGTGAGTATTGGCGACTCCAAAAAGCTCAAGCCGGGGCAGTGGGTGGTGGCGATTGGCTCGCCGTTTAATTTCGATCACTCGGTTACTCACGGCATCATAAGCTCGATTGGACGCAGTTTTGGCGCAGCCGATCAGCAATACGTCCCGTTTATCCAAAGCGATGTGCCAATCAATCGGGGAAATTCGGGTGGGCCGTTGTTTAACCTCGACGGCCAAGTCGTGGGGATCAATTCCCAGATTTTTAGCAACACCGGCGGTTACATGGGCGTGTCGTTCGCGATTCCAATCGACGTTGCGATGTCGGCGGTGGACCAAATTAAAGACAAGGGTCGTGTATCGCGCGGCATGATTGGCGTGCAGATCCAAAACGTCGACGGCGCTTTGGCCCAGAGCTTGAAGTTGCCACGCTTGGGCGGCGCTTTGGTCAATGCGGTTACGCCGGGCAGCGGTGCCGATAAAGCCGATATCCACGTTGGCGACGTCATCCTCTCCTACAACGGGCACGAGATCGATCACTCTTCCGATTTACCGCCGTTGGTCGGTTCGACAAAACCGGGAAGCAAGGCGGAGCTGTCGATTTTCCGGGATGGCAAAACGCTGACGGTGCCGGTGCAAGTAGGCGAGTTGCCGCAAGATAAAAATAAACTGGCCGGTAGCCCTGGTGAACCCGTTGCAAAGAATTCGCTTGGCATTGTGGTTGATGATTTAACGGCCGAGCAGCGCAAACAACTTAAGTTAAAGGACGATGGTGTTTTGATTACGCACGTCAGCGGCGCGGCTCAGCGAGCGCGTTTACAGCCTGGCGATGTGGTATTGATGGTCGGGCGTAAACCGGTGAAATCGGTAACCGATTTTAATGCGGCGATTCACGATGTTCAGCCAGGTGATTCGGTCATGCTGCTGGTGCGGCGTGATGAGATCACCACCTTTATTGCGGTTGCAGTGCCGAAAGACAAAGGCTGACATGTCCTCGTCTTGAGATTCCCTTGCGGGGCCTAAATGGCCCCGTTTTTTTATGGAAAAGTGGAAGATAGGATTGTAGGCTCGGCTGACAAGCCCAGCTTTCCATTACAGAAAAATAAGGCGCAATACCCAAAGGGCATTGCGCCTTATCAATCCACACGCATTTATGAATTTAAAATATTAAGGAGTAACGAAAATTCCGAACAAACCGTAGGCGACGGCGGTTGGCCCAAATACCCAAGCAGCGAATCCTCCGGTACCAACGATAGTACCAAAAGTAATTACGGGGTGGTCTTCGATGGCTGTCCAAATCCCACCGCTATTGATATCAAGACCGGTTGCTCCGAGACCGAGTTGAGGACTTGGAACATAAGCCAAATTTCCACTGGTTCTTTGCTGCGTTGGCTCCGGTAGAATATCGGCAAATTGGTCTTCTATATCCTCCGCGGTTGCCTTCTTTGAAATGGCACCAAGTGCTTTACCGCAATCGCTATTGTTCCAAGCCTCTATGGAGTTCAAAGATGGACTAACATAGGTTTGCCACAAGCGCTGCGTTTCGGCTTGAGCTTCATTAAGCCTGTCCAAGTTCATCTTTTTATCAAGTTCTGCATCTGGCAAGCTCATTATTATTTCTATAATCCTAGCAAAGCGGTTGTATGTCGGGTCGCGTCCTTCCGATATTTCTCGAGATCTTCTAGTCAGTTCAATGATGCGTTGCAATTCAGCGATGCATTCCGCTCTGCGCTCAGGTGTTAGATCGTTGGGGTCTAGCCCACTCGGGTCGGTCAAGTTTACCGGGTTATTCCCCACATACGCATAGAGATTAACGCCACCGAGCTCGGCGATCGGGTCTTTGGATAGCCATCTTCCGAGTTTTGCATCGTAGAATCGATGTGCGGTAATGCTGAGTTTTGATCGGTTGTGTTTCCAATATCCGGCATAGCCAAACGGAATCGTGCTGGTGTTACGGTCGGCGCTGACGAGGTTTCCAGTTCCGTCTCTAACTCGCCGATTCTCAGGCTCACCCCACGCGTCGTAATCGATGCGCTCCAGGATTTGTCCCGTGGCGTTGACTTTTCCGGTGATGCTGCCTAAGTAGTCTCTCGTTAGCAGGTATTTCGTGATCGTTCCGTCGGCGTTGTGATCGGCGTAGCCATCCGCGTTATAAGTCTGAAGGATTTGCTGGTCCGCTGTTCTACGCTTTTGCGCCAATTGGCTGCCGATCCAGACGTAGTTGACGTCCTCCGCCACGCTGCCGCTCTCAAACTCTTGAATCCGTCTTACGCGGTTTTGGCTGTCGTAGGTGAACAGCGTGTAGTCTTTGGACTTCTCGCTGGGTTGTGCGTCTTTAATCGGATAGTCGATTCTTATCAGTCGGTTCTCTTGATCCCAACGGTAATGTTGCCCGTTGCTCGGGTTGAAGGTCATATTGCCTGCGGCATCGTGCTCTGCCGCTTGTGCAGTGCTACCGATCTGGATTGTGTCCAGTCGGTTTGATGCGCCGTAGCTCACGGTGCGATCGATGCTGATCGGATTGAAGTAGGGGTCTTCGGTCTCCACTTGAGTGCGGTTGCCGATCGGATCGTAGCTGTAGCCTTTGGTGCCTTGATGTCCCATGGCGGCGTCCCAGCGGCTGGCGTGGGTCAATCGACTGCGTTCGTCGTAAGCGTAGGTGCGGCTGCCTTCCCCAATCAAACCGTCCACGCGCGTGACGCGCCCGGCGCTGTCGTAACTTACTGCGGACTGCACTCGTTCTCCGGTCAATGGCATCTGATAGGTGATGTTATTGAGGTTGCGATCGTGGGCGGCGTCGGTGTGACCCACGGTCTGCACCATGCCCGGGTAGGCTGCGTGCGCTTCCGGTACTGAGTAGCCTAACGCGTTCAATTCCCCGTATTCCATCGCATCGACGGGGTCGTAACCTGGAGTGGCAACAAATAGATCGCTCTCGTATTGGCTAATCCGTCCCATACCAACCATCGAGTCGTCAAAGCGCATCGCCACGCGCGATTGCGCGATCGAAGAGACGTCGTCCGTCATGCCCCAGCCGGTGCCGCGGTTGAGGGTATCGTAGGTTGGCGTGATCCGGGTGCGCGTCGCACTTCCAATCGCGCTGCCGCCTGCTAAGGGTTCTTCCATCCACTCCAAACGATACGGTTGGTATGGGGTGTAGTGGTATTCGGTCATCCCGATCGCATCAAACTTTCGGTTGATTCTTCCGTAGACCGGGTCGTACTCCATCCGCACCGTCTCTCGTCCGCTGACCGGATCGCTTAGGCGTTTGCTTAGGAGCGCCCCGTTGGCGTCGTAGCGGTAATACGTCCATTGGCCATTCGCGTCTTGGCTGCCGGTTAAGCGTCCGGTCGTGGGGCTGTAACTCAATTGCGTCTGACTGCCCTCGGTGTCCCAACGCAGCGTGGGCCGTCCCTGAACATCGTAATACCATGCCACCACTTCGGTGGTGCTGGCGCCACTGGTCCATAGTGATGCCAAATTTCCGGATAGGTCGTAACTGCGCTGGCTGGAACTTACCACCTCGCCCATCGCATTGGTCTGCCAGCTCCATTGCACCCGGCCTAAGTAATCGGTGATGAGCTTCACCTCGCTGGCGTTGGTCTCGTTGCGGATCGTCTGCAGATCCAGAAGGTTCGCAGGGTTGTAGGTGTAGCGAACTTTGATCTCCCCACCCACCGAGACGGTGGCCGGCCGGCCAAACGCGTCCTGACCGGCGTACTCGCGGATTCGGCCTTGGGATTCCTGGCGCACCACTGCGCCTTGGCGGTAGTCGGATGTGGAGACTAAACCGTTCGGCGCTGTGACCGTTAAGCGATCCACGCGCGTGGTGGGATCGGTGCCGATCGTGCTCCAGTGGTAGCGGGTGCGAAGTCCAAGCTCATTGGTCACCCCAGCCAAGCGATACGGGGCAGCGGTTTCATAGTCAAGCGTGGTACCGACACCCGCAAGGGTGCCTTCCTCGCGCGTGACTTGGCCTTGGTCGTTGACCACGAAGTGCGCCAAGCGCTCCAAGTGCGTGGCGTGACCCAATCCCATCGCATCCACACTCCAGCGCACTGCGTAGAGGTCCGTCACATCGATGCCATTCGGCGCATACACCGTTTCTTGGGCACCTCCCATCGCGTCGACGCGTAAGGTCGGGTTGCCTTGCTCGTTGTATTGTTGATATACCGCCTGAAAGGTGCCGTCGTCCAAGCGCCGCGCCACGACACTCGGGCTGGGTTGTGCATGGGTCGCACCGGTTAACGGCGCGCCCGGCATCGGTTGGGGACGAAACGTCGCCGCATCGGTGGCGTTCTCATAACCGTAATACACACCTTCGGATTCCCCCGGTGTTTTCTCCCAGATTTTGACTTGGCTTAAGCTGGCCTCTTCGCTGCCGGCCGGGTAGTCGTGGGCATATTGTTCGATGTGGGCCAAGGCCAGCGGCGGCATCGCGGGAGCACCCGCCATGGCGAACAGATCCACACCGTGGAAGGCGGGGTTGTCGGGCCACTCGTCCAACGCTTTAAAGCTCCATTGGTAACCGGTGCGATACGCACTGGCCGGTAAGCGCAATAGGCTGTTCCAAGCGGAGACGGGAATGTGGGCGGGGCGATCGGAGGGTGCGGTGCCGCGACCCAGGAGTGCCGCCAATTGGCTTTGCAGCCCGATATCCTGGGTACCGAATAGGGTCTCTTTCCATTCGATGTTGCCGGCCGGGTTCTGGACGATCCAGCCTAAGCGGTGTTGCGAGTCGCTGACGACATCGACGCGTTTGTAACGGTTGATGCCGTAGGGAGTTTCGGTCGCGGCCGGATCCAGCCAAGTGGGGCCGGGGAGAGGAATGCCGCTGCGGGCGTTGACGCAGGAAGCGGGGATAGCGATGCCATCGCGGATGCCTGCACGCAGGTGTTCCAGTGTGTCAGGCAAGATAACGGCTCCACAGCCGTAGCGAATCAATGAGCGCACGCCCAACACGTCTTGGCTGGCAATCAGACGAAACAAGCCGCTTTGCGCCAGCACCGCGGCGCGCAAGCTGTCGGTCTTAAGAGCTAGGGGTTCGCCCAAGACCCAGCCGGTCCAGGCGTCTTGGTAGGTGAATTCGGCGCGATGGCCGTAGGGATCGGCGATCGAGGTCAAAAGACCTTCGGCCGTGGGGCTGACAGCCAGCAGCTCGCTCAAGCCTTGGGGAGGAGACGCACTCCAACGCGGTTCGTTGTCGGGGTAGTACAAATGGGTCTCAAGGCCGCTGGCATCGGTTAACGAGCGCACGCGCTTAATGCCGCTAGGACGGGTGTCGTAGTGAAACACCAAGGCCAAGCCGGTGCGATCGACCCGAGCGCTTAACCAGGCTTCGTAGCCGCCGGGGACAACCCGAATCGATTCCAAACTTCCGCCATAAACCTCATAGCCACCGCCGGGCAACGCACGAGCAAAGCCGCGCGGATCCAACAATTGAGCACGCACGGCAGCAGGGTAACTGGCCAATACGCCAGTGTCGCCACCGGCGCGCGATACGGTGGCTTGGCTGATCGCGTCCTTAGCAAAGGTGCAGCGCGTACCCGAAGTCGCAGAGCAAGCGGACGAGGAGACGTAGGTTTCAAACCCACCTTGCGACAAATATACCTGTACCGCATTGGTCACCGGGGCGGGCACCTCGGCAAATTGCGTGGTCCCGGTATTCACCACGGTGGTCACATACCCGGATAAGCCCACGTTCCAGCCACCGGCCTGGGTGCCGGGTGAGCGCTTCACCTCGGACGAGTTCATCGACACGCCCAGCGATACCCAGGGACCGTAGGCCGGAATATAACTGGTCGGCTCATCCCACAAACGCAGATCACCGGAGAAGGTGAAGGCGTATTTCAGTACCCCGTGGCCATCGCATCCGGCCGGATTGCGCGAAGCGCCACCCGCGCACGAGGTGGCGGAAACACCGGTCGCACCTGGTGCGGCGTGATCCAGCGCACCGCCGAAGACCGGCTCCAGCACTAGCCCCATGCCCAGTGCCATCAGCACCGCGCTACTCATCTGCTTAATCTTCATCACACCGTTCCTGTCTTTAAAGTTTGGTTACCCACCACGCGGGTCCACACCCACACTTGTGAGTACCTAGACAGAGACGGAATTTGAACCTCGCAGGGGACAGAGTTGCACTGTGAAGTTTTGTTACACGGGCGAATGCGTCAGTTATTTCTATTTCGAAGCCGGTTCGTTTTTTTGTAACAGACGCGCCAGCAACGGTGGCGTGAGCATGGCGGTGAGTAACGACATTGCGACGATCACTGCATAAATCCGCGCTGAAAACACGCCCGCGGCCAATCCTAAGCTGGCAACCACCACACCGACTTCGCCGCGCGGAATCATGCCTACGCCAACAATAATAGCGCTGCGCTTGCCAAGACTAAGTGCGCCAAGAAAACCGCCAGTAAATTTCGAGACCACCGCAATGGCGGTAACTGTTGCCAGAAGCAGCAAGGTGGACGTATTGGCCAATTCGGCGATTTCCACCTTGCTACCGGTCATCACGAAAAAAAATGGTGTTAGCAACGCCAATAGGGGCTGCGTTTGGTGTTCAAGTGTTGCGCGTTGCTTGGTTTCGGAGGCGATCATGCCGGCGAGGAAGGCGCCGATGATCGCAGCCAATCCGAAAGTCGTAGATAAATACGCCAGGCCAAGGCACAGCGCTAACACAATGGTTAACGGCGACAACGGATGGATCGGTGCGTCGAGCCAGCGCGAGGAACGCCGCATAACATGTGTGCCGACGTAACCCACTACGGCGATAAACGCGACCGCTTCCAGCAGCACCAGGGCCAAATGCCAGGTTTGGAAGCCGTCCGTGGTTTGCAATGACACAACGATACCCAGCAGTAACATTGCGAGAATATCGTCGATCACCGCAGCCCCTAGAATTACGCGGCTTTCAACCCGCTTAAGTGCGTTTAACTCTTGCAGCACGCGGGCCGTGATGCCGGCTGAGGTTGCGACGAACGCGGCAGCGATGAACAACGACTTGTGTGGGGTAAATCCATTGTTTATCGCCCACAGCGTGGCAAGAACAAAGGGGATTATTACACCAAGTATACCAACTAGAATGGCGCTACGGCCGATGCTTTTAAGTTCGGCCAGCTGCATCTCCAAACCAACCGAAAACAGCAATAACACCACGCCGATCTCAGAGAGCATGTTCAATGCCTCGGAGGGCTGGATAAAGCCCAATACCGAAGGTCCGATCACACAACCGGCGGCAATCTCGCCGACCACGGCGGGTTGCTTAAGCCGTTGCGCCAGCTCCGCCCCAACCTGCGCGGCGACAAACACGATGAATAAACTGAGCAGAATTTCGGCGTCGTGAGTCATGCGTTGTCGTCGGTGGGAAAGCAAATCAATTTGTGCAAAGGAGTGACAATCGGTTAAACCGCCCCGATAATTCATTTTTTGCACCATCGGATAGTAGTGGGCTATGGCAAAAAAACCAATCCATCCGCTGTATTGACTTAAATAGGGTGAGCCCAGGCCCATCACAGTATACCGTTCCATTCCTGTGGGCCCACGCCCATTTTACGAAGGTTTTTGTATGAGTCGCGATAATGCTTACATCAAACGCGCCGAAGTCTTGCGCCGCATGCTTGCCGAGCACAGCTATCGCTATCACGTGCTGGATGATCCGAGTGTGCCGGATGCCGAGTACGATCGACTGTTGCGCGAGCTTGAGGCGATAGAGGCGACCCATCCAGAACTAATCACGCCGGATTCACCAACGCAGCGCATTGGTGGTCCGCCCTCTGCCGCATTCGCTCCGATAGCGCACGAGTGGCCGATGCTTTCGTTGGCCAATGCGTTTAGTGAACAAGAAGTGGCTGATTTTGTGCGGCGAATTGAAGAGAAGCTAAAGATTCACTCCCCGGAATTTTCAGTTGAGCCTAAACTCGACGGACTTGCTATCAGTTTGCGTTACGAACATGGCTTGTTTGTGCGTGGTGCCACGCGCGGTGATGGCGCCATTGGCGAGGAGGTCACGGCCAACTTGCGGACGATAAAAGTCATTCCGCTGCGGCTGCACGGAAATGGGTGGCCCGATATCGTGGAAGTGCGTGGTGAAGTCTATATGCCAAAGGCCGGTTTTGAACATTACAACCGGTTGGCGCGCGAGCGTGGCGAAAAAATAATGGCCAATCCACGCAATGGAGCAGCCGGATCGCTGCGGCAACTTGATCCACGCATCACCGCGAAGCGGCCGCTGGCATTTTATGCCTATGCTTTAGCTACCTCGACCGGCACCGAGATACAGCGTCATTCGCAGGCGCTCCAATATTTACGGGGTTGGGGTATGCCAATTTGTCCCCAGGTGGATATTGCAACTGGACTGCAAGGATGCCTTGAGTATTTTCAGCGGATTGGGAAACTGCGCGATCAGCTGCCGTACGAGATCGATGGAGTGGTTTATAAACTCGATCGATACGATTGGCAGGATGCGATGGGTTTCGTGTCGCGCGCGCCGCGTTGGGCGCTTGCCCATAAATATCCAGCGCGCGAAGAATTAACGGTGGTGGAGGCCATTGATGTCCAAGTCGGGCGTACTGGAACTATCACGCCCGTTGCGCGGCTTAAGCCGGTGCATGTGGCGGGTGTTACGGTCACCAATGCTACGTTGCATAATGCCGATGAGGTCGCGCGTAAGGATGTGCGTGTTGGCGATACGGTCATCGTGCGGCGTGCCGGCGATGTGATACCAGAAGTGGTCAGCGTCATCATAGATAAGCGCCCCGTGGGTGCTGGCGCTTGGCAAATGCCAATACACTGCCCCGCCTGCCAATCGGTGCTGGTGCGTGAGGAGGACGCCTCCGCTTGGCGTTGTATGGCCGGTTTGTTTTGTCCGGCACAACGCAAGGAGGCGATTCGACATTTCGCGTCGCGGCGTGCGTTGGATATCGAAGGGTTGGGCGATCGTATCATCGAGGACTTAGTCGATCTTGGGTACGTAAAGTCCGTTGCCGACCTTTATCAATTGAGTGTTGGTGATTTTGTGGAAATGCGACGCCGGGCCGATGAACGCGATGGTTCGGTTCCGGAAACGGTAAAGCAGGGCAAGATTGCCACAAAATGGGCGGATAATTTGATTCATGCGCTTAAGCGCAGTTGCGCCACAACTTTGCAGCGTTTCTTATACGCCCTTGGCATTCGTGACGTCGGCGAGGCGACCGCGAAAACGTTGGCGCGGCATTTCGGGTCTTTAGAGCGCATCGTTGCCGCTGATGAATCGCAATTGCTTCAGGTGTCGGACGTGGGACCGGTGGTGGCCGGGCGCATCGCGACATTCTTTCGCGAGCCGCATAATTTAGACATCATTGCCTCACTGCGCGCCGCAGGCGTCCATTGGCAGGAGACCGAGCCGCAAGCGTTGGCGGATGGACCGTTAACAGGGCAAACCGCGGTGTTGACGGGAACCTTGTCCAGCATGACTCGCGAGGAGGCCAAGGCAAAATTGGAAGCCCTCGGCGTTAAAGTTGCGGGGAGCGTATCCAAGAAAACCGATTTTATCGTGGCCGGCGCCGAGGCGGGATCGAAGTTGGAAAAGGCGTTGGAGCTCGGTGTTACGGTACTTGATGAAGCCGCGTTTCTGGAATTGCTGCATGTCCATGAAAGCGCTTAAGTTGCGCGCCGAACTCAACGCCTTCGTGCGGCGCTATTTTGCGCAGCGCGATGTATTGGAAGTTGAAACACCCATTCTTTCCCGTGCCGGCAATACCGATCCGAATATTGAAAGCTTCCACACCGAATTTCTTGGCGCCGTTTCGCAATCCCCAGCCACGCGTTGGTTGCGTACGTCACCAGAGTACCCGATGAAGCGGCTACTGGCCGCGGGCGTTGGCGATTGTTATGAGTTGGGGCGGGTGTTTCGCAATGGCGAAGCAGGGCGGCGCCACAATCCCGAGTTCACATTGCTGGAGTGGTATCGCGTGGAGCGCGATTATCATGAGCTAATGGCGGAAGTGGCGGAATTCGTGCAGGGCGCTTTGCGCTTGGTGCGGAAAAGTTGCACCGTACACAAATGCACTTATCGCGAGCTTTTTATTCAGCGTATGCAATTGGATCCGTTTACTGCAGAGGCGGATGCGCTGCGTGCGCCGTTGTTGGACTTCAACATACAATCCAACGACCTTACGCGGGATGATTGGTTGAATCTACTACTTACCCATTGCATAGAACCCACTCTACAGGCCGATCAATTGCTGTTTATTTACGATTATCCGCAAACCCAGTGCGCGTTGGCCGAAGTGCGCGACGGGCCTTTCCCCGTGGCAAAACGATTTGAAGCGTATTTGGGCGGTCATGAATTGGCCAATGGTTATCAGGAGCTGCGCGAGCCCAAAGTGCAACGAAAGCGCTTTGAGGCAGACAATATCAGGCGCGGCAAGCTTGGCAAACCTATGCCGCCCATTGATCACACCGTAATCGATGCGTTGGCGGACTTGCCGGTTTGCGCCGGGGTGGCACTTGGCATCGATCGCTTGTTGATGTCCATGCTCGATACAAACGATATTCGCGACGTGCTGGCGTTTTCATTTGTCGATGCGTAAGGGTTCAACTATCGGATAAAGATCCGACCCCTGGCACGGTTGTGGAATTTTCGATCGGACGGACAATGGGCGACAGTCCCCACCACGCCAGACCTGCCGCTGCTATGCACACACCCGCGGCAATGAGAAATGCCAGTCGGCCATTGCCAATACCCCATGCTTGACCGGCAATCAGCGCACCGAGTACGCCGCCTAACCCTGAGCTGAAGCCATATAAAACGCTTTGACCATGGCCGTTGTCGCGGCCGGGGAAGTATTCACTCATGAGCTGCATGCAAGCGGCATAAAATGCGGCAAACGTGATGGCGTGACTTAACTGCGCAAGACCAAGCACAATCCGATTTTCAGGATAAAGCGCCGTGGCGATCCAGCGGCAGGCTGCGAGTAGCAAAGCGAGCAAAATCATGCGCCGCGCGTCCAGCCGTTGCAACGCACGGTTTGAGAAAAAAAACATGACGATTTCCACCAGTACAGCTGCGGTCCAAAAGGCGCCGAGCGCGACCGGACGGTACCCGAATTGGTCAAGATATAACGAGAAAAAAGTGTAATAAGGCCCGAACGATATCTGCATTAAGAACGCAATGCCGAAAAATACGATGACCTCGCGCCGCAATAACAGTTGGCGAAATTGGCTTGTTCCGGTTGCCAGCAAATGCTCTGGCCCGTAATCGTTGTAAAAACTGCTGATGGCGATGATGCCGAACAAAGGCAGCATCATCCAGGGCAGCCACGCGATCGACGCGTAGTCCAAGGCCAGGCCAAACCCGGCAACTATCAGGATGAACCCGACCGAGCCCCATACGCGTATCCTTCCGTAGTGGCTAACTTGTAGACCTAAATGCGAAAGCGTTATCGCCTCGAATTGAGGCATAATTGCATTATAGAAAAAACAAAAAATTACCATCGCCGTAAAAAGGCCGGCGAACTCCATCGGCAACAAAAATGCGAAAAAACTTAAGAATGCGGCTACCGACCCAATGCGCAGCCAAATAATGGGGGTGGCTGATTGCGCCGCCAGGGCGCTTAGGATGCCAGGGGCGACAATACGCGTGCCATACCAAAGCGCCATCAACAAGCTTATGGCGGTGGTGCTTTGATTGCGGTGTTTTAGGAACAGGCTCCAATACGGAGTGAAGGCGCCGAGGGCAGCGTAATAAGCAAAATAAAAACACGACAGGCGAGTGCTCGGAATGAATCGATCACGCATTTAGGGGTCTCTGAGCTCGTTTTAAATATCATTAGCAGCAGGGCGCCAGCCGTGGTCTGAAGCTGGGTTGTCGGGATATTAAGGAGCCGTTTGGGGTTATTCAAAAGGTTGCTTAGAATTCCAGATCGAGCGCCGTGCACAAATAGTCCATCATCGGTGCCAATCCCTTCCAGCCGTTTAATATAAAGGGGCGTAGATTGGGGGCGCAGGCTTGCTTGTCGTCGAAGTATTGGGCTGCAACGAAGTCTTTGCGTTTGATGTCTAGCGCTAGTTCGTGATCGGGATCGTAGCCACGCGGCGAGCGCACAAGGCTATCCCCGCCGATCTCATAATGCTGTTGAAAGTACTTTGCGTGAACGGCTTTTTGCCAGGAGGAGGGGTTATCCACTAGATAATCGCGAACGCGGTGAACGGTTGCCGGTTGCGGATGCCATAAGCCCGCGGCGAGGAAACAGCCGCCCGGTTGAATATGCAAATAAAACGATGGGGCTTGCACATCGTGGTGGCGCTTATGGAAGAAAATGGCCCCGGCATACGCCTTGTAGGGATTTTTGTCCCGGCTAAAGCGGGTGTCCCGGTGCAAGCGAAACAACGAGCCACCCTGCGGGCGGGGGTCGGCGCAAAAATGCCGGCTGATTTTCATCAACGGAGTGGCCAAATCCGCAATCAAGTTCAAATACGGCTGGCGCAGCACTTCGTCGAAGCGGTGTTTATTTTCGGCAAACCATGCCCGATTATTGTTGGCCGCAAGTTCGCGCAAAAAGCGGAAACTGGCGGGTGTGAAATAGGAGTTGTCTTTCACGTCATGCCTCGATTCGGGGTGAATGCTTAAACCTCTGGTACCAGTTTATGCACGATTGGAGTTGGTTTTTGTTTTTTATTGTATAAAGAAATTTAAAAAAATTAGGATTGTTTGAGATTTGTGTAAATAATATTATGGCCCCATATTTCTAATTCATCCAGTAGCGCACTTTTTCTCGCGTCTAAAGAAACATCGGACTGGCGTAATCGGGTGATTTCCGTGAAGTATTGGTCCAATGTTATTGATGTTAAGGCGGTTTCAATGGTCAGCTTGCGCCGCCGGAAATCCTCCCAGAGCGTGGCCTCTTTGAGGTTAAGCGTATCCGGATAGTTGCGGGCGCGGTAGCGAAACAATAACTCGGTATAGCGCGGGTCGCGAAACGCAAAATTGCGCGCGCCCAGTTGGGCTGGCGCGGTTTTGCGCACCTCCCTCAATAATGGGCGATCGTGGTCGTTAAGAAAGCCACCCTCGTAAAGCGCTAATTCCGGGTCGATTTTAGCCTCCGAAGTCGGGCGTGAGAATACCGTGCGGACTTTTTCTGCCACCGTGGTGGATTGCTGTATAAGCGTTAGATGCGCCAAGCAAAGCTCTACATCGAGCTTAATGCGCGCATGATCCGCGCCTTGAAGAGCGGATAACGGCGCTAGGGCAGGGGTGCGATTAATGTGTATCAACTTCAATGGTATGCGCGATTCTCCTTCCGGTAGCGCCGCTTGGGCCGTGAATACGCGCTGCGCTATTTTCTCAGGCTCAAACTCAAGTAGTGCGCTGGGATGGGTGCGCAAGTCGTAGGCGATGATTGCGTTGGGCTGAGTTGGGTGCACTGCCAAAGGAACCACCATCGCTAGGCAGCCGTGGCTGGCCGGGTATCTTGATGAAACGTGTACAACCGGCGTCATATGAATGTAGTCGAGCAATTCCAATGCGCGTTGTTTTCGGCGTAACTGAAAATAAAACTCGAACAAGCGCGGTTGGTGTCGGCGAATCAATCGCGCCAGCGCGAGCGTGGCCTCAACATCACCGAGGGCATCGTGAACTTTGGTGTGGGAGAGGTGATTGGCAGCGCTAAGCTCTCCGAGACGAAAACTGGGGTTGCCGTCGTCTTGCCTCGGCCACTCGATTCCGTCGGGGCGCAGCGCGTAGGTTAAGCGGGCGAGATCGATGATATCCCAGCGCGAATTGCCGTTTTCCCATTCGCGTGCGTAGGGATCAAAAAAATTGCGGTACAAAAGATGCCGCGTGACCTCCTCATCGAAGCGCAATGAATTGTAACCGGCGCTACAGGTGCCCGGAATGGCCAATTCTTCATGAATCCGGGCAGCAAAATCTGCCTCGCCAGTGCCCATGCGCTCGGCCATCTGGGGTGTGATGCCGGTGAGCAGGCACGCTTGTGGCTGGGGCAATAGATCGTCGCTGGGTTTGCAGTAAATCACCATTGGCTCGGCGATCGGCTCCAAATCCATGTTGGTTCGCAAGCCGGCAAATTGCGCCGGGCGATCACGTCTGGGATCAACGCCGAAGGTTTCATAATCGTGCCAATAAAAAGTTGGTATAGCCATTTGGCTTAGAATGTCATCGCGAGTTAAAGACGGAAGAGAATGCGGTGCGCGGCGTTTAGTTCGTGGCCGGCCGAGCTTCGTAGGTATCGTCAGCTTGATAGGGAGGTGTGGGCTCTTTGCCGTGCACCATTTCCAATTGCGCGGCAGCCGCGCGCAAGCTCGGTTTCGGTCGGCCGATATAATACCCTTGCGCATAATCCACATTGCAATTACGCAATGCGCGAAGAATCTCGGGGTGTTCAACGCATTCGGCAATGGTAAATTTGCCTATGGAATGAGCAATGCTGGTGATGGCGTTAATGACGGCAAGGTCCACCTGGTCGGACAGCAAGCCTTGAGTGAATGAGCCATCGATTTTCAGAAAATCGACATCCAAATGTTTTAGGTGGGTGAACGAGGAAAACCCGACTCCGAAATCATCCAGCGCGAAGCGGCAACCAAAGGCGCGTAATTCGCGGATAAGAGTCCGAGCCGCCTCCAATTGATGAAGCGCACCGGACTCGGTAATCTCAAAAATCACCGCGTTCGGGTCGATATTGAATTCCACCAATCGATCGGTGATGTACCGCGCCAACCCCGGCTGCGCCAGCGAGTGCGGTGAGAGATTGATGGTTAATCCCGTGGGCGAGCTGGTCAAGTTATGTTCGCGCAGCGCTTTCAGTGCGTGGCGCACTACCCATCGATCGATCTCGCCAATCAAGCTAAAGCGCTCGGCGCTGGGCAGAAACGCGGCTGGATTGATTAATTTGCCTTCGCTGTCCTGCAGGCGAACCAAAACTTCGTAATAGGCGCGTTTGTCGTTATTTTTGCGCAGGTGGCGCGTCCATAACGCGCCGGGTTCATGCGGCAAATTGTCGTACTCCAAGTGAGCCAAAGGCAGTATCGGTTGATAGCAGAGGATAAATTGGTCTTTCTTTATCGCCTCGACCAGGCGCGAGGACCAACCAAGCTCGGTATCCATTTTCGCACGTTGGTCGCTATCTAGAGAGAACACTTGAATTTGATTGCGTCCGCGGTCTTTTGCCTGGTGCAGCGCGATGTCGGCGTTCGCCATTGCCTCGGTGCGCGATACGGTATGTTGGTCCAATAAACAAACGCCGATGCTCACCGATACGCGATAGCTCTTGCCGCCGTAAGCGAACGGCAAGGCGGAGAGCGCCTTACGGAATTCATCGGCAACATGCACAATGTCTGTATTATTTACATTGTGCAAAATAATGGCGTATTCATCGCCGCCCATGCGGGCAATCTGGTCGCTTGCGCGCAGGCGTGATTTTAGCCGGTGGCTTATTTCAACCAGCAGCTGGTCCCCGGCGGTATGCCCGGCCGTATCGTTGATGTATTTGAAGCGATCCAAATCGACGAACAACAGCAGCGATACTTGTTCGGTGCGTCGGATGCGGGCGATCTCTTGTTCCAGTTGCGTTTCAAACCAAGCGCGATTGTACAGTTTGGTTAAAATGTCATGGTTAGCCTGCCAGCGCAATTCGTCTTCCAGTATACGGCGCGCCGAAATATCCCTGAACGCGACCACCGAGCCTTCGCGTCGCCCATCCATTTGGATCGGGTAAACCGTGCATTCGACTGGAATGGCGCGTTTGGAGGCGCTCCAAAATACCGTTTGCCAAATTGGCACGGTGCTGCCTTGCGCGTAGCATTGCGATAAGAAACACGCGGCGCGAGGCAGCGTCGTGCCATCCTCGAATGTGTGGTGAAACGTTTCATAGGCCGATTTTCCAATCAACTGGGCGCTGCTCTGAAAACCGAGCAGATCAATGGCGGCCGGGTTGATAAACTGGATCACACCTTTATCGTCCACACCGTACACGCCATCGCCCACGGAGTTAAGAATGCTGGATAATCGCCGCCGTTCCGCATCGATCGATTTACGGTCCTGTACTGCCCGTGCAAGCGAGCCCAATCGCGCCAGGAACAATTCGCGCGCTTCGCTCTTAAACAAGCACTCAAGAGCGCCGGCGGCCAACGACTCCTTAATAACGCGGTCGGAATAAGTGCCGGTAATGACCGCACTTAAGATCGACGCGGTACGCGGGTTTTCTTTCATGCGTTGCACCAACGTGGTTCCCGCATCACCCGGCATAAAGTAATCCACGATGGCGATATCGTAGAGATTGGATTGCGCTTTGGCCCAGCCGTCAGCGGCGTTTTCAGCCGTTTCAACGTGATAGCCTTGCATGGTGAGCAGCCGGCGAAAGGCAATACGCACGGTGGCTGAGTCATCGACGAAGAGGATTCGCAAATTATTGCGATTATTGACGTCCGGGTTTGGCAGGACCGCCGGTGCCGGGGGGTTGATCAGTTTATTTAAGGAATCCGCCGCTTCGTTGTAATCGCTCCACAAGAGCAAATCGGTGCTCGGACGTTTCATCATCCAGTTCACGGCATCGGCATTGTTGGTGTCTGCCAACAGCACTACCGCGAAATGCTCAAACTCGTCTTGGCGCAGCATGGCGAAGACTTCGCCGGCCAACGCATTGTGGTGTTCTGGCCAGCCCATCACCAATCCGCGCACGTTGGTGGCGGTGGTGCCCAGTCGTTTAAGAATGGCCGGAGCGTGCTCGAATCCGGGCAGCTCGCTAACTTGGAAACCATGACTTGTCAGCGATGCGTGCACAGCACGGCGTCTGGTTGCGGAAGATTCCAGCACTAACACGCGGTTCATGCCCGCCCCTTGTTGCTAACGCCTGAATCGGTGCAGAGTAGCGGCTTGGGGGTGTCAATTCAAATGATTCGCGCAGTCGTTAAACAGTTCTCAGGGCGTGAGACGCCGCGAATGCAATCTGGATCGTCTCCATGGGGGGATTCTCATATGCTCGATTTGAATGAACGAATTTATTATAACTATATGATTTTATTGTTAATATGTTAATTGGTCGTGCCGTTGGGACCCTTGCCGTTCGTTTTTTCTGCTGATCATCTTTCATGGCCACATCCCCTGGTGTTTTTACATTGGTGCACGGCAATCGGTTGGAGCGATTGGCGCAAGATTTGGCGCAGCGCCTCAGTGAGCCGCATCAAGACCCGACGCTGCGACCCGATTTGGTTGTTGTTCCTCACCCAGGAATGGCGCGTTGGTTGAAACTTTGGCTAACGCAAAGACTTGGCGTGTGCGCCAATATCGAATTTCCCCTACCAGCGAGCTTTGCTTGGCGCGTATTGAACGAGGCGTTTGGTCCACTGCCGCCCCAGTCCGGTTATGAGCCCGGCACGTTGGTTTGGCGCATTCTGAGTGCGTTGCCAAAGGTGCTACAGCAATCTCAGCTGAGCGAAGTCGACGCGTATTTCAATAAAGACCCACACAACAACCGCTCCCATGGGTTGCGGTGGTATGAATTGGCCGCGCGTTTGGCGCAATTGTATGACCACTATCTTGTGTATCGGCGCGATTGGATAAGTGCGTGGGAGCAGGGCAAATACCTCGGGCTTGGCTCCTTTGAGCTATTGCAGGCCAAACTGTGGCGAGAATTGCGAGAAGACATCAAACAGCCGCACCGTGGCGTCTTGCTGGAGCAATGGTTTTCACTGTGCGATGGCTTGGATGAATATGGCGATCGATCGGTTTTACCGCAACGCATTTATTGTTTTGGGGTCAGTCAATTGGCGCCGGTTTATTTGGATTTGTTGCGATCGTTAGGCGCCATTCGTCGCGTTACGCTGTACCAACTTAATCCCAGTTTGCATTATTGGGCCGATCTTTTTTCGCAGCGCGAGCTGGCGCGACTAAAAACGTTGTGGAGCAAATACAACCGGTCTGGTGGTGAGCAATACCACGAAGTGGGGCACCCGCTGTTGGCATCGTGGGGCAAGTCGGGGCGTGAACTGCTGCGACGGCTGCACACGGGCGATCAACAGGAAGAACGCGATGCTTTTGACATTCCCGATAGTCGATCTTTATTAACTCAATTGCAAAAAAGCATTGTTCTCATTGCACCAGAAGAATGCGCCGGATTGCCGGCTTTGGAAGACAGCAGCCTTCGAATTCATGCCTGCCCCAGCCGCCTGCGTGAAGTGGAAGTATTGCACGACGCGTTATTGGCGAAATTTCAAGAAGATGCCAGCTTAAAGCCCAGCGACGTCGTAGTGATGGTCCCCAACATCAACGATTATGCGGATTACGTCACGGCGATTTTTGCGTCAGCTTCGTTGCGCCAACGCATTCCTTACCGTATTGCCGATCGCTCGTACTTGCAGCACAGCCGCTTAGTCGACACTTTTCGTCGACTGCTCGAATTGCCCGATTGGCGATTTACGGCAACCGAGGTTTTGGATTTACTGACGTTACCCAGTTTAAGAAAACGATTTGAGATCACATCAGCGGAGCTTGAGGTTTTGACTCATTGGGTTTCGGATAGCGGCATTCGCTGGGGGCTTGATGCAGCATTTCGACAAAGCCTCGGGCTTGGTGAATACAACGATTACAGCTGGCAGTTTGGCCTGCAGCGGCTGTTGGTGGGGTACGCATGCGGCGAAGGCGTCGCGCAATGGCGGGGTGTCGCACCGTTTACCGATCTTGAAGGACAAGCGGTCCGGGCGTTGGGCAAATTGAATCGATTACTGGAAAAGCTGACGGCCTTGAGACACACGTTGCAAACGGAAAAAAGCATGGCCGACTGGGTGCAGCATATGCACACTCTGTGTGACGATTTTTTTTCGCCCACAGCGAGCGACACCGAGGCGCTTGACGTGCTCGATGAATTACGGCGCGTGATAGTCGCTCTTGGTGCGGCCGCAAACCAAGCGCAGTATAACGATGCCTTGCCGTTGCCCTATCTGCGCGCGGCGTTTGAAAGCGAGTTGCAGCAATCCTCATTGAGTAGCCAGTTTCCCGGGGAGGGCGTTACCGTTTGCACTCTGCTTCCGATGCGCGCCATCCCATTTCGAGTGGTGGCGGTACTTGGGTTGAACACCGGTGAGTTTCCCGGTCCCGTCAGCCGCGATAGTTGCAACTTAATGCAAGCCCACCCGCGTGCGGGTGATCGCTCTCGTCCTGACGACGAGCGATTCCTGTTTTTAGAGACGCTGCTTTGCGCACGTCAGGCGCTGCATTTGAGCTATGTGGCCTGCGATCTTCAGGACGGCAAACAACGCCCGCCATCCATTTTATTGGACGAGTTGTTGGAGTTCCTTAGCGCCCAATGTTTTGGCGGGGATATTGATCGTGCGCACCAGTGCTTGGTTCGGCGGCATCGGCTATATCCATTTGCGCCCGATTATTTTTCGGGTCTTGCACGGGAACGCAGTTTTGCGGCTCATTGGCTAACGGCCGCGCGCAGCAAACCCAACCGCGATGGTGGACGGCGCTTCGTGGAGGGTTGGCCAAAATTAACTCCGCCAAGCGAGGTTTCATTATCAGACCTGATTCGGTTTTTTCGCAATCCCGCCAAGACCCAATTACGGGAACGGTTGGGGATTGAATTCCCAAAAGAATCGACAGACATTATAGACAATGAACCTTTTATACTTTCCGGTTTAGAGCGCTATCGCGCGTGCGACGCCATGTTGGATTTGGCGGTCAAAGACGAGCTGCATGAACGGATGCCCGAATCATTACGCGGTAGTGGGTTGTTCCCGGCAGCGGCGGCCGGCGATCGACTGTACCAGCTAGAACGGGATTCAGTGCTCGCATTGGCGGAGGTGTTGCGCCCGCATGCGCCACTCAAGGGTAGCATGCGGGCGATTACTCTGGACCTGGCGGGTGTGCGGTTGTGCGCCAGTGTCGAATTATTACCCGGCGGTTTGCTTTTCTATCGAGCCGGCGAATTGCGTGCGGGGGATTTGCTTGAAGCCTGGCTCAAACATTTGCTGCAGGCGCTGCTTGAAATAAAGCAACAGCCGCGATTTGTATTTGGCTTAACCGGGGTAGTGCCACAAAAGCAGGTGTTTGCTGTCGTGGATGCTTCCTTGGCACGGCAAGCTCTCACCGAATTGGTTGCCTTGTACTTGCAAAGTTATGTACAACCATTGCCGTTGTTTCCCCGCTCACAGCTGGCGTACGTGCGCGCGGAGCAGCGCATTGCGCGCAACGCAAAGGGCGTGTTGCCAATGGTTGCGGCCGAGAACGCTTGGAATGGCGAACACAGCCGCGGGGAAAGGGCGGATCCTTACGCAGCTTTGCTGGCCCGCGGCCAAGAGCCGTTAGTGGATGAGGAGTTTATTCGTCATGCACGCTTGCTCTTCTCGCCACTATTAGCGGCTAGCCTATGAGTGCACAACCGCTGGATTTATTGCGTATGCCGCTGTCGGGCGTCGGTCTGGTCGAAGCCAGCGCCGGCACCGGAAAAACGTTTAGCATTGCTTGGCTTTATTTGCGGTTGTTGCTGGAGCGCAATTTTCAGGTTGAGCAAATCTTGGTGGTTACTTTTACCGAAGCCGCTGCCGAGGAGTTGCGTGAGCGATTGCGCCGGCGTTTGGCTTGGGCTTGCGCGGTGTTATCCGCGAATGTCGACCCGCATCCCGATGATCGCGAGCGCGAACGCCTGTACGCGTTGATCGCGCAATGCGAAAAATCCGGCGTCGATCAAGCAACGCAACAACAAGCCTTATTACAGGCATTGCAGAATTTTGATCGCGCATCGATTTTTACCATTCACGGTTGGTGCCGGCGCGTATTGACCGATCACGCGCTGCAGACGGGGGTGTCGCTGGGGCGGTTTGACATCGCCAACGCCGATCCCTTAAAGCGCTCGATTGTCGAGGACGTTTGGCGGCGCGAACTGCACCAGGACGAAGAGCATGCGGCTTGGCTGCTGCAATGCTTTGCCACACCCGCGCATCTGTTTCAATCGATACAAGGGTTGTTCACATTGCCCACGCAGGCGTTTGACCCTGCTGATCCGCAAGCGCAACTGCAACTACTGCAACAACGCCAGCAAGCGGCCGCGCGTGCGTTTACCATCGCTTGCGCGGATTCCGCACGATGCATGGAGCTCTTGTTCGACAAGCGTTTTGGCATTAGTACCGATGAGAAAAAAGGGTACAAGCCGGCCCAAGTAAGCCGTTTATTGCAAGATATGGCGGCATGGATTGGTGGTGGCCGCATCGCTTGGCCGGCGCCCGCCGATTTGGTTCGATTCGAGCCCGATTTTTTTCGCAACAGCCAGACCGAGAGCGCTATCCGGCAAGGCAAGCCGCTGCCGGATCACCCTCTGATAGACGCATTGTTGGTCCTGGCGGAAGTGCAAGCCAAGATTATCCGTATGCAGCGAGCCAAATTGTTGCGTCAAACGGTGCTAAGCGCGCAGAGGGAGTTGCAACAGCGCGAGGATGCCAGCGCGGTGTACGGGTACGACGCCTTAATTGGGCGCGTGCACGACGCGCTCACGGTTGCCAACGGCGACAAATTCGCCGCGCATTTGCGCGAGCGCTATCCAGTGGCGCTGGTGGATGAATTTCAAGATACCGATCAACAGCAGTTTGCCATTTTTCGCGCCTTGTACGCGGACGCCGGATCTTTGTTGATGATCGGGGATGCTAAGCAGTCGATTTACCGGTTCCGTGGTGGCGACGTGTTTGCCTACGGACAAGCGCGCAATCTTGCAAAAAGTCAATTATGTACCTTAACTACCAATTACCGCAGTGAACCCAGATTGGTATCGGCTGTTAATGTGCTTTTCGCGGCGAAAGACAATTTCATATACGATTTTATCGAGTGGCAAAATGTGGCGGCTCTTGGGCCGCGCAACGGCGCGTTTCTTACGCCAAATCCCCATCCTTTGGTGGTGTGGCACGCCCCGGTAACGGAAGCGACGGCGCACAGCTCGCACAATAGCCCAATCAATAGCACCGGCAAATTGGCCAAGGCGGTTGCGACGGCGGTCGCCGATGAGATTGTGCGCTTATTGGCGTCCGGCGCTGATAATGAATTGGTTTTGGACGGCCATAGCGTGCGCGCCGGCGATATCGCGGTGCTGGTAAATACTCATGACCAGGCGGCGCTGATTGAGCGTTCGTTGCAGGTTTGCAATGTTGCGGCGTCAACCTTGTCGCGCGAAAGCGTGTACGCCAGCGCGCAGGCGCGGGATCTTTTGTCGCTGGTGCAAGCAATGCTTAACCCGCGACGCGGCTCCTACCTGCGTGCGGCGCTTAGTACCGAAACCGTGGGTTGGAACGCCAAGCTGATCGCTGAGTTGCTGGTCGATCCGGTGCGAGAAGAACGCGTGCACGAGCGCTTTCAAGCGCTTGCCGCCGTGTGGCAAGCCGATGGGCCGATAGCACTGATCGAAGAATTGATGCATGAATTTTCCGCCCATTGCCTGATCTATGCGGATGGGCAGCGTCGCATTGCGAATTTCCGTCATCTCGGTGAATTGTTGAACGAGCTATCCAACGCAGGTTATGGAGCACAGGAGCAAGCCGAGCAACTTGAACGATACATCCAATGTCCGAACCCGGAGAACGACGCGGAGCGGTTGCGCCGCGCCAGCGATGCCGACGCGGTTCAAATAGTGACGATTCACGCCAGCAAGGGGTTGGAATATCCGATCGTATTCGCGCCGTTCTTATGGCAGGCAACACGCGGCATTGCCAAGCAGGCGCCGGTGGTTAGTCATCACCCGGAGGATTTGCGCGTGGTAGTCGACCTTGGTTCGGACGCGTTTGAGTCGCGAGCAGAACTCGCTGCGCGGGAGAACTACGCCGAGGCGATGAGGCGTGCATACGTGGCCTGCACGCGCGCCATCAATCGTTTGTATTTGGTTTGGGGCAAGATTGCCGATGCGCAATATTCTCCTTGTGCGCGTTTGTTTCACGGCGTTCCGCCGGACGGCGCGTTATTGCATTCCCAATATCTGCAATTGGACGATGCCGCGCTGCAAACGCAGCTGCAGCAATTGGCCAACGCCAGCGATGGTGCTATCACCGTCTGCGGGATGCCAGAACGCTTAAGTGCACCATGGCAAGCGGATACAACGAGCTTGCCGTTGTCGGCGCGGGAATTTACGCGGGATGTCACTGATCGACGCAGCATCCACAGTTTCACCAGAATAATCGCAGGAACCTCTGATGGTGGCGCTGATCAACGACGTTTCTTGAATAGCTCCATGGTCGGGGATGAGGGTTTTTCAATCACGTTAGCTGAGCAAGCTCCACGCGGCGCTCTGCTGGGCGAGTGTTTGCATGCGATCCTGCAGCAAATCGATTTTCAAAATCCCGACGATCGTCTGGCTAGGAATCTTATCGCTGAAGTGAGCGAGCGATACGGTTTTGATCGTGACGTCGTAGCGCTTTTTCGGCAATGGATTAAGCGGTTGCTGAATACCGAATTGGTGCCCGGGCTTGCGCTTGCCGGGGTCCCTGCAAACCGCCTGATCAAGGAAATGGAGTTTCATTTCGCGTTGGAGAGCTCTACCAGGGAGAGTATAGGTGCGATTGCGAATCGGTTTGGTGACTATGCCGACGCGCTGGCCGTACTCGCGCAAACGCCCACCGGATTGCATGGATGGATGCATGGCTATATCGATTTAATAGTCGAGAATCAGGGGCGTTTTTTTGTGTTGGACTACAAAAGCAATTATTTGGGTGGTGACGAAGCGGATTACGCACCCGATCGGCTTGCCGCAACGATGCAATCGCATCGCTATGACTTGCAGTTGGTGATTTATCTGTTGGCTTTGCATCGCTATCTCGCGCTGCGACTGGGCCCGCAGTATGAACCGGAAACGAATTTGGGCGGTGCATTGTGTGTATTCGTGCGCGGTGTGAAGGAAAACGTGTCCTTGAGCGGGGTACAAGTGGTGCAGCCGCCGGTTGAGTTAATTCTGGCTTTGGATCGCTGCTTTGGCGATCGTAGGCGGTTCGCGTGAATGCCATCTCGCCAAGCACGAACGACGCCGACGCCTTGGGTGCGGCGCTGGCAGATTGCCTGCTTGATTTGGCGGGCTGTTCGTTCGCCTGGATGCGGAGGGTGATCGTCGAGCTGTCTTGCGCCGTGCAGCAAGGCCATGCCTGTGTCCCTATGGTGATGATACCGGACATGATCGCGCAGGTACCGCACGCGCCAAGCGATGTCGGCCACTTGCTGAGCGCACTGCTCGACACCGGTTTGGTTGGCGTGCCGGGTAGTGAATCGCCGTTAATTTGCGATGGCGAGCGATTGTATTTGCGCCGCTATTTTGAGTACGAACGCCGGGTGGCCGAGGCTTTGCTGAATCGGGCTTACCGGATTGAACCTCTCGGCGATGGTAGCGAATTGCATGCACACCTAAAGTTGGTATTTCCAACTCAATCGTTACCTGGACCCGATTGGCAGGTGATTGCCGCGCAACTGGTTTTACGCAGTGCCCTGACGGTAATCTGTGGCGGCCCCGGCACTGGTAAAACTTGGCTGGTTTTGCGGTTGTTGGCGTTGTTGCAATTGCAAGCACCTCATCCTTTGCGCATCGCACTTGCCGCCCCCACCGGCAAGGCGGCCGCGCGCCTAAGCGAAAGTTTGAACCGTGATCTTATCGCCTTGCCGGTTGCGGAATCCATTAAGACCCAAATTCCACGAAGCGCCATTACCCTGCACCGTTTGCTTGGCACCCATTTTTTAAGCACGCAGGCTCGCCATCACCAGGACGCACCGTTGGCGTTGGACGTATTGGTATTGGACGAAGTGTCGATGGTGGATCTGCCGAGCATGGCGCGCGTGCTCGCCGCGTTGCCGCAAACTGCGCGTCTTATTTTGATTGGCGACCCAGACCAGCTGGCTGCCGTTGAAGCCGGTTGCGTGCTGTCGGAATTGCGTGACATAAACCCGAACAATGCCTTTAGTGCGGAGCTGGCGAATCGGCTTGCTGCATATGGTTATGAAGCGGCGCCGGCGGAGGTTGCCGCGCCGCCCATTTCCGATTGCGTCGTGACATTGGCGCGCAGCCATCGTCATGCCGCGGGTGTCGGGATCGATAAGCTGCTTGCCGCCATACGCATGGGCCAGGGCGATGCGATGATGGCTCTTTTGCAGGAAGAAACGGAGTTATCGTTGATTGAACCGGCGTCGGTGCGGGGTGAATGGGCAGATCAGTTATTGCAATTAACCCAGCGTTTTCGAAGTGAGATCAGGCAGGCCAATGAACCCATGCAGGCATTGCAGGCGTTAGCGCGCTTTCGGCTGCTCTGCGCCGTGCGCGAAGGTAGCCGCGGCACGCGTTCGTTAAACGCGATCGTGGCGTGCGCACACCTGGGTCTTAAGGCATGGCAGGAACCCCCCGATGTTTTTCATGGCGCACCGTTATTGGTGACCGCCAATGACCATGCCCTTGGCTTGTACAATGGCGATACTGGGATTGTTTGGCGCGATGGATCTTCATTGCGCGCCTGGTTTAATGACGGGCAGGGGCAATTGCGCCATTTCGCCAAGGACCAATTACCCGATGGGGAGCTAAGTTATGCAATGACCGTGCATAAAGCGCAAGGCTCGGAATTTGAAAATGTTATCCTGGTGTTGCCGCAGGCGCCGCACCCGTTGCTAACGCGCCAGTGGCTTTACACCGCATGCAGCCGGGCGCGTTCGCGGCTTACGATTTTGGGCAATGAAACGGTATTGCGTGCAAGCCTTTCGCACAGCCCCGAGCGCGGGTCCGGCCTTGGCGCGTTACTGCGAAAACAATCGAACCATAGGGTATAAAACAAGGGAGCGCGATGGCCATCGTATTGAACGAAGATAATTTGATCTGGATCGATTTGGAGATGACCGGCCTTGATACCGACAAAGATTCTATTTTGGAAATTGCAACCATTGTTACCGATAAGGAACTGAACATCCTGGCGGAGGGGCCTGAGCTTGCGATTGCTCACCCGCTGGAGCGATTGCAAGCCATGGACGATTGGAATCGCAACCAGCACGCGAAATCGGGGTTATGGCAGCGGGTGCTCGATTCAAATACCGATCTGGGGATGGCGGAGTCGGCAACGGTCGATTTTTTGGTCAAGCACGTGCCGCCCGGTAAGTCACCCATGTGCGGCAATTCGATTTGCCAGGACCGGCGTTTCCTATACCGTCTGATGCCGCGTTTGGAAAAATATTTTCTCTACCGCAATCTGGATGTTTCCACGATAAAAGAACTGGCGCGCCGCTGGGCTCCCGACATCGGCAAAGGATTTACCAAGGAATCCACGCACACCGCGTTATCCGATGTGCGCGATTCGATAGCGGAGTTGCGCTATTACCGGGTGTTTATGGGCCGTCTTGCCGGTAACCTCGAGTGCGAGAAGGTGTTGGGGTGAGCCTGCGAATTCACCGCGGAGCTTTATTTCCCGCCAACATCAACCACGTATCAACCACAGTATCTGGATTTAACGATACCGATTCGATGCCTTGCTCCATTAACCATTGCGCTAAATCAGGATGGTCCGATGGTCCTTGCCCGCAGATGCCTATGTACTTGCCGCGCGCGCGGCATGCCTTGATCGCCATTGAAAGCAGGGCTTTTACCGCTTCATTCCGTTCGTCGAATAAATGCGCGACGATGCCGGAATCGCGATCTAAACCCAAGGTTAGCTGGGTAAGATCGTTGGAGCCAATGGAAAACCCGTCGAAATGGTCGAGGAATTGATCGGCAAGCAAAGCATTGGAAGGCAGTTCGCACATCATAATGATCTTTAAGCCGTCTTCGCCTTTTTTAAGGCCATTTTCTGCCAGCACATCGATCACTTTTTTTCCTTCGTCTACCGTGCGAACGAACGGGATCATGACCCAGGCATTCTTAAGGCCCATCTCAGTGCGCACTTTTTTCATGGCGCGGCATTCGAGTGCAAAGCAATCCTTGAAACTCGGATCCACGTAGCGCGATGCACCGCGAAAACCGATCATCGGATTTTCTTCATGCGGCTCGTATTGCTTGCCGCCGACCAGGTTTGCGTATTCGTTCGACTTGAAGTCGGATAAACGGACGATGACCGGGTGCGGTGCGAACGCGGCGGTAAGAGTGGCGATGCCCTCGGCCAAGCGATCAACGTAAAAACTGACCGGATCGGCGTAACCGGCCATCATTTTATCGATTTGCGCTTTTATCGCCGCGGGTTGCTTGGCGTATTCAAGCAATGCTTTGGGATGCACGCCGATTTGCCGCTGGATCACGAACTCAAGACGCGCCAATCCGATACCGGCGTGCGGCAGCTGCGCGAAGTCGAAGGCGCGTTCGGGATTGCCGACGTTCATCATGATTTTCAGCGGTGCGGGCGGCATGTTATCGAGATCGGTTACCACGCGCTCGAATTTAAGAACCCCATCGTAAATAAAACCCGTGTCACCTTCGGCGCAAGAGACAGTTACGGGGGTGCCATTGCTAATCTTTCGGGTGGCATCACCGCATCCAACGACGGCGGGAATACCGAGCTCGCGCGCGATAATGGCGGCATGGCAGGTGCGGCCGCCTCGATTGGTGACGATGGCGGCGGCACGCTTCATGATCGGCTCCCAATCGGGGTCGGTCATGTCAGTGACTAGCACATCACCCGGCAATACTAGGCTCATATCACTGAGCGATGACACCACTTTTGCGGTGCCCGCGCCGATTTTATGGCCAATCGAGCGGCCTTCGGCCAGAACTGGTCCACGGGCTTGCATGGTATAGCGCTCGATCGTGGTGTTGCGACCGCGGGATTTTACCGTTTCTGGGCGCGCTTGAACGATGTATAATTTGCCAGTTAATCCATCTTTTGCCCACTCGATGTCCATGGGGCGGCCATAGTGGTCCTCGATGACCAGCGCTTGCTTGGCAAGCTCTTGAACATCGGCATCGGAGATTGAAAATTGATCGCGTAGGGGAAGCGGTACATCTTCGGTCAAGGTGCGCTTACCGGACTCACTCGAATACACCATGCGAATTTGTTTGGAACCCAGCTGGCGGCGCAAGACCGCCGGTAACCCTTGTTTTAGCGTGGGTTTGTAGACGTAGAATTCATCGGGGTTTACCGCGCCCTGAACCACTGTTTCGCCTAAACCATAACTGGCGGTGATAAACACCACATCGCGAAAACCCGATTCGGTGTCAAGCGTAAACAAAACGCCCGATGCGCCGACATCCGAACGCACCATCAGCTGTATGCCTGCGGAAAGAAATACGTCTTCGTGCTTGTAGCCGTGATGCACGCGATAGGCGATGGCGCGGTCATTGTAAAGCGAAGCGAACACTTCTTTCACTTTGTGGATAACGTCGTCTGCGCCAACGACATTCAGAAAAGTTTCTTGTTGACCAGCAAAAGAGGCATCGGGTAAGTCTTCGGCTGTGGCAGATGAACGCACTGCAACCGAAACCGGCGTGGCGGCGCTACCACACAGCTTTGCGTAGGCGCTGCGAACCGCTTGGTCTAGCGCCGGCAACAACGGAGTTTCAATCACCCAGCGACGAACTTCAGCGCCGGCCGCAGCCAATGCATTGACGTCGTCGATATCAAGCGTTGCCAATTTGTCTTGAATGCGCTGGCCCAAGCCGCTTTGCGCAATAAAATCGCGAAACGCATCGGCAGTGGTTGCGAAACCACCGGGGACGGACACGCCTAAGTTGGCGAGGTTGCCAATCATTTCTCCCAGCGACGCATTTTTGCCACCGACTTGAGCCAAATCGCTCAAACGCAGACGGTCCAACCAAAGCACCAAATCGCTCAACTTATGATCTCCCAAATGGCTTGATCGACATTGAAGGGCCAAAATCGCCCGAGTGAATCGGTAATGATCGGCATTTATCGCTCGCGAAACAAGCTTGATGCGGCGCTCGATTTGTGTTCCGGCTACACTTGATCACCCAAATTGGCGACTTTCAAGCTATGCGCAGGACCATTTTCTATGTTTCCGATGGCACCGGGATCACCGCCGAAACCATTGGCCACAGCGTGCTTACTCAATTCGACGGCATTGAATTTGATACGTATCGCATCCCCTTCGTAGACGATGCGGACAAAGCGCTGGCGGCGGTTGAGCGTATCCGCACCGAAGTGCAAGAAAAAGGCGCGCGACCAATCGTGGTGAATACGGTGATCGACCCTGCCTTGAGCGAAATCCTCTCCGGCAGTGGTGCCTTGATGCTGGACGTGTTCGCGCCGTTTATTGGGCCGCTGGAGAGTGAGCTTGGTATAAAGCGTAAACCCAGCGTAGGTAAGGCTCACGGATTGGTCGATTTTGCCGAGTACGAAAGCCGGATTAACGCGACCAATTATGCGCTCACGCACGATGATGGCGTGGATGTGAACTATTCGGATGCGGAGGTGATTTTGGTGGGTGTGTCGCGCTCGGGCAAAACGCCGACCTGCTTGTACATGGCTTTGCACTATGGCGTTCGGGCAGCCAATTATCCGTTAACCGATGAGGATCTGGAATGCTTGGAAATCCCGAAACGCTTAAAACCGTATCGGGATCGCTTATTTGGATTGACCATCGATGCGCAACGCCTAACCCAGGTACGTGAAGCGCGTCGCCCGGGAAGCCGTTATGCCACCTTGCAGCAATGCGTTTGGGAGTTGGGGCAGGCCGACAAGCTGTTTAAGCGCGATGCAATTCCAGTGCTAAATACAACGCATACGTCGATCGAAGAAATCGCCAGCAAGATTTTGCAAGAGCTTAAATTGAACAGGCACATGTTTTAGCCCCCCCGAAAATAGGGCTTCGAATGAAGCACGGGGGAGAAGCATTGTACTCTCTGTTTTGCATTATGTGCAGACTGGCGTGAGGGCTAGCGTGTACCTATGATCGGGTCATGGCCGCCTTATTAGACACTCCCCGCTTTGTTTTACCGGGACGCTTTGCCTATTTAATGGGCCTGTACGGGGAAAATTACCATCGTTTGGTTCGATTGTTTGCACCGCACACGCTGGTGCCGGGCAGCTATCTATCGTCCGTGGATGACGGTTTGGACGTTCGCCTGGATCTTTTGAAGCGCCATCGCTATATGCTGGAACTTACGCTAAGTTATTGTTTATTGGATGTTGCCACCGGCATTCCCGTGCCCTCGGCGCATTTGCGCATGTATCAAGATGCGCACGTTGCGGAAGCCACCCATTGCCAACCCAGCAAGCACTTGTGGCACGTATTGGGTCCGTTCCCGGTGGCCCGCGATGTATTTGCGCATCGTATGCGAATGAACAGCTTCTTAAGCCGATGGCTCCAGTATTTGGCCGAACAGGGGCATTCCTATGGCACATTGCAGCCCGTTTCGGGGACTTCGGGGGCAGCGCAGGGGCAAGCGGATAGGGAGCACTCGCTAGATTCCAAACCAAGCTGAGCAATGAGTCTGGGCGGTGGCGGTTGCTGCCTGCGATAATGCCTCGAGAGTCTATTCTTTTTTTAGTAGTCCAAATCGCGTTAGACTTGCTTTGCATGCGCAAAGGTGGATATTTGTCATTTTTAAGGAGTTTGATGGTATGAGCTACACAAATCGTTTTATATCTACGCTATTGGCGTTTGCATTATTCTTTCTTTGTAATGCAAGCGGGTTTGCCCAAGCGACCAGGACTTGGGTCTCCGGTGTTGGCGACGACGCCAATCCATGCAGCCGCACGGCGCCCTGCAAGACGTTTGCGGGCGCCATTTCGCGAACGGCGTCATTCGGCATCATTAGCGTGTTGGACCCCGCGGGTTACGGCGCGGTTACGATTACCAAGTCGATCACCATTGAAAACGTCGGTGATGTCGCCAGTATCCTGGCAAGTGGGGTCAATGGAGTTGTCGTCAATGCCGCCGCAACGGATACCGTGGTGTTGCGCGGACTTTTTATCGACGGTACCAGCCCGGGAGGACCGTCCGGCACGAATGGCATTCGTTTTATCAACGGCGCGAGACTGGTTGTAGAAAGATGCACAATTCAGAATTTTACTCAAAATGGCATCGATTTTGAGCCAGCCGGGGCGGCGCACCTTGTTGTAAAAGACACCACCGTCAGCAAAGCCGGAAATGGCGCGATATTTGTGCAGGCGGGGTCATCGGGTTCAGCAACCGCTACGCTTGAGCGCTCCTTGCTGACTGACAGCAGGTACGGCCTGTTGGTTCAGCGTGGCGTTGTGTCGGCGAAGGATTTGGTGATCAGCGGCAGCGATAACGCGGGAGTCAACGCGGTTGGCTCGGGAGGTAATGTGATTCGCGTTAGTCTTGATAATTCCTTGATAAACGATGGCGCGGGCTATGCTATCAGCACTTTTGGTTCCCAGACTTCGGTTTATCTTGCCCACACAACCATTACCAACAATGCAACGGCTTTGCAGGTGTTGATGGGTTCGGTTTTTTCTTATGGGAACAACCGCATCTTCGGAAACACCGTGAGCGGTGCGTCTCCGTCGATGATCTCGGAACAATAGCGTTTTAAAGGCCGGCATAGATTCGTCAGAGCGCACGATGCGTATAAAAACGCATCGTGCGCTCTGGATGATGAACTCATCGTTACTGCGAATGCCGCCGATTCTTCGGCAAATGGCTACGCAAAAACTCCATCTGATCAGCCAATATATTACGGTTTGATAAGATCAGATGCTCAACCCAACTTGGGCGATAAGGCACCGCCAGCAGCGGCATGGAGGCTTGCTGTGGCGTGCGGCCGCCTTTTCTGACGTTGCAAGTAATGCAGGCGGTGACCACGTTTTCCCACGTGTCTAATCCGCCTTTGGATTGCGGAACGACATGGTCGCGGGTAAGCGTGCCGCGGTGGTAATGCTCGCCGCAATAAAGACAAAGCATGCGGTCGCGGGCAAACAGCGCGGTATTGGTAAGCGCCGGCGCGGGGTCCATCGCAATTGCATGCGCATGACCGCGGCTGGCAACGATGGGGTGCAATTCGAGCAGGCTTTGCTCACCGGTCAGCCGGCTGGTGCCCCCGTGAATGGTTAGGCACGGCGTGCCTAAGGTCCATGCTACGGCGTCGCGGACATACAAACACACGGCATCCTGCCAGCTTATCCAGTCGAGAATGCGCCCGGTTGCGTCCAAAGATAAAACGCGCGTGGAATGGATATCGTTGGTGGTTGCAATCGGGCCCAGCATTCCTACCTCATATAGGATTAAGCTTAACTGCGATCGGTGATCCTTGGTTCGCAGCATAGCCGAAATGACTTCGGTCTGGCGAGTCGGTGGCAGGTTTGGCTTAGAGCTCTAAGATTGCTACCTGAACGAACCCGGCGGTGGCAAGTTGCGTGGCCTTACTTGTTTTGGCGGCATCCGATTACGCTGCCGGATCATAAAAATACAAAATACAATCCCGACAAACAGCGTCAGTGAAAGCCATGGCCGATAGACAAACCAGGCCAATGCAACCGTCAACAACGAGAAGATCGCGGCTAATAACGCGGCGATGATGCCAATTCCGGTTTCAATTAAGGATCCGACCCAGGGGATAACGTCCAATAGGCGGCCAATCCAACCCAATGCCGCGCTCAAACCAAACCACATCATCATAAACCCGATGCCGCGCAGCACCCAGGTTAACGTCGTATTGTGTTCTTGCGCGGTGACAAACATATCGTCGGCGCTGCGCTCGCCGCTTTCGATCAATAGGACATCGGATCCATTTTTCGTGTGGTATTTACCGATGCCATTGCCGGCCTGCGCGCCGACGATGCTGATGGTTTGTTCCGGAATCACGAAATAGCGGATGCGCACGTCGCCGATTTTGGGCTGTCCCAAAACTTTACTAGTGACCAGCGCATCGTCGTAGACTTGGAAACTGGCGGCGAGATTGGGTTGAAGCTGCCCGACTCTCGGGGCGAGTGGTTCCTGGTGGCGGATTTCGTCGGTAATTTCCGGCCCAAGTACATAATCGCCGAGCACGACTTTCTGCGCGCGAAAATGCGCGCTTAAAAATGGTAAGCGCGTTGGATTTTCATGGCCGTGAGGATCGTGAAATTGGGCGGTGTCGTAAAATTTTTCTGACCAATCGATCTCATACCGCCAAGTGGTGACGGTTTTGCTGCCGCCGCCCAGTTGTTTCTCTTCGTGGGTTTCTTTAATTTCTCGCCATTGCAGCATTTCCGCTTTTCTGTATAACGCAAGACCGGGTGCCGAAATGCCGATATCGGTATCAACCGGTGGCTGCACGGCTGTCGCTTTGCCGGTGACGTGAATGAGTTTTCCCGTGTTTGCGGGTGATATGGGATTGGTTGGTACGCTGAGAACCTCGCCTGCGCCCTCCTCCAATGCTTGACGCTGTTTAACCGCTCGACCTTCGTTCCAGATTTCCAGCGGAAAGGCAGCGATAAAAATCAATAAACCAAACAAAGCGGCGCTAAACGATTGCTTGATCCGTTGGTCATATCCGGTTTCAGAAACTTCGCGAATCAAGTCGTTGGACATGCCTACCTCACAAATCCCATGCAATAAGCTCAGGCTTAGCATCGAGGGTAATGAATTTGCCCTTCTCGTCGCGCGCCAGCTCGGCCATTGCGCAGTCACTGTCGTGGGTGAAAAACAACTGCACGCCGCGTGCGAGCTTGTCTTCCAAAAACCGGCGCTTTTCATCGATCAACAATTCCGGATAACGATCGTATCCCATCGTTACCGGCAGGTGTACCCAAGGCCGTCCTGGGATTAAATCTGCGCAGAATACGACGCCCCCGTTACCGCCGATTTCCGACAACATCAAACCGGGGGTGTGACCGTAGCTGAAACTGAAGCGGACTTGCGATCCCAAAGCGGTGGAAGACTCGCCCTGGATGAGGTCCAGGCGGCCGGATGCGTGAAGCAGCGGTTGCAGCTCCGGAATAAACGAAGCGCGATCGCGCGCATGGGGTTTAAGCGCGCGCTGCCAGCTTTCTTCGCCGATGAGATAGCGTGCGTTGGGAAACAGCAGGGCAGGGTCCTTGCCTTCCTGCCATGGTTCCAGCAATCCACCGGCGTGATCAAAATGCAGGTGCGATAGCACCACAAAATCGATGTCTTGATGCGAAAATCCCGCCTTGCTAAGTGAGCTCAGCAGCACGTGCTGAGCTTCATCGACACCGTAACGTTGGCGCAGTTTGGGTTCGAAAAAGGCACCTATTCCGGTCTCAAACAACACGCGCCGGCCGTCGATCTCCGCCAGCAACGCGCGGCAAGCCAAGGGGATGCAATTTTGCGCATCGGGCTTGATCCATTTTTCCCATAAGCCGCGCGGCACGTTGCCGAACATAGCGCCGCCGTCCAGGCGCTGGGAATTTCCAAGGATCGACCACAGTTTGATTGCCATTGAAATACCGTCTACTTAACCACGGCGCTGCCGCTCACGCCGCGCGGATCGCTGCCACCATACAGTTTACCGTTGCCTAAGTCCCAGCTGACCATATTCATTAAGCCCCAATTTTGCTCCCCATCGTGAACCGTATGGCCTAAGTCTTCCAGGGCTTTGCGCTCAGTGCGGGTAAAGGCGCCTACTTCGGCAAAGATGACATCCGGTAGATATTGGTGATGGTAACGGCGCAGGGCGACGACCGATTGCGGCAGCTCACCGTCCACAAACGCGAGAATGCCTTCCAGCACCATCGTGATGATGCGGCTGCCGCCGGGCGTTCCGATAACGGCAAGTTTGTCCTTGCCGACAATGAACGTCGGAGTCATCGACGACAACGGCCGCTTGTAGGGTTCAATCGCATTGGCGTTGTTACCAATTAGGCCATAGGCGTTGGGTGCGCCGGCTTTGAGCGCGAAATCATCGAGCTCATTATTAAGCACAAACCCGGTTCCCGCCGGAACGAACGCACTGCCAAAAGGCAGATTAACCGTAAGGGTGGCGGCGACGCGGTTGCCTTGCGCGTCGATCAATGAAAAATGCGAGGTGTGCGTGCCGCTGGCGGGCTCTTCGATGCCCGGCAGCATGCTGCTCGGCGTTGCTTTATCGGTACGAATGGAGGCGCGCAAGCCAGCGGCATACGCTGGATCCATCAGCATCTTAATTGGCATCGTTACAAAATCGGGATCGCCCATGTAATCGCCACGATCGCGATAAGCGCGGCGCATAGCCTCTACGGTGAGATGTACGCGGTGAACGCGATCCATTTTGGTCAGATCGTAGCCTTCCAGGACGTTCAGCATTTCGCCTAGAGCGACGCCGCCGGAAGAAGGCGGCGGGGCGGTCACGATGTGGTATCCGCGATAGTCGAACTCAAGCGGGGCGCGTTCCTTCACTTGATAATGCGCAAGATCCTCCAAGCGCCAATTGCCGCCACTTGCGCCGACGCCAGCCAGCATTTTGTTCGCGGTTTCGCCTTGGTAAAAACCGGCGGTGCCGTGTTCGGCAATTAATTCCAAGGTGTGGGCGAGATCGGGATTTTTAAAAATCCAACCGGCTTTGGGCACCTCGCCGTTATCCAGAAACAACTTTGCCGATGCGGGGTAGCGCTGAATGATCTCTTTGCGATACCCAAGCGAGGTTAGGAACCGCGCGTCGGGTTGAAATCCCTGGCGGGCAATGCGAATCGCAGGCGCTAGCGATTTCGCTAATGGCAGTTTACCGTAATGCTCAGCCAACCAGACCAAACCGGCCGGCTCGCCCGGGATTGCGGCCGCGATCGCGCCGTTGATTGATTTGTCCTTGTCGAGCTCGCCTTTTTCATCGAGATACAGTTTGCCGCTAGCGGCTCCTGGCGCAATTTCGCGGGCATCGATCAGCAGGTCTTTGTTATCGGCGGCGCGATGAATTAACCAAAAAGCACCGCCGCCAATGCCGGAGCTCGCCGGTTCAACGACGGCCAATGTCGCGCTTACCGCAATTGCCGCATCAAACGCGTTGCCGTTCGCTGCGAGGATTTCAAAACCGGCCTCGGTTGCCAGCTTATGGGCGCTGGCAATGGCGGCGTGGCCGGGTTTTTCTTGCGCCAGCGCCGTTGTTGCGCCAAGCGCCAGCGCAATAACGATGAGATGGCAGGGACTTCTTCTCATGCGCCGGCTCCGGTCAAATGCTGGTATTTGGCTAGCAGTTCAGCCTGCGTTTCGGTGTGGATTGCGTCAACGATAATGCATTCGACCGGGCATACCTCGACACATTGCGGGGTATCGTAATGACCAACGCATTCCGTACAGCGATTCGGTTCAATGACATAAAATTGATCGCCCTGGGCAATCGCTTGATTCGGGCAAACCGGTTCGCAAACATCGCAGTTAATGCATTGATCGGTGATTAGCAAAGCCATTATTTTTTGCTCGCGTGGCGGCCGAGGAAGTCCGACCGCCACGGCATAAGTTACTTCATTTCCACAAAACGGAACTCGGCACCGCTTGGGGCTATTGCCGCTTTCGCACGATCAACATCTGCGGCGGCTCCGACGAACAACACCGTCACGCCTTTAAAAGCGCCGGCTTTTGCCTCTTTAAACGACTCAATCATCAGATCCGCCGTGGTTTTGGAATCGGGACCGCCGAACGCCATCATATTGCCCGGCAGAACGGTGCGGCCAACGATCACTTGGACGTTATCGAGCTGGTTTTTGCGCGCGACTTTGGTGTCCTCGTCATCGCCACTGGGAACGAAATACATATAAGGGCTGCTCGTGATGCCCTGCATGTTCTGCTTTACCACGCTTACCAGATATTTTTTCCAGGCAGCCGTGTCTTTGGCATCTACGGGCAAATTGACGGCTTGGGTCGGCACGGCTTGGTCGACGGCGGGTTTTTTGCCGTTATCGCTGGATTGGGTGCAGGCGCCTAAACTTAAGATACAAAACGCGGCTAAGGCCATAACGCGGATTACAGTGGTCACAAATTTCCCCTTTTAAAATTTGCAGCAGTTTAGGAATTCCGCCAGTGCTGTTTTAGCGCGTGTTGCACTGCCGGGTGTACGAATTCAGAGACGTCCCCGCCAAGGCGCGCCACTTCGCGCACCAATGACGATGAAATAAAACCGTATTGCTCTGCCGGTGTGAGAAATAAGGTTTCGGTTTCGGGAATGAGATGTCGATTCATGCTGGCGAGCTGGAACTCGTATTCGAAATCCGATACGGCGCGCAGGCCGCGCAGAATAACGCCAGCACCGACTTCTTTGACAAAATGCGCCAGCAACGCCGAAAACCCGCGCACTTCTACGTTGGCAATACCCGCCAGAGCCAATCGCGCCAGTGCAATGCGCTCGTCCAGGCTAAAACCAGGCCCTTTGTTTGGATTATCGGCAATGCCGACGATGATGCGATCGAACAGCGGTGATGCGCGGCTAACCAAATCGGTATGGCCGTTGGTAATTGGATCAAAAGTGCCGGGGTAAACCGCGACACGCGCTCGTTGGGGATTGACGGAATGAGTTGGCATAACCAGCCGCGCGAACAAGACGCTAAAGCTTAACGGATGGCCCAGCAACGCGATAGAGCCCATATCGCACTAAACCCGCATGGCCTTCGCGGTGAGGCTGCCATTGCATGGGCAAGCTAAGCGGGTGATTGCGTTGCGATTCAACATAGACCAGCGCCGTTTCTTTAAGCCATCCTCGTGTTTGCAGGGCTTGCGCAACCGGCGCCCAATGGTTTTCAGCGAACGGCGGATCGAGAAATACGATATCGAAGGGTTGCGCGGGCTCATAAAGAAATGACAGCGCCTCCTTATTATGGATCTGCACCCCGGTAACGTTAAGCCGAGTGAGATTGTCTTGAAGCAACCGTACCAAATGGCGATCGCGTTCGATGAAGTGAACTTCAGCGGCTCCGCGTGAACAGGCCTCAAGGCCCAGCGCTCCCGTACCGGCGAATAGATCCAAGCAACGGCTGCCTTCGATCACCGGGGCTAGCCAGTTAAACACGGTTTCGCGTACACGTTCGGCGGTGGGCCGAAGCCCCGGTAAGTCGGGAACGGCAATGCGCGAGTTGCGCAAGCGGCCAGCGATGATGCGAAGCTTTCCCGGTGCGGATTTGGCAATGGATTTGGTCATCAACAGGGCGGTCCGGTGGTAACATCAGCGGTCTATTTTCCTCGAATTCGTTATGCAATGTTAAAGTTTTGGAAGAAAACGCCGGCTATCGCCCACGCACCTGATGCTTCTTCGCCCGTTGCCTCATCCGTTATTCAGCCGCATCAGGAACCGGATAACGTTGAGCTGGCGAAAGCGGATCCGCCAAGTAGCAACACAACCACGTGGCGCGAGCGTTTGTCGGGCAGCGTATTTACTCGAGATATCACCACGTTGTTTGGACGCAATCCGAAACTGGACGATGCATTGCTCGACGAGCTTGAAACCTGTTTGCTCGGCGCTGATGTTGGCATAGCTGCAACAACCGAGCTGATTGCTGGGTTGCGTAAGCGTTTAGCGAAGCGGGAGTTTGCGGATGCGCAGGCACTGTTGAATGCGATACGAGAGGCATTGGTCGCGATACTCGCGCCGGTAGCGCGGCCTTTGCGATTGGAATCAGCCGAAGCTCCGTTTGTGATTTTGATTGTCGGTGTTAATGGTGCTGGGAAGACCACCACGATTGGAAAATTGGCGCGGCGGTTCCAGCTTTTTGGGCACCGCGTAGTTCTTGCCGCCGGTGATACGTTTCGCGCGGCTGCGATCGAGCAGTTACAGTCTTGGGGTGCGCGCAATCAAGTTCCGGTGATTGCACAAGGCCCGGGCGCCGATTCCGCCTCGGTGATTTTTGATGCGTTGCAAGCCGCGCGTTCACGCGGCGCGGATGTATTGATTGCGGATACGGCGGGACGTTTGCACACGCAATCGGGACTGATGGATGAGCTCAGCAAAATCAAGCGCGTGCTTGGCAAGCTTGATGCAACGGCACCGCATGAAGTGTTGTTGGTTTTGGATGGCACGACCGGGCAAAATGCGGTCAATCAAGTGCGGCAGTTTTTGAAGGCCGTGGATGTCACAGGCCTTATCGTCACAAAGTTGGATGGCACCGCAAAAGGCGGTGTGTTATTTGCGTTGGCCAAGGAGTTTGCACTGCCGATTCGCTTTGTCGGATTGGGCGAGGGGCTTGATCAGTTGCGTGAATTCGATGCGGTGTCGTTTGTGGATGGGTTGTTGCCGGAGGCGCTCTAGCGGAATTGGGTGTGCGGTGATCGGTGGTGGGCCAAGGCCCACCTTACAAAATTTATTTGAATTGCATTGTGAAACGAATTGCAGCGCGTTTACTGGCCTGGTACGACCAATACGGCCGTAAGGATTTGCCGTGGCAGCAATCGCGCACGCCGTATCGGGTGTGGCTGTCTGAGATTATGCTGCAGCAAACCCAAGTCATTACCGCAATTCCGTATTTCGACCGGTTTGTGTCTGCTTTACCGACGCTTGCTGCATTAGCAGAGGCTACGGAAGATCGCGTGTTGGCGCTGTGGTCGGGTCTTGGTTATTACAGCCGCGCGCGCAATTTGCATCGAGCCGCCGCTGCGTGTGTTGAGCAACACAATGGCGAGTTGCCGCGTGATTACGATCAGCTGATCGCGCTGCCCGGAATTGGCCGCTCCACCGCGGGGGCGATTTTGGCGCAGGCCTACGCTATACCAATGCCGATCTTGGATGGCAACGTCAAACGCGTGTTAACGCGAGTGCACGGCGTGCGTGGATGGCCGGGTGCTGTGCCCGTACAAGAGCGCTTATGGGCATTGGCAAAATCGCATACGCCGCTGCAACGTGTGGCCGATTACACGCAAGCGATTATGGATCTCGGCGCTACGCTCTGCACGCGCGCAAAACCGCGCTGTATGGATTGCCCGTTGCAATCCGATTGCGTCGCCGCACGTGATGGTCTTACGGCTGCATTGCCGGAACGCAAACCGGTACGCGCCAAACCGACGCGCCATACCGCGTTTTTAATTTTGCGCGATGCCAAGGGGCGTATATTGCTTGAGCGGCGTCCGCCCACGGGCGTGTGGGCGCGCTTGTGGAGCTTACCGGAAGCGAATGATGAAGTGGCAGCGTTGTTGGTACCGGATACACAAGGGCTGGTGACTGGGCGTACGGAAGCTTTGCCTGCGTTTGTGCACAGCTTCAGTCATTATCACCTCGCCATTTCACCGATACTGATTGAGATCGAGAAAGCCCCATTGCGGGTCGCCGAGGGTTGTGATCAACGCTGGTGCGCCCAGCAGGAGCTGGCCGCGCTTGGCTTGCCGGCACCGGTGCGTAAATTACTTAACGCAATTGGGGAGAAACACTGATGTCGCGGATGGTGATGTGCATCAAATTGGGGCGCGAAGCCGAAGGCTTGGCGTTTGCCCCTTGGCCGGGTGAGCTTGGATCACGGGTATATGAACACGTATCGAAAGAAGCCTGGGCGATGTGGCTGGCACATCAAACCATGTTGATTAACGAAAACCGACTTTCACCGTTGGATACGAAAACCCGGCCGTTTCTCGAACAAGAAATGAGCAAATTCCTGTTTGAGGGCGGTGCGGCAGCGCCGGCAGGGTTTGTGCCGCCAACAGGCTAATTTTAAGCTTCAGTCGATTCATGTTGACGAATTGCATATAAATCGCTATCTTACGCGGTCATTTTCGGCAGAAAATAGAACAACTACAGAGGAATTGCCATGTATGCAGTCGTAGTAACAGGCGGTAAGCAATACCGCGTTATGCAGGGGGAAACCTTGCGCGTTGAGAAGCTCGAGGCCGAGGTCGACAGCACAGTCGAATTCGACCAAGTGTTGTTATTGGGCGAAGGCGAGAAAATCTCGGTTGGCGCCCCATTGGTTAAGGGTGCCAAAGTGGCCGCCAAGGTGAAAGCTCATGGCCGCGCCGATAAGGTGCACATCATTAAGTTCCGGCGCCGCAAGCATTACCGCAAGCAGCAGGGGCACCGGCAGCATTACACCGAAATCGAAATCACAGGCATCAGCGCCGCTTAAAGCGCGCATTTGAAGGAGATCAGCAATGGCACATAAGAAAGCAGGCGGCAGTACGCGCAACGGCCGCGATTCAAACCCGAAATATTTGGGCGTCAAAATTTATGGTGGATCGGCGGTCGATGCCGGCAACATCATCGTGCGTCAACGCGGTACGCAGTTCCATCCCGGTACCGGTGTTGGTTTAGGGCGTGATCACACCTTGTTTGCGTTGGTCGACGGCCAGGTTAAGTTCAGTGTTAAGGGCCCGAAAAGCCGCCGTACCGTGAGCGTGGTTCAGGCCTAACCGATTTCGCCCCAAAAAAGTCAGAGCCCCGCCTGGTGCGGGGCTTTTTATTTGGGTAGAACGGGGCGTGAATTCATTATAGCAATACCGGTGTTGTTCAACCGGATTAATAGAAATTCATATTTACCGTTCGCCCTGAGCTTGTCGAAGGGTGAACGAAACGCCATCATGCTTCGACAAGCTCAGCACGAACGGTTTTCTTAAAAGTTACCCATTCTTGCGAGTGAAGCATGCTAAACCTTTAAGGCTCTTCACTTAAGCTATGAAATTCGTCGACGAAGCAGAAATACGCGTGTGCGCCGGCAACGGGGGCAACGGTTGCGTCAGCTTCCGGCGCGAGAAATTCATCCCATTTGGCGGGCCCGATGGCGGCGACGGCGGGGCCGGCGGCTGCGTTTGGCTGGTGGCCGACGAGGGCATCAACACGCTAGTCGATTTTCGCCATCAGCGTATTTTCCGCGCCGGCCGTGGCGAAAACGGCATGGGCCGACAAATGTCCGGTAAGAGTGGCGAGGACACCGTCATCCGCGTTCCGGTCGGCACCGTCATCATCAATCTCGATACAATGGAGACGATCGGCGATTTGACCGAACACGGTGCGCGTATCAAGGTGGCGCAAGGCGGCCGCGGCGGTGTCGGCAATATCCATTTCAAAAGCTCGACCAATCGCGCCCCGCGCAAAGCCACACCAGGTCAAGCCGGCGATGTGCGGGAACTCAAGCTTGAGCTGAAAGTGTTGGCCGACGTTGGGCTGCTTGGGTTTCCCAATGCCGGAAAATCCACGTTTATACGAGCCGTTTCGGCTGCCACCCCCAGGGTGGCCGATTATCCATTCACCACCTTGCAACCGCATCTTGGGGTCGTGCGCATTGAAGCGGACCGCAGTTTCGTGATTGCCGATATTCCTGGGTTGATCGAGGGCGCGGCCGATGGGGCAGGTCTAGGTGTGCAGTTCCTGAAACACGTGGCGCGCACACGGCTACTGTTGCATTTGGTGGATATGGCACCGCTTGGTACCGATGTCGATCCAGTGACCCAAGTGCGCGCGATTGAGGCAGAGCTTGCCAAGTTCGATCCGCAATTGCTGGAACGGCCACGTTGGTTGGTGCTAAATAAGGCCGATTTGGTGGCCCCGGAGGAGCAGGCTATGCAAGCCAAGGCCATTATAAAAAAGCTGAAATGGAAAGCGCCTTGGTTCCAAGTTTCGGCGCTGACGCGTGAAGGGACTTGGCCTTTGTGCCTTAAAATTCAGGAGTTTTTCGATAACCTGAAAGCCCAGGCAATCGCGGATGCGGCGAATGCGGGGACGTGAAATAAAAAGGCCGGCTTGCGCCGGCCTTAAGCTCAAACTGGGCGGTTTCGGTTTAACCGAGTGCTTGGATATGAGCGGTCAAGCGGCTCTTGTGGCGTGCCACTTTGTTCTTATGAATGAGGCCACGGGCGCCGGAGCGGTCCATAATCGGTTCGCACAATTTCAGCGCCGCTATAGCTGCGGATTTGTCTTTAGTTTCAATCGCTTTCACGACTTTCTTAATAGACGTGCGCAGCATCGAGCGAGCACTGGTATTGCGCTCACGACGCTTGATCGACTGACGCGCGCGCTTTTTTGCAGATTTGATATTAGCCAAGGGAAAGCTCCAGGAACGAATGGTCGTAAAAATAAGCCCGCAATTATCGCGTCTGCGGGTCTTTTCGTCAATGAAGGCCGAATGTCACGGCTCAGCGAGGGCTGCGCATGAGCCTATTACGCCCGATGTTGTCGTTCAGTGCGATGACGTTTGTCTCGCGCATTTTAGGCTTGGTGCGCGAGATGGTCATTGCTTACGCCTTTGGCGCCAATTGGATGACCGATGCCTTTTGGGTGGCGTTTCGCATTCCCAATTTCTTGCGTCGGCTGTTTGCGGAAGGCTCGTTTTCGTTGGCGTTTGTGCCGATATTCACTGAGATCAAAGAAAAGGACAGTCACGAGCAACTACGCCACCTAGTCGCGCGTACGGCAGGCACGCTGGGAGCGGTCTTGCTGGTGGTGACGGCCATCGGCGTTTTCGGCGCCGTGTGGCTAACCCGGATATTCTCCCCCGGTGCAATCGATGAGCCGGAAAAATTCGCACTGACGGTAAAGCTCTTGCGCGTCACTTTCCCGTTTTTGCTGTTTGTCTCGCTAACGGCCTTGGCCGGCGGCGTATTGAACAGCTTTAACCGTTTTGCATTGCCGGCCATTACACCGGTGATCTTGAATCTTTGCATGATTGCCGGTGCGCTATGGTTGGCGCCGCATTTGAACGTGCCGATCATGGCGTTGGCGTGGGGGATATTCGCCGCTGGCATATTGCAGCTGCTGCTGCAATTCCCGGCACTCAAGCAAATCGATTTGTTGACTTTGCCGCGCTGGGGTTGGTCGCATCCGGATGTGCAGCGGATTTTGAAATTGATGTTGCCGACGTTGTTTGGTTCCTCCGTCGCCCAAATCAATTTATTGCTGGACACTTTGATTGCGTCGTTCCTGATTGCGGGCTCGCAAACCTGGTTGGCGCAAACCGATCGCTTGCTGGAGTTCCCACTCGGCGTATTCGGTGTCGCGCTTGGCACCGTTATTTTGCCAAACCTTTCGCGCCATCACGTCACCACGGATAAAGACGGGTTTTGCAAAGCCCTGGATTGGGGCTTACGCACCGCGTTGTTGATTTCGGTGCCGGCGATGTTGGGGCTGGTCTTGCTGGCCAAACCGATGCTCGCGACCTTGTTTCAGCACGGCCGGTTTACGGCTCACGACGTCGATATGGCAACTTTAAGCCTTGCGGCATTGAGCTTTGGATTGCCGGCTTTTGTTCTGGTGAAGGTATTGGCGCCGGCGTTTTATGCGCGTCAAGACACCAAAACGCCGGTTCGTTCCGGGATCAATGCCATGGTGGCGAATATGCTGTTGAACGTGATTTTTGTCGGGGTGCTGTTCGCGTTATGGCGCGATCCGACCGACACCAGCAGCGGTTTTTTTGAACAACTGCAGCGCGTGCCCGGCTTGCATATGGGGTTGGCGATCGCCAGCAGTTTGGCCAGTTATCTCAACCTTTGGCAACTGTGGCGCGCGTTGCGCCGCGACGGGGTTTATCAACCGCAGCCGGGGTTCGGACGGCATATGCTGCGTCTGACTGCCGGCTGCGTGGCCTTGGTTGGCGTGCTGCTGGCGGGCTTGAGCTATTGGCCGGAATGGACTCAAGTCTCCGCCACCGTACGCGTCGAGCGCTTGCTGTTATTGATCGTATTGGCCGGCGCCGCGTTCAGCGCTGTGCTGTTTGCCTGCGGTTATCGGCTGCGCGATTTACAGAGTCATTGATGCCGGCGCATTGTGCGCCGCAACGCAATCGCTATACTCACGCCCATGACGAGTTTGCATTTGGACGCCGCAGGGCCGTGCCTTGCCGCGCAAGGTAGTGTGGTTTGCATTGGCGCATTTGACGGCGTGCACCGCGGCCATCAAGCGATTTTAGCGCGCGTGAAAGAACGCGCACGCGCCTTGGGCTTGCCTGCCATTGCCGTAAGTTTTGAACCGTTGCCGCGCGAATTTTTTGCCAGTGGTGGTTGGCCGCGACTATCCAGCGCGCGTGAAAAATTCGAATGCCTCCGGGCGTTTGGTATCGACCAAGTCCTATTGTTGCGTTTCAACGACGCATTAGCGGCTATGAGCGCCGAGGATTTTATCGACCGCGTGTTGCGCAAACGCCTGGCCGCGCACGAGGTATGGGTGGGAGAGGATTTCCGCTTTGGCCGGGGTCGGTTGGGTGACCTTACGATGTTATGCAAGGCCGGCGCGACTGCCGGATTCCACGCGGCGGCCGTAACTTCGCTGCGCTGGGAGGGCGAGCGCATCAGCAGCTCGCGCATCCGCATGGCGTTGGCGCATAACGAGTATGAGATGGCAGCGCAGTTGCTCGGGCGGCCCTATACGATTGCGGGGCGGGTAGTGCGCGGCAAACAATTAGGTCGCAAACTTGGCTACCCGACGGCGAATTTGCGCCTGCACCGCCGCGTGGCACCGGTGAAAGGCATTTTCGTGGTGCGCGTGCACGGTGTGGAACTGCATCCGATGCCGGGCGTGGCGAGCCTTGGTGTGCGGCCGACCATCAATGGCACCGAGCCATTGTTGGAGGCGCATTTGTTCAATTTCGACCGCGATCTTTACGGGCGCCGGATCGCTGTGGAGTTCGTATCAAAATTACGCGAAGAAGAAAAATTCGACAGTTTGGATCTGTTGGTCAAACAAATGGATTGCGATGCCGCCACCGCGCGGCGAGTGTTGGGTTTGTCGCCCTTGAAAGCGGGAGCTTGAGCTGTGTCCACCGATTATAAAAATACGATCAATCTGCCGGAAACGGAATTCGCGATGAAGGCCGATCTCGCCAATCGCGAGCCTAGCATGCTGGCTGCCTGGAACAAAAACGATTTGTATCGGCGGATACAAGAACGAACCGCCAAGCGTGATAAAACATTTATCCTGCATGACGGGCCGCCATACGCTAACGGCGTAATCCATATCGGTCATGCGGTCAATAAGATACTTAAAGACATTGTAGTAAAATCCAAATTGCTTTCCGGGTTTCGCTCGCCCTACGTGCCGGGCTGGGATTGCCATGGCTTGCCGATCGAGATTGCGGTGGAGAAAAAAGTCGGCAAGGTCGGACAGAAAATCGATGCGCGCGCGTTCCGCAAGGCCTGTCGCGAGTATGCAGCGGAGCAAATCGATCTGCAGCGCGAGGATTTTAAGCGTTTAGGCGTGCTTGGCGATTGGGATCAACCCTATCGCACGATGGATTTCAAATACGAAGCGGACATGATCCGCGCCTTGGCGAAAATCGTGGCCAACGGTCATTTGTTGCGTGGCGCCAAACCGGTGCATTGGTGTTTTGACTGCGGCTCGGCGTTGGCGGAGGCGGAAATTGAATATGCCGATAAAACCTCGCCCGCGATCGATGTGGCGTTTGATGCGGTTGATCCATCGGCGTTTGCGAAATTATTTGGTGTCGTGGTTCAACCGGGTGACATCGTCGCCATACCGATCTGGACCACCACACCGTGGACCTTGCCTGCGAACCTGGGTGTGGCTGTACATGCCGATTTTGACTATGTGTTGGTTGAAGGACCCGCGCGAGTCGGCAAGCGTCAGCTACTGGTGTTGGCGCAAGCGCTTGCCGAAAGTGCATTGCAGCGCTATGGCGTTAACGACACTCACGTTCTTGGGCAAGTTAAAGGTGCCCGTCTTGAAAACATAAAGTTGCAGCACCCATTTTATGCGCGACACGTGCCGATTATTTTAGGCGAGCATGTCACGGCGGATTCCGGCACCGGTGCCGTGCACACGGCGCCCGGTCATGGCCAAGACGATTTTATCGTGGGAGCGCGTTACGGACTTGGCGTTCTCAATCCGGTGGGCGGTAACGGCGTGTATCTACCGGATACGGAATTGTTTGCCGGCCAGCATGTATGGAAAGCCAATGACTCGGTCATCGAAGTGCTGCGTGAACGCGGTCGATTATTGGCAAACTTGCCATATCAGCACAGCTATCCGCACTGTTGGCGCCACAAAACCCCAGTTGCATTTCGCGCGACACCGCAATGGTTCATCAGCATGGATCAAGCCGGTCTGCGCGCTAACGCATTGGCTGCGATAGATAACGTGGCATGGATCCCGGATTGGGGCAAGGAACGCATTGCCGGTATGGTGGAAGGGCGCCCGGATTGGTGTATTTCACGCCAGCGCACTTGGGGCGTGCCGATTGCGTTATTTGTGCATAAATCCACCAGTGAACCACATCCGCGCTCGGTTGAGCTAATGGAAACCGTTGCCAAGCGCGTTGAGAAAGAGGGTGCCGATGTTTGGTATGAGCTGGACATTGCCGAGCTTCTGGGTAGCGACGCTGACCATTACGAAAAAGTCACCGATATTTTGGATGTGTGGTTCGATTCCGGCGTGACACACGCTTGTGTGCTGGATGCGCGTCCCGAACTTACCCGCCCGGCCAATTTGTATTTGGAAGGCTCCGATCAACACCGCGGTTGGTTTCAATCATCCTTGTTGTCATCGTGTGCGGGTTTTAACGCCGCACCGTATCGTGAAGTATTGACGCACGGTTTCGTCGTCGATGCGCAGGGACGCAAGATGTCGAAATCGCTAGGGAACGTCGTCGCGCCGCAGTCGGTGATGAAAACGCTCGGTGCCGATGTGTTGCGGCTTTGGGTGGCCGCAACCGATTACCGCAGTGAGATGTCGGTGTCGGACGAAATTCTAAAGCGCGTCAGCGACGCCTATCGCCGTATTCGCAACACCGCGCGGTTTTTGCTCGGTAATTTGGCCGGGTTCGAGCCTCTTAAGCATCAACTTAAGACGTCGGATTGTTTAATCCTGGATCAGTGGATTATCGATCTTGCTTACCAGTTTGACGGCCGTATTCGCCTGGCTTACGAAAAATACGATTTCCATGCGGTTTATCAGATTATCCATACCTTTTGCTCGGTGGATTTAGGCGCGTTTTATTTGGATATAACCAAGGATCGCCTCTACACGATGCAGGTTAATAGCATCGGTCGGCGTTCGGCGCAGACGGCGATGTTTCATATTCTGGAGGCATTGGTGCGTTGGATTGCACCGATTCTTTCGTTCACTGCCGAGGAGATTTGGCAGCATATGCCGGGTGAGCGCGATGAGTCCGTCTTGTTTCAAACCTGGTATGCGGGCCTCGATAAACTTCAATTAGGATCGGGGTTTGGCCAAGGTAGCGATGAGTTCAACCTGTTGCGCAGCGTGCGCAACGACGTGGCGAAGGTGCTGGAAGTGATGCGCAACGATCGACGCATCGGCTCGTCTTTGGATGCTGAGGTCACGTTGTACGTCGATGATAAAACCCTTAAGCATTACGGTGGCGATGTTGCCAAGGAATTGCGGTTTTTCTTCATTACTTCCGAGATGACATTGGCGCCGCTTGCGGCCAAACCGGATCAAGCGGTTAAAGCGGATGTCGCAGATGCGCAAATATGGATTTACGCTAAGCCAAGCACGCATGCCAAATGTATTCGCTGCTGGCATTATCGGCCCGACATTAATACGCATCTGGAGCATCCGGAGATTTGTGGCCGCTGCGTAGAGAATGTTGCCGGTGACGGTGAAAAGCGCCTGTACTTCTGATGAATAACGAGAGCATGTCCAAGAACGCTTCGCCATGGTTTGGCCTTTCGCTTTTGATCATAGCGCTGGATCAGCTGACCAAGTGGATCGCAACGGCGCAGTTGGTTCCTTATCAGCCTTATGCGGTGATTCCCGGCGCGCTGAATTGGAATTTGGCCTACAACGCCGGCGCAGCATTTAGTTTCCTGGCCGATCAAGACGGCTGGCAGCGTTGGTTATTTGCGCTTTTGGCGATCGGGGTTAGCGCAATATTGGGCGTGTGGTTACTGCGTACGCCAAGAAATGATTGGCGCACGGCGTTACCGTTGGCATTGGTGATTGGCGGGGCCTTAGGAAACCTGGTTGATCGGTTACGCTTCGGTCACGTGATTGACTTTATTCAAGTGTATTACCAACAGTGGTCGTGGCCGGCTTTTAATGTGGCTGATTCGGCGATTAGTATTGGGGCGGTGTTGTTGGTGTGGTTTGGATTTAGGGCTGGGAAACGCCTGGGTAAAGCATGATGGCTACAAGCATCAATTACCAATGTTGAGAAAGCCGTTCGTGCTGAGCTAAGTCGAAGCACCCTTCGACAAGCTCAGGGTGAACGGGCGTTGAGTTTCTATTTCTAATCAGGAATGCGGATGGACGTTCTACTAGCCAACCCCCGTGGCTTTTGCGCCGGCGTCGACCGCGCGATTGAAATCGTCGAGCGCGCTTTGGAGTCGTTTGGCGCACCGATTTATGTGCGCCACGAGGTGGTCCACAATCGGTTCGTGGTGGAAGGATTGCGCGTGCGCGGCGCGGTGTTCGTGGACGAGCTTGACGAAGTGCCAAACGGCGCCACTGTTATTTTCAGCGCCCACGGCGTTTCGCAAGATGTGCGTGCTGAGGCCACAAGGCGGCAGTTGAATGTGTTTGATGCAACTTGTCCACTAGTAACTAAAGTTCACATGGAGGTTATCCGTCATTGCAAGGCTGGCCGCGAGGTGGTCCTGATCGGGCATGCCGGCCATCCGGAGGTGGAAGGCACGCTTGGCCAATGGCGCCGCACGGAGGTTGGCGGCGATATTTTTCTAGTGGAAACACCGGAAGATGTCGCACGTTTGCAGGTGCGCGATCCGAATCAGCTGGCGTATGTCACGCAAACCACCTTGTCGGTGGATGATACTCAAGCCGTGATTGATGCCTTGCGCGCGCGGTTTCCCGCTTTGGTCGGCCCGCGCCACGATGATATATGTTACGCCACGCAAAATCGCCAAGATGCGGTGAAGAAGCTGGGTCAGCAATGCGATCTGGTCTTGGTGGTCGGCTCGCCCAACAGCTCCAATTCCAACCGTTTGCGCGAGCTGGCCGAAAAACAAGGCGTGCCTGCTTATTTAATTGATGGGGCTGAAAACATTGATCGGCGCTGGCTTAAAGGACATTCGCGCATTGGTGTGACGGCAGGCGCCTCGGCTCCGGAAAGCCTGGTGCTGGAAGTGATTGAGCGTTTGCGCGAATGGGGTGCAGTAAAGGTGCGCGAGTTGGAGGGTCAACAGGAAAACGTGACGTTTGCTCTGCCGAAAGAATTGCGCATTCAAGTGCTGGATTGAGCCGCGCGGCGGACATAATGTTTTGTGATGCCGTTAGCAATTTGGCTTAGAAATTTTTGAATCCGTGCACCGCTCATCCGCCGATTGCTACCTCAGACCTGTGCTGCGTTGCGCTTGATCGGTGTGTTGGTTAGGTTTAAGGCTCTCAGTGGTCCGCAAGCATTGAATTTGGAGTACATAGCGCGCATGGCATTCAATGACAAAATTGCACTACGTCGTGTGGTATCCGGGTTCACGTTGATCGAGTTGGTCATTACGATTGCGGTGGCTGCCGTTTTAATGAGCTTGGCGTTGCCGAGCTTTTCCGAGATCAACCGGCGCATGACGGTGACGTCCAATACCAATAGTCTGGTCAGTGCCATCAGCCTGGCGCGCTCCGAGGCGGTTAAACGTGGAATTCAGGTGGCGGTGGTTGGCAGCGCCGGCAGCAATAATTGGACTACCGGTTGGTCGGTGTTCGCCGATGTCAACGGCAATGGTGTTTTCACGGACGATCCGAGCATTGCCAGTCACGAGTCGGTTGCCACGGGCGGTTACTCGGTAAGAACCGCTGCGACCGGTGCCGGTGTGGCCTCACAGATCGTGTTCGATCAAAGCGGTGTGTTGGTCGGCGCGACTGGATTCGATATCAATGTGTGCCGCCCGGATAGCAATCCAACGCAATCCAGGCACATCGTCGTTCAAGGCAGCGGCATTACCACTTCTTACCGGAATACCTCCGGTTCTCCCGCACCAGGTTGTTAAGGTAACGATTATGCGATTGATTCGGTCATCCAGGGGTTTCACGCTGCTTGAAGTGCTGATTGCGCTGTTCGTATTCAGCATCGGCATACTCGGTATGGCCGGGTTGCAAGTGTTGTCGGTGAAAACCAACCACAGTGCGTATATGCGTACCCAAGCGACGTTTCTTGCCCAATCGATGGCGGACCGCATGCGCGCGAATCTTGCCGGAGTATGGGCAAGCTCCTATACCGGTACTTACCCTATTGCGGGTACGCCTGCGGCTTGCAACGCGGCGCCTGGATGCACAGTGGCGCAGGTGGCAACGCGTGATCAAATACTATGGAGCCAACAGTTGAGCAATATGCTGCCCAACCCTAATGGCACGATCACCTGCACGCGGGCCTCTCTCACTGCGGTCCCGGCGGCCGATCAATTGAATCGCGCTCCTTATGATGGATTGTGCACGATTACGCTTACTTGGAATGAAGCCAGTACGCAGACCGGCACCGCCGCGGCTGCGGAATCGTTTGCCTGGGTGTTTCAGCCATGAGGAATTCAAATCACATGTCATTGCAACAACGGCATCCGGTGGGTTTTATTCGCGTGGCGGGATTTAGCCTGGTTGAGTTGATGGTCGCCATTACGCTGGGTTTGCTGGTCAGCGGTGGCATTCTCACGTTGTTCACGACCACCAGCAAAACCAACCGCGTCCAAGATGCTCTGGCGCGCGTGCAGGAAAATGGCCGCTACGCGGTTACGCGCATTAACAGCGATCTGCGCATGCTTGGCGGACAATTTCGCAGTAACAATGCTGGCGTGGGCTGGGTTCAAACCAGCAATGGTCCGCAATTTCCAGCGGTTGGGCCGCGCATGAACGTCACCGGATTCGTGTTTCCCGATAGCGGCGGGGCGGTGGGCGGCCCACCGACCGGATGGCCCGCGGGAACAACATACCCGTTGTCCCCGCGTTATTTCTTGCAAGGTTATGGATGCGCCACAGGCACCTGTTCCCCAGCGGTTCCGACCGGTTCCGGTGGATTCCCCGCGGCGGGGACCACGCTTGGCAGCCGCGTGATAGGTTCCGATGTCATCACGATGCGCTATCAAACCGGCAGTGGCTGGCCATATACCGTAACGGGCACCGGCTTAACCACTCAGATTACCTTGCGCCCAACTGCAACGGACGATGCGGTGAATTTTGTCAGTGGCGATTTGGCGTTGTTGGCCGATTGCGCAAGCCCCACTGTTTTTACGGTTACCGTGGGTGGAGGGTTTTTAACCCCAACTGCAGCCTCGCTGATCAACGCCACACAACTTCAACCGGGACCTGGCACCGCTTCCTGCGATCCTCGCGTGTTTAATTTCTCGCGCGATTTTGTAACGGTCAGTTATTGGTTGCAGTTGGTTCAAGACCAAAACCCCGATGCGACGGCCGGACGTTTGATACCAACCTTGATGCGCCGAGTGAATGGCGGCACGCCAACGCCAGCACAGCAGTTGGTGCAAGGCGTTGAACGCCTCGACTTTCTTTACGGCGTTGAGGATATCGGCGGCGGCATTCGCTATTTAACCGGCGATCAAGTTCAAACCCAAAGCACCGCAGCCAATTGTTCGACACCACCAGCGGGATTGGCGTTGGAACCGGGTTGCCTGTGGCGATCGGTTCGCAGCGTTGAAATCCATGCCTTATTGGATACCGTCAACAACATCGACATCGTTGGCGTGGATACCGCCTATCGCTACAGCGTGGCGGGAGCCACGATCGTGACGCCGGGTGCCACCATGTCGCCCTCCGGGTTGCCATCCGGAAGCATGATGCGGCGAGAGTTCATATCGTTGGTATCGGTACGCAACGGCAATCCTTGATAGGACTGAGGCTTTTATGAAATTGCAAAATTGTAAAATTTCTTCCCAACGCCAACAGGGCGCCGTGCTGTTCGTGGCGCTGGTATTTTTGGTGTTATTAACCTTGCTTGGCGTCGTCGCCTCCAGCACCTCGATTATGCAGGAGCGTATGACCGGCGGTTTGCGCAATCACCAATTGGCGCTGATGGGTTCGGAAAGTGCATTGCGTGGCGGTGAGTGGGTCGTTTGGTCTACGGCGGTTAGAGCTAGTCTCGCCAGTGGCGGCGATGCAATGCCGCCGTGCGTTTCCGGAGCCACCGGCTTTTGCACGTATGACCGACCCAATGGCGTGGAAAACCCGTTGGTCACTGCATTTCGCTCCACCAGAACCTGGATTTCACCAAGCTCGGACGGCGCCATTGCGTACCCTTCCACTTTGTCGGGTCTAAGCGGTGCGACGGCAACCGCGTCCTTAGCGGCTCAACCGCGCTTTATGATCGAGGATTTAGGCCTTGATACCAGCGCCAGCAGTGGCATCTCCGGGCGGATGTCGGCCGCACGGTTGCAAGAAATTGGCGGCGTTGGTGGTGCACCGCCGCGGCGTTGGTATCGCATCACGGCACGCAGCCAAGGTGGCAGCAGTGCATCCTCGCTTGGCGTTACCGAATCGGTTTATTCGGCTTACGGCACCAATCATCAATTTCGTCCATAAGGCTTTGTTATGAAGAGCGCACATATGCTTCGTTCTATTCGCCTGATCGGCATCAGTGCTGCGGTTTGCGTTGGATTGCTGGTGCAACCGATCGCCGTTAACGCGTTAACCACGGATCTCAGCCCCACGCCACCGGATTTAACCACATCGGTCGATCCCAATATCGTCGTCACATTTGATGATTCGGGTTCTACGGCTTGGTCATTCATGGGTGATGCGCCACCGTACGCTACGCTTACTCCACCAGAATATTATCCAATCGCTGGTCAGACATGGGATAGCGGCCCTTGGCATTGCGCGGGCACGATCGATCCGCGCATCACTGATCCGGCTAACCCGCGCTCGCGCGCCATGAATGGTGTGTATTACAACCCTAATATCGTGTACAGCCCGCCGATCAGAGATGATGGAACTACTTTTCCCAATGCCGATGCAACGTTGCGAGCGGTATGGAATGATGGCATTACCCAAAATCGGCCCACCAGCCCTTCATCCAGCGGAACCACCGATATGACGGGCGTTCGGGTATCTGCCAGAACCGATCGGCGGTGGACCTGTACTTCTTGGAGCACGATTGACGATAATCCGCATGGATGGGCGCGTGATACCAATCCGTTTAGCCCGAATGGCGGCCCGTATTATTATCGCTTCAAAAGCAGCTCAACTTTACTGGTTGATGCGCGCGGAAACCCGGTACCCACTTCTTTGTACGTTGCGAGCAATTGGGAAGCTGTGCAAGTTCCTGCGGCGGAGTATCAGAACTTCGCTAACTGGTTTGCGTATTATCGCAACCGCAATATGATGATGCGCACTGTGTTATCTCGGGTATACGGCAGTCTCGGACAAAATCTTCGCGTTGCGTGGCAAAACCTTAACAATGCCACTTACCAATTGCCGGCGAGTACCATTATCACCGGTATTAGCAATACCAATCCGTTAGCCCCTAATTACCGGCATACCTTTTTCGACTGGATCTTTCAGGTGGCGCCTGACGGTATCACGCCAAATCGTTTGTCTACGATTCGTGCCAGTAGATTTTTTGAAAGACCAAACACCGGCAATTTAAGAGACCCTTACTGGGAACCAGGCACCGGTGGCGCGCCGGGACAAGAGCTCAGTTGCCGACAGAATTTCCATATGCTGGTAACCGATGGCTACTGGAACGAAAACAGTCCCGCCACACCCGCAGGATTTGTTGATGTTCAGGGTACGCCAACATTGGGTGACGGTACCACGGTATTTACCCACACCCCCCAAAACCGCGTCTTTTGGAATGTTCCTGCTTCTCCCGCAGGAACTTGCACTGACTCAACAGCGGAGTTTGACGCTGGTGCGGTTCGCTGCTATCCCTCGCTGGCTGATATCGGTTTTAATTATTGGGCTCACGATTTACGGCCTGACTTACCCAACAATGTGCCGGCCTATTTCCCTGATAAATCCACCAGTCTTTTCGGTGTGCCGTTGATGCCCGGTGCAGCCCCGGAAAGCAATGCTGAAATCTATTGGAACCCAGCCAACGACCCCGCGACTTGGCAGCACGTGGTTCAATTTATGATTTCGCTTGGAGTGGATGGGTTGCGTTTTTATCCGGCCGATTATGCGGGCTTAAGATCGGGAAGCATCGCATGGCCGCAGCCGGCACGCACGTCACCACCCGGTATTGATGATACCTGGCATGCCGCCGTTAACAGCCGTGGTTCGTATTTCAGCGCCACCAACCCGGCGGCGTTGGTCACCTATTTAAGCAATATTTTGAATACCATTTTAGCGCGGCGCACCTCGGCCACCGCATTATCACCCACGGTATCGGTCCTAACCGCAGGCAGTAACGCATTTCAGGCCGGTTATGACAGCGGCGATTGGTCAGGCCAGTTAGTAAGAAATACCCTCGACCCGGTAACCGGCGCACCAGTTGGCACTGCAAGTTGGGATGCGGGTTGCGTGTTAACGGGTGGTGCTTGTACCACTGCGGCCTCTTCAGGCACGGTGCGAGATCCGAACACCCGGGTAATTTATACCTGGAATGGCACCACCGGCACCCCATTTACCTGGGCCGGTTTAAATTCAACGCAGCAAACGGCGTTGAACATAGCACCCGCCACGGGCGCTGCCGATGCCAACGGCCCATTGCGAGTGCAATACTTGCGTGGCGATCGCACCAACGAGACGGTTGCTCCGGTGATGCGTCGGCGCGGATCGGTACTCGGCGCCATTGTTAATTCGCAGGTGGTCTACGTTTCCGCGCCAACCGGTGGCTTTAGCGATAGCTTCCCGGCCGGTTCGCCGGAAGCAATGGCGGCGGCCAGCGGCACCACCTATTCACAATTTGTATACAATAATCGTGCGCGTGCGCCGACCATATATGTCGGGTCGAACGATGGCATGATGCATGCTTTCAATGCCGATGATGGAACCGAGCGTTGGGCGTACGTGCCCAACATGCTGTTTGGCAACGGCAAGCTCGATAAATTAACCGATGCATCCATCACCAGTGAAATCCCGACAGTGGATGATACGGTCGTGGTGCAGGACGTATTCATTAGTGGCGCTTGGCATACGGTGTTGGTCGGAACCATGCGTCTTGGCGGGCGTGGTGTGTTTGCGTTGGACATCACCGACCCGACCACTTTCTCGGCAAGCAAAGTGCTGTGGGAGTTCTCTAATCTGTCCGCTGGCGGCGCCAATCTTGGCTACACGTTCAGTTCGGCCAATATCGCGCGGTTGAATTCGGGCCGGTGGGTGGTGTTGCTTAGCAGCGGCTATTATCCGAAAGACCCTACCGATCCGGCCAGTACTGAAACCGCGCACGCCAATCAAACCTCGTTGTTTGTGATTGATCTCACTACCGGTGCGCTGATTCGGGAAATTCCGACCAGTGCGGCGACTCAATTTGCCTCGGCCGGTGGCGTCAGTTTTGGCTTGGGCACACCTGCGGGTTACGATTTGCAGTCCGATCAAGTCGACGATATTGCCGTTGCTGGCGATTTGGCCGGCAATTTGTGGCGATTTGATCTTTCCAGCGCGAGTTCAGCCAGCTGGACCGTGGATTTGATGTTTAAAGACTACACAACGGCACCGACAACGGTAAGTCCGGCGCCGCAGCCCATTACGGTAATGCCGGTGGCCATGCGCGATCCGGTTGCCGGTACGCCGATTTGGATTTTCGGTACCGGCAAATACCTTGGTCAGGAGGATCGTACCTCCACCGGAACGCCATCCAACGTCGGCCCGCAATCGTTCTACGGCATCCGCGATTACGGCACTCATTCGACCAATTATCCGATCGCGGTCAGCCAGCTCGTTGCACAAACGCTCTCGCAATCGGGTAGCGTACGATCGGCAACCAGCAATCCCGTCCCGGTTGCCAATCGCGGCTGGCGCATGACATTGGCGGTGGGCGAGGCGGGTGAGCGTAATATCATCACCGCGTTGCCGTTGTATTCGAGTAATCGCGTCGTATTAACCACCTTAGTGCCTTTGGGGACGGACCCCTGTGCGCCGGGTCGGCGCGGTGCCATTATGGTTCTCGATGCGGCTGGCGGCGGCGCGCCTACGGGTACCGCGCCCATCTCGGGTGGAATGCCGCCTGCCGGCTCGACCAATGTCGGTGCGGTGGTCACGTCTACCTCCATTCCTCTTTCCGGATTCCCCACATTGATTGGGCGGCAGGGGGGCGGCGCGATTCTGCTGCCAGGTATTCCGAGCATTACCATTTCGGACCCGCCGTATCATCGCGGTGCATGGCGTGAGTTGCTGGATCCGATTTGAACCATGGCGCGGGGCAGTGTTGGCTGTCCTGCATTCCCTGTCTTATACAAAGGGATAAACAGATGTGTAAGCAAATGCAAAAAGGGTTTACGCTCATTGAGCTGATGGTGGTGGTGGCGATTGTTGCGATTCTGGCTGCGATTGCTTACCCAAGCTATGCTCAATACTCGTTCCGTTCACGCCGTGCGGATGGCCGGGAGATGGTCATGCGAGTGGCCGCAGCGCAGGAGCGCTACTACACCAATTTCAATAGCTACGCTCCCGATCTAACGGCTCTTGGGTTCACCACGTCCGCCGTAACGCCGACGAGGCCGTGTGCTGGTACGGTAGGCGCCTCCGAACGCTGCTTTTACACCGTCACCACCGCGAATGGCGCCAGCGGCACCGCCCAAACATTTCAACTCACCGCCACCCCCGTCGGCATTCAAGCCACCGACGCCTGTGCGAACTTAACCCGTGACGATACCGGTCGCAATTCCTACAGCGGCGGGGAAACTAACGGAAAATGCTGGTGAGTCGCGGTAGATTGTGTGCCGCAAATTAACTGCGCGCCAGCCTAAGCCCCGGCAGGCGTGATAACCGGTTCGGCCCACGCCTATTGTGCCCATATCTCCCCGCCCCTTATACTTCGCGCCCCTTCTAAGCCGACGTAGCTCAGTTGGTAGAGCAACTGATTCGTAATCAGTAGGTCGTAGGTTCGACTCCTATCGTCGGCACCAGTTAAATCAATGAGTTGCGATGATTTTATCGAGATTTATTTACTAGTATTATTTATCGCACCGATAAAAAAAGGCCGGTTTGCAAATAGAAATCGTTGTTGCCGATGAGCAAATCTAGCTTGGTTGTTCACAGGCGCGATAGAATAGAAGGTTGAAGATGTTGATTGAACAGTTGGGCGGTTAGCTCAGCGGTAGAGCACTGCCTTCACACGGCAGGGGTCAGTGGTTCGATCCCACTACCGCCCACCATATCCATCGATCGCGGCGTTAAGCCGGTCCTACCTTGATATCTGTGCGAATGGCGGACCATGCACCGCTCACTCCGGGGCTTCTAAGCGAATGTGACATTTTGAAAAATACCGGAAGCGCTTGGCTCAACGGTCCGTTTCTAGAGTAACGTCTGTTCAATAACACAACATCCATCCCCGGAGAAAAACGATGGTGCGGCTCAATACCCCTATTTTCCAATGCGCAATCGCAACACGTTCCTCGCACCACTGGCGAAGCGGCGTGGGCCTGATGTTTGGGTTGATGCTGCTGGGAATGGCGGTTTCGGCTCAAGCGACCATTCGCAGCACCGAGCGCACTGCGCTGATTAACTTATACAACAGCACCAACGGCAACAATTGGAGCGATAGAACGGGATGGAACGGGCCTGTCGGTAGCGAATGCAGTTGGTATGGCGTGGTGTGCGACGCCAGCCAGACACATGTAATTGCCGTCGCGTTAAGAAATAATCATTTAACCGGGCGCTTATCGTCTTTTACTCAGGTGTACTCTGGGTATCTGGTGCTCGGGTTAACCTCGTTGCAGGGATTTGACGTCAGCTATAACGAATTAACCGGTTCGATACCGGACTTGGGCTGGGTGGGGCAGATGCAATACTTCTCGGTGGATCACAACCATCTAACCGGATCCATACCCGCATCCCTCAGCAGTTTGGGAAATCTGCGGAATTTCTACGCGCAAGCAAACCAATTAACCGGGGATATTCCGCCGTTGGACTGGTTAAGCGATCTAACCGAATTTAACGTTAGCTATAATTGGCTCTCCGGACCATTACCGGAATTGGCTGGATTGGCCAATCTGCAGTCTTTCAAGGCAAACAACAATTGGGATATCAGCGGATCGATTCCATCATTGGCAGGGTTAAGCCGCTTGGTGGTATTCGATGTCCAGCACGCAAGCCTGACCGGCCCTATTCCCAGCTTGGATGATTTGGTTGAATTGGAATACTTTGATGTGAACGACAATTGGTTAACGGGATCGATTCCGTCCATTAACGGATCGCACTATTTGTGGCATTTTGTCGTTAGCCGCAATGAATTGACCGGCTCGATTCCTTCGCTGGATGGATTAAGAGGCCTGCAAACCTTCCAGGTCGGATACAACCAGCTAACGGGATTGCCACCAGCCCCACCGCCAAGTTTGTCGTTAGCGGTGGGTGGGCTGTGGCAGCTGTGTCCCAACCGTTTAACCCGAGTGAAAAGCCCAGCGTGGGATAGCGCGACGGGCACGACACCTTGGTACAGCCGTTGTTGGTGAAGTCTTAGGCAGATAGGCAGGCGCGCAATTAATTAAGGCGCTTGCCGCCATTTTGCGTATTCGGTTTTTGATAGTTTCCCGTCGCGATTATAATCGGCATAAACAAAGTCGTTAGCGAGCATCGGATAAAGCGTAGCTTCGCTGGCGCTAATAAAATTGTCGTTGTTTGTATCTAATTGGGCAAACTCAGGCGCAGGGCCGCTCGGTGTTTGCGTGGGCTGTCCCCAGCGAACCTCCAGCGTGCCTTGCGCCGTTTGAAACTGAGTCACGTGCAGCGAATTGTCGTCGTTCGGTTTCGTTGTTTGCGCGCCCAACTTAAACGAAAGCAGCAATAAAACAGCGGCCGGAATGATGATGTGGGTATATGCCTTCATCGTTGCTCTCCAGGTTAAACGCATTTACGTTTGGATTTTCAGAAACTTTCGTAAGCGGATTGATGTTGTATAGATGGATTTGACAATCGCGCTATAAATGGACTGAACGTGTATCAATAGACTCACGCTCGCTTAGAATGATTTAAATCGGTAAAGTTTCGCGTAGATTATTTCGCTCTGAGGGAACCGCAGCGGTTGATTCGGTTATTGAGCGTAGTAATTTGAACTATGGTGGAGCGGAGGAGGATCGAACTCCCGACCTTCGCATTGCGAACGCGACGCTCTCCCAGCTGAGCTACCGCCCCACACAAAGAAGGTAATGATACCGTGGGATTGGTGTCTCGCCAACCTGGCGGTTTTGCAGGTGCCGTGCTAATTCGTTGGATTATCCGTTTTGTTGCCGCAGCCTATTACGCAGGGCGGTGTAATCGGCAGGCATTGGCTCGGTAACGGCTGCTCGGCGCAATAGTGCGGCTAGGGTGGCTGGAATTGCGATGGGGTGTCCAACCAACGGTTCAACGGTTTGCTCAAATTTGGCCGGATGTGCGGTTGCCACGATGGCCCATGGTTTGGTTTTGTCGTGGCTGCGCAGTTGCTCCAGGACATGAACTGCGGTCGCGGTGTGGGGACACCAGGTGCGGCCGTAGCGTGCCTCACCCTCACGGATCGTGATTCGGATTGCATCGTCATCCACCGAATGCGCCGAAAGCGCTTTTCGCAACTCAAGATCGTCTGGATATAACCAACGCAAACGTTCGAAATTGCTTGGGTTGCCGACGTCCATGGCATTGGCCAAAGTGGTGATGCTGGGGTGCGGTTTATAGTTGCCAGTTGCGAAGAAATCGGTAAGCACATGATTGGCGTTGTTCGCCAAGACGATAGAATCGATTGGCAGGCCGCTGGCGCGGGCCAATACACAGGCCATCGCATTACCGAGATTCCCCGTTGGGATAACAAAGTTCAATTTTGTATGATGGGCGCGATAATGGTCGAGTGCGGCGGTCGCGTAATAAACCATTTGCGGCAACCAGCGCCCGATGCTGATGCTATTGGCCGAGCTTAAACGGACGGCGCTACGCAAATCGGCATCGTTGAACGCTTGTTTGACCAGGCTTTGACACTCGTCGAACGATCCAGCCACGCGCAAGGCGGTGATATTGCCGCCGAAACAACCGAGTTGATGGGCTTGACGCGGCGAGACGCGGCCATCGGGATAAAGAATCACAACGCGGAAACCCGGCAGCTGATGGAATGCAGCGGCAACGGCGCTGCCGGTATCACCGGAGGTGGCCACTAAGATCGTTAACGGTTGTGTATTGCCCTCATTAACTCGGCGCATGCATGCGGCGAGAAACCGTGCGCCGAAATCTTTGAATGCGGCAGTTTCACCGTGAAACAGTTCCAATACGTAGGTGGCATTTGCGATGGTTTGAAGCGGTGCAGGAAAATTAAACGCTTCGTTGCAAATTGCGGGGAGATGCTGGAGCAAAATGTCGCCAGCAAAATAGGGCCGTAGCAGATGTTGCGCCATAGCCGATAAGGTCGTTATTCCATGCAATTCTTGGGCAGTGAAAGATGGAACTGCAGTTGGCACATACAAACCGCCATCCCCAGCGAGCCCGCAAGCGATCGCTGTGCTTAAGGTTGCTCCCGGCGCTGCTTGGCGCGTACTTACGTAGTGCATGCGATCAATTGCGCTGGTGGCCCGGCGACCGGCGAAACAAAAACTTCACTGGAAAGCCCCGCGTCCGCAAATCCGGCCTGCATTTGTGTCGCCGCTTTAAGCGCCGAATCGGGGTCGCGAAACCAAGCGAATACACTGGGCCCGGCACCAGAAATGCTCGCGCCCAATGCGCCGTGATCAAGCGCGGCCTGTTTTACCCTCGCAAATCCGGGAATCAATCCGGCGCGGCGCGGTTCAATGAGTACGTCGTTCAAACCTTCCTGAATCAGCTCCAAATCTCCGGAAAGGCAGCCCGTTAAAAATAATGCGAGATTGCTGCTTTGCTCGACGAATTCGTGCAGTGAATAGTGCCGGTTCAGAACAGCGCGTGCTTTGCGTGTTTCAAGAACAAAATCGGGATGAACGACGACACAGGAAATATCTTTTGTAATATTGATACGAATCAAATGTTCCGTTGTCGCCAGAACCAATCCTCCGAGCAGCATCGGGCCGACATTGTCGCCGTGCGATCCGCCACTGGCAGCGGCTTCCCCTTCCAGGGCAAACGGGTAAAGCGCCCCTTGCGACAGTGGTTTATCCAGTAGAGCATTGGCGGCGACCAGCGCGGCAACACATGATGCTGCCGAGCCGCCCATTCCCGAACCAAGCGCGATCCCTTTTTCGATTTCGATTTCAAAACCGTAAGGCAGATTCAATAGCGAGCGCATCATGGTTAAGGCGCGCCCAGCGGTATTGTGATTGGCCTCATAGGGCAAGTTAATGACGCAACCGTGGATTGAAACAATTTCCACAGTTGGTTGTGGAATGCGGCGCACCGTAACGGTGTCTCCGGGACCTTGAATGGTGTGTCCCAAAATATCGAAGCCGACACCGACGTTTCCAACGCTGGCCGGCGCAAAGGCGATGGCTTCACGTGGCGTGGCCATCATAGCGGTGCGCCCAAAGTGGCGGCGATGCGCAATAAATCGGCGAAAACACCGGCAGCGGTGACTTCGGGGCCGGCTCCGGGACCTTGTACCACCAACGGGTTATCCCGATAGCGCCTGCTGGTGAATTGAACGATGTTGTCGGTCAAACGGATGTGGGCGAAGGCATGATCCTTGGGGAATTCGAGCAAGCCCACACGCGCATTGCCGGCGCGATCCAAACGGGCGACGAAACGCAACACGTTGTTGTTTTTACGGGCGTTACCATAGCGCTCCTGGATGACAGCGTCGATTTCCGGTAGTCGATTCATGAATTCATCGCGGTTAACCGCATGCAAAGCCTGCGGCACCAAACCTTCAATTTGCACGTCGGAAAGTTCCAGTGAAAGACCGATTTCACGGGCGAGAATGACAAGTTTTCGGGCAACGTCGACGCCGTTGAGGTCGTCGCGCGGATCGGGCTCGGTATAACCGGCCATTTTTGCCTCTTTTACTAAATTGGAAAAAGCAATGGTGCCATCGTAGCGATTGAATAACCACGCCAAGGTGCCGGAGAAGATGCCTTCGATGGCGTGGATCTCATCGCCGGTGTCGCGCAAATCCCGTGCCGTTTGGATAATCGGCAAACCGGCGCCGACAGTGGTCTCATAGCGGAAGCGGCTGGCGTGCGCGGCGCTGGCGGCGCGAATGGCTTGGTATTGCGGCAGCGGGCCGCTGCCGGCGTGTTTATTCGGCGTAATGACGTGGATGCCTGCGGCCAACCAGGTAGCGTAATGCTTGGCGGTGTTGGCGCTGGCGCTGCAATCAATAATGACAGCGTGCGGCAAATGCGCAGCGCGCACATGCATGGAAAATTGCGTAAGGTCCGTGTCAGTGCGATTCCGCTCCATTTGCGTTTGCCACTCGTGAAGATCGATTTGATTTTCGACACAAACCATGTGGCGGCTGTTGGCGATTGCCCGAATTCTTAAATCGAGATTGCTATCGCGTTTAAGGCGTTGTTGTGCTTGGTTCAATTGCGCAAGTAACGCATTACCGACTTGACCCGGTCCGATCAGTCCGATGGAGATGGTTTGCGGCGACAGATAAAAGCCGGAATGCACCGCACGCAGAGCACGGGTTGCATCGTCACTTTCAATGGCAATGGAGATGTTGCGTTCCGAGGCGCCTTGCGCAATCGCCCGCACATTGACACCCGCGTGCGCGAGTGCCTCGAACAAGCGCGCGGCGGTACCGGGCCTTCCCGCCATACCGTCGCCGACAATGGCCAGCACGCTGATGTTGGAAGTGGCAACGATGCTGTGAATGGAGCCGCGGTGAAGTTCGCGCGCGAACGCGTCTTGAAGGGCGTTGACCGCAGTCTCGCGCTGCGATTCCCGTATGACACAGCAAATGGAATGCTCGGATGAGCCTTGCGAGATCATCACCACCGAGACATTCGCCTGCCGTAATGCACCGAAAAAGCGTTCTGCAGTGCCTGGAACTCCGATCATTCCGGCACCCTCGATGTTGACGATGGCAAGCTGCGATACGGTGCTGATGCCCTTAATCGGAGCCACCGCGTTTACTGTGGCGTCGATGCGGGTCCCCGGCAATTCCGGGCGGAACGTGTTGCGGATGAAAATCGGTATGCCATGGCTGATTGCCGGGGCCATGGTTTTTGGGTGGATCACTTTGGCGCCAAAATAGGCCAGCTCGCAGGCTTCATCGTAGGACATCGCTTCCAGCAATACCGCATCCGGCACCAAGCGTGGATCGGCGGACAGTACGCCATCGACGTCCGTCCATATATGAATTTCCCGCGCGTTAAATAAAGCGGCAAAAATAGCCCCCGAATAATCGCTGCCGTTGCGGCCTAAGGTAGTAACACGTCCTTGTTCATCCCGCGCCACAAAGCCGGTGATCACGATTTGGGTTTGCGGGTTTTTGGCGCGCCAATCGGACAACTTTGCGCTGCTTAACTCCCAATTCACCGCCACACCGGATTCTTCCTGGCGCACCATCAACACGTCGCGTGCGTCAAGGTATGCGTAGTTACCGCCACTGGCGTTGAGAAAATCGGCCAACAAGCGCGCTGAAAATACCTCGCCTAACCCTTGAATTAATGCGAGTGCGGCTTCGCTTGGCGTGCCAAGCAAGGTTAACGAGTGCAATAAGTCCGCGAGATCGGTAAAGCGCTGCTCCAGCCATTGACACAGCGCTGCCGCTTCAGCCGCGAGTAAGTCGCGCGCCAGATCGATATGTTCCTGCCGCAAAATTTGCCATTGTTCACGCCAATCGACATCGCCGCGAGCCGCGGTTTCGGCGACGGCGATCAGGGCATTGGTGGCCCCAAGCTTGGCCGATACCACGACGATTTGGCCAGGCTCATTGCGCGCCTTCAGTAATGCCGCAACGTGTCGGTAACAAGACGCATCCGCGAGGCTGGAGCCGCCGAATTTGTGGGCGATCCACAGCGGATGAAGCTCAGTAACAACGGCGGCAGCGGCTATTTTTTTTGGTTGTTGACGAACATCAAAATTATACGAGGTCACAAATTTTGCTCTGTTGGCGAAGTTCGTTGTGATGTGGATACACTTACTTTAAGTTTACCTGAGAAATCATTGCGGGCTTGTAAAATAGTGGCGGTACTGCACTTAAAGTGCAATTTGGAATACCACTCAAATGGGTGCGGCCGTCGCGAGCGCCTACTGATCTCAGAGAATCAATTACTTACGTAAGCACTTCCAGCGTTGTATCAAGGCACCAACGCCATTAGCTTTGAGTAAAGCAGCGGTTCGCGCCAGCCGGATAGCGCCGATGGCCAGGTTTGCTGGCTAACCAAATTTTCCAATTGACGGCGTGGGCACAACAGCCCTTCCGGTAATTGCAAGTCCGCAGCAACGCTACTAACGGCGGCTTTCATGGCGCTAATCGCGCGTTTTTGCACCCCGTTAAGTGGGGCTGGAATGGGGCGGATATCTAGCTCCTGCACGCTAAGCGGCGTGGATATCTCGCGCCATAGCGCTTCACGCGGTGCTTGGCGCAAGGCACGTTGTTGTTGGCTGCGGGATTTGAGTTCCTCGAATGAACCGGGAGGCTGTTCGGCCAGGCTTATGATTAGGTTGTCTTCCAGTAACCACGATTTGGGGCGGTCGTAAGCGCGCGCTGCGGCTTCGCGCCACAGCAACAATTTGCGCAAGCGCGCTTGCGCCTCCAATGGCCAATTGGCTGCCGTCCGGAAGGCTCTTTGCGGCTCAGGGTCAATCTCATTTTGTTTAAAACGATCCAGCATGCGTTGGCAGTCTTCCGCTAACCAAGTGCTGCGTCCGAGGACATCCAAGCGCTCGCCCAATTTTTGATGCAACGCCGGCAAGTGCAGGACGTCTTGTGCCGCGTATTCGAGCTGTTCGTCGCTCAAGGGGCGTTTGAGCCAATCCGAACGCGTTTCCGTCTTCGCAATCTCGATGTCCAGCAATTGCAGTGTGAGTTTCTGATAACTTAAGCCCGCGCCAAGCCCAGCCAGGGCGGCGGCGATCTGCGTATCGAATAACTGCGACGGTCCGTTGGGCAACGCGCTTGCGAGGGCTTCAAGATCCTCACTGGCGCTGTGCATAATGGTAACGGTGTTGGCATCGGACAAATAAGCCGCCAACGGCTCCATCGCGCCCAGCGCCGGCGCATCCAACAAGGCAATTGCATCCGCGACATTGGCCTGCACCAAGGCTAAATGAGGCACAAAGGTATTCGTGCGCATAAACTCGGTATCCAAGCCAATGGCTTGATGGGTCGGCCAACCCGCTATTTGCGCGTTAAGCGTGGTGTTTTGATCTATCCAAATGGGCAAAGGCGTCTCCTAAAAAGCGTGAACAGTTACAATTGCCGACGGTTGCAGCGCACGCGCGAGTGACCTATGGTGACACAGTGCGATTATCTTTTCGTGTGAATACAGATTCATGACCGGTACCGAATTCACCAGCAAACAAAACACCGTCGGTGGCGTGGTTGGGATTTTGCTGCTGGTTTTTGCATTGGGTTATCGTTTTTTCCCCGGGTTGATCCACCCTGAATCTCAAGCCCTGCAACCAGCACCCCAAGCAACGGTTCCCACCTCGGCAGATGTAGTCATCACCCAAACGCCGCCACCTGCGGTAAAAACTGAAGACAACCCAACGCCTTCCATCGAACCCATTTCCGTGTTCATAGGACCGCCGGAACCCGTGTCACTCCCGGTTGATCTTGGATCCAGCAAGGCCGTTGCGTTGCAATTGAAGAAAGCCGCGCAAGCCCTGGCGGAAGGTAAGCTGTTGGCGCCCGATGATAACAATGCATTGATGTTGTATCAGCAAATTTTGAAGGCGGATTCTAGCAACGTTGCCGCTAAGGCTGGGCTTGAGCAAGTGCAGCGCAGCTTGTTGGATCAGGCTCGGCTGGCGTTGGAAAAGGGAAATGAGAATGAAGCGACGCAATTGTTCAATGCGTTGGAGGGGTTATCGCATGATGCGGCAGAACTGGCACCCCTTCGGGAGCAGCTGAAAATACTGAAACAAGTGGCACCCCTTTTGGCGCACGCGGCCGAGCTTCTCAAGGAGGGGCACGGCACCGAACCGCCAGGGGCCAATGCGCTTGAGCTCTATCGGCAAGTGCTGGCACTCGATGCATCGAATCCTCTGGCGAGCCAAGGGTTGGCGCAAATCGCGCACGGATACCTTGATCGCGCCTTGGCTGCGGTGGCGCAAGACGACTTCGCCGGTGCCGATGCTCTGCTCGCACAGGCGGCGCAAATTCGACCGGGTGCGGAAGAATTGCTTGATGTGCGCACCCGCGTGGAGGGGGTGCGGCGCAATCGTGCCGCTAGTATGTTGGAGCAAGCAAATTCAGCGCTTGACGCAGGTGATGCCGATTTGGCGGAAACCTTGGCAAAGCGAGCGTTGGCGATGAGCGCCGACCTTGCGGGTATCGACGAATTCACTCAGCATCTAAAAAATGCGCGTTTGTACTCCAGCTTGCATCCTGGGCAAGTGATCATCGATTCGTTTTTAGATCGCAGCGGTAACGCACCGGCATTGATCGTTATCCCGACGGGCAGTTTTTTGATGGGCTCTGCCGAGAGCGAGGAGTTGCGCCGGCCAAGCGAAGAGCCGCAACGGGAAGTGAAGATCAGCGTGGGTTTCGCTCTCGGCCGCGAAGAGATCAGCGTTGGCGAGTTTCGTGAATTTATCAAGCAGGGAAGTTATATAACGGATGCACAGAAACTCGGCACTTCCAGTGTATATGACGAAAATTCCGGTCGCATGAACAATCAGCGCGGCGTCACTTGGCAGGATGATTACAAAGGTGAGCACGCTGCGGATGACCTTCCCGTTATTCATATTTCCTGGAATGACGCCAACGCCTATATTGAATGGCTGAGCGCGCGCACCGGAAAGCATTATCGCTTGCCAAGCGAAGCCGAGTTTGAGTATGCACTGCGTGCGGGGTCAGCGACGCGCTATTGGTGGGGTGATGGAAGCCCTTCTCGAGTCTTGGCCAATGTGACAGGCGATGGGGATCGTTCGCCATCGCGACGCAGCTGGACCAAGGCGTTTGCGCATTATAACGATGGTTATTGGGGTCCGGCGCCGGCGCGGCGGTTTCCCCCTAATCCATTTGGTTTATATGACGTGGACGGCAATGTTTCCGAATGGGTTGAAGATTGCTGGCACGACAATTACATCCGCGCGCCGCGTGACAGCCGGGCATGGGTCAACCCGGGTTGCGAGCAGCACGTCGTGCGCGGGGGCTCTTGGGGCAGCGCACCGGAACAATTGCGCTCGGCGTTTCGATTGTCCGCGCCCACCGCTACCAGCAGCGCTCGCATTGGGTTGCGGGTCGCGCGAGATTTATAGCCTTACGGTACTAGCCAATACGCCAAGCCGAGAAACAATCCCATGCTGACCACATCGGTGGCGGTTGTTAGAAATATGCTGGAGGCGGTGGCGGGGTCAGCGCCCAGGCGTTTTAATGCCAATGGCACCGCGGCCCCAGCAATACCGCTGAGCAGACAGCTCAGCGCCATCGCTGCGAGTGTGATCAAGGCCAAACGCAAGGCGTGCGCGGTATGTTGAATCGTCGCGATGAGGTACATGCCCATGCCCGCCACCAACCCAACCAAGAGTCCGTTCAATAGACCAAGCCAGGCCTCCTTTATCAATAGTTCGCGGCTGCGTCCGGCGCGCAATTCGTTGAGGGTCATGCCGCGTAAAGTGACGGCCAACGCTTGGCAGCCGGTGTTGGAGCATTGCCCGGACAATACCGGCAAGAACACCGCCAACAATACGATGCGATTGACGGTGTCTTGAAACAGCCCGACCACTGCCGCGGCAACAAACGCGGTGAATAAATTTAATTGCAACCAGGGATGGCGGAACTTCAAGCTGCGTGGCCAGGGCGTGGTGGTTCGTTCCTCTTTTTCGACACCGACCATGGAACCGGCTTGGGCGCTGATCTCAAACGCCTGTTGTTCGAACAGCCATTCGCCGCGCACGATTCCGAGTAACTTTTGTTTGCCGTCGCATACCGGATAGACCGGGTAGTGGCGTGTCACGACCTCGCGCATTGCATCGACCAATTCCGTTTCCGGACGCAGCGAAAAAGGGCGTTCGATCATAATGTCCGCCAGCGTTTGTTCTGGGTGCGCGAATAACATTTCACGAAACACCACGACGCCGATCAGCCGATGTTCGGCATCGGTTACGTAAATGTAGCTGATTAGGTGTTGGCGTACTTGATCGCGCAGCGCCTCGACCACCGCGCGGACCGTCATCGCCGGAGCAAACACGGCCGGAGTGCGTTCCATTAGACGCCCAATGCTGCCTTCTGGGTAATGTCGGTCTTCGAGCCAAAGCTGACCTTCATTGCTGGCCGCTGCGGCAATACGCATGCCGCGCTCCGAACTGAATTTCTCCAGAATTTCCATCGCCCGGCGCGGCCCGAGTTCCGACAGCGTATGCGCAATATCGGCATCCACGAATTCGCTTAAGCGGTCGGCCGCGGTCTGCGGGTCGAGCCCATGCAGCAATTCCGTTAAATTTGGAATGGGGTCGGGCATTTGCGGCTCCATAAAGTCGCGGTAAAATCACGATGCTAGCACTGCGATGACGATGAATGTAATCCGGTTGAATCGCTAAAAATGCAAACCCTAAACGCTCTGGTCGTGCGAAATGCAAAGGCCTGCCTGTTGCTAGCCCCGCCAATGGCTGGTTTTATCGTTGGTACGCCTATTGCCTGATACACAACAGCGCTGTACAGGATAGCGGCGTTGCTGGCCTACCTCATTTCACTCTAGGAGTTTTTTATGAAACATCTATTTCGAGTTCTTATGGCATTGCTAATCGTGCTGTTGCCGGCTTCGGGTTTTGCAGAGCATCGCTACGGCAGGGACTATCGCTGCGATGACTGCGGTACGGTGCGCGATGTGGAACGGATCAAATCGCGGGATGCGCATCTTGGCGCAGGCACGGTTATCGGCGCGATTGCAGGTGGCGTACTTGGCAGTACCATAGGTAAGGGCTCGGGGCGCAGGGCGGCCACGGTCGGCGGCGCGCTGGTCGGCGGTGCGGTGGGGCATGATGTTGAAAAACACGACCGTGGATCAAACATTGTTTGGCGCTACCGCATCAAGATGGATAATGGTGAATGGATTTCTGTCGTACGCCGGCATGGGTTAGATGTATATCGCGGTGACCGAGTGCGTGTAGTCGGTGATGATATCGAGATTTTGTAATTCCTTACTCGTTATCTGTTATCTGATGAAATTGAGATCGATTCTTCGGTGAAACGATCACAAGCAACCGCGGCATTTTGATCTTGCGCATTTAAGCCGAGTACTCGGCCGATCAAGCCTCCGCTATCGAAATACAGCGTGGTGCCAACACGCTGTAGTTTCAAAGCCGGCTGCAGCTTAAGCAATGGCGGCTGATCTTGATTGGGGCCATGGCCAAGACTGCTTGCCGAGTAAAGACAGGTTTCAGCGCTGAAGGCGGGCAGCTTCCCGCCAAGCAAAGCCTCTTCAATTGATCGGCCCACCAATTTCCCCTTTGACACCAAAGGAATATCTAGAATCCGCGCCAAAGTCGGAACGATATCGGCATTGCTTACTGGGGCGGGGTCGTTAAAGCGTTTGCGGAAACTCGGCCCCGTCGCCGCCATAAAATTATAGGTATCGGCACGGCTGAAACTGCCGTGCATGCCTTGGCCCTGTTGTAGCGTGGAATCGGCGATTTCAGCGCCACAGCGCAACGGCGCGTCGCAACCGGTAGAGAATGAACGGAAATTCACAATGATCGACGGCCGCGGAGTTCGCGCGCTCCCGTGAAGGTTTACGGCACTCAGCGGGATGGTGCCGGGAAACCGGCCAAGTTCATGATCGACAAATAATCCACCTGTATAATCTTGCGCCAGCAAACCGTTGATGACCACGGGCAAATAGCTTTTACCGGCATCGCTTAAGGCGTAGATCAAGTCGGATCCACCGTTCGCTGCGATCGCCAGATCCGCGTGTTCGGCATCGCGTCCGATTAGGCCATTGCCGTTACGTGGGCGTTGCCCTTTATCGGCTTCTACGCGCTGGTTGTAGTTGTCGGGGTCGAACAACGGCAGATCCAACAAGCCAGCTACGTCCAAGGCTAAAAATCCGGGCGGCAGAAAACCGGCGGGCAGGTTTTCATAAGTGCGTCTAGCCGCTTGACTGGTATCGCTTTGTTTGGAGATGGTTGAAAAGCCGTGGTCGGATGTCACGAAGATGTCCGTGCTGCGGTCCAAGCCAAGTGTATGCAGGGCATCCCGCAAACGCTTAAGGCTGGTATCGGCATTGCGGATCGCGGCCAAGGAGGTTGAGCCATTGATGCCGGGTACTAAGCCGTAACGTGAATCGAGTTGGCTATGCTGGGTAAAATCCGGATCGCGCGACCAAAACACCAACACAAACGGTTTGCCGCGTTTGCGCAATAGCGGTAATACCACTTGCGCTGTCACGTCCACCAAATAATCTTGTTGCATCGAATTGGGTTTATCGGCAGCGGGGGGCGTGACAGGCAGGTGCGCAGCTTTCAGTGCTTCCGTTATTTCAGAGGTTAGCGCGATTCCTTCCAGCCCATCGTTTAGTCCATTGACGATCCCAGTCTTATCGTCAATAAAAAGGGTTTTCTCGCCGCTGCGTTCGGTGTGGTCCATAATCAGCGTTGGACCGAGTTTGCCGATGGCGGCGGTGCTGAAACCGCGCGCGCGCGCGGCCGCGAGCAGGGTGGTTTCATTTAGGTAATCGCCATCGAAATGGTGATCCAGTTCGCCGAGCACGACATCGTCTTCGATGAATGGCGTAACACTGCGGTTACCTGCGGCGTTAACGGCGGAAAAACCCACATATAAGGAATTGGCGAAATCACCGGTATCGCCCAGATAATGGCCGGTGGCAATCGCCGATGCGTTGGCCGTCGTCACGGTCGGATACAGCGAATGGCTGTTTGGGAAAGCCACGCCTTCACGGCGTAAAGCGTCCATCGTGGGTGCGGTTTGCGCATTCACCATGGAACCGCGCAAACCGTCGGCGACGAAGATCACGGCATTGTGTGGTTCGGGATCCTTTGCCAGAACATTGCCAATCCACAACAAGCAAGGTAGGTAAAGCAGCGTTGAGAAACGTTTTGACATAAAGCCCTCGGCATTGAATACGATCCATTCATCATCATGGCGGACCATGAATGGTTACAGGTCATTGTAAGCAATGCGAACGCTTGCCGATACGGTCGCTAACGAGACAGGTTTAAGCGGACGAAGATCGAGCTAAGCGCTTCAGTCGGTGTGGTAGAACCGATGATCGCCAATGGTGGCTATTGGTGTGCCTTTGGCCCAGCTTGGCGCATCGTGGGTGATTGAAAAGAAATGATTGGCGTCCGGCACGATGGCCATACGCCAGCTTGCCGGTAACGACCAAATGTTGGCGGTGAGATTGGAGATGGCCCAGGCGGTTTTCCAGGCTTGTACATCGTCCACTAAATAACTTTTACTTGTTGTTGATAAAGCAAATTGGCCGCGGGCGCGCACAACTTCGCATACCGTTTTTCCCCATTGCCCACTGGCATAGCGGCGCAATGCAACCTCGGCCACGGCCATTTGCCCGACCACGGATTCGCTGCGCGCCTCGAGATAAACGGTTGTCGCCAGGCACAGCTGATCGGCAGCCGAATTCGGCAGTACGGATGACAACCACAATAACCATTCAAGTTTCATAAAGCTGGCCTCCTGGATGTAACGGCCGGTTGACTTGGATCTACGATATTTAAATTAGTTCATTGCCAGATGGGATGGTGCATGCGTAATTTGGCTGTTTCACCGGCATGCGTCTGGCGTATTGCGATGTGGTTGCGCGTCACGCCCGCGGTTCAGCGGGGCGCGCAACGGTGGATTTTTTTGCGGCCCGCGTGTTCAGGACCGACTTAACATATGGACTTTACCCCGAATGGAGGGGTTTTGTCACTGGCGAGATTGTAAATTTTTTATAAATCGCGAATAAGCGTTTGGCATTTAATAAATCTCATATACCAAAAATAAATTTATTTTTATATATCTTTTGTATTTAAGTTAATTTATTGTATTTATTTTTAAATGGGCTTTAGGGTCGGATGAGATTTGCAGTGCCGTAGTGGCGAGCTCCTCGCGTAGCACCGCCAGGGCGATGCAGCGCCCGGGTTCGGCGACACAGCTGTTCAGCAGCGTGCCGGCGGGTTCGTGCGGGAATGCCTCGGTTTGTAATAACGCGTTGGCAACAATCGGGGTGTCCGATTCAGCCCGATACAGCTTGCGTTTATTGCCGCCCTTAAAATGCACGCGCGCAACCACCTCTTGCCCGGGATAACAGCCTTTGCGAAAACTGATGGCCTGGATGCGCTCAAAGCCGAGCATCTGCGGGAGAAATTGTGCCGTTGCAGCAGGGCCAATTTCGACCAGGCCGGCCAAAATATCTTGAGCGCGCCAAGATTCCAATGCGGTTGCGTTGTGGGGTATATCGACCGTATCGCCGATGCTCGATGTACTCAGTACCATCAGGCGAGACGAAAGACCTGGTAAGCGCATACCGACGGCGTTTTCAGCTTGCGCCAAATCGCTTTCGAGCGGCATTTTGTTAAAAAGCGCAGTCGCAATTTGCGTGACCGCTTGGTTGTCAAGGGCACCCAAGGCTTGCCAGTGATCATGATGAGCTAAAGTCAGTTTGGCGCGAAAGACGTAAGGTTGCAGTGCCGCTTGGAATTCACTGGCCATTCCACCGCGTAAGATTGCCATGAGACGTTGCTCATCCAAGCGCAGCAAATGGAAAAACCAGCGCACTCTACCTTGTGGGTTTAACCAAGCGCTCCACTGCCAGGACCCGACTTTAAGCAGGTTTACATCGTTGCAGAACTGCGATTGAGCGAAGGCGAGTGCATCCACTCCGGTGATTTCGAGTACTTCGGGTTGTGGCAAGCGAAGCAGCATAATTTGCGTAGACAAAGGGTGGGTTTTAAGCAGAGTAGAGGTCCTGCGCTGCTCGATCAAGCCGGGTGTGTGTTGTGTTGTCGGTGATCAGGGATTACGCTTTATGGATGCCTACGCCTAAATCGCCAACCGAAACTTTGTCGACACTCGGTGACCGGCCACCGAAGCGCCCGGTCGAGATACCGGTATGGGTGGTGCCCACGGAAGTGGGCGGTCGGCAAGGTTTGGATCCCACGCGTTATGGCGATTGGGAAAAGAACGGACGTTGCATCGACTTTTGAAAGTAAAATATCCCGCTGTAGATCGTCCGGCAGCAATTTTACTATGGCTTTATCGGATTACCGGAAACGCAACAATAAAGGCAAACCATGGCAGCGCAAATTCGACCGCTTTCTCCGCATCTGCAGATTTACCGACGGCAAATAACCTCGGTACTTTCCATTATGCATCGGGCTACCGGTGTGTTTTTGAGTTTTGGCATGCTGCTGCTGTGCGCGTTTTTATTTACGCTGGCGATCGATGCGCAAAGCTATGATGTGGTGCGTGCATTTTCTTCCTCGATCATTGGTTTACTGCTGTTGATCGGTTGGAGTTATTCACTCGTTTATCATGCACTTAACGGGTTGCGTCATTTGGCATGGGACGCCGGCTATGGATTGGATCTTGCGCAAACCAAAGCCAGCGGCTGGACGGTGGTGGCTTTAAGTTTGGTCTTGACCGCGCTGATCTGGTTTGTGGCATTGGGAGGTGCGCTATGAAGGAAGGTTTGTCGTTGCGCGATCCCTTGGCGCGTGTGCGCGGCCTCGGGTCGGCGAAAAGCGGGGTGGCGCATTGGTGGGTGCAACGCCTAACCGCTATGACGCTGTTACCGCTCACGATTTGGTTTGTCTTTATTGTTTTAAGCGGATTGCACAGCGATTACGCCGCCGCACAAGCGATCGTGGCGCAGCCATTAAACGCCTTATTGCTGATTACTTTCGTGATCGCGCTTTTTTGGCATGCGCAGCTTGGGCTGCAAGTGGTGATCGAAGACTATGTGCACACGCACTGGCTCGAGCTGGCCTTACAAATTAAAGTTAAAATCATCTGTGGTTTTTTGGCGCTGGCGGCGGTATTGGCCGTTGTTCGCATTGCCTTGGGGCATTGATTAAATGGAAAGTTATAAGATTCAGCAACACAAGTACGATGTCGTTATTGTCGGCGCCGGTGGCGCCGGTTTGCGCGCCACCATGGGAATGGCGGCCAAGGGATTAAGCACCGCCTGCGTCACCAAAGTGTTTCCTACCCGCTCGCACACGGTTGCGGCGCAAGGCGGTATGTCGGCGGCGCTTGGCAATATGGGTGAGGACGATTGGCGCTGGCACATGTACGACACGATCAAAGGCTCGGACTGGCTCGGCGATCAAGATGCGATCGAATACATGTGCCGCGAGGCGATGCCCTCGGTGATCGAGCTTGAGCATTACGGCGTGCCGTTTTCGCGCACCGAAGAAGGGAAAATCTACCAGCGCCCGTTCGGCGGCATGACCACGCATTTCGGCAAGGGCACGGCGCAACGCACCTGTGCAGCAGCGGATCGTACCGGGCACGCCATTTTGCACGCGTTATACCAGCAAGCCCTGAAATTCGACGCCCGATTTTTCATCGAATACTTCGCGCTGGATTTGATTTTTGATGGGCAAGGCGTATGTCGCGGCGTGCTCGCCTTGAACATGGCCGAAGGCACCTTGCACCTGTTTCGCGGCCACGCGGTGGTGTTGGCCACTGGTGGTTACGGCCGCGCCTATTTTTCGTGCACCTCCGCGCACACGTGCACCGGCGATGGCGGGGGAATGGTGTTGCGCGCGGGTTTGCCGCTGCAAGACATGGAGTTCGTGCAATTTCATCCCACTGGCATTTATGGTGCCGGTTGTTTAATTACGGAAGGCGTGCGCGGCGAAGGCGGCTATTTAACCAATTCCAAAGGCGAGCGCTTTATGGAGCGTTACGCGCCGAACGCGAAAGACCTTGCTTCGCGCGACGTGGTTAGCCGTGCGATGACGGTAGAGATTCGCGAAGGCCGCGGTGTGGGCGAGCACGCCGACCATATTCATTTGCACCTGGAGCACTTAGGGCCGGAAGTGATCCATGAAAAGCTGCCCGGCATTGCCGAAAGCGCGCGTATCTTCGCCGGCGTGGATGTCGCCAAACAACCGATTCCGGTATTGCCGACCGTGCACTACAACATGGGCGGTATTCCGACCAATTATCACGGTGAAGTGGTGCGCAAAGTCGGCAATGATCCCGATGCGGTTGTGCCTGGGCTATTTGCGATCGGCGAAGCGGCGTGTGTGTCGGTGCATGGCGCCAATCGGTTAGGGTCGAATTCGCTGTTGGATTTGATTGTATTTGGTCGTGCCGCGGCGAACAAAGCCGCGGAATTGATCAAACCGGGTTCCGCGCACAACGACTTGCCGAGCAGCGCCTGCGATTCCGCGCTGGCCAATTTTGACCAAATCCGCAATGCCAAAGGATCGAGTTCAACCGCCGAAGTGCGCCTGAACATGCAGCGCATCATGCAAAAAGACGCGGCGGTTTTTCGCACCGGTGAAACCTTAAAGGAAGGCTGTGCGAAGATTTCGCAAGCCCACGATTCGTTTAACGATATTCGCATTTCAGATCGTTCACTGATTTGGAATTCCGATTTAATCGAGACGCTGGAATTGCAGAACCTGATCGGCCAGGCGGTGGCCACGATGTATTCGGCCGAAAACCGCACCGAAAGCCGCGGTGCGCATGCGCGCGAGGATTTTAAAGACCGGGACGACGTCAACTGGCAAAAGCACACCCTGGTCAATGTCACCGACTCGGGAAAAGTCGGTTTCGATTATCGCCCGGTGCATATGTACACGTTAACCAAAGACGTGGAAGTGGTTCCGCCGAAACCGCGCGTGTATTGAGTCAGGTGGATTGTGCGCGAGTCGTTTATAAGGAAGAGAGGTTATGGCCGAATTTACGTTGCCTAAAAATTCGAAAGTAAAGAAAGGGAAGCACTTCCCGGCGCAAAACGCGAAGAAACCGCGTTCGTTCAAGGTGTATCGTTGGAATCCCGACGACAGCTTGAATCCCCGCACCGACACTTACGAAGTCGATATGGCCAGTTGTGGTCCGATGGTGCTTGATGCGTTGATCAAGATAAAAAACGAAATCGACCCGACATTAACCTTCCGTCGTTCCTGCCGCGAGGGCATTTGCGGTTCCTGCGCGATGAACATCGATGGTACCAATACGCTGGCTTGCACCAAATCGATCGAGGATTGCAAAGGCGAAGTAAAAATTTACCCATTGCCGCATTTGCCGGTGGTTAAGGATTTGGTTCCGGACCTCACCCATTTCTACGCGCAATACGCGTCGATCAAGCCATGGATCCGCACGCAAAGCGTGGCGATGCCGGACCAGGAGCGCTTGCAGTCCAAGGAAGACCGGGCCAAGTTGGACGGGCTGTACGAATGCATTCTATGCGCTTGCTGTTCGACCGCATGTCCCAGCTACTGGTGGAACAGCGATCGCTATCTTGGGCCTGCAATTTTATTGCAAGCGTATCGTTGGATCGTCGATTCCCGGGACGAAGATACCGGTGCGCGTCTGGACGATTTGGAAGATCCCTTTAAATTGTATCGTTGCCATACAATCATGAATTGCACGAATACCTGCCCTAAAGGGTTGAACCCCGCCAAAGCGATTGCCGAAACCAAGAAATTGATGATTCAACGGCGCGGAGCGTAAGTTGTGACGGGTTCCAGCGACCTCAACCGCCTGCGTTGGCGTTGCCGTCGCGGAACGACCGAGCTTGATCGATTATTGAATTGGTATCTTGATCAGCGCTATGGCATCGCCGATGGCGATACACAGTCGGCTTTTTCATCCTTGCTTGATGAACAAGACCCCACGTTGTGGGATTGGATCGTTTGCGGCCGCACAGAATTCGGCAATCCGTATTGGCGTACCATAATTCATGAAATCCGCGCCGCACATCGCATTTGATTATCGACCTTCATCAAGTGTACTGGCAGCCTGCAGTGGGGTGGCGATATTGGCGCAGATTGCCGTTTTTTATTGTGGCTTGAGCTGGTGGGTTAAAATCCCGCTTGCGATTGCAATCGCAGGCTATACCACAATAGCGATACGAAATTATCGCCACCCGCGTTATCACCGCATCATTTGGCATAGCGCTGGGCATGGGCAGTTGATCGATAACAACGATCACGAAATTGAGGCTGCATTAGTGAACTCGGCGCGTTTAGGTCCGATGTTGGTCTTGAGTTGGATTCCGTTCGAGGCTGCTTGTTTTCGTGCGGTGTTAATGCCGGACAATTTGGATGCAGAGTCGCGGCGTCGTTTACGAGTGCGTCTCGCGCGCCCGACTACGGCCTAAGATACGGAGACATTGCTCCAAACAGGCATCAGGCGATCTTGCAGTTGGCGCGAAGCTAAGGCACTCTGCCCATCAATAGCGAAGCGGGCGTTTTCACGACGCTTGCAACCAATGGATATTTTCCGGATGTTTCAACCTTTAGAACTTTTCATCGGCCTGCGCTACACCCGCGCCAAACGGCGCAATCATTTCATTTCGTTTATTTCCCTGGTTTCAATTTTAGGCATCGCGGTTGGCGTGATGGCCTTGATCACGGTGATTTCGGTGATGAACGGATTTGAGAAGGAGCTGCGCGAACGTATCTTAGGCATGGTATCGCACGCGACGATTTCGAGCATTGCGGAAAGCATGAAGGATTGGCCGGCGGTGATTAAGCGCGCGCAGACCAACGCTCACGTACTGGGCGCGGCGCCCTATGTGGAGCGCGAGGCGATGCTCAATGGCCGGCGTGTGGCCGGTGCGGTGATTCGTGGCGTGGTGCCCGATCAGGAACCGAAGGTTTCGGAACTTGATAAAAAAATGATTGCGGGGGCGCTTACGGATCTTAAACCTGGAGAGTTCGGCATTGTGCTGGGTAAAGAGTTGGCGCTGACCCTCGGTGTTGATATCAACGATAAGGTCACTGTGATTACCCCGGAAGTTCGGGCTACTCCAGTTGGGGCAATACCCCGATATAAGCGCTTTACTGTGGTTGGTATTTTCGAGGCTGGATTTCAAGAATACGACTCTGGCCTGGCCGTGATGCACATCGATGATGCGATGCGGCTGTATCAATTGGATGGGGCCAGCGGCGTGCGTCTTAAGCTCGATGACCTTTTCCAGGCGTGGCAGGTGGCGCACGAACTTAGCGCGGAATTCGGCAATCTTTACCGGGTGCAGGATTGGCGGCAAGGGCATCTTAATTTTTTCCGCGCGGTGGCGATGGAAAAGCGCGTGATGTTCATCATCCTCTCGCTGATCGTCGCCGTCGCTGCGTTCAACTTGGTGTCCACACTGGTGATGTTGGTTACCGATAAGCAGGCCGATATTGCAATTTTGCGCACATTGGGTATATCTCCACAAAGCGTTATGGGCATATTCATGGTGCAGGGTACGTTGGTTGGATTGTTGGGTATTCTGCTCGGCGTTGGCGGCGGCGTTGCATTGGCGCTTAATTTAGAAGCGTTGGTGCGCTTTATCGAGCGAGCGTTCAGCGTCGAATTTTTATCGGCCGATGTTTACTACATCAGCGAGTTACCGTCCGATTTGCACTGGCTGGACGTCGGCTGGATTGCTTTGGTCGCGTTCGGCTGCTGCTTGCTTGCGACGCTGTATCCGGCCTGGCGTGCTGCACGTACGGAGCCTGCCGCGGCATTGAGGTACGAATAATGGCGAGCGTTGACGTTGTATTGCGCGCCAGCGGCGTCGCAAAAACATATCAAGAAGGCGACCTTCGCACGGAAGTGCTGCGCGCCGTTAATTTCACTTTAAAACGCGGCGAGACATTGGCGATTGTTGGATCCTCCGGTGCCGGGAAAAGCACACTGCTGCATATTTTGGGTGGTTTGGATACGCTGACTTCGGGCGAAGTGGAAGTGGAAGGGCGCGCATTGTCGGAATTGTCGGAGCGTGAGCGTGGACAAGTACGCAATCGATCACTCGGATTCATTTATCAGTTTCATCACCTGTTACCGGAGTTCACGGCGCTGGAAAACGTTTGCATGCCGCTGTGGATTGCGGGCGTGGCAAAAGTTGAGGCTAAACGCCGCGCTGGCGAGCTTCTGCAGCGGGTCGGTCTTAGCGAACGCTTGCAGCATAAGCCGGGCGAGCTGTCCGGCGGTGAGCGCCAACGTTGCGCCGTGGCGCGTGCATTGGTGACGCGGCCGGCGTGCGTGCTGGGGGACGAGCCTACCGGTAATCTCGACCAGGCTAACGCGCTTGCCGTCTACAACATGCTGTTGGAACTCAAGCATGAAATCGGCACCAGCTTCGTGCTGGTCACCCACGATCGCGGGTTGGCGCGGCGCATGGACCGGGTGTTGGAGTTGCAAAATGGAATTTTGCAAGAAATAACACCCAGCGCGGCGTGATCGCTCGCGTGACCTAGCGATGCTCTCATCGCAATCCAGTCCGGCAACGCCTGGGCCTGCAATGATGCAGCCCATTCGCCTAACGCCAGGGTTAGGTGCCGGATTGTTGTTGGGTGTCATTTTGGCGCAAGTCCTGGCGCATTTGCCGCCACTTTGGGTCGATGTTAGCTTGGCGGCGGTAGCCGTTGTGATGGTGTGGCGCAGGCCACGGCTGCGCTGGTGCGCGGCGGTGTTGATCGGGTTTGCTTGGGGTGCGCTGCGTGCCGATTGGATGCTCGGCGCGCGGTTACCTCACGATTTGGAAGGGCAAGATTTGCGTGTTGTAGGGGTGGTTCGCGACCTGCCGCGTCGCGGCGACGATGCCACGCAATTTGATTTCGATGTGGATCAAGCGCGCGTCGATGGCCAATCGGTGGCGTTGCAGGGCCATGTTCGGTTGAGTTGGTATGGGCAAGCCCCGGTACTTGAACCCTGCGCTCGATGGCAATTTATTGTGCGTTTGAAGCGCCCACGCGGTTTGGTCAATCTGGGTGTCTACGATTTTGAACGGCATGCACTGGAAGCGGGTATCAACGCGGTTGGATATGTGCGCGACGATCCCGAGAATCGCGCATTGGATCGACCCGGTTTTTGTATTGATGCCTGGCGGCAACACTTGTCGCAGGGCATAGCGAAGGAGCTTGGGGTAACGAAGGTTACAGCGTTGCTGCGGGCCCTTGCCGTTGGCGATCAACACGATCTCACTGAACACGATTGGCACGTGTTGCGCGCCACTGGCGTCGGTCATCTGATCGCCATTTCCGGCATGCACATCGGTATGTTGGCCGGGTTTGGTGTGCTGCTGATGCGCTTGTTTTGGCGCTTACGCCCGCGTTGGGTTACGCGTTGTCCAGCGCCGATGCTGGAAGCGCCGTTCGGATTTTTGTGCGCCCTGGTCTATTCCGCCTTGGCCGGCTTTGGACTACCTACCGACCGCACCTTGATGATGATCGGTGTGGTGGTGGCGGCCGTGTTGTTGCGGCGAGCGATGGCACCTTCGCAGGGTTTGACCCTGGCACTGGTCGCGCTGCTGCTCGTCGATCCACTCGCGGTGTTGAATGCCGGATTTTGGTTGTCGTTTGTCGGCGTTGCCTGGCTGATTTTTTGTTTGGACCGCGGCGAGCACGCTGCGCGTTGGTGGCGTGAATTGATTGGCGCACAGATGGTCATGAGCATCGGCTTATTGCCATTGACGATATGGTTTTTTGCCAGCAGCTCCTTAGTGGCACCCGTGGCCAATTTAATCGCCGTGCCATGGATCAGCTTTGTGGTTGTGCCATTGATTATAGCCGGCTGCCTGTTGATGACCCTTGCTCCGGTTTTGGGGTCGCCGCTGATCAAGGCGGCTGCCTTTGCGATGCAGGGCCAATGGTGGTTGCTGGAGCAGCAATCGGCTTGGCCCGGCGCGCAATGGTATTTACCGGAACCGACCGTGTTCGGTTTTGCCTTGGCGCTGCTGGGCGCGATCTGGTTGTTGTTGCCGCGCGGGGTGCCGGGGCGTGCGCTCGGTGCGGTGTTGTTTTTGCCATTGTTGCTGCCGGATTTGCCAACGCTGGCAAAAGGCGAATTCGAAGCGGTGGTGGTCGATGTCGGACAGGGCTTAAGTGTGGTGTTGCGCACACGCGATCATGTGCTGGTGTATGACACGGGCGCGCGTTACCCGAATGGCTTCGATCTTGGCGAAGCGGCCGTGGTGCCGACGTTGCGGGCTATGAATATCTCGCATTTGGATCGCCTGATGGTTTCTCACGGCGACAACGATCATTCCGGCGGGGCACAATCCCTGGTGGCAGCTTATCCGCCGGATATCAGCCAAAGCGGTGAACCGCAGCGCATGAAAGTGCCGATGCAGCCATGCCAGGCCGGGGAATCCTGGGTGTGGAACGACGTGACGTTTCGCGTAGTGCATCCACCGGCGGATTTGCCCGATCGGGCCAACGATAACTCCTGTGTGCTCAGCGTGCGTACGGGCGATAATGAACTGATTTTGCCTGGTGACAGCTCATCCTTGGTCGAACCCGCGATAGCCCAAGCGCTGCTGCCGGTTGCAACGCACGTGACTTTATTGGTACCGCACCACGGCAGCAAAACCTCTTCCAGCGCGGCGTTTCTCGAGTCGTTGCATCCGGAATTGGCCATCGTATCAGCGGGGTATCGCAGCCGCTACGGGCATCCCCACCCGACGGTGGTTGATCGGTACAAAAAAGCCGGAGTTCCCCTGATCAATACGGCGGAGTCCGGATTTGTACGTATGCAGTTTTCGAAAGACAGTGCGGTTGCGGTAAAAACGCAGGGCCGGTTGGATCGGCATCCGTATTGGCGGGAATGAGGCCGCTTAAGCCGCTGCAATGGAATTATCGATGAGTTGTCACGCGCGGGCCCTAGCGCTGGTATTATTGGCAGTTGCAACGGGTTTGATTGACTGGCTCAATACCAACCACGCTTACAAGGAGCTTTTCCCTCGTGCTAGAGATTTTAATTGCGGGTAGCTGGGCAATGCTGCCCATATTGGTGTGTTCTGGCATGACGTTGGCCATTGTTTTGGAGCGTTTCTGGACGCTGCGACGCGCCAGCGTAGTGCCGCCGGAATTGGGTGAACAAGTGCGCACCTGGGCACGCACCCGCAAACTGGACCCGGACCATATCAAAACCTTGCAAGCCAACTCGCCGCTCGGTGAACTACTGGCATCGGCCTTGAGCGTTCGCCATCGCACGCGCGATATCATCAAAGAGCGGGTCGAAGACACTGGTCGACATGTGGTGCACCAGTTGGAACGGTTTCTCAACACTCTGGGTACGATTGCGCTGATCTCGCCCTTGCTCGGCTTGCTCGGCACCGTATTCGGTTTGATCAAGATGTTTTTCGCCGTTATGGTCAGCGGTGTGGGTGATCCGCTCAAGATGGCCGGTGGCATTGGTGAAGCCTTAGTGTGCACCGCGGCTGGTCTTTGCGTGGCGATACCGGCGTATTTTTTTCATCGTTATTTTCGCGGTTTGGTGGCCGGTTACGTGGTCGATATGGAAAAGCAGGTGATTGCGTTGGTCGACGAGTTATCGGCGCAAACTGAATCGGTACCGCAACCGGTGCGGCAGGCGGCGCAGAAGGGATAGGGCGATGCGCATCAACAGTGGTCAGCGCGCGGACGATTTTGAAATCAACGTCATTTCGTTGATCGATGTCATGCTGACATTGCTGATGTTTTTTGTCATGACCACGACGTTCGTCCAGCATTCGCAGCTGAAAGTCACATTACCCGAGGCAAGCGAAGCGGCGCAGAACGCGCCCAAAGACACGCTGATCATCATCGTCGATCGCGATGGCCATTATTTCATCGACAACAACGAGATTTTGCAACCGGGCCGGGAGCCGCTGAAAGAAGCGATTATTCAGGCAGTGGGGGATGACCGCGAGCGCCCGGTAACCTTGCGTGCCGATGCGCTAACGCCGCATCAAGCCGTGGTGACGGCGATGGATGTTCTGGGGCAAATCGGATTTACCCATCTTTCCATCGCCACCACGCCGAGCAAGGATTCAACGCGCAAGTGAGCAGCGATCCGCGCCCAGCGTTTAGCGCCGGCGCGATCTATCGCCGGTTGCTCGGCTATACCGTCAGGCATTGGCCGGTAGCGTTGATAGCCATCACCGGTATGGTGTTGGAAGCTGCGGCGGCCGGCGCTTTTACCTGGTTGATGAAGCCGATGATCGACGGCACGTTTGTGGATCGTGATCCGGTCGTCATGCGCTGGTTGCCGGTTGCCATTGTCGTTTTGTTTATTGTTCGCGGTTTCGCAGTGTATTGCGCCGATACCGGTATGGCGCGGATCGGTCGCAGTGTGGTGCGTGAGTTGCGCGAGCAGGTGTTCTCGCGTTATTTACGCCTGCCGAGCGCCTATTTCGACCGGGAAGGCGTCACGCGCGCGCTATCGCGCCTAAGTTATGACGCCGAGCAGGTTTACCAAGCCAGTTCCGATGCAATTAAAACCTTAGTCACGGACACGCTGACCATCGTCGTGCTGATCATCGTAATGCTGTTGCGCAGTGTGCCGCTGACGCTGACGATGTTGGTTACTGGTCCTGCGATTGCGGTAATCGTGTGGATGGTCAGCCGGCGCTATCGGCGCATTAGCGGCAAGGTGCAGAATGCGGTAGGCGAGGCGACCGAGCTCGCCGGTCAGGCGCTGCATGCGCAAGCGATGGTGAAAGTGTACGGCGCCCAAGAATTCGAAGAGCAACGCTATCGCAAGATCAATGAACGCAACTTAAAACTGCAGCTTAAGATCACCGCAACCAGTGCGTTGAGCACCGCCATCGTGCAATTGCTGGCCGCTTTTGGATTGGCATTCATTGTATATAAAGCCACATTGATCGCGCAGCGCGATCAGATCACGGCCGGCGCTTTTATGTCGTTGATCGGCGCGATGATGGCGATGCTGCCTTCGTTGAAGAAAATCACGACCGTGCAGGCCAGCGTGCAACGCGGGATCGCCGCGGCCAGCAGTTTGTTCGGCGTGTTGGATGTTCCAACCGAAATCGATACCGGCACATTGGCGCTCAACCGCACGCAAGGCGAGATCGAGTTTCGCAAAGTCGGCTTTCGCTACACGGACGACAAAGAGCCCGCGGTTACCGATGTCAGCTTTACCTGCCGACCCGGCACCGTTACGGCGTTGGTTGGCCGTTCCGGCAGCGGCAAAAGCACCTTGGTGCGCATGGTCAGCCGATTGTACGAACCCACGTTAGGTGAGGTGCTGTTGGATGGCCGATTGTTGCGCGACTACCGCTTAAGCGATTTGCGCCGCCAGATTGCGGTGGTCAGCCAAGACGTGGCGTTGTTGAATGACAGCATCGCTTGCAACATCGCTTACGGGGCATTGGACCGGGCCGATGTTGCGGATATCCGGCACGCGGCGCAATCGGCCAATGCGCTCGAGTTCATCGAACGCTTGCCACAGGGTTTGGATAGTCTGGTGGGCGAGGACGGCGTGTTGCTGTCCGGCGGTCAGCGCCAACGTATTGCGATTGCGCGTGCGATTTTGAAAGACGCACCGATTTTGATTTTGGACGAGGCGACATCGGCATTGGACAGCGAATCGGAACGGTTGATCCAGGAAGCCTTGGCGCGCACGATGCGCAATCGCACCACCTTGGTGATTGCGCATCGATTGTCCACGGTTGAGCACGCCGACCAAGTGATCGTGCTCGACCAGGGCCGGATTGTTGAGCGCGGGACCCACGCCGAGCTGCTCGCGAAAAAAGGCCATTACGCTGCATTGTACAATATGCAGTTTCGTGATAATTCCGAAACCATCGCATCGGCATGAGGCAACTTCACGCCTGGATTGAAGCCGTTTGGTACGGTACTAAGCGCGCCCCGCTCTGGTTAAAAGCGGGGGTTCCGTTGTACTGGCTAGCGGCGCACACCCGGCGCGCAGTTTTTGATTGGGGTTTGCGTGCGGTCATTCGGGTTTCGGCGCCGGTCATCGTTGTCGGCAATATCAATGTCGGCGGCACCGGTAAAACGCCTTTGTTGATTGCTTTGGTCGAGGCTTTGCGCGAGCGTGGTTTTAACCCTGGGGTTGTAAGTCGCGGATACGGTAGCAGTGAGCGCGGTCCGTTGTTGCTGGATGCAGCATCGGATCCACGGAAAGTCGGCGACGAGCCGTGTCTGATTCAACGGCGGACTTCAGTACCGGTTGTGATCGGCCAGGATCGCGGGAAAGCCGCACAATGGCTGCTGGCCAAGACCGAGTGCGATCTTGTCCTGGTCGATGATGGGCTGCAAAACCCGCGTCTGGCGCGAGATATTGAAATCTGCGTGATCGACGGTGTGCGCCGTTTTGGTAATGGCGAATTGTTGCCAGCGGGTCCATTGCGTGAGTCGCCGCTGCGTTTGCGCAGTGTCGATTTTCTGGTATGCAACGGCGGGCAAGCACAGGGCCGGGAAGTGCCGATGAGCTTGCTTGGCGACGCCGCGGTCATGTTAAGCGCACCTCATTCAAAGCGTGGATTAAGTGCGTTATCCGGGGCCTCGGTACATGCGGTGGCGGGTATTGGAAATCCACAGCGTTTTTTTGACCAGTTGCAAGCGCAAGGTCTTTTGCCGATCCGTCATGTTTTTCCCGATCATCATCCGTTTAAGGCCGACGATCTTGCTTTCGGTGATGATTTACCCGTACTGATGACGGAGAAAGACGCGGTTAAGTGCGCTTTGTTTGCACAGGCGCATCATTGGGTTGTGCCGGTACGGGCGGCGTTACCCAATGAGTTTTTTGACGCGATTGCGTCTCGTCTGAATGAGTTGCGGGCAATAAAGACGCGCTTCGTTTGATTTTTCTAACACGCGCGCTTTACCTTTAGAGCGCGTAAAAGTCAACGAATGCAGTGATTTTATCGATTGGGGCTCATCGCCGCGGTCGAAAACGGTTATCCTTATAGGGATAAGAGGCGCCGATGGCGCTAATAAAAGGATACCCATGAATGAGACCACGCCACTCACCTTGGCCCAACGCCTAACGGCACGCTTTGGTGATCGGGTTTTGTCTTGCCATGAATGGCGCGATGAAATCACTCTGGAGATTGCGCCTGCGCAATGGCTAAGCGTTGCCACTACGTTGCGCGATGAATCCGATTGGCATTTCGAACAATTAATCGATGTTTGCGGTGTCGACTATCTTAGCTATGGCCAAACCGAGTGGGACACCGCCGATGTCTCGGCGGAGGGTTTCTCGCGTGGGGTGGAAGGCGAAGGCGCCGGCCGCTTTAATTGGGCCAATCGTCCACAAGTAGAAAAAAATATAAAACGCTACGCCGTGGTGGTTCATCTTCTGTCGATTCGCCATAATCAGCGCCTGCGTTTGCGTTGCCGTGCCGATGATGATGCGTTTCCGATGGTGCCGTCTTTGGTTGGGGTATGGAAGGCCGCGAATTGGTTTGAGCGCGAGGTATTCGATTTATTCGGCATTATTTTCGATGGTCACCCCGATTTGCGCCGCCTATTGACCGACTACGGGTTCGTGGGACATCCGTTTCGCAAGGATTTCCCGCTGGTTGGCAATGTCGAGGTGCGTTATGATGCGCAGGCGGGACGGGTCATCTATGAACCGGTGTCGATCGAGCCGCGTGTTTTGGTGCCGCGCACGATACGCCACGACTCACGTTACGAACAAGCGCAAGCCGAGCAAGCCACCGCCGCGCCAGCCAGCGGTAGTACAGGGAAGTAAGCATGCAGGAAATTCGCAATTACACGATGAATTTCGGTCCGCAGCATCCTGCGGCGCACGGCGTGCTGCGTTTGATTCTGGAGCTCGACGGCGAAACGGTGATGCGTGCCGATCCGCACATCGGCCTGCTGCACCGCGGTACTGAAAAACTCGCGGAATCGAAGCCGTACAACCAGTCGATCGGCTACATGGATCGTCTGGATTACGTATCCATGATGTGCAACGAACACGCCTATGTGCGTGCGATCGAGAAACTGCTGGGTATTGAAGCGCCGATTCGCGCGCAATACATCCGCACGATGTTCGATGAAATCACGCGGATCTTGAATCACTTGATGTGGCTTGGATCCAACGCGCTCGACTTGGGCGCGATGACGTTGTTTTTGTATGCGTTTCGTGAGCGCGAAGAATTGATGGATTGCTATGAGGCGGTCAGTGGCGCGCGCTTGCACGCAACCTATTACCGCCCTGGTGGTGTGTACCGGGATTTGCCCGCGCAAATGCCGCAATACAAAGAAAGCCCATGGCATAAAGGCCAAGACATCAAGCGCTTGAATGGCTGGCGTGAAGGTTCGCTGCTCGATTTCCTCGATGCGTTTACCACGGATTTTCCGCGCCGCGTCGATGAATACGAAACTTTGCTGACCGATAACCGCATTTGGAAGCAACGTACGGTGGGCATTGGTGTCGTGCCGCCCGATATGGCGTTGGCCTGGGGTTGTTCTGGCCCGATGCTGCGCGGTTCCGGAATTGAGTGGGACCTGCGTAAAAAGCAGCCTTATGCCGCTTACGACAAAATGGATTTTGATATTCCAGTCGGCGTCCAGGGCGATTGCTACGATCGGTATTTGGTGCGCGTTGAAGAGATGCGTCAATCCAATCGCATCATCAAGCAATGCGTGGATTGGTTGCGTACAAATCCGGGCCCAGTGATATTGCGTAACTTTAAAGTGGCGCCGCCAACGCGCGAAGAAATGAAGGACGACATGGAAGCGTTGATCCATCATTTCAAATTGTTCACGGAAGGGTATTGCGTACCGGAAGGCGAGACCTACGCCGCGGTTGAGGCACCGAAAGGCGAGTTCGGCGCTTACATTGTTTCCGATGGCGCCAATAAACCGTTTCGCTTGAAATTGCGTGCCCCAGGTTTCGCGCATTTGTCGGCGATGGATGAGATGGTGCGTGGTCATATGCTGGCCGATGTGGTGGCGGTTATCGGTACGCTGGATATCGTTTTCGGGGAGATCGACCGATGAAGGCGACCGGAAATTTCGCGGCGGTCAAAGACATCGATCCGATTACAGCGTTAACGGAAGAAACGCGCCGTCATATTGACCATTGGGTGGCGAAGTTCCCGGCTGATCGCAAACGCTCGGCGGTGATTCAAGGGTTGTTTCACGCGCAGGAACAAAATGGCGGTTGGCTCACCGACGCGTTGATCGCCGCGGTTGCCAATTATTTGGAATTGCCGCCGATCTGGGCTTATGAAGTGGCGACGTTCTACTCGATGTTTGATTTGGCACCGGTAGGTAAGCACAAGATTTCCATTTGCACCAATATATCCTGTTGGTTGAACGGTGCCGACCAAATCGTGGCTTGCGCCGAGAAAAAGCTCGGCTGCAAACTGGGTGAAACCAGCGCTGATGGCCGGGTGACCTTAAAAGTGGAAGAGGAATGCCTGGCCGCTTGTTGTGGTGCGCCGATGATGGTGGTGGATGGCCACTACCATGAAAACCTCACGACCGAAGATGTCGAGCAAATTATTGATGGATTAAGTTAACGACGTAAGCCGTGCAGCGTTAGCGCATGGACACGCCACAAACTCGGTAAGCAAAGATGTCATACGGACCAGCCCCAAAAGATCATCAAGTTGTCCTAACCACATTGCATTTCGAGCAGCCGTGGTCGTTGGATGCGTATGTGAGCGGCGGCGGTTATGCGGCGTGGAAAGCGATTCTCGCGAAAAAAACCCCGAAAGAAGAGATTATCGAGACGGTAAAACAATCGAGTTTGCGCGGGCGCGGGGGCGCTGGGTTTCCAACCGGGCTTAAATGGTCATTTATGCCGCGCAATGCGCCGGGTCAAAAGTACATTTTGTGCAATTCCGATGAATCCGAGCCTGGTACCTGCAAGGACCGCGATATCCTGCGCTATAACCCGCATGCGGTGATCGAAGGCATGGCGATTGCGTGCTACGCGACCGGATCAACGGTTGCCTATAATTATTTGCGCGGTGAATTCCACCATGAGCCGTTTGAGCGTTTTGAGGAAGCATTAAAAGCGGCGTACGCGGCGGGCTTGCTCGGTAAAAACATTCAAAACACCGGCATTGACGTTGATATGTATACGGTGCTTGGCGCCGGCGCCTATATTTGCGGCGAAGAAACGGCGTTGATGGAATCGTTAGAGGGCAAGAAAGGCCAGCCACGCTACAAACCGCCGTTTCCGGCGAATTTTGGTTTGTACGGTAAACCGACGACGATCAACAACACCGAAACCTATGCGTCGGTGCCGGCGATACTGCGCAACGGCGCGGAATGGTTCTTGAATTTAGGCAAACCGAATAACGGCGGCCCAAAAGTGTTTTCGGTTTCGGGTCACGTGAACCGCCCCGGCAACTATGAGATTCGCCTGGGCACGCCGTTCTCCGAATTGTTGGCGATGGCCGGTGGCGTGCGCGACGGGCGCAAACTGAAAGCCGTCATTCCTGGGGGTTCATCGATGCCGGTGTTGCCGAGCGAGACGATGCTCGCCATCACGATGGATTACGATGCGATTCAGAAGGCCGGCTCCGGCCTTGGTTCCGGCGCGGTGATCGTGATGGATGAAACCACCTGCATGGTGCGCGCGTGTCAACGCATTGCGCGGTTTTATTACGCTGAATCGTGCGGCCAATGTACTCCGTGCCGCGAAGGCACCGGTTGGATGTATCGCATGTTGACGCGCATGGTTGAAGGCAACGCGCAGTTGAGCGATCTTGATTTGTTGAAGGCAGCCGCTGGTCAAATTGAAGGCCATACCATTTGCGCCTTTGGCGAGGCGGCGGCTTGGCCGGTGCAGGGATTTTTGCGCCATTATTGGCACGAATTCGAGTATTTCATTGTGAACAAGCGATCCATGGTTGACGCGCAGTTTGGGGTAGCCGCATGAGCGCGCAACCGGTTAATAGCACAGCGCCCGATTTGATCAACATCGAAATCGACGGCAAGGCGATGGCGGTGCCGAAAGGCTCGATGATTATTCAGGCCGCGGACAAGGCCGGCATACAAATTCCTCGGTTTTGCTATCACAACAAATTACCGATTGCGGCAAATTGCCGCATGTGTATGGTGGAAGTGGAGAAAGCGCCGAAACCACAGCCGGCTTGCGCCACACCGGTGATGGAGGGCATGAAAATCCATACCCAGTCGCAGCGCGCATTGTCGGCGCAGCGCAACGTCATGGAATTTCTGCTGATCAATCACCCGTTGGATTGCCCGATTTGCGATCAGGGCGGTGAATGTGAATTGCAAGATTTGTCGATGGGCTATGGCCGATCGGTGTCGCGCTTCAGCGAACGCAAACGCGTGGTTGCCGATGAAGACATCGGTCCTTTGATCGCAACCGACATGACGCGCTGCATTCAATGCACGCGCTGCGTGCGCTTCGTTTCCGATATCGCCGGCACTTATGAGCTTGGCGGGTTAGGGCGCGGCGAGCATTTGGAAATTGGCACCTACATTGGAAAAACCATCGAGTCCGAGCTTTCCGGAAACGTCATTGACGTATGCCCGGTTGGGGCGTTAACCAATAAACCGTTTCGTTTTCGTGCGCGCGCTTGGGAATTGATTGCGCGTGAATCGATTGGCTATCACGATGCGATGGGTTCGCATTTGTTTTTGCATACGCGTCGCGGTGAGGTATTGCGTACGGTTCCGCGTGACAACGAAGACATCAATGAATGCTGGCTGTCCGATCGCGATCGCTACAGCCATCAAGGTCTATATGCATCCGATCGTGCTAATGCCCCGCAAATTAAAAAGAACGGCGTTTGGCAGGATGTGGAATGGGATGAGGCGATTGCGTTCGTTGCCGCGCGCTTAACCAGCGTTGCCGCAGAGCAGATCGGCACCTTGGTTGCGCCGGCCACTTCGTGCGAAGAGGGGTATTTACTGGGCCGCTTGCTCGCGGACAAGCAAATAATCAATCTCGACCATCGTCTGCGGCAGCTCGATTTCGCCGACGGTGCAGTCGGCGTGACGTTCGAGATGCCGATCGTCGAGATCGAAAAAGCCAATGCGTTCTTGCTGGTAGGCTCGAACATCCGGCACGAGTTGCCTTTGGTCAACCATCGGATGCGCAAGGCCACCTTAAGAGGGGCGCGCGTATTTGCAGTCAACCCGGTCGCATTCGATTTTAATTTTAATTGCGAACACACCTTTCTTGCGGGGCCGCAGCAACTGGTGAACGAGCTTTTGGTTTTGGCGAAAGCAGCGTCAACCGAATATGGAAGCTTGCCTACCGAGACAGCGCTTATCGATCGGCTTGCCGGTGTCACGGCGACCGAAGCTGCACGCAACGCAGTGAAGGCATTGCGTGAGGCCGCATCCTCCGCCGTCGTATTTGGTGAAATTGCATCACAACATCCGCAAGCGTCTTGGTTGCGCGCGCTTGCGAGGTTTATCGCGAAAGCGACTAATTCCGCATTTAATGAAATTCCGAATGGCGCGAATGCGGTGGGTCTTGCACGAATTGGCGTGATGCCAAGAGCGGCCGGTCTTGATGCGCAAGCGATGCTGCAACAGCCGCGCAAACTGTATGTGCTGTACGGGTGCGATCCGTTGGACTTCTGCGATAGCGCCCAAACTCTTCAGGCTTTGCGTCAAGCTGAAAGTGTCATTGCGTTTTCGGCGTATGCCAGTGCGGCAATCCGCGAAATCGCCGAAGTTATCTTGCCGATCGGCTTGTTGCCCGAGATCGATGCGACGCTGGTCAACCTCGAAGGCACGGCGCAACGCGTGAGCGCGGGCGCCAAACTGCCCAATGCAGCACGCTCCGGTTGGCGTGTATTGCGTGCGTTGGGTGCTGCATTAAATGTTAGCGGTTTTACTTTTACTGAGATTGAGGAATTGCAACGCGAAATCGATTCCTTGCTTGCAAGCGCGCAACCGATTGCAGCAAACGGCAAATTTGCGCCTTTAGCGGCGGCAGGCGCTGGTTTGGTGCGGCTGGCAACCACAGGAATTTACCGCAGCGATGCGGTTTTGCGGCGCGCCGGTGCACTGCAAGCGCATCCGCTTAATCGCGCCGCCTGTGTCTGTCTGCACCCGAATGATGCGCAAGCCGTGGGGCTTGATGCGGGTGCGCCAGTGCAAGTCAGCGGCGGTGGCGCGAAAGTAAATTTACCGTTGGTGTTGAACCCTAAATTAGCGCGTGGCACCGCTTGGATCGAGAACGCGCAAATGGAAACGGCGTTATTGCCGCCGACCGGCGCCAGCCTTAGCGTGACAAGAGTTTAAGCCATGAACGAGTTACTGCTGATCGGTTGGACCGTGCTTAAAATCGTTGTTGTTGTCGTGCCCCTGATTTTGCTGGTGGCGTTTTATTCGCTGTGGGAGCGTAAGGTCATCGGCTTTATGCAGGTGCGGATGGGGCCGAATCAAGTCGGGCCTTTGGGATTGGCCCAGCCATTTGCCGATGTGTTTAAGCTGTTGCTGAAAGAAATCGTTATTCCGGAAAACAGCAATAAGTTTTTATTCTTCACCGCACCATTGTTGGCCTTGATTCCCGCGTTTGCGGCTTGGGCGGTGGTGCCGTTCGATCAAGGTTTGGTGTTGTCCAATATCAACGCCGGTTTGCTGTATTTACTGGCGATGACCTCGATGGGCGTGTACGGCATTATTCTGGCCGGTTGGGCGTCGAACTCCAAATACGCGTTTTTGGGTGCGATGCGCTCAGCCGCGCAGGTGGTGTCGTACGAGATTGCGATGGGATTTTGCTTGGTTGGTGTTTTGATCTGCGCGGGAAGTTTGAATCTCTCAGACATCGTTCGCGCTCAAGTGGGCCCGTATGGGTTATTCAATTGGTATTGGCTGCCGCTGTTACCGTTGTTCATCATCTACTTTGTTTCTGGCGTTGCCGAAACCAATCGGGCGCCGTTCGATGTGGCTGAAGGCGAATCCGAAATCGTGGCCGGGTTCCACGTCGAATACGCAGGGGCCGCATTCGCGCTGTTTTTTCTGGCCGAATACGCCAATATGATTTTGGTGTCGTTCCTGGTGTCGATCCTGTTTTTGGGCGGATGGTTGTCGATGTTTCAAGGCTTGGAACAGGTTGAATGGATACCAACCCAGATAAGCCACGCATTGGCCATGCCTGGTTGGTGGTGGTTGTTCGCCAAGGCCTTTTTCTTCGGGTTTTTGTTTTTATGGTTTCGCGCGACGTTTCCGCGTTACCGCTACGACCAAATTATGCGTCTGGGTTGGAAAGTGTTTATTCCGATCACGATCGTGTGGGTGTTGATCGCGGGATGCCTGGTTTATACCGGCATCATTCAAGGCGCTTGAGGCTGAATCATGAATCGCGTAGTTAACTACTTCAAGAGTCTGCTGTTGTGGGAGTTGTTTAAGGGCCTATCGGTTACCGGCAAGTATTATTTTAAGTCCAAATATACATTGCGTTATCCGGAAGAAAAAATTCCGCAATCGAATCGGTTTCGCGGGTTGCATGCGTTGCGCCGGTATCCGAATGGGGAAGAGCGGTGCATTGCCTGCAAGCTGTGTGAAGCGGTGTGCCCGGCGCTGGCGATTACGATTGATTCGGAAGCTCGTGCGGACGGCAGCCGGCGCACCACGCGCTACGACATCGATTTGTTTAAATGCATTTATTGCGGCTTTTGCGAAGAATCTTGCCCGGTCGATTCGATTGTGGAAACCAATATCTACGAATACCACTTTGAAAACCGCGGTGAGAACATCGTCAATAAGCAGCAGCTGTTGGCGATTGGCGATCGCTTCGAAAAAGAGATAGCGGCAGCTAGAACCCAAGATGCCGCGTATCGATAGCGGGCGCCGGCACTGAATAAACAGATGGAAATGCAATGAGTATTGAGCTTGTTTTATTTTACCTATTCGCAGGCGTGCTCACGGTGTCGGCAACCGCGGTGATTCTCGTGCGCAATCCGGTGCACGCAGCGCTCAGCCTGGTACTGACTTTTTTCACCTGCGCCGGGATCTGGCTGCTGGCGCGGGCGGAGTTCCTCGCCATCGCCTTGGTGCTGGTCTACGTCGGTGCGGTGATGGTGTTGTTCCTGTTTGTGGTGATGATGCTCGATATCAAAATCGCCCCGTTGCGCGAAGGCTTCATTCGCTATTTGCCGGTGGGTATTTTGGTGGCGGCGGTGATGATGGCGGAAATGTTGGCATTACTGGGTGTGCGCAATTTGCATGAGTCCGCGCCCGCTCCCGATCTTAGCGGCATTGCAAATACCGCTTGGCTGGGTCGGGCGTTGTTTACCGATTTCCTATTGCCGTTTGAGATCGCGGCTTTGATTCTTACGGTCGCGATTATCGCGGCGATTGCGCTGACGTTGCGTCACCGCCCCGGAGTGCGCACGCAGGATCCGGCGCGCCAAGTCGATGTCCATGCTGCGGACCGCATTCGTATCGTAAAGATGGGCAGCGAGGCTTTAAGGAGGACATCGCAATGATTACGCTCGCCCATTTTCTCGTTCTCGGTACGGTTCTTTTTTGCATCTCCGTTGCGGGTATTTTTATTAACCGGAAAAACGTCATCGTGCTATTGATGGCGATTGAGTTGATGCTGTTGGCGGTGAATATGAACTTTGTCGCCTTCTCGCGGTTTTTAGGCGATCCGTCAGGGCAAGTGTTCGTGTTTTTCATATTGACGGTTGCGGCGGCGGAATCGGCCATCGGTTTGGCGATACTCGTGACATTGTTTAGAAACCGCTCGACGATCAATGTCACTGAGCTTGACAGCATGAAAGGTTGATGCGCGATATGATCGATAAAAACCTTCTTCTCGCCATTGTTCTGGCGCCGCTTTTTGGGGCCGCCATTGCGGGTTTGTTCGGCCGCCAGATCGGCCGTATTGGCGCTCACAGCGTCACCATTGGCGGCGTGGCGTTTAGCTGCGCGGCCTCGTTGTATGTGTTTTATCAAATCGTTTGGGGTGGTGCGCCGAGTTTTAATCAGGATATTTACACTTGGTTCCAGATTGGAAACTTCAGTACGCACGTCGGATTCTTGGTCGATCGATTAACCGCGATCATGATGGTGGTGGTGAGCTTTGTGTCGCTGATGGTGCATATCTACACCATCGGTTATATGGCGCACGATTCCGGGTACCAGCGTTTTTTCAGTTATATCGCGCTGTTTACCTTTTCCATGTTGATGCTGGTGATGGCGAATAACTTCCTGCAACTGTTCTTCGGTTGGGAAGCGGTCGGCTTGGTGTCGTACCTGTTGATCGGGTTTTGGTTTACGCGGCCAACCGCGGTCTTCGCCAATATGAAGGCGTTCTTAGTCAACCGCGTTGGCGATTTTGGGTTTCTGCTCGGCATCGCGGCGGTGCTTTATTTGTTCCATACGCTCGATTACCAACAAGTGTTTGCGGCCGCCAATACGGTGTTGCCGGGCAAGAGCATCGAGTTCTTGGCCGGGTATTCTTGGGATGGCGCAACGGTAATCTGCATTTTGCTGTTTATCGGCGCGATGGGGAAGTCGGCACAAATGCCATTGCACGTTTGGTTGCCGGATTCGATGGAAGGCCCAACCCCAATCTCGGCGTTGATCCACGCGGCGACGATGGTAACCGCGGGCATTTTTATGGTCGCCCGCATGTCGCCGTTGTTTGAGTTGAGCGAGACAGCGCTGTCGTTTGTGCTGATCGTGGGCGCCACTACGGCATTGTTTACTGGCCTGATTGGTATCGTGCAAAACGATATAAAGCGCGTGGTTGCTTATTCCACATTATCGCAACTTGGGTACATGACAGTGGCGCTTGGCGCCTCGGCCTATTCGGTTGCGATTTTTCATTTGATGACGCATGCCTTCTTTAAAGCGTTGCTGTTCTTAGGCGCCGGGTCGGTGATTATCGCTATGCACCACGAACAGGATATGCGTTACATGGGTGGGTTGCGGCGTTATATGCCGATTACATTTCTTACCGCGTGGGTCGGAACCTTGGCATTGACCGGCACACCGGGGTTCTCGGGGTTTTTCTCCAAAGACGCCATCATCGAAGCGGTATCCGAATCGCATCGCTATGGGGCTAAATACGCTTACGCTTGCGTCTTACTTGGGGTGTTTGTCACAGCGTTGTACAGCTTTCGTCTGCTGTATTTAACGTTTCATGGCAAAGAGCGCTTTGTTGTTACCCACGCAGAGCATCACGCAGACGATGAGCACGCGCATTTACCACCGGGGCAACTCGCGCACGCACCGCATGAATCACCGTGGGTGGTGACCTTGCCGTTGGTCTTGCTCGCGATCCCTTCGGTATTGATTGGTTTTTATGCCGTCGGTCCCATGGTGCACGAAGGCTTTTTTGGCCACGCCATTCATACGCATCACAGCGGTGGGGGCGGGCATGAGTTTGAAGGTGCATTCGCCTTGATGCTTGAGGGTTTGATGAGCTTACCATTCCTATTCGCCGCCGCCGGTTTTGCGGTTGCAACGTATGTGTACCTATTCAACCCTGCAATTGCCGATAAAGTGAAAAAATCGCTGCAACCAGTGTACGAACTGCTCGACCATAAGTATTGGTTTGATGAAGCGTATCAGGCGGTATTTGCGCGCGGCAGTGTCATGCTGGGGCGGGGGTTGTGGCGCGGTGGCGATGTTGCGGTGATCGATAACGGCATCGTCAATGGTGCGGCAGGCTTGGTGGCGCGGCTATCGGGTTGGATGCGTTGGCTGCAATCCGGGTATTTGTATCACTACGCATTCGCGATGATTCTTGGCCTGGTTGTTCTGTTGACCGGTCTTTGGTGGTTGCTTGGGCGTGGCGTAGTTTAAGAATGAACAATAGAAGACCGATACGATGAATCGTTTGCCTTTGTTGGATGTTTTAGTCTGGTTGCCGATCTTAGGCGGGCTGGCTGTCATGCTGGTTGGGACGACGCGCGCGCATTTGGCGCGTTGGCTGGCGTTGGCGGTCGCACTATTGGTGTTTGCCGTCAGTATTAAGTTATATGTTGATTTCGATGCGGCCCAGGCCAGCATGCAGTTTGTGCAAAAGCAAGTTTGGATTTCCGCCATCCAGGCCAATTACCACCTCGGTGTGGACGGTATATCGGTTGCGCTGATTTTATTGACCACCTTCACCACGATTCTGGTTGTCATCGGCGCCTGGGAAGCCATTGAAAGCAAAGTTAATCAATATTTCGCCGCGTTTTTGATTCTTGAAGGCCTGATGATCGGCGTGTTCTGCGCGTTGGACGCATTGCTGTTTTATGTGTTTTTCGAGGGCATGCTGATTCCGATGTTCATCATCATCGGTGTTTGGGGCGGCCCGCGGCGCGTGTATGCCACGATCAAGTTTTTCCTGTACACGTTTTTCGGCTCGATCTTCATGCTGCTCGGTTTGGTGTATTTGTATCTCAAAGCCGGCAGTTGGGATATGCAACAACTGGCGCATCTAGGTTTGGGGGAGAGCGAGCAGGCGTGGCTGTTCTTTTCGTTCTTGATTGCATTTGCCGTGAAGGTGCCGATGTGGCCGGTGCATACATGGTTGCCCGATGCGCATGTGGAAGCGCCAACCGGCGGATCGGTCATTCTTGCCGCGATCATGCTGAAAATTGGCGGCTACGGGTTTATCCGCTTCTCGTTGCCGATGACGCCGGACGCCAGCGAGCACTATGCCTGGGTGGTGATTTTGCTGAGCCTGATTGCTGTCATCTACGTCGGCTTCGTGGCGTTGGTGCAGGAGGACATGAAGAAACTGATCGCCTATTCGTCCATCTCCCATATGGGTTTTGTGACCTTAGGTTTATTTATCAGTTTTATGTTGATGCGCAGCCAAACGCCAAATGCGGCGGCCGCGTATCTTGGGGTTCAAGGCGCCATGGTGCAGATGATCTCCCACGGCTTTATTTCGGGGGCGATGTTTTCTTGCGTCGGCGTTTTATACGACCGCATGCACAGTCGCATGATCAAAGATTACGGCGGTGTCGCAAACACGATGCCCTGGTTTGCGACTTTGCTGGTGTTTTTTGCCATGGCCAATTGCGGCTTACCGGGAACCAGCGGTTTTGTCGGCGAGTTCATGGTGATTTTGGCGAGCTTTCAAGCCAATCCATCGTTGGCGCTATTGGCCGCCGTGACCCTGGTTATCGGCGCGGCCTACACCTTGTGGCTGGTTAAGCGCGTGATATTTGGCAAAGTGGCCAATGACCAGGTCGCGCAGTTAAAGGATATTGGGGCACGCGAGGCATGTATGTTGGTGGCGTTTGCCGCCGCCGTACTGGTGCTCGGAATTTGGCCGGCACCTTTGACGCATCTGATGGACGCTTCGATTCAGCAACTCGTCAACAATCTGGTGTTGGCTCGTTATTAGGGAAGGTGAAATGTTTAATCTGAATGACCTAATGCTGTTGCTACCGGAATGCTTTTTGGCCGGCGCCATTTGCGTGTTGCTACTGCTGGATTTGTTTTTACCGCAAACCTACCGCGATATCACGCATTGGCTTGCCATCGGTATTTTGGTCATCACCGGCGCGCTGGTTTGGAATGGTCAATCGGATACAGCGGCAGCCGCGTTTCACGGCATGTTTTTGCACGATGGCATTTCAGTGTTGCTGAAATTGTTTATCTTAGGCCTAACCGGATTGGTGTTTTGTTATGCGCGCGGATATTTACGCGATCGCGGATTATTTGCCGGTGAGTACTATGTGCTTTGCGCGTTCGCAACGCTGGGAATGATGTTCCTCGTTTCGGCCGGCAGTTTGATTACGGTGTACCTAGGCTTGGAGCTTTTCGCGTTACCGTCGTATGCGCTGGTTGGGCTGAATCGCGATTCGTCCTTATCGTCTGAAGCGGCGATCAAATACTTCGTTCTTGGCGCGCTGGCTTCCGGGTTATTGCTGTATGGCATGTCGATGATCTACGGTGCCGCGGGCACATTGGATCTTGCTCAAATACACGCTGCCGTTTCCAACGCTACTGGAGAAAAATTTGTATTACTCGCGTTTGGATTGGCGTTCTTGGTGGTCGGTATCGCATTCAAGTTTGGGGCAGCGCCTTTCCATATGTGGCTGCCAGATGTCTATGAAGGATCACCAACGGCGATAACGATATTCATCGGCAGTGTGCCTAAACTCGCTGCTTTCGGTATGGCTTATCGTTTGTTGGAAGGTGGCATGGGCGGTATGGGGGCGCATTGGCGCGAGATGTTGGCGGTATTGGCGGTGGTTTCCCTTGCGTTGGGGAATATCGTTGCCATTGCCCAAACCAACCTGAAGCGAATGCTGGCGTATTCCACCATTTCGCATATGGGATTTTTGCTTTTGGGATTGAGCAACGGCACATCCAGTGGGTATGCGGCTGCGGCGTTTTATGCGGTGTCGTATTCGGTTATGGCGGCCGCGGCCTTCGGCATGATCTTGTTGTTGGCGCGAGCGGGTTTTGAAGCCGAAGAAATCGACGATTTCAAAGGACTGAACCAACGCAATCCGTGGTATGCATTTATTATGCTTTTGGTTATGGCGTCGTTGGCGGGGATCCCACCGTTATTCGGGTTTTTCGCCAAGCTGCTGGTGCTGAAAGCGGCTGTTGATGCCGGCATGATGTGGTTGGCGTTGACTGCCGTGGTATTCGCTATTATCGGTGCTTATTATTATTTGCGCGTAATAAAAGTCATGTATTTTGATGACGCCACCGATACCGGCGCTTTGGTATTACCGGTGGAGCGTTCCTTTCGCTGGCTGCTTTCACTCAATGGATTGGCGCTGTTTGCGCTTGGACTGGTTTGGGGGCCGCTGATCGATTGGTGTTTGCGCGTATTTTGAGAAGTAACTTCTCGCATTTTTTCCACTTTCACCCAGTGCGCTGTTGCATTGCATCACGACGAACGGTAAACTTTGCGCTTGGCTGATGCGGGGTGGAGCAGTCTGGCAGCTCGTCGGGCTCATAACCCGAAGGTCGCAGGTTCAAATCCTGCCCCCGCTACCAGGTATTTGGGTTGGGAAGCCTCTTATGAGGCTTTTTTATTGGCTACACGGTTGAATGCGTACTGATTCAATCGTTTTCGCAGGATGCGAATGCACCGGTTGGGAATGGAAAACGGTGGACTACGGAATGGGCCTAGCGCCCATTTTTTTTTGGGGCTGTGAATGGCAATGTTGAAACACGAACAATTAACCAACATGGTAACGCCGATCGTAACGGGTCTTGGCCTGGAATGCGTTGGCGTTGAATATCAGCCGACCTACGGCAATGCGTTGATGCGCGTTTACATCGATGCACCGGGTCGACCGATCAACGTGCACGATTGCGAGGTTGTTAGCCGCAGGCTTTCCGAAGTGCTGGATGCCGATAGCCCCATTCAAGAACGTTACACGCTGGAAGTGTCGTCCCCCGGTTTGGATCGGCCTTTGTTTACACCGGAACATTTTGCACGGTTTATAGGGCGACAGGCGAAACTGAGTTTAACGGTGCCATTGGATGGCCGGCGCCGGTTCCAAGGCCCGATTCACGCCGTTGCAGGTGCGACGATTACGCTGGAACAAGATGGTGCGTTGGTGGACATAGCGCACAGCAATATACAGAAAGCGCATTTGGTGCCGGAATACCGTACCGTTGCGGCGAAAAAAAAAGTGGCGCGCAAGTAAACATTTGGTATTCAGTGTTAATGCATAGCTGGAGCATGTGGTAATGAGTAAAGAATTGTTGCTGGTGGTGGATGCCGTAGCCAATGAAAAGGGCGTGGCGAAAAATATCATCTTCGAAGCGATGGAAGCCGCACTCGCGTCGGCTGCGAAAAAGCGCTATGCCGAGGATGTGATGGCGCGGGTTCAAATCGACCGCCAGACTGGCGAGTACGAGACGTTCCGCCGCTGGGAAGTGGTAGCCGATGATGTGGTGATGGAATCCCCGGATTGGCAAATTCGCCTTATGGATGCGGTTGATGTAAAGCCGGAGATTCAAGTCGGCGAATTTATCGAAGAGCCGATGGAATCGGCCGAATTCGGGCGAATTGCGGCGCAAGCGGCGAAACAAGTGATTGTGCAGCGCGTGCGCGAAGCGGAGCGCGCGCAAGTCGTCGAGGCGTTTAGCAGCCGGGTTGGCGAGTTGGTCAACGGTGTGGTCAAACGCGTCGAGCGCGGCGCGATATACCTTGATCTGGGCGGCAATGCCGAAGCGTTTATCGCGCGTGATAAAGCCATTCCGCGCGAGATGGTTCGTGCCGGCGATCGCGTGCGCGGCTATCTTTACGAGGTGCGCCCCGAAGTGCGTGGGCCGCAATTGTTCGTATCGCGCACCGCGCCGGAATTCATGATCGAACTGTTCAAGCTCGAGGTACCGGAAGTTGGCCAAGGCTTGGTCACGATTAAAGGCGCTGCACGCGATCCGGGCGACCGCGCCAAGATAGCGGTGCAATCGAACGACAGCCGCACCGATCCGATTGGCGCCTGTATCGGTATGCGCGGTTCGCGCGTACAAGCCGTATCGAACGAATTGAACGGCGAGCGCATCGACATCGTGTTGTGGGACGAAAATCCGGCACAATTTGTCATCAATGCAATGGCGCCGGCTGAAGTGCAGTCGATTATTGTCGATGAAGAAAAGCATTCGATGGACATCGCGGTGGCGGAAGACAAACTGTCGCAGGCGATTGGTCGTGGTGGGCAAAATGTGCGTTTGGCCAGCAAGCTGACCGCATGGCAGCTCAACGTCATGACGCATGAGCAAGTGCAGGCGAAGAGCGAAACCGAGCAGGAAGCGGCACGCTTGCTGTTCATGGAAAAGCTTGAAGTGGATACGGAAATTGCCGCAATCCTGGTACAGGAAGGCTTTTCTTCCGTGGAGGAGATTGCCTACGTTCCAGCGGCGGAATTGCTGGCCGTTGAGGGATTTGATGAAAACATCGTTGAAGAGTTGCGCGCGCGCGCACGTGATGCGCTGCTGACGCAAGCGTTGGCGGTGGAGGAGGACATTGACGATAAGCATCCTTCTGAAGATTTGTTGTCGCTGGAAGACATGGACGAGGCGACCGCGTTTGCTTTGGCCGGGCATGGCATCGTGACGCGCGAGAATCTTGCCGATCTTGCCGTGGACGAGTTGATTGAGCTCAATATCGAAGGCATGGACGAAACGCGTGCCGCGGCGCTAATTATGGCGGCGCGCGCACAGGAACGGGTGCAGAAATCGGCGTAGGTTTGGAAAGCGTAAGTAGACGGTATCGGAATCGCAAGCGGGCCTCGGAGTAAATTAATGTCGGATGTAACGGTAAAACAATTGGCCAACGTGCTGGGAATGCCAGAGGACAAACTGCTTGCCCAGTTGGCTGAAGCTGGTATGAAATTTTCCGATACTGAGCAGGTGGTCAGTAGCACTGAAAAGGTGAAGCTGCTTGGATTCTTGCGCCGTACCCATGGCAAGCAAGAGCGTGAATCCGAAGATGCAGCGCCCCGCCAGATTACGCTTAAGCGCAAGACCGTCAGCGAGCTTACGGTTAGCGGGGGCGGCGCACGTGGCCCGGCCAAGACGGTGAATGTTGAGGTTCGTCAAAAGAGAACTTATATAAAACGCAGCGCGATTGCGGAAGGCCAAGAGGTTGATAGCAACCGCGAAGAGGCATTGCGTTTGCTTAGCGAGTCGCAGCTTAAACGTGAGGGCGAGGAAGCCACCCGCCGCGAACAAGAGCGGCGCCGCCAAGCCGAGGAAGCGAAATTGCGCGCGAACGAAGAAGCGCGCCGAGCCGAAGACGAAGAACGCAACCGCGCCACCACGGCCGTAACGCCGGTGGTGCCAGTGGTGGTGGAAGCGCCGCGCAAGGAGGCAGAAGCCAAGCCGGCGCGCAAAGAGGATCGTCCTGCGCGCCCAGCCGCCTCACCGCGCAAGGACACACCGGCGCGACGCGACGAGGGTGGTGAAGAACGCCATAAATCACGCGGCTCGCATCGCATGCGTTCCGAGGTGGCGGTTTCCGACGACCCAGCGGCAGCGCGTTATTTTGGCGCCGAATTGCATTTGTCCGAGGCCGGAATTGCTAGGCGCGGCAATCGCAAGAAACCGCGCTCGCGGGTTACCGATGCCGCTAAACCGCTCGATAAGCATCATGGATTTTCCCGTCCAACCGCACCGGTTGTGAGAGAAGTGCCGATTGGTGAATCGATCATCGTCGCCGATCTTGCACAAAAAATGGCCGTGAAAGGTGCCGAGGTGGTCAAGGCTCTGTTTAAGATGGGCGTCATGGTCACCATCAATCAGGTCATTGATCATGATACTGCGGTGTTGGTGGTGGAAGAGCTCGGCCACACTGCCGTAAAACCAACCGAAACCGATGCGGAATCGGTGTTGGCCCGCACCGACAGTCAAGGCGATAGGGAGCCGCGTCCACCGGTGGTCACGATCATGGGCCACGTCGATCACGGTAAGACCTCGTTGCTCGACTATATCCGTCGTACCAAGGTGGCTTCTGGTGAAGCCGGCGGAATTACTCAGCACATCGGTGCGTATCATGTGGAAACCGACAAAGGTGTTATTTCATTCCTGGACACGCCAGGCCATGCCGCGTTCACTTCGATGCGTGCGCGCGGCGCGAAATTGACCGATATCGTGGTGCTGGTGGTGGCCGCAGACGATGGCGTAATGCCGCAGACCATCGAAGCGGTGCAACACGCGAGAGCCGCAAACGTGCCGCTGATCGTGGCGGTAAATAAAATGGATAAAGCCGACGCGGATCCGGACAAAGTCAAGCAGGGCTTGGTGCAGCACGAAGTGGTGCCCGAGGAATGGGGCGGCGATACGATCTTCGTTCCGGTGTCGGCGAAAACCGGTTTAGGCGTGGATGCACTGCTGGATGCCATTTCCGTGCAAGCGGAAGTCATGGAGTTGCAGGCGGCAAAGGACGGCCAAGCCGCTGGGGTGGTGATCGAATCGAGTTTGGATAAGGGCCGCGGTCCGGTTGCAACCGTATTGGTGCAGCAGGGTACGCTGAAAAAGGGTAATTTTCTCGTTTGCGGCGTTGAGTATGGCCGCGTGCGTGCGCTGTTCGATGAAACCGGTCATCAAGTGGAAAGCGCGGGCCCGTCGATTCCTGTGCAGTTGTTGGGATTATCGGGTGTACCAGAAGCCGGTGATGATTTTATCGCCGTTGCCGATGAGCGTTTGGCCAAGGATGTCGCGCAACAGCGCCAGCAAAAGCGGCGTGAATCGCGCTTGGTGAAGCAACAGTCGAGCAAGCTCGAAGACATGATGTCGGCGATGACCCAAACCGGCGAACAACGCAGCCTTAACTTGGTCATCAAGGCCGATGTGCAGGGTTCCGTGGAAGCTCTACGCGAGTCCTTAAGCAAGCTGACCAACGAGCGCGTCAAGGTGAACGTGATTGCCTCGGGCGTAGGCGGCATTACCGAATCGGACGCCACCTTGGCGGCTGCATCGAAGGCATTGGTAATTGGCTTTAATGTGCGAGCGGATGCCTCGGCACGCAAAGTGATTCAAGAGTCCGATCTTGATATTCGCTATTTTTCCATTATTTACGACGTCATCGATCAAGTAACCCAAGCGGTAACCGGGTTGCTCGGCACCGAGATTCGAGAGGACATCATCGGCACCGCGCAGGTGCGCGATGTATTCCGCTCGTCCAAATTCGGCGCTATCGCGGGCTGCATGATTATCGAGGGATCGGTCAAACGCAATAAACCGATTCGGGTGTTGCGCGATAATACGGTTATTTTCCAAGGCGAGCTCGAGTCGTTGCGCCGCTTTAAAGACTCGGTGGACGAAGTGCGTAACGGCATGGAGTGCGGCATCGGCGTGAAACAATACAACGACGTTAAACCTGGTGACCAGATTGAATGTTACGAGCGTGTTGAAGTGCAGCGTACATTGTAGTTCGGGTTTGCAGTAGAAACTCATACTTTCCGTTCGCCCTGAGCTGAGTCGTTGGGTGAACGGAAAAGTCGGCATGCTTCGACAGGCTCAGCATGAACGGCTTTCTGACAGTTGTGAGTTGAAATAGCGACACTTAAGTTCGAGCCGAGATGTTTTTAACCGCATATGACCAAAGAGTTCTCCCGCGCCGACCGCATCGCCGCACAAATCCGTCGCGAGATTTCCGTTCTCGTGCATGAAGCGGCGCGTGAGCGCCTGATCCCTTCGGTTAGCGTATCGGATGTCGAGCTCACCAGGGATTTGGACGTCGCCACGGTTTACGTGACCGCTTTACTGCCGCACCAATCCAAGGAGGCGTTAAAGCTGCTAACGGAAATGGCGAAGGAAATGCGCATGCAGTTGTCCCAGCGCATGAGTTTGCGGCGCGTGCCGGAATTGCGGTTTCGTTACGACGATTCCGTCGACCGCGGTGAGCGCATTGAGTCGCTGCTGCGCGAATCCGAGAAATAGCCATTGTGCACGCGGTTACACTGTTTCGATGAGTGCGCAAAACCCGTTCCAGCGAGATGTTCATGGCATCCTTCTGCTGGATAAGCCTGCGGGCCTAAGCTCCAATAAAGTATTGCAACTGGCGCGTCGAATCTTTGGCGCAAAAAAAGCCGGGCATACCGGCAGTCTTGACCCCTTAGCGACCGGTTTGTTGCCGATTTGTTTTGGTGAAGCCACCAAAATTGCCGGAATCTTATTGGGATCGCACAAAGCTTACGAATGCGAATGTCGACTTGGGGTTACCACGAACACCGACGATGCCGAAGGCGAAGTGCTCGTCGAGCGGACGGTGCCCGATTTAAACACGGCGCTGATTGATACGGCGTTGGAAAAATTGCGCGGTCGTATTACCCAAGTGCCGCCGGTTTTTTCCGCCCTTAAACAAAACGGCGTTCCTCTGTATCGGCGTGCCCGTCGCGGGGAGGAAACCAGGCCGCCGTCACGCCAAGTGGAGGTGTTTCGGCTCGAATTGCTTGAACTGCGAGGCGATCGCTTGCGTCTTTACGTGGAATGCGGCTCCGGTACTTACGTGCGCAGTTTGGTCCGCGATCTTGGCGAATATCTTAATTGCGGCGCACATGTTGTGGCTTTGCGGCGGTTATGGGTCGATCCGTTCAGCAAACCCGAGATGCTGACGTTAGACCAATTGCAGAAGGAGGCCGATCAAGGAATCGAGCATTTGGATCGAGTATTGCTACCCGTGGCCGATGGACTCGCGGCATTGCCTGCGTTGCGGTTGAATTCTGAGCAATCCAAGGCCGTCCGTCATGGCGTACCAGTTCAGATTTCGGATTCATTGCCCGGCTTGTACCAGGCGTTGGATCCGGATGGTCAGCTGGTGGCATTGGCTGAAGTTCGGGCGCAGGGGTGGTTAAAAGCTCTAAGAGGGTTCAATTTGACCGCCAAAGCACCTTATTAAGCGCATAAGCGGTTGACTCTATTGGGTATAAGTAAGCTAAAATAGGGGTTTGTGAGGGGTCCCGAAGCAGATTCACACGTTTAAGCTTAGGTCGTCCCTAATGTTATTTATCCATTTTTATTAACGCGGGGCTTTCGCTACACCATTCTGGAAATTCCGAGTGGCGGGTCGAAAGCTTCGCCTTTTCAGCAAGGGCTCTGTAATGTCATTAAATGTTGAACAAACCAGCAAGATCATCACCGATTTCGGTAAAAAACCGAACGATACTGGCTCACCGGAAGTGCAAGTGGCGTTGTTGTCCGCGCGCATCGAGCACTTAAGCTCGCATTTCGCCACGCACGATAAAGACCATCATTCGCGCCGCGGCTTGTTGAAAATGGTGAACCAGCGTCGCCGCTTATTGAACTACCTAAAAACCAAAGACAACGATCGCTATAAAACCTTGATCGGCCGCTTGGGCATTCGTCGCTAACTATCGTAACTGCGATAAGCACGGTTCATCCGTCGCTTCCATTTAGATGTCGAGTTTCAACCAAATACGATAGTACTCAAGGAGAATTGCGTGGCGAAAGTAATCAAGTCCTTCCGGTTCGGTAACCATGAAGTGACGCTGGAAACGGGTGAAGTGGCGCGTCAAGCCAGTGGTTCGGTTGTCGTCACGATGGACGGCACCGTCGTGTTAGTGACGGCGGTAGGTGCGCCGAAGGCGGTCGAAGGGCGTGATTTTTTCCCGCTCACGGTGAATTACCAAGAGAAATTCTACGCGGCAGGCCGCATTCCCGGTGGCTTCTTTAAACGCGAAGGTCGGCCAACCGAAAAAGAAACTTTGATTTCGCGCCTGATCGACCGTCCGTTGCGCCCGCTGTTTCCGGAAGAGTTCCGCAATGAAGTTCAAGTCATTGCTACCGTGCTTTCGTTGAATCCGGAATGCGATGCTGATATCCCGGCCTTGATTGGCGCTTCTGCCGCGCTGACGCTTTCCGGCATGCCGTTCCAAGGCCCAATTGGCGCTGCCAAAGTCGGTTATGCCAACGGACAGTACATTCTCAATCCAACGACGACTGAGCTTGCCACTTCTGAGCTTGAGCTGGTCGTTGCCGGTACCACCAATGCGGTATTGATGGTGGAGTCCGAAGCGAAACTGTTAAGCGAAGAAGTGATGCTGGGCGCGGTGATGTTTGGTCATCGTGAAATGCAAACCGCGATTGAAGCAATCAAGGATCTGGCTAAGCAGGCTGGCGTTAAAGCGTTCCCATGGCAACAACCGGCTGCGGACGACACGCTGTTTAAGGCCATTTCCGCGATTGTCGGCAACCGCGTGATCGATGCGTTCAAAGTGCGCGATAAACTCGCACGCCGCGATGCGATCAGCGCGTTGAAAGCCGAAGTCAAAACCGGCTTGGCTGAACAAGCCGCAGCAAACGGTTGGACCGATGCGGCAATTGGTGCGGCCTTCGGTGAAGTGGAATACAAAACTTTGCGCAGTGGCGTTTTGAAAACCAAGCAACGCATTGACGGCCGCGATCTCAGCACCGTGCGCCCGATTACGGTGCGCGTTGGCGTGCTGCCACGCACGCACGGTTCCGCCTTGTTTACGCGCGGTGAAACCCAAGCCTTGGTCGTCACCACACTCGGCACCACGCGCGATGCGCAAATCATCGACGCTTTGGTTGGCGAATCGAAAGATCCCTTTATGTTCCATTACAACTTCCCACCGTTCTCGGTTGGTGAGACCGGCATGATGGGCGGGCCGAAGCGTCGCGAGATTGGCCATGGCCGTTTGGCAAAGCGCGGTGTCGCAGCCGTGATGCCGACGATCCAGGAATTCCCGTACGTGTTGCGCGTGGTGTCGGAAATTACCGAATCGAACGGCTCAAGCTCGATGGCATCGGTGTGCGGCTCCTCCTTGGCATTGATGGATGCCGGTGTGCCGATCAAGGCACCGGTGGCCGGTATTGCCATGGGCTTAGTGAAAGAGGGCGCCGATTTCGTCGTGTTGTCCGATATTCTTGGCGACGAAGACCATCTCGGCGATATGGATTTCAAAGTGGCCGGTACCGCGACTGGCGTTTCCGCACTGCAGATGGACATCAAGATCGACGGCATCACCGAAGAGATCATGCGTGTTGCTCTGGCGCAAGCCAAGCAAGGGCGCCTGCACATCCTCGATGAAATGGCCAAAGTCATCAGCACTTCACGCAGCGAAATGAGCGAATACGCCCCGCGTTTGCTCACGATGCGCATCCATCCTGACAAGATCCGCGAAGTGATCGGCAAAGGCGGCGCTACAATTCGTTCGATCACCGAGGAAACCGGAGCGACGATCGACATCCAGGACGACGGCACGATCACGATCGCCTCGGTCAACCGCGAAGCTTCAGAGGCGGCGAAAGCGCGCATCGAGCAGATCACGTCCGATGTTGAACCGGGCAAGATCTATGAAGGCCGCGTGGCAAAATTAATGGACTTTGGTGCGTTTGTTACCATTTTGCCGGGCAAAGACGGCCTGGTGCACGTTTCGCAGATCTCGAACGAGCGTGTCGAAAAAGTCAGCGACAAGCTGTCCGAAGGCGATATCGTCAAAGTCAAAGTGCTGGAAGTCGATAAACAAGGCCGGATTCGGTTATCGATGAAGGCGGTGACGGAGGAAAACGCTGCTTAAGCTTGATTATTGGTTTTGTGCCGGTAAAAAAAGAACGCCCCAACTGGGGCGTTCTTTTTTTGTCCTACCAGACTACGGATTATCAGGTTCTGAAGCACAATCCTTTGCCTTTATTCGGGTGTCTCAGCAGCGCACGTTAGTTAGAATAATTACCTAAAGCGAACTTCCGGCGTTTGATCCCGCCCGCATCTTGGTATTAACGTCGTAGGCATGAAGCTCCAAAGGTTTAAAGAGTGCAAATATCCATAAACCGATTGCACAACTAGTTCCAGCAAATAAAGTAAACACAGTGGCTATAAATAAGCCAATCAAAGGCGATGCTATTAAGCCAGTAAACCCAGCAACGGGGTGACCATTCCATTTCAACCCGGTACCACCGAACAATCCACTGATACCGATCAGTATGGTAAAAGGAATAACGGAGCAACCAATGCCAATAGCTGTTAACTTATATACTGAACCTGCCGTTAGACGTTGAAACCTGAATGTAGTCATATAATTCTCCAAGCAAGGTAGCCTAGTGCTGATCACTACAGCTGATCGCAAAATGCATATATCGCAGAATGAATATATCGCAGAATGAATATATCGCAGAATGAATATATCGCAGAATGAATATATC